>CAWKEX010000001.1:0-124221 GCA_963848795.1 uncultured Actinomycetota bacterium
CCTGCCGACGACGGTCAGCCCGACCAGCCGGGCGACCACCAGGGCGACGTACAGCACCCCGGCCACCTGCTCGACCATCACCAGCGATCGCGCGTGGGGGAGCACCGGCACCACGTCGGAGAGCCCCACACTGGTCAGCGTGGTGAAGGAGAGGAACAGCAGGTCGAACCACGACCGGTCGCCAGGTCCACCCGTGCCGATGAACGAGCCGGGCCACAGCACCTGCGCCGCGGCGTACAGGTAGGCGAACCCCCAGGCGACGACGGTGAAGGCGGCGCCGGTGGCGAACAGCTCGTCCCGGGTGACCCGGTCGTCGTGGAACAGGTAGCGGATCATCGCGTAGGAGACGAAGAAGTAGAACGGCACGTGGGCCAGCGCCGATCCGACGATGATCGCGTCGTTCTCGGGCCGGATCACCTCCAGCACGCTGAAGACGACCGCGGGCAGGCCGAAGAGGAGGGCGACCCAGCTGAGGGCGGCGGTACGACGCACCGCGTAGACGGCGATCAGCACGATCGCGGGCTGGACCACCCCCAGCGCGACGCGTCCCGCCGTGGAGTCGCGAGGAACGGGTAGGCGAGGACGGCGAACAGCTGGGCGCCGAGGAGGACCGCCGAGGGGTGCTCGCGAACTGCACGGGCGAACCGAGGTGCCGCACTCACACGCGGCATCCTAGGACGGTTGGGTCGCCCCGGTTGCGATCCGGCGCGCGTGACATCGGGGTGGCGGCGTCGTTGTACCTGGTGGCAAGGCCGGGTGGCTGGACGTCACATTGCCCAAAACGAGAACACGTTCTATTCTGAGGCGGCGCTCGCGACGGACCCGGGGAGGTGACTGATGGCGTTCTCTGCGGTGTCAGTCGTGCGCGGACCCGGCGAGCTGGCGGCGATGGTCGTCGAGGTCACCAAGCGGATCTTCACCACGCCCTTCCAGTTCCGCGAGTTCCTCGAGCAGGCCTGGTTCATCACCAGCGTCACGCTGATGCCGACCATCCTGGTCTCGATCCCGTTCGGTGCCGTGATCTCGCTCCAGGTGGGCAACCTGACCGGCCAGCTCGGTGCCCAGTCCTTCGCCGGCGCCACCGCCGTGCTCGCGGTCACGAGGGAGGCCGCACCCATTGCCGCCGCGATGATCATCGCCGGCGCCGCCGGGTCGGCGATCTGCTCAGACATGGGTGCCCGCAAGATCCGCGAGGAGATCGACGCGATGGAGGTGCTCGGCGTCGACCCACTGGCCCGCCTGATCGCGCCCCGCGTGGTGGCCACGGTCTTCGTCTCGGTGATGATCAACGGCCTCGTCATCGCGGCCGGCATCGGCGGGGGCTACTTCTTCACCGTCATCATCCAGGGCGGATCGGCCGGGGCGTTCCTCTCCTCCTTCACCGCACTGGCCTCGTTGAATGACCTCTACGTCGCGATGGTCAAGGCGGCCGTGTTCGGCTGGCTGGCCGCCATCGTGGGGGCCTACAAGGGCCTCAACGCGGGCGGCGGCCCGAGCGGGGTGGGCCGCGCCGTCAACGAGTCCGTGATCGTCGCGTTCATGCTCCTGTTCTTCCTCAATGCCGTGATCTCGGCGATCTACTTCCAGGTCGCTCCGCCCCCGGGGCTCTGATGGCCAGCCATCACGTCGATCGCCGGCTCCGTCGTCCAGGGACGACGGGACTCCCTCGAGCAGTACGGCGACCAGCTGCTCTTCTACGTCAAGGCATTGGCCTGGACTCCGCGGGCGCTTCGGCGCTACAAGCGCGAGATCCTCAACACGCTCGCCGAGGTCACCTTCGGCGCCGGCGGCCTCACCCTCATCGCGGGCACGGTCGGGGTGATCGCGTTCCTGGCCTTCTTCGCCGGCACCGAGGTGGGCATCCAGGGCTATGCCTCGCTGAGCCAGATCGGGGTCGCGAAGTTCACCGCCTTCATCTCGGCCTACTTCAACACCCGCGAGGTCGCTCCGCTGGTCTCCGCGATCGCGCTGGCCGCGACGGTCGGCTGCGGCTACACGGCGCGGCTCGGGGCGATGCGGATCTCCGAGGAGATCGACGCGCTCGAGGTGATGGGCGTGCCGTCGCTGCCCTTCCTCGTGACGACGCGGATGATCGCCGCCTTCGTCGCGGTGATCCCGCTCTACATCGTGGCGCTGTGCGCGTCGTACCTCTCGCCGCGGCTGATCACCACGCTGATCTACGGGCAGTCGCCCGGCACCTACGACCACTACTTCCTCCAGTTCCTCCCGCCCGTCGACATGCTGTGGTCGTTCTTCAAGCTGATGTTCCTCGCGGTCGCGGTGATCCTCATCCACTGCTACTACGGCTACACCGCCTCGGGCGGTCCGGCCGGCGTCGGGATGGCCGTGGGTCGAGCCATCCGGACCAGCATCGTCACGGTCGTCGTGGCCGACTTCTTCCTCAGCTTCGCGATCTGGGGCTCCACGACGACAGTTCGGATCACGGGGTAGTCATGCTGGTCAACGTCCACCACGACAGCCCCGCGGAGCACCGACGGCTGCTCGTCGCCGGTGTGGCGTTCCTGACCGCCATCGCGCTGCTGATCGGACTGTCGATCGCGGTCTACCAGAAGGTCTTCGCCGACGTGACGATGGTGACGGTCAAGGCCGACCGGGCCGGCCTGCAGCTGGCCAAGTTCGGCGACGTCCGCGTCAACGGCGCCCTGGTCGGCGCGGTCCGCACGGTCAGTCAGGACGGTGACGAGGCGTCGATCGAGGTCGCGCTCGCGCCCGACGCCGCCGAGGAGATCCCCGACAACGTCGAGGTCCAGATCCTGCCCACGACCCTCTTCGGCCAGAAGTACCTCGCCTTCGTCGATCCGGAGTCCCCGTCGTCCTCGTCGCTCCAGGACGGCGACGTGATCCCGTCGGACCGGGTGGAGACCAACGTCGAGCTCAACCGGATCCTGTCCAACCTCTTCCCGCTGCTGCGGACCGTCCGCCCCGCCGACCTCAACGCCACCCTCAACGCCCTCGCCACCGCGCTCAACGGTCGAGGCGAGGAGCTGGGCGTGACGCTCGAGAAGCTCGACTCCTACCTCGGTGCGATCGACGACCACCTGCCGACCCTGCGCAAGGACCTGATCCTGCTGGCCGACGTGGCCGACACCTACGCCGTGGCCGCGCCCGACCTGATCGGGATCCTGCGCAACGTCACCACCACCAGCCGGACCGTGCTCGAGAAGCGTCAGCAGCTCGACGTCTTCTTCGGTGACCTGGCCGGCCTGGCCAACACCTCGACCCGGATCCTGGCCGACAACGAGACCAACCTGATCCGGATCGGCGAGGTGACCGAGCCCGATCCTGCAGGCTGCTGGCGACCTACTCGCCGCAGTACCCCTGCCTGCTCAAGGGCCTGGCGCGGTACCGCCCGCGGCTGGCGTCGGTCTTCCGCGGCAACATGATCCGCCAGTTCTTCGTGTTCAACACCCCGCAGTACCGCGAGTACGACCAGCGCGACCGCCCGGTCTACGGCGAGGTCGGCCACGGCCCCTGGTGCCTCGGGCTGCCCAACCCGCCGGTGCCGGCCCCGCCGCAGCCGCTGGACGACGGCACGCTCCATGGACGACAACCCACCGACCAGCACGACGCCGGCCCCGGCCTCGACCTCGAACGGGAGCGGGTTCGCCGGCACGCCGGGCGACCAGGCGATCATCAACGCCCTGCTGGCCGACCGGTCCGGTCACTCCGTCGACACCTACGGCTCCCTCGGCTCGCTCATGTACGGCCCGGTCGTGCGGCGGAGGTGACGCTGCATGAGCCGCAACTCCACGACCATCAGCGCCGGGGTCAAGCTCGGCGATCTTCACGGTCACCTCGCTCCTCGTCACCGGCCTGCTGGTCGCCATCATGGGCAACATCGGCTTCGGCGCCGGCGAGGAGTACAAGGCGGTCTTCAGCAACGCCTCGATGCTGCAGGAGGGCGACGACGTGCGGATCGCCGGCGTCAACGTCGGCGACGTCCAGTCGATCGACCACTACGAACGCACCAACGCGGTGGTGACCTTCCAGGTCAAGGACGAGATCAGCCTGACCACCGCATCACACGCCGAGATCCGCTTCCTCAACCTGGTCGGCGACCGCTACATGGCCCTGGAGCGGGGCTCGGACGCCGACGCCCAGCCCCTCGAGCCCAGCGGCACCATCCCGATCGAGAACACCAGCCCGGCCCTCGACCTCACCGTCCTGTTCAACGGCTTCCAGCCGCTGTTCCAGGCGCTGCGCCCGGACCAGGTCAACGAGCTGAGCCTCAACCTGGTGCAGGTGCTGCAGGGAGAGGGCGGCACCGTGGCCTCCCTGATGGAGAAGACCGCCTCCTTGACCAACACCCTCGCCGACCGCGACCAGCTCATCGGCGAGGTGGTCACCAACCTCACCCAGACCCTCGACACCGTCGACCAGCGCCGCGAGCAGCTGGGCCAGCTGATCACCGAGCTCAAGGGCTGGATGACCGACCTGGCCCGCGACCGGTCGACCATCGGCGCCTCCCTCGACAACGTCTCCGAGCTGACCGTCGTGGTGGCCGACCTGGTGCGGCGGAGCCGGCCGGTGGTCAAGGACGACATCGTCCAGCTGCGCAGGCTGGCCGGGCTGCTCAACCAGCCGGAGAACCGCGCCGTCCTCGAGCAGACCCTCGACCGGCTGCCGGAGTCGATGACCGACCAGACGAGGACCGGCACCTACGGCTCCTGGTACAGCTACTACCTGTGTGAGTTCTCCGGCAAGATCTCTCTGCCGAAGCTCGAGGGCATCCCGGGCATCAAGGAGATCACCCGCGAGCTGAGCAGCATCAAGTTCCACTCGACGGCCGACAGGTGCCAGTCATGAGGCGATACACCGACGTCCAGATCCTCCGGCTGGGAGCGATCACCGTGGTGGTGATGCTCCTGTTGATGGCGGCCTCCTTCAACCTCTCCAAGTTCCCCGGATTCAGCGGCGACATCTACCGCGCCGAGTTCTCCGACGCCAGCGGCCTTCGCAGCGGCAACATCGTGCAGGTGGGCGGTATCCGTGTCGGCCGGGTCGAGGAGGTGGAGCTCGACGGCGCCAAGGTCGTGGTGACCTTCGAGGTCGACAAGGACGTGGAGTTCGGCACGGAGAGCCAGGCGTCGATCGAGGTGCTGAACCTGCTCGGCGAGAAGTTCCTCGAGCTGACCCCGGCCGGCTCGGGCCAGCTCGACGAGGATGACGTCATCCCGGTGAGCCGCACCGAGTCGGCCTACGACATCGTCGGCGTGTTCGGCGACCTGGCCACCACGACGGAGAGGATCGACACCGGCCAGCTGAAGCAGGCGCTGGACGTGGTCTCCGACACCATGAACACCTCGTCGCCGCAGGTCCACGCCACCTTCGAGGGCATCTCCCGGCTGTCGCAGACCGTCGCCTCGCGCGACGCCCAGATCCGCTCGCTGCTGAGCAGCTCGCGCAGCGTGAGCGCGCTGCTGGCCGACCGGAGCACCGACATCGTGCGGCTGATGGACCGCAGCGACCTGGTCTTCCAGGAGCTCGAGCGCCGCAAGGCGGCCATCCACCGGCTGCTGGTCAACGCCCGGATCCTGGCCGACGAGCTGCGCGGCCTGGCCCGCGACAACCAGGCCGAGATCGGCCCCGCGCTGCAGGAGGTCGACGACCTGCTCGACATGCTGATCCGCAAGGAGAAGCAGCTGAAGGCGACCCTCGACGCTGTCGGTCCCTACTCCGCGATCCTCGGCAACATCATCGGCACCGGGCCGTGGTTCGACGCCTACGTCTTCAACCTCGCCGCCATCCCCACCGGCGAGTTCCAGCCAGGGGGGCTGGGATGAGCCGGGTCTGGCAGCACGTCAGTGGGCGGGCGCTCGCGGTCGCGGTCGCCGTACTGCTCCTCGCCGCCACCTTCTTCGTGGTCCGCGGCGACGACGAGGTCCGCACGGTGACGGCCCACTTCCCCCGCGCGGTGAGCGTCTACGAGGGGTCGGAGGTGCGGATCCTGGGCGTCAAGGTGGGCCGGGTGACCGCGGTGGTCCCCGAGGGCAACTCGGTGCGGGTCGAGATGGAGTACGACGCCGAGGAGAAGGTCCCCGCGGACGCCAAGGCAGCCGTCATCACCCCCACGCTGGTGGCCGACCGGTTCGTGCAGCTGACCCCGGCCTACACCGGCGGTCCGGTCATGGAGGACGACGCCGACATCGCGCTCCCGGACAGCGGCGTGCCCGTCGAGCTCGACCGGATCTACTCCAGCCTGCGCGACCTGTCCGAGGCGCTCGGGCCCAACGGCGTCAACCGGGACGGGACGCTCGACAACCTGCTCAAGGCCGGCTCGCGCAACCTCGAGGGCGAGGGCCGCCTCGGCAACCAGATGCTCCGTGACCTCTCGGCCGCGTCGGCCACCTTCGGACGGGGGAGCGGCGACCTCTTCGGCACCGTCACCGAGCTGGCGAAGTTCACCCAGGTGCTGGGCGCGAACGACCGCCTGGTGCGCGCGTTCCTCCAGGACCTCGCCGGTGTCTCGTCGGCGCTCGCCGACGAGCGGATCGAGCTCGAGCGCATGCTGGACGCGGTGGCCAGCTCGGTCGGCGTCGTCGAGGGTTTCGTGCGCGACAACCGCACCGCGCTGGTCACCGACCTGGAGAAGCTGACCCGGGTCATGAAGACCATCAACTCCGAGCGGGACAGCCTCGACACGGCTCTCCGGGTGGGCCCGCTCGCGCTGGGCAACCTGGCCCTCGCCTTCAACACCCAGACCGGGTCGATCGGGTCCCGGATCGGCCTCCAGGGCACCTTCGGCAACCCGGACGGCCTGCTGTGCGCGATCGTGATGCAGTCCGACATGCCGCGCCAGAGCAAGAACCTCGCGTGCCGGATCTTCACCCAGCTGCTGGAGCCGGTGGTCGGACAGGTGCCGGACGGCGGTCCGCCCAGCGGCCCACCCGACCTGCCGCTCAGGCTCGCCGACGTCGACCCCGACTCCCGCACCGTCCCGCGCCAGTACGCCGGCGACGGGCCCACGACGCTCGACACGCTGATCGGGGGTGGGGCATGAAGACCCGCCTGCGCCGCAGCCTCCCCGCCCTCGTGGTGGCCGGAGCGCTCGTGCTCTCCGGATGCGAGTTCGAGGGCGCCTACGACCTGCCGCTCCCCGGATCGCCGGTGGACGAGGACGACGCCTATCAGGTGACTGCCGAGTTCGCTGACGTCCTCAACGTCGTGCCCCGCTCGGTGGTGATGGTCGACGACGTCACCGTGGGCGAGGTGACCGAGGTCGACCGGCTCGGCTGGCACGCCAAGGTGACCATGCTGGTGCGCAAGGACGTGGAGCTCCCCGACAACGCGGTCGCCGACATCCGCCAGGTCAGCCTGCTCGGCGAGAAGTACGTCGCCCTGGAGGAGCCGATCGGCGAGGAGCCCGTGGGCCGGCTCGGCGACGGCGACGACATCCCGCTCTCGTCCACCGGTCGCAACCCGGAGGTCGAGGAGGTCCTGGGGGCCCTGTCCTTCCTGCTCAACGGCGGCGGCGTGGGCCAGCTCGGCACCATCACCCAGGAGCTCAACAACGTGATGTCCGGCCGGACCGGCCGGGTCCGGCACCTGCTCGGCTCCCTCGAGAGCGTGATCGGGACGCTCGACCAGCAGAAGACCCAGATCATCGCCGCGATGGAGTCCATGAACGACCTCGCCTCGACCCTCAACGCCGAGCGCGAGACCATCGGCGACGCGCTCGACGTGATGGGCCCGGCGGTCTCGGTCCTCGCCGACCAGCACCAGGAGCTGGTGCAGATGCTCGGCGCGCTGCGGCGGCTCGGGAATGTGGGCGCCCGGGTGATCGGGGCGAGCAAGGAAGACCTGATCGACGATGCTGGCGCACCTGCGGCCGGTCCTCACCAAGCTCAGCGCTGCCGGGAAGAGCCTGGCTCCCGGGCTGGACATGATGATCAGCTTCCCGTTCCCCCAGGAGGCCGCGAACGTGGTGAAGGGCGACTACGCCAACGCCTCGATCCGGGCCGGCATCAACCTCGAGACCTTCCTGCCCGACGCGGTGGTGGTGGTGGCGGACGGACCGATCCCGCTGCCGGACCCCGAGCAGGTGCTGGGCGCGGTCGCGAGGTGTCTCGAGAGCCGGCAACCCGAACAGTGCCGCCTGCCAGAAGGTGTTCGACAGCCCGAGACTTCTCCGACAGCTTGTCGAGGAATGCCAGAACCAGCACCAGGACAACCCGGTCTGTCGGAACCTGCCGACGCTGCCCGGCGACGGTGGCGACGACCCTGACGGCCCCACGCTCCCGCCGCTCCCGTTCCGCGGCCTCGACACCGACCTGAGCGCTGCTCTCAGCAGCGGCCGGGCCTCCCCGACGTACGCCGGCCTGTTCGGCTTCGGGCCCTTCGGATTCCGGAGGGGCGACATGAGGCACAGCGTCAAAGCCCGGATCGTGGCGTTCCTGGTCCTGAGTGCCGTCGGCATCGTCTACATCGCCGGCAGCTATCTCGGGTTCGTGGACCAGATCCTCGGCCGCGGCATCACCGTGCATGCCACCCTGCCGGAGTCGGGCGGGCTCTTCGAGGGCAGCGAGGTGACCTACCGGGGCGTCAAGGTCGGGGAGGTCGCGGCGATGGCGCCCACCCGGGAGGGCGTGCGGCTCGACCTCGCCCTGGAGGACGGCACGCAGCTGCCCGTCGACTCCCCGATGTACGTGCACAACCTCTCGGCGGTCGGCGAGCAGTACCTCGACTTCGAGCCTCCCGACGACCAGGGCCCCTACGCCGAGTCCGGCGACACCCTCGAGGGCAGCGAGGAGTCCATGCCCGTGGACGAGGCCGACCTGCTCGTCGAGCTCGACGCGTTCGTCTCCTCCGTCGACCGGCGCAACCTCAAGGTCGTGGTCCGGGAGCTGGGCCTGATGTTCAGCGACACCGGCCGCGCCCTCCAGCAGATGCTGGACCAGGGGAGCAGGTTCATCGACGAGGCGGCCGCCCACGAGGAGGAGACGATCGACCTCCTCGACAACGGGCTGACCGTGCTGCGGACCCAGCGCGACGAGGGCGAGAACATCCGCTCGTTCGCGCGAGACCTGCGCCTGCTCACCGGCTCGCTGCGTCGCAGCGACGCCGACCTGCGCGGCGTGCTGGAGGGCACTCCGGGCACCGCCCGGGAGCTCGAGAGGATGCTGATCGACCTCGAGCCCACCCTGCCGGTGCTGCTCGGCAACGCCGTCAGCATCAACCAGGTGGTGGTCTCGCACCTCGCCGGGCTCGAGCAGCTGCTGGTCACCTTCCCGCGCACCATCTCCAGCGGCTTCACCGGGACCCCGCCCAAGGGCGGCGGTCGGGTGAACATGCAGTTCTCCAACAAGGTGCAGCCCTGCACCGAGGGCTACATGCCGAAGAACCAGTGGCGGCGAGCCGACCAGACCACCGACGCCCCGATCTTCCCGGCCAGCTGCGAGAGCGGCCCGCCGTTCAACATGCGCGGCGGCAAGTACGCCCCCGGCAGCGACGGCAGCTCGTCACCAGGGCGCGCGTACCGTGGTTCCTACGATCCCGCCACCGGCCTGGTGGCGGGTGCCGTGGATGCGCAGGGAGACCCCGTTCGGTTCCTCGATCCGGGCAACCTGTCGATCCTGGGAGACGATTCGTGGAAGTGGCTGCTGGTGGGCCCGGTGGCGGGCCGGTGAAGGGGGCCGCGTCCCTGTCGCGTCGCAACATCGCTCTCTACGTCGCGACCGTGCTGCTCGCCTGCGTGTGCATCGTGGGTGGCGTGATGGTCTGGCGCACCCATGACGCCCGCGACCGCGCCCAGGCCGAGCAGGAGCGGTACGGCGACGTGCTGGTGGCCGCCACCGACGAGGCCGAGGCGTTCATCAACATCCGGTACGACGACGCGCAGGCCAGCGTCGACCGGGTCGCCGAGGGCGCGACCGGCGAGTTCAAGGAGCAGTACTCCTCCTCGACCGAAGGCGTGCTGCAGGTGCTCAAGCAGGAGAAGTCGGTGATGGAGGGCAAGGTGCTCTGGGCGGGCGTCGTCGACGTCGACCAGGACAGCGCCACCGTCATCGCCGCGACCTCGGGCACCGTCGCCAACCAGCAGACCAACAACCAGCCCGTGGCCCGCAACTTCCGGCTCCGCCTCGACCTCGTCCTCGAGGACGGCCGGTGGCTGACCAACGACCTCCAGTTCGTGGGCTGAGACGATGGCCTCGACACCACGCCCCTCCGGCCGCCGGCCCTCTCGCCCGGTCGTCGGGTCCCGCAACCCCACCGGGCGCCCGCGCAAGGTCGCCGGCCGGTCCCAGACCCCTGGGGACGACGGTCCAGGAGCCTGCTGCGGCGCCGCCGGACGAGCAGGCCCACCGCGCCCCCGCCGCCGATCCGAGAGCCGTCACCGCACCGGAGCCTCCACCCGCCGAGCCGGTCGCGGACGAGCCGCCCCGCGCCGCACCGAGCCGCCCGGCGACCGCGCCCGGCCTCCGGACCACGCTCGTGCTCGTCGCCGCCCTCGTGGTGCTGATCGGGGTCGCCGCCGCCGAGGGGTGGTACCTCTGGCTGCGCGAGGACCCCGTCGTGTCTGCCGGGCCGCCCGGTGGTGACCGGCGAGGTGGCGCACCGGTCCGCGGTCGAGGCCGCCAGCGAGGCCGCCGACGAGATCGTCTCGACGTCGCTACACAGGACTACGACGAGCAGGTGGACCAGGCGGTGAGCAAGATGACCGACGGGTTCGCCGCGAAGTACCGCCAGACCGCCGAGGACGTCCGCGAGGAGTTCGTCGACGCCAAGAAGGAGGTGCAGGTCGAGGTCGCCGCGGCCGGCGTCGTCCGGGCCTCCGTCGAACCAGGTGCAGGCGCTGCTGTTCCTCAACCAGTACGTCACCACGGCCGGCAAGGACACGTCGTACACGCCCTACCGGGCGCTGGTCACCGTGGTGGACACCGAGCAGGGCTGGCTGGTCTCCGACATCGAGACCCAGTAGAGAAACTAGAACACGTTTCAGTATGTTGGGAGTGGCCGGGGTCTTGAGCCCGTGACGCGTGAAGGGGAAGGATCCTGACGTGACCTCCCAGCCTGCACGTGCCGAGACCGACCTCCTGATCATCGGCGCCGGGCCCACGGGCCTGTTCGCCGCCTACTACGCGGGCTTCCGCGGCTTCCGGGTGGCCGTGGTCGACTCGCTGCCCGAGCTGGGCGGCCAGATCACCGCGATGTACCCCGAGAAGGCGATCTTCGACGTCGCCGGCTTCCCCAACGTCAAGGGCCGCGACCTGGTCGACGGGCTGGTCGAGCAGGCCGGGACCGCCAAGCCGGAGTACTTCCTCGACCGGACCGCGCCAGACCCTGAGCCACGACGCCGACAGCGTGACGATCGGGCTCGACGACGGGACCGAGATCACGGCGAAGGCGGTCCTGATCACCGCCGGCATCGGCAAGTTCAGCCCCCGCCCGCTCCCGGCCGGCGACGGCTGGCTCGGCCAGCGGCATGGAGTTCTTCGTCCCGAGCTTCGCGCCGTACGCCGGCAAGGACGTCGTGATCGTCGGCGGCGGCGACAGCGCCTTCGACTGGGCGCTGCACCTCGAGCCGGTCGCGGCGTCGGTGACCCTGGTCCACCGGCGCGACAAGTTCCGCGCCCACCAGCGCACGGTCGAGCAGGTGCGGGCCACGTCGGTCGAGATCCTGACCAAGGCCCAGGTCACGGCGCTCAACGGCGGTTCGAACGGCGACCGGCCCTCGAGTCGGTCGACATCGACGTCGACGGCGAGCCCGTCACCCGCGCCTGCCAGGCCGTCGTGGCCGCGCTCGGCTTCATCGCCGACCTCGGCCCCCTGCAGGAGTGGGGGATCGAGGTCGAGAAGCGGCACGTCGTCGTGGACTCCGCGATGCGGACCAACCTCGAGCGGGTGTTCGCCGCCGGTGACATCACGGAGTACCCCGGCAAGGTGCGGCTGATCGCGGTCGGCTTCGGCGAGGCCGCCACCGCCGTCAACAACGCCGCCGTGGCCATCGACCCGAGCGCCCACGTCTTCCCCGGCCACTCCAGCGACGCGCCATGAGCACTCGCCGAGCGGCCGCGCACGCGGTCCGGATGGGCGACGACGAGGTCGCCGCCTTCCTGGCCGAGAACCTCAAGGTGCAGGTCGCCACGACCGGCCGCGACGGCGTACCCCACCTGACCACGCTCTTCTACGTCGCTCGACGAGGGCCGGATCGCGTTCTGGACCTACGGCTCCAGCCAGAAGATCCGCAACCTCGAGCGCGATCCGCGGCTGAGCTGCCTGGTGGAGGACGGCGTCGACTACTTCGAGCTGCGCGGGGTGTCGATCACCGGCAAGGCCGAGCTGGTCCGCGAGCCCGACCGGATCCGCGCCATCGGGTCGGCCGTGGCCACCCGGATGGTCGGCGCCGAGTCCTTCGAGGAGCTGGGCGAGATCGGCCGGACCCAGGTCGAGCGGCAGGTGTCGAAGCGGATCGGGGTGGTGGTGCACCCCGACCACGTCGCCACCTGGGACCACCACAAGCTGGCAACCCCGTAACCCGAAAGGAGACATGCATGAAGATCAAGGTCGACTTCGACCTCTGCGAGTCCAACGCCCTGTGCGAGGGGATCGCGCCCGACGTCTTCGAGGTGGATGACGACGACTTCCTGCAGCTGAAGACCGACGAGACCACCGACGAGAACCTCGGAACGGGTCAAGCAGGCCGTGGCCTCCTGCCCGCGTGCGGCCATCTCCCTGGAGGACGAAGCGTGAGCGATCCGTCGACGAGCCTGGACGGCCGGGTCGCGATCGTGACCGGGGCCGGAGCCGGCCTCGGCCGCGCCGAGGCGCTGGCGCTGGCGGCGGCCGGGGCCCGGGTGGTGCTCAACGACCTGGCCGGCGCGGCGGACGAGGCAGCCGAGGAGATCCGCTCCCGCGGGGGCGAGGCCGTCGTGGTCGCCGGCGACGTGGGGGAGCGGTCCACCGCCGACGCCCTGGTGACCGCCGCCGTCGAGGAGCTCGGCGGGCTCGACATCGTCGTCAACAACGCCGGCATCACCCGCGACCGGATGCTGTTCAATCTCACCGACGACGAGTGGGACCAGGTGATCCGGGTGCACCTGCGCGGCCACTTCCTGCTCTCCCGCAACGCCGCGTCGTACTGGCGCGGCCGGTCGAAGGAGACCGGCGGCTCCGTCTACGGCAGCGTGGTCAACACCGCCTCCGAGGCGTTCCTCGCCGGGTCGCCCGGCCAGGCCAACTACGCGGCGGCCAAGGCCGGCATCGCCGCGCTCACCCTGTCGACCGCCCGCGGACTGGGCCGGATCGGCGTGCGCGCCAACGCCATCTGCCCCCGGGCGCGGACCGCCATGACCGCCGAGGTCTTCGGTGACGACGAGTCCGGCCTCGCGGTCGACCCCTACTCGCCCGACCACGTCGCCCCGCTCGTGGCCTACCTCGCCTCACCCGCCGCCGAGCGGATCACCGGCCAGGTCTTCGTCGTGTACGGCGGCATGGTCGCGCTCCTCGCCGCGCCCGTGGTGGCGCAGCGGTTCGACGCCTCCGGGGACACCTGGAACCTCGAGGACCTGTCCAAGCAGGTCGGTGGCTACTTCGAGGACCGTGACCCGGCCGTCGGGTTCGCGGCCGACTCCGTCATGCAGCTAGAGGTGTGAAAGGAACAACACATGGGTCGACTGACCGACAAGGTCGCCATCGTCACCGGAGGCGCCCAGGGCCAGGGCGAGGCGATCGTGCGCGCCTTCGTGGCCGAGGGCGCCCGCGTCGTCATCGCCGACGTGGCCAAGGAGCCCGGAGCGGCGCTGGCCGACGAGCTCGGCGACGCGGCGGTGTTCCGTCACCACGACGTCACCGACGAGTCCTCCTGGACCGCGCTGGTCGAGGAGACCAACGAGCGATGGGGCCCGGTCGACGTGCTGGTCAACAACGCCGGGATCCTCCGCTTCGGCCAGATCGACGAGATGCCGCTGGAGGAGGCCGAGCTGGTCTGGCGGGTCAACCAGGGCGGCTGCTTCCTCGGCATGAAGGCGGTGGTGCCGACCATGAAGGAGCACGGTGGCGGGTCGATCATCAACGCCTCCTCGGTCGAGGGCATGGGCGGGATGGGCTCGGTGTCGGCGTACTGCGGCTCCAAGTGGGCCATCCGCGGCATGACGAAGGCCGCCTCCCACGAGCTGGCCGCCCGCAACATCCGGGTCAACTCGGTGCACCCCGGCATGATCAACACCGCGATGACCCAGGCCCACGGTGGCGACCTGGCGATGGAGTTCGGGGCCAGCAAGGTGCCGATGCGGCGGGTGGGCATGCCAGAGGACGTTGCGGGGGCCTACGTCTTCCTGGCCAGCGACGAGAGCGCCTACGTCACCGGCGCGGAGATCGCCGTGGACGGCGGCGTGACCGCCACCCACGCCTTCGGGGGTTAGCGAAGACGCGTCAGCGGAGCAGCAGCCGGACCGCGACGTCCATCTGCCGGGTGACGTCCTCGGAGCTGGTGCGGCCGGTGACCCAGCCGACCAGCGCGGAGAGCCACACGTCGCCGATCACCTTGGCGATGGCGACGTCCTCGTCGGTGAGGTCGGGCTTGTCCGGGTGCATGGCGCGGGTCAGCATCGAGGTCATCAGCATGCCGACGTGGTGGATCTCGCTCTGCACCGAGGCGTCGGCGAACATGAACGCGCGGGTGAGGGCCTCGGTCAGGTGGGGCTCGCCCTGCAGGCCCCGC
The DNA here is from genome assembly GCA_963848795.1 of uncultured Actinomycetota bacterium. Classification (GTDB taxonomy): domain Bacteria; phylum Actinomycetota; class Actinomycetes; order Propionibacteriales; family Nocardioidaceae; genus Nocardioides. Next base: position 14,681 of record CAWKEX010000001.1, read on the forward strand.
GTGGTCCGGTTGAGGACGTTCATCACGCGTTCGTGCGGGGTGTCACCCGGGATCGGCTTCCCGCGGCTGGCGGCCTCCGCCTTCTCGAACTCCCGGCCCAGGGCCGACACCAGCAGGTGGATCTTGGAGGGGAAGTAGCGGTAGAGCGTGCCGAGGGCGACGTCGGCCTGCTCGGCGACCGCGCGCATCTGCACGGCGTCGAAGCCACCCCGGGACGCGAGGGCGATCGTGGCGTCGAGGATGCGCTTGCGGCGGTCGCGCTGGGCCGCCGAGCCGAGGTCGTCGGCGGTCAGCGAGTTCGTGCTGGTCACCGGATCCTCCGTCCCTGATGACCTACGGACGTCTAGGCTATCAACGGTTCAGGCATAATAGGAACACGTTTCACTTTGTCCTCCCCGGCGTGTCACCCCGACGAACCCGGGGCATCCGGCCCCAAGTCGGAGGGCGCGAGAGAGAGGTCGAGGCGTTTGCGTGTCGCACTGCTGTCCTACCGGAGCAAGCCCCATTGCGGGGGGCAGGGCGTCTACGTCCGCCACCTCAGCCGTGAGCTGGCGAACCTCGGCCACGAGGTCGAGGTGTTCTCCGGGCAGCCCTATCCCGAGCTCGATCCCGGTGTCCGGCTGACGAAGGTCCCCAGCCTGGACCTCTACCGCGAGCCCGACCCCTTCCGCGTGCCGAGGCCCCGGGAGTTCCGCGACCTGATCGACGTCGAGGAGTTCCTGACCATGTGCGTCGGGGGCTTCCCGGAGCCCCGGACCTTCTCCCGGCGGGTGGCCCGGCTCCTCGCCGACCGGGTCGACGACTTCGACGTCGTCCACGACAACCAGGTGCTGGGCTACGGGATGCTCGACATCGAGCGCCTCGGGCTGCCGATGGTCACCACCGTGCACCACCCGATCACCTTCGACCGACGGATCGACCTCGAGGCGGCCCCGAACCTTCGCCGCAAGCTCGCCGTACGACGCTGGTACGGCTTCCTGCGGATGCAGGGCAAGGTCGTCCGGCAGGCCCGCAAGATCCTCACCCCGTCCGAGGCCTCCCGCCGCGACATCGCGAGGGACTTCGGGGTCGACCCGGCCCGGATGCAGGTCATCCTGCTGGGCGTCGACGACGGGTTCGCTCCGCCCACGCAGCCGCGGGTCCCGGGACGCATCCTCGCCATGGCCAGCGCCGACGCACCGATGAAGGGCATCGCCACCCTGCTCGAGGCGTTCGCGAAGCTGCGCACCGAGCGCGACGTCGAGCTCGTGCTGGTCAGCAAGCCGCAGGCCGGTGGCCGCACCGAGCAGATGGTCGACCGGCTCGGCATCGGCGACTCGGTGCGCTTCGTCCACGGCGTGAGCGACGCGGAGCTCGTCGAGCTGATGGGGTCGGCGGAGGTCGCCTGCGTCCCCTCGCTCTACGAGGGCTTCAGCCTGCCGACCGCGGAGCTGATGGCGTGCGCCACCCCGCTGGTGGTCTCCCGGGCCGGCGCCATCCCCGAGGTCGTCGGCGACGACGGCCGAGTGCGCCGACCTGGTCACCCCGGGCGACGTCGGCGAGCTCGAGCAGGCCCTGGAGCGGATGCTCGACGACCCGGCCCGCCGGGAGCGGATGGGCGCCGCGGGAAGGCGCCGGGTGCAGGAGCTGTTCAGCTGGCGGGCGGTCGCCGCGGCGACGGCCGCGGCGTACGAGGAAGTGATCGCAGACCAGATCGCGGGCCACATCCAGGCAGGAGGACACCCGTGCTGACCGTTGACTTCGAACGGCTGGGGCTGCGCCCCGGCGAGCGGGTGCTCGACATGGGCTGCGGCGCCGGCCGCCACGCCTTCGAGATGTACCGACGCGGCGCTGACGTCATCGCCTTCGACCAGGACGCCGACGAGCTCGCCGCGGTCCGCGAGCTGTTCGCGGCGATGAGGGAGGCCGGCGAGGTGCCTGAGGGCGCCGACGCCGACGTCAAGGAGGGGGATGCCCTCTCCCTGCCCTTCGCCGACGGGGAGTTCGACCGGATCGTGGCCGCGGAGGTGCTCGAGCACATCCCCGCCGACATCGCCGCCATCCGTGAGCTGGTGCGGGTCCTCCGGCCCGGTGGCACGATCGCCCTGACCGTCCCGCGCTGGTTCCCCGAGCTGGTGTGCTGGAAGCTCTCCGACGACTACCACGACGTCCCCGGAGGCCACATCCGGATCTACTCCGACGCCGAGCTGATCGGCAAGGCGACCGACGCCGGGCTGATGTTCACCGGCAAGGACTACGCCCACGGCCTGCACACGCCGTACTGGTGGATCAAGTGCGCCGTCGGCGTGAAGAACGACCGGCACCCGCTGGTGCGGGCCTACCACCAGCTCCTGGTCTGGGACATCATGAGCCGGCCGCGCGCCACCCGGCTGGCGGAGCGGGTCCTCAACCCGCTGGTCGGCAAGAGCCTGGTGCTCTACTTCCACAAGCCCGGGCCGGGAGAGCCGGATGCATCCTGACCGCGCCGCCGGGATCCCCGGCGTGGACGGCGTGCTGACCCCGGCCCAGGTCGAGCAGACCGCCGCCGTGATCGCGGCCGCGCAGGAGCCCGACGGCGCCGTCCCCTGGACGGTCGGCGGGCACACCGACGTCTGGAACCACGTCGAGGCCGCGATGGCGCTGCTCGTGGGCGGGCAGGTCGAGGCCTCCGACCGAGCGTTCGGCTGGTGCCTGGACACGCAGCGCGACGACGGCTCGTGGCCGTTGAAGATCGTCGCCGGCGAGGTCGAGGACCACAGCGGTGAGACGAACATGTCGGCGTACCTCGCGGTCGGGCGTCTGGCACAACTGGCTGGTCCGCAGCGACGTCGACTTCGTACGCCGCCACTGGCCCGCGGTGCGCCGCGCCCTCGACTGGGTGGTGTCGATGCAGCTGCCGTTCGGCGGCATCGCCTGGTCCCGCGAGTGGGCCGACGGTCGCCCCGCGACGGTGAACCAGGAGGCGCTCGTCGCCGGCTCCTCCAGCATCTACCAGTCGCTGCGCGCCGGGGTGGCGCTCTCGGAGCTGATGGACGAGCCGCAGCCGGAGTGGGAGATCGCCGGTGGGCGCCTCGGTCACGCCCTGCGCGAGCACCGCGACCTGTTCCTCGACAAGGGCACCTTCTCGATGGACTGGTACTACCCCGTCCTCGGAGGCGCGGTGCGCGGCTACCGCGGACGCCGGCTGCTCGAGAGCCGCTGGGACGACTTCGTCGTGCCCGGCCTCGGCATCAAGTGCGTCGACACCAACCCGTGGGTCACCGGCGCGGAGACCTGCGAGCTGGTCCTCGCGCTCGACGCGGTCGGAGAGCGGGAGAAGGCGTGCCGGCTGTTCGCCGACATGCAGCACCTGCGCACGGCCGACGGTGGCTACTGGACCGGCTACGTCTACCCGGACGACGTGAACTGGCCGGTCGAGCACACGACATACACCGCGGCCGCGGTGATCCTCGCCGCCGATGCCCTCGGCGAGGGGTCGCAGGGGTCGGACATCATGCGCGGCGCCACCCTGCCGGCCGACTTCGCGGAGTTCGGGCTCGAGTGCGGATGCCTGGCTGAGGAGGGTGCCCCGCAGCGAGTGGGCTGAGGCTTTGCCTCAGGCCGGGTGAACGCCCGGCTCGCCGTGGATTCGGCGCAGCACCCGCATCGACCCGAGCGCCTCGACCTCCTCGAAGCTGCCGCCCTCGAGGGCGCGCAGGAACACGTCGTACGGCGGGCGGCCGCCGTCCGCGGGATCCGGGAAGACGTCGTGGATGACCAGCCAGCCGCCGGCCATCAGCCAGGGGGCCCAGCCGGTGTAGTCGTTGTGTGCGTGCACCTCGGCGTGCCCGCCGTCGATGAAGAGCATCGACAGGGGAGTGCGCCAGTGGGCCGAGACGGTGGTCGACTTCCCGACGACCACCACCACCTCGTCCTCGAGCCCGGCGCGGGCGAGGGTCCTGCGCAGCGTCGGCAGCGTGTCCATCAGCCCGAGCTCGTCGTCCACGAGCGAGGCGTCGTGGTGCTCCCAGCCCGCCTGGTTCTCCTCCGATCCGCGGTGGTGGTCGACGGTGAACACCGTGCCGCCCACCTCCCGGGCCGCGGCGCCGAGGTAGATCGCGGACTTGCCGCAGTAGGTGCCGACCTCCAGGACCGGCCCGGCCGGGAGCCGTTCGCGGGCCGCGCGGTGCAGCAGCAGGCCCTCGGCGTCGGGCATGAACCCCTTCGCGGCCAGGGCGTGCGCGTGCAGGTCGGCGGGCATGCCGTGGTCGGTGGTGGTGTCGGGCACGACGCCCAGCGTAGGATGTAGAACACGTTCTAATTTCGACAGGCTCAATCCAAGAGTTCAGTCCATGGGAGGTAGCGGTGTCGCTGGGCATCTCCGAGGAGCACGCGGAGCTCGCGGCCAGTCTGCGCAAGTGGGCCGCGTCGCTCGGTGGCCCCGATGCGGCCCGCGCCGTCGAAGCTGACCCGTCCGCGACGTTCGACGATGCGTGGTCCGCGGTCGGCGAGATGGGGGTGGCCACGATCGGCCTGCCCGAGTCCGTCGGGGGCGGAGGCGGGTCGGTGCTGGACCTCGCAGTGGCCCTGGAGGCGTGCGCCCACGGCCTGGTGCCGGGCCCGCTGCTGGCCACGACGATCGCGTCGGTTGTCCTTCAGGAGGACGCCGAGTCTGCCGGCGCCGTGGCCAACGGCGCCCGGATGGGGCTCGGTCTCGCACCGTCCTTGCTCGTGGGGGAGCGCCTGGCCGGCACCGTCGACGTGGTCTGGGACGCCCCCGGCGCCACCCATCTGCTGCTCGGCGGCCGGGAGCCCTCCGGGGCGGAGGCGTGGTTCGTGGTCCCCGCAGACCGAGTCGTGTGCTCAGGTGGTCGCCCTGGCAGCCACCTGGGCACACGACCTGTCGGCCTCGACCTGACCCGGCGGTTCGGGTCGGTCACGGTCGACGTCGCAATCGAGGAGGCCGAGCCGGTCCCCGGTCTGGACGCGGAAGTGTTGCGGCGGACGGCCGTCACCCTGGCCGCCGCCGAGGCCTCGGGGATCGCCCGGTGGTGCCTCGAGACGGCGGTGGAGTACGCCGGGGTCCGGGAGCAGTTCGGCGCCAAGATCGGCAGCTTCCAGGCGATCAAGCACCTGTGCGCAGAGATGCTGGAGACGGCCGAGGCCGTGACGGCCGCGGCCTGGGACGCCGCGTCGGTCGCCCTCACCGATGACGACCAGTGGGCGTTCGCGGCCGACGTCGCCGGAGTCGTCGCGTTCGACGGTGCGGTGCGCAACGCGCAGGCCTGCATCCAGGTGCTCGGCGGCATCGGGTTCACCTTCGAGCACGACGCGCACCTCTACCTGCGGCGGGCCGTGGCCCTGCGCAACCTGCTCGGGTCGCCCGACTCGTGCGCGGCGTCCCTGACCGAGCGCGCGGTCGCGGGGCAGCGGCGCCGGGTCGAGGTCGACCTCGGCGGCCGCGACGAGGCTGTCCGCGACGACGTACGTCGCCGGGTGGCGGAGATCGCCTCGGTCCCCGCGGATGGGCAGCGCCCGGCCCTGGTCGACGCCGGCTACCTCACCCCGCACTGGCCGGAGCCGCACGGGCTCGGGGCCGACGCCGTCACCCAGCTCGTCATCGACGAGGAGCTCAAGGCGGCCGGGATCGAGCGGCCGGACCTGAAGATCGGCGGGTGGGCCGCGCCGACGATCCTGGCCCACGGCTCCGAGGAGCAGCGGGAGCGCTTCGTGCGTCCCGACGCTGCTGGGCGAGCTGACCTGGTGCCAGCTGTTCAGCGAGCCCGGCGCGGGCTCGGACCTCGCCTCCCTCCGCACGCGGGCCGTGCGCTCGACCGGTCCGGCCGGCGAGGAGGGATGGCGGCTCACCGGACAGAAGGTGTGGACGTCCCTCGCACACGACGCCGACTGGGCGATCTGCCTGGCCCGGACCGACCCCGACGTCCCCCAGCACCGGGGGATCACCTACTTCCTGCTCGACATGCGGGCCGAGGGCGTCGACATCCGGCCGCTGCGGGAGATGACCGGGGACGCGATGTTCAACGAGGTGTTCCTCGACGACGTCTTCGTGCCCGACGACTGCGTCGTGGGGGAGCCGGGAGACGGGTGGCGGCTGGCCCGGACCACGCTCGCCAACGAACGGGTGGCCATGGCCGGGACCAGGCTCGGCGTGAGCACCGAGCGGGCCGTGGCGCTGGCGCCTGCCGCCTCACCCGCCGAACAGGTCCGGGTCGGGTACGCCGTCGCCCTGGCGACCGTCTGCTCGCTGCTCGGCGTCCGGTCCACCCTGCGCTCGCTGGCCGGGCAGGGCCCCGGCGCGGAGTCCAGCGTGGCCAAGCTGCTCGGCGTGCGCAGCCGGCAGGACTCCTCCGAGCTCGTGGTGGACCTGCACGGCGACCGCGTCGTCCTCGGTGGCGAGGAGGTCGAGCGGGACGTCCACGAGATGCTGCTGACCCGGTGCCTGTCGATCGCCGGCGGTACGACGCAGATCCTGCGGAACGTGGCGGCCGAACGGATCCTCGGGCTGCCCCGCTGAGAGTCAACCCGACGAGGTGACCTGCTCGGGGCCGGCGGAGGTGTGAGCCGCCCGCCAGCAGCTCCAGTGCCAGCGGAGGTAGCGATCGATCGCCCGCACGATGTGGGCCGACCTGATCGAGGGGAAGATGTCGAAGGCGTGCTGGGCGCCCGGCAGCTCGGCGTACACGACCGTCTTCTTCGAGGTCTCCCGCAGCCTCTCGACGAACATCCGGGCCTGCGCGACCGGGACGAGGGTGTCGTGGACGCCGTGCAGCACGAAGAAGTCGGGAGCCTCCGGCGTGACTCGCAGGATGGGGGAGGCCGCCTCGAACTCCGCACGGGCCTCGGGCCACGGCTTCTGGAAGATCCGCGGCACGAGGAACGAGTCCCGGAGCAGCTCGGCGCTGCGCAGTCCGGTGACGCCGGCGAAGTCGTAGACCCCGTAGTGGGGCACGGCGGCCTGCACGGTGGTGTCGGCATCCTCGAAGCCGGGCTGGTACGCCGCATCGTTCGCAGTCAGCGCCGCCAGCGCGGTCAGGTGGCCACCGGCCGACCCTCCGGTGATCGCGATGTAGTCAGGGTTGCCGCCGTAGTCGGCGATGTTCTCCCGGATCCAGGCGATCGCCTTCTTGACGTCGACGATGTGCGCCGGGAAGGGGTCGCGCGGCGCGAGCCGGTAGTTGATCGCGACGCAGACCCAGCCCCTGTGAGGCCATGTGCTGCATGAGCGGGATGCCCTGCTGGTCCTTGGTGCCGATCGTCCAGCCACCGCCGTGGACCTGGAGCAGCACCGGGGCGCCCTCCAGGTCGCCGTCGTCCGGCAGGTAGAGGTCGAGCAGGCCGCGCCGACCGGCGTCGCTGTAGCGGAGGTCCTTCTCCACGCGCACGCCGACCTCGCGCATCCGGAACGGGTTGACCAGCTTGCGCCACGGCGTGGCCAGGTCCTCCGGGGTCGGCGCGGCATCGAGCTGCTCGACGTAGTCGACGCCCAGGCCCTCGACCAGGGCGTCCTCGGCGTGGTGCTGGACCTTGCGGCTCTCCGCGACCAGGTACGTCAGGCCGACGGACGCGGCTCCGGCCAGGGCCAGCCCGGCCCGGTCGCGTCGGCGGCTGCTCAGGGCGTTCGCGGCCGCGTCGGCGGCGGTGAGGGCGAGCAGGTGGGGGGCGAGCTCGGTGGTCAGCCAGCCGGCGAAGAACGCCGGCACCCCGGCGCGGAACCCGGGCACCGGCCGGATCGCGTTGGCCGTGAGCGCAGCCGTGACGAGCTGTCGACGCAGGAAGGACACGGCTGAGATGCTAGTCGAGAAGACGCAGAAAATAGAACACGTTCCAGTTGCGGATAGGATGCGCCCATGGATCGATTGTCCGGACTCGACGCGAGCTTCCTCTACCTCGAGACCCCCGAGCAGCTCATGCACGTGTGCGGCCTGATCGTCCTCGACCCGGCCACGATGCCCGACGGCTACTCCTTCGACGCCATGCAGGCCGAGATCGACAACCGGGTCCACGACGTCCCGACGTTCACGCGGAAGCTGCGCAAGGTCCCGCTGAAGCTCGACCACCCGATCTGGGTCCGTGACACGCACTTCGACATCGACCGTCACGTCCACCGGCTCGCGCTGCCGCAGCCCGGTGGGTACGACGAGCTCGTCGAGCTGTGCGGCCACATCGCCGGGCAGCCGCTGGACCGGTCCCGGCCGCTGTGGGAGATGTGGGTGATCGAGGGGTACGACGACGACAAGATCGTGGTCTTCTCGAAGATGCACCACGCGACAGTCGACGGGGTCTCCGGCTCCAACCTCGTCTCCCACCTGTGCAGCCTCGAGCCGGACGCGCCACCCCTGGCGCAGGGGGAGGACGGCCGATTCGGACGGGATCCACGCGAGCTGGAGCTGCTCAGCCGAGGGCTCATGAGCACCCTGACCAGGCCCGTGAACGCCGCGAGGCTGCTGGCACCCTCCACCCAGCTGATCACGAAGACGCTCGGCCGGGCCCGGGAGGGCACCGCGATGGCGGCGCCGTTCTCGGCTCCACGCACCTCCTTCAACGGCACCATCACCAGCCACCGGACCATCGGCCTTGCCGACATGAGCCTCGACGACATCAAGGCGGTGAAGAAGGACACCGGGACCACCGTCAACGACGTCGTCCTGGCGGTCGCGGGGGGTGCGTTGCGCTCCTACCTCGAGGACCGCGGCGAGCTCCCGTCCAACTCGCTGCTGGCGACGGTCCCGGTCTCGGTGCGCGAGTCCTCGAAGCGTTCCGAGGGCGCCAACAAGGTGTCCGCCCTCTTCGCCAAGCTCGGGACCGACATCGAGGACCCGCTCGAGAGGCTCGAGGACCTGGCCTCGGCCAACCGCAACGCCAAGGAGCACCACAACGCGATCAGTGCCGACTCACTGCAGGACTGGGCGGAGTTCGCCGCGCCCCGCACGTTCGGGCTCGCGGTCCGCGCGTACGCCGGCCTGCGGCTGGCCGAGCGGCACCCGGTCGTGCACAACCTGGTGATCTCCAACGTGCCCGGGACCGCCCGTGCCGCTCTACTTCACGGGCGCCAAGATCGAGGCGCTCTACCCGCTCGGCCCGGTCTTCCACGGCGCCGGGGTCAACATCACGGTGATGTCCAACCGCGGCCATGTGCACGTCGGGATCATCGCCTGCCGCGAGTCGATGCCCGACGTCGACGACCTGGTGCAGCGCTTCCCGGCCGAGCTGGAGAAGCTGAAGGAGGCGGTGGCGGCGCAGCAGACGGCGACGCCGATCACGAAGAAGAAGAAGGCGGCCGCCCCGAAGTCCTAGCTGGTGCGCGCGCGATGGCGTGCGTAGACGGTGGCCACCGCCTCGACGAGGGCCGGCACGAAGGTCTCGGCCTCCATCACACAGCAGGCGTGCCCGGCGTCGATGTCGTGGACGGTCGCCCCGGGGATCCTCCGGGCCACGTCGAGCTGACGGCGGGGCGGCACGACCTTGTCGTCGTTGGTGACCACCACCGCGGTGGGGACGTCGATCTTCGAGAGCCACGGCCGCGAGTGGTGGCGTCCGAGGGCCGCGACCGCCTGGCCGACCGCCCACGGGCTGGTGCTGCGGAACTCCCGCATCGCCCAGTCGTGGAGGTCGGAGTTGAGGTCCATGCGCCTCCGCGAACACCCGGGCCGAGCGCACCGCCGTACGAGATCGCGAGACCTGGCGGGTGCCCAGCATCGCCACCTCCATGCCGGCGTGGAACAGCCGCTCCGACGGACTCGACCGGAACCGGTCGGTGGTCGCGCAGAGCACCAGCCCGGCCACCCTCAGGGGTGCTGGCGCCAGGTGCGCTGGGCGATGATCGAGCCCATCGAGTAGCCGGCGAGGATCGCCCGGTCGATGCCGAGCACGTCGAGCAGGGCAGCGGCGTCGTCGGCGCAGTCGTAGAGCGAGAACTCGTCGGACTTGATGCCGCGACCGTGCCAGCGCTGGTCGAGGGTGACCACCCGGTACCGCTCGGCCAGGGGCCGGATCGAGGGGTACCACGTGAGCAGTCCGGTGCAGCCGAGCGCGTGCAGCAGCAGGATCGTGGGGGAGTCGGGCCGCGGGCCCGGAGTGTCGGTGACGTAGGTCGACCCGCGCTCCGGTAGCTCCAGCATCCGGCCCTCCGGGATCGGCGCCCAGGGCAGGTAGAAGGAACGGCGCACGAGCTGGCGCGGGGACAGGAAGGACACGGGGCCTCCTCGCTGACGGGACTAGAACAGGTTACAGTTTGTCTGCCCCGACCCTGACAGCAGTCCAAGGAGAGCGCGCCCGTGAGTCCTGAAGTCGCCGAGACGCAGGCGGCCGTGCGCGACGTGGTCCGGGAGGCGCTCGACCGCGACGCGGACTGGGCCGGCCTCGCCGCGGCAGGGCTGCTGTCCCTCCCGGTCCCCGAGGAGTACGGCGGCGAGGGGCTCGGGCTCGCCGAGGTCGCCGTGGTCCTGCGCGAGGTCGGGAGTCGTGCCGGCGAGCTGCCGGTCTGGGAGACGCTCTGCTGCGGCGCACTCGTCCTGGCCGCGGCCGGCAGCGACGACCAGCAAGCGGCGGCTCCTGCCCGGCCTCGCCGCCGGCGAGGTGATCCTCACCCCGGCCGTCCGCGAGGCCGGCGCGGGGATCCCGGAGATGCCCTCGACGACGCTCGCGGCCGGGCGGCTGACGGGCCGCAAGATCGGGGTGACGTACGCCGAGGAGGCGGCGGCGCTGCTCGTGCCGGCGTACGACGGCGAGCGGGTGGTCGTCGCGCTCGTCGACCCGTCGGCCGACGGCGTGACCCTCCTGCCCTCGCCCTCCTCACGGGGAGCCACCGAGCACACGGTCGTCCTCGACGGCGTCGAGGCCGATGTCCTCCCGGGAGACGACGCCGCCTCGCTCCTGCGCCGGCTCGCGGTCGCCGGCCTGTGCCTCACCGCGGCCGGGGTCCTGGCGGGGGCACGCGACCTGACCGCCGACTACGTCAAGGGCCGCGAGCAGTTCGGCCGCAAGCTCGCGGAGTTCCAGGCCGTCGCCCAGCAGGTCGCCGACGTCTACATCGCCTCCCGCACGGTCAGCCTGGCCGCCGACAACGCCGCGTGGCGGCTGGCCGAGGGCCTCGACGCGAGCGACGACCTCGCCGTGGCGGCGTACTGGACCTGCGTCGAGGGCCTGCCCGCGCTGCACATCTGCCAGCACCTCCACGGCGGGATGGGCGTCGACGAGACCTACCCGCTGCACCGCTACTTCTCGTGGATCACCGACCTCACCCACGCCCTCGGCGGCCCGGCGCTGACGGCCGACGCGGTCCGGATCGAGGACCCGCGCGCCAAGAACCTCGAGCTGAGCGAGTCGCAGCGAGCGCTCAAGGCCGAGCTGCGCGACTACTTCACCGGGCTGGCCGACCACGACGAGCACCGCGAGATGGCGACCGACCGCCACGGCCCGACGTACCAGAAGACGATCCGCAAGATGGGCGACGACGGCTGGATGGGCGTCGGCTGGCCGCAAGGAGTACGGCGGCCACGGGCTCGGCGAGGTCGAGCAGACGATCTTCGCCAACGAGGCGCAGCGGGCCGACGTGCACCTGCCCGCCGTGACCCTGCAGACCGTCGGGCCGACCCTGATCCGCTACGGCACCGAGCGGCAGAAGGACCTGTTCCTCAAGCGGATCCTCGCGGGCGACGTGCACTTCGCGATCGGCTACAGCGAGCCCGACGCCGGCACCGACCTCGCCTCCCTGCGCACGACCGCCCGGCGCGACGGCGACCACTACGTCGTGAACGGGCAGAAGCTGTGGACCACCGGCGGCCACCAGGCCGACTACCTGTGGCTGGCCTGCCGGACCGATCCGGACGCCCCGAAGCACCAGGGCATCTCGATCCTGATCGTCGACACCTCGGACCCGGGCTACTCCTGGACGCCGATCATCACCGCCGACGGCGCGCACCACACGAACGCGGTCTACCTCAACGACGTGCGCGTGCCCGTCGACATGCTGGTGGGGGAGGAGAACCAGGGCTGGAAGCTGATCACCACCCAGCTCAACCACGAGCGGGTGATGCTCGGCCCCGCCGGCCGGATCGAGGGGCTCCGCGACCGGGTCGCCGCCTGGGCCGACCGGGCCGGCGTGCTCGACGAGCCCGACGTACGCGCCGGCCTGGCCGAGGCGACCGCGGCCTTCCGGGTCAACGAGCTGCTCAACTGGGAGGTGGCGCGCACCGCGGAGGCGGGCGAGCTCGACGTCGCCGACGCGTCGGCGTCGAAGGTGTTCGCCTCCGACCAGGCACAGCGCCTCGGCCGCGCGCTGGCCGGGATCGTGCACCGGTACGGCGACCTCGGCCGACCCCGCGACCGGGGACCTCGCCGACTACCTCGACAAGCAGGCCAAGCGGAACCTCGTGCTCACCTTCGGCGGCGGGGTCAACGAGGTGCAGCGGGAGCTGATCGCGATGTTCGGGCTCGGCCTGCCGCGGGTGCCTCGATGACCGTCCACGACGAGATCATGGCCGCCGCCGAGCGGATCAAGGCCAACGGCGAGACGTCGCCGCGTCCGGGCCGGGACCCGGTCAACCAGCCGATGATCAACAACTGGGTCGAGGCGATCGGCGACACCGACCCGCGCTGGCAGGCCGGTGAGGCGCCGCCGGCGATGGCCCAGGTGTGGACGATGGGCGGGCTGCACCCGAAGCGGGACCCGGACGACCCGCTGCACTCGATGATGACCGTGCTGACCGAGGCCGGGTTCACCGGCGTGCTCGGCACCAACTGCGAGCAGGAGTACGCCCGCCCCCTGCGCGTGGGCGAGGAGCTCACGGTGACCACCCGGCTCGAGTCGGTGGTCGGGCCCAAGCAGACCGGGGTCGGCGAGGGCTACTTCGTGACCACCCGCAACGTGTGGCGAGTCAGGCGACGAGGAGGTCGCGTCCATGCTGTTCCGGGTGCTCAAGTTCGTACCGAAGGCGCCGGCTCCTGATCCGAGCGAGTTCGTCCTGCGCCCCCAGCAGAACCGCGACACGGCGTTCTTCTGGGAGGGCACGCAGGCCGGCGAGCTGCGGATCCAGACCTGCAACGCCTGCGGCGCCCTGCGTCACCCGCCGGGCCCGGCCTGCCCGGAGTGCGGGGCGCTGGACCGGGGGCACGTCGTCGCCTCCGGCCGCGGCACCGTCTTCTCGTACGTCGTCCACCGACACCCGCCCGTCCCGGGGCGGGAGCTGCCGATCCTGCTCGTCGTCGTCGACCTCGAGGAGGGTGTCCGGATGGTCGGCGAGCTCGTCGACACCGACCCGGAGAAGGTCGAGATCGGCATGCCCGTGGTCGTCGACTTCCGGCGGATCGACGACGACCTGACCCTTCCCGTCTGGAGGTCGGCATGACCACCCCATTCGAATGCTCGCTTCGCTCCGCTTCGACGGGGACCCGATGAACGCCCTCCCCGAGTGGCGACTCCCGATCACGACCACGCTGGTGGTGAGCACGGCGATCGCCACCCGCGACTTCCAGGACGTCCACCACGACCGCGACCTCGCGCAGTCCTACGGCTCGCAGGACATCTTCCTCAACATCCTGACCACGACCGGGCTGGTGCAGCGCTACGTGACCGACTCGCTGCGTGAAATGGGTTCGGGCCAGGTCGAGCTGGCCGGGATCGCCCTTCGGCTGGGCGCGCCGGCGTACCCGGGCGACGAGCTCGTCTTCACCGGCACCCGCGACGGCGACACGGTGTCGGTGGTGGGTGCGGTGTCGCTGGGCGATCAAGCGAAGGGGCGACCAGCAAGGGGCGATCAGCAAGGGGCGACCACGTGACCGCGACGGTGACGCTGCGATGACACTCTCCGGGAAGGCCGCCATCGCCGGCATCGGCGCCACCGAGTTCTCCAAGGAGTCGGGCCGCTCCGAGCTCCAGCTCTCGGTCGAGGCGGTCCGGGCAGCGCTCGCCGACTGCGGGCTCACGCCGGGCGACGTCGACGGCCTGACGACCTTCACGATGGACACCTCCTCGGAGGTCGCGCTCGCCCGCGAGCTCGGGATGGGCGAGCTGCGGTTCTTCAGCCGGATCAGCTACGGCGGCGGCGCGGCGTGCGGCACCGTCCAGCAGGCCGCCATGGCCGTCGCGACCGGCGTGGCCGACGTGGTCGTCTGCTACCGCGGGTTCAACGAGCGCTCCGGCCAGCGCTTCGGACGGGCCTCGGTGTGGGCGAACACCCAGGTCAACACCAACGGCCTCGACAACGCCTGGTCCTACCCGCACGGCCTGACCACGCCGGCCGCCATGGTGGCGATGCAGGCGCAGCGCTACCTGCACGAGCACGGCGCCACGTCGGAGGACTTCGGCCGGGTCGCCGTCGCCGACCGCCGCCACGCCGCCACCAACCCGAACGCGTTCTTCTACGGCAAGCCGATCACGCTCGAGGACCACCAGGCCTCCCGGATGATCGTCGACCCGCTGCACCTGCTCGACTGCTGCCAGGAGAGCGACGGCGCCGTGGCGCTGGTGGTGGTGTCGGCCGAGCGGGCCCGCGACCTGCCGCATCCCCCGGCGTACGTCGCCGCGGCGGCGCAGGGGAGCGCGCCCGAGCAGTTCGTGATGACGTCGTACTACCGCGGCGACATCGGCGTCCCCGAGATGGGCGTGGTCGGCCGCGAGCTGTGGCGGCAGTCCGGGCTCGGGCCCGACGACATCCAGACCGCCGTGCTCTACGACCACTTCACGCCGTACGTCCTGATGCAGCTCGAGGAGCTCGGCTTCTGCGGTCGCGGCGAGGCGCCGGGCTTCATCGCCGACGGCGCGATCGAGATCGGCGGCCGGCTGCCGATCAACACCCACGGCGGCCAGCTCGGCGAGGCCTACATCCACGGCATGAACGGCATCGCCGAGGCGGTCCGTCAGGTGCGTCGTACGTCGGTGAACCAGGTCGACGACGTCGCCCACGTCCTGGTCACCGCCGGCACCGGCGTGCCCACGAGCGGGCTGGTGCTCTCGGCCTGACTATCGCTCGCAGCTGATGGCCAGGTCGCCTCGGCTGGGACGCAGGCAGGTGTCGACGCCGCCTCCACCGTCGTTTCGGTTGCGGCCGGTGCCCCCGTCCAGGTGATCGGCCCCGCCGTTTCCGAGCAGTACGTCGTTCCCCGAGCCGCCGAGAAGGCGGTCGCTCGCAAACTTCCCGAGCAGCAGGTCGGCGCCTCCTCGACCATTGATCACGTCTCCACTACTGAACGGTCCGCCGCTCAGCTCGTTGGGTCCGGCATCGCCCAGGATGACGTCGCGGAACTCGGTGCCGCTCACGTTCTCGATGGAATCGAGGCTGTACACCACCGGCGAGGCACCCTGATTGCCCAACCGGGCGGTGTGGTTCAGCAGGTCGACCCGGACGCGGCCCGATGCGCTGTCAAAGGGCGGGCTGAAGAGGATGCGGTCGACACCGCCGTTTCCGGTCACAGACTCCGTCGGTGACGGCTTTGCGAAGCAGGGAAATCCGGCGCTGAAGACGTTGGGGCCGTCATCGCCGATCAGGACGTCGTTGCCGCCCCCGGTCGAGATGCTCTCGATGTCCTGGAGCGCATCGACGCCGAAGCCTCTCCCGGATGCGGTTTCCTGGCTGAGGTCGGCGGTGATATTGCGGCAGTGAGTGGACGATCCGTCGGGGGACAGGATCTCGGAAAAGTCCAGGTGGTCTCGGCCGCTGCCTCCGCTGATGGTCTCGTTGCCGGGCCCGCTGACGATGAAGTCGTGTCCCTCTCCTCCCATCACGGTGTTTGCGCCCCCGGGGTCTTCGATGAAGTCACCGCCTCGTTCCCCGAGGAGCCAGTCCCCCAGTTCGTTGCCGTCCAGGTTGTCCCGGCCCTGCCCTCCATGCAGGGTGTCCCTGCCGTCGCCACCGCCGATGAAGTCCATTCCCGAATTGCCGAGGAGGACGTCGGCGCCGGCATCCCCAAAGACTTCGTCGGGGCCGTGCCCTCCCACGACGGTGTCCGCACCCGGGCCACCGGAGAGGAACTGGAAGACGGGGTCCCCGAATATCTCCCTCGGTCGAGTCGGGCCGCCACAGACCAGGTCGTCACCTCCGCCGCCAAGGATGTCGTCGGAACCGCGACCGCCGACGATGACATCGTCGCCCGCGGTCCCGACCAGCCTGTCGTCCTGGGGGGTTCCGACGATCGTGGCCGGCACCCCGCGGCAGGTGGGGACGGCCGCCGGGGCCTCGGCCGCGGCGCCGGTGGCGGGTCCAGGCGCACACAACATCAAGGGAACGAGCAGCAGAGCGGCACGGCTGCGCGAGGCACCCCGCAGTCGGCCGGTGACGTGGGTTGCTTTCATGGTTCCCCCTAGGTGCGCACACCGATGAAGTTGGACCAGCAGACCTCACGGGTCAGATACGCCTGCACCCCACGCGTGCGAATGTCCTCACGCTCTGTTTTCGGCCCCTCGAGCTGCTGGTCCAGACATTCTCAGGACGGACGAAGCGGTTGGGTATGGCCTGATCGGGTGGTTTGCACCCCAAACCGCATCCGAGGGGCAGGCGTCACCACCGGTCAGTCAGTCGGAAAGCGAGGGTTCAGTCCTCGGAGGCGTCCGAGCGGGTCATCCACCTCGACCATGCGAAGGCGAGACCCAGCATGAGAATGAGAAAACACGAAATAGCGATTGCGACAATCAACCACATCGGCACGGCGACCACCTCTCCGACAAGGCTACGCCGCCGGAGTGGGTGAGTCACGCGTCGGACTGCACGTCCACTCGGCCTGAGTGGACCCTCGACCTCGGACCTTCGCCTCAGCCGCCCACGGACTCCACCGTCGTACTAGCGGAGCTTCTCGGCGAAGAACGCCAGCACCCGGTCGACGGCTTCCTGCTGCCGGTGCGGTCGGTGACCGTCGAGTGGCCCCTGCCCTCGAACTCGACGCGGATGAAGGCGTCGCCGATCTCGCGGGTCAGGGTCTCGAAGCGGTTGCCGACGGCGGGGTCCTTGCGGTAGCGCAGGCCGAGGACCTCGCAGCCGGCGGCCGCGCGTTCCTTGCACGGTGCCAGGTCGGCGGGGGAGAGGTTGAGGTCGCGCGACGCGCCCGGGCGTGACCGCGAACGGCGCCGAGGGCTGGGCCAGCACCGGCGCGGCGACCGAGGCGTCGACCATCATCGCCAGCGCGAAGCCGCCGGTGAAGCACATGCCGAGCGCGCCGACGCCCGGCCCGCCGAGCTCGTCGTGCAGCTCGCCGGGCCAGGCTGCGCAGCCAGCCGGCGACCGGCGTCGTCTGCGCCGGTGGCGAGCTTGGTGAACTCGCGGCTGACGCACACCTGGCGCAACGACCTGGCGACGCGTCACCGGGTTCATCGGCGCCTCGGGCTCGCCGAACAGGTGCGGGCAGCACCACGGTGAACCCCGCGGCGACGACCTCCTCGCGCGAACCCGATCACCTCCGGCGTCATTCCCGGGATCTCGTGGATCACGATGACGCCCGGCCCGTGCCCTTGCGGTACGTCGGGTGCGTGATGCCGTCCGCGTGTGCTCGCGGCGGTCCCAGGTGTCGAGGAGGCTCATGCCTGGTCACCGTAGCGAAGGCCGCGTGGCAGGTTGGTGCCGTGAGTGCACAGGAGGACAACCGACCAAGGTTCCGTGAGGGCACCGATCACGTCGAGTCGTGGTTCGTCCGGGCCAACGATCCCTCGTCACCGCGAGCCCTCTGGCTGAAGGCGACCGTGCTGATCCGCGGGGAGGGGCCCTCGGTCGCCGAGGCCTGGTGCAGCGTGTTCGACGGCGAGCGCACAGCTGCTTTCCGCCAGCAGGTGCCGGTCGGGGAGGGGAGGTTCCGTACGAGCGATGCGGCGCTGGAGACCACGGTGGACACGCTGTCGCTCGCCCTCGGCGCGGACGGCGGAACGTCACGCGGTCGACTCGGATCGGAGTCCGGTCAGGTCGACTGGGACCTGGCCTTCGACCGGGTGCCCGGGTCGCTCGGTCGCCCCATGAGCCTCTTCCCGTCCGCGAGGCTCGTGGACGCGCCGTTCCCGAGCAACAAGCTGCTCACGCCGTTCCCCCTGGCCGGCTTCTCGGGGCGCCTCGCCTGGAGTGGTGCTGACTGGGACCTGCGGGGCTGGACCGGGATGCAGGGCCACAACTGGGGGACGGCCCACAGTCCGGAGTACGCCTGGGGGCATTGTTCCTTCCCGGATGACGAGGCGGTGGTCGAGGCGGCATCCGGGCGGATCGAGCTGGGGCGCCGGACCTCGCCGCTCTTCTCGATGCTGGTGGTCCGCCGGGGCGCCGAGGAGCTTCGGTTCGACCGGATCGTCGACCTCTGGCGGCAGGACGCCCGGCTGGACTTCCCGTGCTGGACGCTGGAGATGCGTGGGCGCGCGGGTCGGGCCGTCCTGGAGATGACCGGGTCGCCGCGGGCCATGGTCTGCCTGGGCTACGACAACCCGGCGCGGCCTCGTAGCTATTGCCTGAACTCGAAGACGGCGAGGGTGCGACTGAAGGTGGAGCCTCGGCAGGGAGCTGCGTTCGAGCTGACCAGCGATCATGGTGGGGCACTGGAGTTCCTGCGGCCGGACCAGGTCGCCGAGGTGCAGCCCGTCGTCTGACCTGAGGCGGGAGTCCCATCGGCAAAGGGAGCGCGATTCCGCTGCGGCGACCAGAGACGCGACCCTAGTCTTGGGCCGCCCAACTCCCTCCTGCCTCGGTGGTCCTCATGCGTCGTTCCCTCGCTGTCCTCCTGTCCGCGTGCCTCGCAGCGCTGGCGCTGCTGGCTGCCTCACCCTCCGCGGAGGCCGGGGCCACCCCGATCACCGGTCGCCTGGTGAACGGGCACGCCGGGACCCCCGCCCCCGCCGTCGCCGGTATGACCGTCGAGCTCTTCGAGTCGGTCGGGGGCGCGCCGACTGGGTCCCCCGTGGCCACGGACGTCACCGCGCCCGACGGCACCTTCGAACTTGACCCAGGCACCTCCACCGCTTCCAGGTTCTTCGTGCACGCGGTGGCCGGTGACTTCCAGGAAGGGTGGGTCGGCGGCAATCCCCGTTGGCTGCAGAGGGACTCGGAGTTCGCCAACACCTTCCTGGCAGGCACCACGCTGGGCAACGTCAGGGCCATCCCGGCGTTCATCCGCGGTGTCGTCGTCAACAGCGTCACCAAGAGGCCCGTGAGCGGCCTGCGGGTGACGGCGCGCAGCCAGGACGCGATCAAGGAGGTGGACGGCGCGGACCTGACCGACGCTGACGGCCGCTTCCGGATCGCCGGCCTCACCTGCGAGGACGACTGCTTCCTCAAGATCAACGGCAGCGCCAGGGGCTATGAGACCGGGTACCGAGCGTGCAACGCCCAGGTCGTGGCGACCTGGGGCGCCGCCTGCGCCAGCCCGCTCGCCAGTATCGGGCGCGTCTTCCTCGACCGGCTGTAGTCCGCGGCGCGTCAGGCAGGCGTCAGCACGCAGTCGGCGAGGACCGGCGCTCCGTCGCGCTCGCCCTCACCTGCGATGGTGGCCGAGGCGACGACGCGGTCGTCCTCCTGCCATGCCCGGACCCGGATGGTCTCGCCCGGGGAACACCACGCCGGCGAACCGGGCGGTGAAGCCGCCGACCCGGGTCGCGTCCCCGCCGAGGAGCTCGTCGGTGAGCAGGCGCAGGACGATGCCGTAGGAGCAGAGGCCGTGCAGGATCGGTGCGGGGAATCCGGCGGCCTTCGCGAAGTCGGGGTCGGCATGCAGCGGGTTGCGGTCGCCGCAGAGCCGGTAGAGCAGCGCCTGCTGCGGGGTCACGTCGTACGTCGTGTCGGCGTCCGGCGCCCGGTCCGGGAGCTCGACCTTCGTCCGACGCGCCGCGGTCTCCCCCCAGCCGCCTTCGCCGCGGACGAAGATCGACGACCGGACGGTCCACAGCTCGTCGCCGTCGGGGCCGTCGCGGTGCCCTCCTGCCAGATCACGGCCGCCTTGCCCTTGTCCCAGACGTCGGTCACGCGCGTTCGCAGCGTGGCCGTCCCGGAGGTCGGCAGGGGTGCGTTCACCGAGATCGACTGCGACCCGTGCACGACCTGCGCCAGGTCGATGTCGCAGCCGGGCAGGTCGAGCGGCGGCGGGTCGGTCTCGTGGAAGGTCGGGGCCACGATCGCCGAACGACGGCAGCACCTGCAGCCCCGCGTCCGTCGAGCGTGTAGCGCAGCGCGTCGGGGGAGAGGTTGTCGCCCGGGCGAGGACCCGGCGCCGATGCCGAGGTGGTAGAGCAGCACGTCGCTGGGGTCCCAGGAGAAGAGCCGGTCGCGGCAGCTCCGCGCCCACGGCGACGGACGGGTCGATGGGCATCAGGTCTCCTTCGCGATGTCGAGTGCGGCCAGGTAGCCGAAGGTCAGGGCCGGCCCGATGGTGGCGCCGGGCCCGGCGTAGGTGTGGCCCATGACGGCCGACGAGACGTTGCCGGCGGCGTACAGGCCCGGGATCACCGAGCCGTCCGGGCGCAGCACCCGGGCCCGCTCGTCGGTGACCAGGCCGCCCTTGGTGCCGAGGTCGCCGGGCACGATCTTCACCGCGTAGTACGGCGCCTGGTCGAGCGCGTGCAGGGACGGGTTCGGCTTGACGGTGGGGTCGGAGTAGTAGCGGTCGTAGCCGCTCTCGCCGCGGTGGAAGTCCTCGTCGACACCGGAGGTCGGCGAAGCCGTTGAAGCGCTGCACCGTCTCCTCGAGCGCGTCGGCCGGCACCCCGATCTCGTCGGCCAGGCCGGCCAGGGTGTCGGCCTTCTTGACGGTGCCGTTCTTGTACCAGCGGCCCGGGAACGGCTGCCGCGGGGAGAGCCCGGCGAACAGGTAGCGGTTGCGGTAGCGCTGGTCGATGACCATCCAGGCCGGGACGTGCGGCACTCCGGTGGCCTCGCCGGCGTAGATCGCGTGCACCGCCTCGACGTACGGCATGGCCTCGTTCATGAACCGTCGGCCGGCGGAGTTGACGATGATCGAGCCGGGCAGGTTGCGCTCGGCCAGGCAGAACCACGGGCCCGACGGCAGCGGGATCGTCGGTCCCCACCAGGCGTCGTCGAGCAGGTCGGTCTGGGCGCCGGCGGCGATCCCGGCCAGGATGCCGCCGCCGGTGTTGTTGACCGACCCGGTCGTCCAGTCGATCGACGTCGGCTGGGGCTGGTACTTCTCGCGCATCTCGAGGTTCTTCTCGAAGCCGCCGCTGCCCAGGATCACGCCGCGCCGGGCGCGGATCGTGGTCGGGCTCCCGTGGTGGACGACGTGGACGCCGACGACCCGGCCGTCCTCGATCAGCAGGTCGGTCAGCTCGGTCTCGTAGTGCACCGGCACGCCGGCGTCGGCCAGGCCCTGGCGCAGCCCGATGGCCAGGGCGTTGCCCATGGCGTACATCTTCCGGCCGCGCAGGATGCTCCACAGCCGGGTGAGCAGCACCCTGCAGCATGGTGAGCGGCCCGCGCAGGGTGCGCAGGCCGAGGCTGATCTTCCGGAAGTCGGCCTGGGTGACGATCAGGTTGGCCGGCGCCTTGGTGTACGCCGGGTGCAGCCGCTCCAGCTCGTCGCCGAGGGACCGGGCGTCCATCGGCACCGGCTCGACGCTGCGGCCGCGCGAGCCGCCCGCCGGGCGCCTCGGGGTGGTAGTCGGCGTACTCCGGCACCCAGGCGAAGCGGAGCGGGGTGTGCTCGCGGAGGAAGTCCATGACCTCGGGACCGCGGTCGAGGAAGGTGTCGCGGCGGACCTTGGGCACGTCGTCGCCGACGATCGAGTCAAGGTAGAGGCGTGCCTGCGCCGCCTCGTCGGGGCCGTCGACCTGGCCCGCTGCCTTCAGCGCGTAGTTGCCGGGGATCCAGACGCCGCCGCCGCTGCGGGCCGTGGAGCCGCCGAACCACGGGCTCTTCTCCACCAGCACGGTTTCGAGGCCGCGCAGGCCGGCCGCGAGCGCGGCGGTCATGCCCGCGCCGCCGGCGCCGACCACGACCACGTCGACCTCGGTCGGCAGGCTCGGCGAGGTCCCTGTCATGGCGCAAAACTGTAACAGGTTCTAGAATGCCCGACGTGACCTCACCGGACGCGATCTCGGCCGCCGTCGAGCGCTTGGACCAGGCTCAGACGACCCGTGTCCCGTGCGCCGCGGTGCGCGACCTGATCGGCACCGACGACCTCGCTGCGGCGTACGCGGTCCAGCAGGGGCTGGTGGAGAAACGCCTCTCCGCGGGCGCCGAGGGTCGTCGGTCGCAAGATCGGTGCGACGTCGGAGGCGGTCCAGAGACAGCTCGGCGTCGACCAGCCGGACTTCGGCTACCTGCTGGACGACATGGACGTCAGCTCGCGAGTCACCGATCTCGATGCGGACGCTCGTGCAGCCGCGGGTGGAGGCCGAGGTCGCCTTCTTGCTGAGCCGCACCGTCGCGCCGGCAAGCGAGGACGAGATCACGCTCGAGCTCGTCAGTCAGGCAGTCGAGACGGCGTTGCCGGCGCTGGAGATCGTCGACTCCCGCATCGAGAACTGGGACATCACCTTCACCGACACGGTGGCCGACAACGCGTCCAGCGGGCTGTTCGTCGTCGGCGACGCGGGGCGGTCACCTGGACGACTTCACCCCGGTCGATGTCGAGATGTCACTCACGATCAACGGCGAGGTTCGATCGTCCGGCAACGGCGCCGCCTGCCTCGGCGACCCGCTGGAGGCGCTGCGTTGGCTCGCCGTCCAGTGCTACCGCTTCGGCGACCCGCTCCAGGCGGGTCACCTCGTCCTGTCCGGGGCGCTCGGCCCCTTCGTGCCGTTCGCGCCAGGCGACAAGGTGGAGGCGTCGATCAGCGGGTTCGACACCGCTCGTCGCAGAGTTCAAGGAGTAGACGTGAGCAAGAAGACCGCCGCCATCGTCGGCCCGGGCAACATCGGCACCGACCTGATGTACAAGCTCCTGCGGCTCCGAGGTGATCGAGCCGCGCTGGATGATCGGCGTCGACCCGACCAGCGAGGGGCTGCGCCTCGCCGACGGGCTCGGCCTCGAGGCCAGCCACGAGGGTGTCGACTGGCTGCTCAAGCAGGACCAGCTGCCCGACCTGATCTTCGAGGCCACCTCCGCGCAGATCCACCGGGAGTACGCCCCGCGCTACGAGGAGGCGGGCATCCGGGCGGTCGACCTCACCCCCGCCGCCGTGGGGCCGGCCGTGATCCCGCCGGTCAACGGCCAGGAGCACTCGTCGGCGCCGAACGTCAACATGATCACCTGCGGCGGGCAGGCGACGATCCCGATGGTCGCCGCCGTGTCGCGGGTCGCGCCGGTGTCGTACGCCGAGATCGTGGCGTCGGTCGCCTCCGTGTCGGCCGGGCCGGGCACCCGCGCCAACATCGACGAGTTCACCCGCACCACCGCCGCCGGCGTCGAGTCGATCGGCGGCGCCGAGCGGGGCAAGGCGATCATCATCCTCAACCCGGCCGAGCCGCCGATGATCATGCGGGACACGATCTTCTGCGCCGTACCCCCCGATGCCGACCGGGACGCGATCGTCCGCTCGGTGCAGGACATGGTGCGGGCCGTGCAGGAGTACGTCCCCGGATACCGCCTGCTGCAGGAGCCGCAGATCGACGAGCCCTCGCCGGCCACGCAGGGCCAGCTCAAGGTCAGCGTCTTCGTCGAGGTCGAGGGCGCGGGCGACTACCTGCCGCCGTACGCCGGCAACCTCGACATCATGACCGCCGCCGCGACCCAGGTGGGCGAGCACCTCGCCCGCTCGATGGACGGAGCCACCTCATGAGCGACCTCAACACCCTGACCCGCACCTGGAAGGACCAGCACGGGGGCGACCTCGACCTGCGCCTGACCGACACCTGCCTGCGCGACGGGTCGCACCACAAGCGGCACCAGTTCACCGCCCAGGAGGTGCACGACATCGTCGAGGCCCTCGACGCCTCCGGCATCCCGGTGATCGAGGTGACCCACGGCGACGGGCTCGGCGGGTCGTCGTTCAACTACGGCTTCTCGAAGACCCCGGAGCAGGAGCTGATCAGGATCGCGGCGGAGACCGCGAAGACCGCCCGGATCGCCTTCCTGATGCTCCCCGGCGTCGGCACCAAGGACGACATCCGCGCCGCCCAGGACAACGGCGGCGAGATCTGCCGGATCGCCACCCACTGCACCGAGGCCGACACCTCGATCCAGCACTTCGGCCTCGCCCGCGAGCTCGGCCTGGAGACGGTCGGCTTCCTGATGATGAGCCACACCCAGCCGCCCGAGGTGCTCGCCAAGCAGGCCCGGATCATGGTCGACGCCGGCTGCCAGTGCGTCTACGTCGTCGACTCGGCCGGCGCGCTGATCATGGAGCAGACCGCCGACCGGGTCTCGGCGCTCGTCGCCGAGATCGGCGACGAGGCCGACGGTCGGCTTCCACGGCCACGAGAACCTCGGGCTCGGCGTCGCCAACACCGTCATCGCGGCCCGGGCCGGCGCCACCCAGATCGACGGGTCGGTCCGCCGCTTCGGCGCCGGGGCCGGCAACACGCCGCTGGAGGCGTTCATCGGGGTGTGCGACAAGCTCGGCTGGCGCACCGGCGTCGACTTCCTGCAGATCGTCGACGCGTCCGAGGACGTGATCCGCCCGGCCATGCCCGAGGAGTGCCAGCTGGACCGGATGACGCTGATGATGGGCTACGCCGGCGTCTACAGCTCGTTCCTCAAGCACGCCGGCAACGCCGCCGAGCGGTACGGCGTCTCCGGCGCCAAGATCCTGCTCGAGGCCGGCCGGCGGAACCTGATCGGCGGCCAGGAGGACCAGCTGATCGACATCGCGCTGATGCTGAAGGCGGAGCCAGCTCGAGGAACGAGAGCAGGGCGTCTCGCGCGCAGGTTGAGCAAGCCCCACGACCGAGCTTGCGAGGTCGTGACGGGCGGGTCGAAACCAGCGGAGCAGGACAAGTCCCTGGCAGATTGGGCAGGCCACCGCCTGACGCCATCGTCCCGTCGGTCGCCATCGCGCCGATTCGGGTCCATACTCACCGGATGGACCCGCCGCGCGTGGGTGACGACATCCGGGAGGGCACGCGGGCGCTGGAGGCGGCCGAGTGGGCCGAGGCGCGCCGTGCGTTCGAGGCCGCCCTGGAGCGAGGCGAGTCGGCCGAGGCCTCGGAGGGACTCGGGCTGGCGCTGTGGTTCCTCGGTGACGTCGCCGCGGGGATCTCGTGCCGGGAACGGGCGTTCGCGACGTACCAGCGCGAGGATCGGGTCCACGACGCCGCCCGGGTCGCGGTCTGGGTCTCCCACCAGCACGCCATCGGCGGGCGTCCCTCAGCAGCCAGGGGATGGCTCGCCCGCGCCGAGCGGGTGCTGGTCGACGCCGACGATGGCGCCGGGCACGGGTGGGTCGCGGTCGAGCGCGCCCGGCACGCGACCGCAGGTCGACCGAGCAGGTCGCGCAGGCCCGGAGGGCGATCGAGATCGCGCGCGAGACCCGCGAGGACGACCTCGAGGTCTTCGCGATGAGCCTGCTCGGTCGGGCCGAGGTGTCGGCGGGGCGGCGCGAGCCCGGCCTGCTGCTGCTCGAGGAGGCGATGGCCGCGGCCACGGCCGGCGTGGTCCGCAACGTGCACACGCTCGCGGAGGCCTACTGCAACCTGATCATGGCCTGCGCCAGCGTTGGCGAGTGGGAGCGCTCGGCGGAGTGGTGCGAGCAGGTCGAGGAGTTCGCGCGGTCGCACCGGACCGAGCCGCTGTACGGCGCCTGCCGCAGCGTGCACGCCGACGTCCTGCTGGCGACCGGCCGCTGGCCCGAGGCCGAGCATCGCCCTCGAGGCGCGCCCTGGCCACGCACGCCCGCTACATCCCCGAGCTCGGTGGGCCCACGGTCGCGACCCTGGCCGAGCTGCGGATCCACCAGGGGCGGCTGGCCGAGGCCGAACGGCTCCTGGCCGGCCGCGAGGAGAGCCCGACGTCCCTGCGGGCGCTGGCCCTGCTCCGCATCGCCGAGGGCCGGCCCCGGGACGCCGGCGCTCCTCCTCGAGCGCGGCCTGCGCGACACGCGAGGGGGACATCATCCGGACCACCCAGCTGCTCGCGGCCCTGGTCGACGCGTGCCTGGCCGCCGGCGAGGTCGCAGCGGCGCACGCGGCGCGGCAGGAGCTGGCTGGCCACGCCCGGGACTCCGGGATCAGGCTCGCGACCGCCCGGGCGGAGCTCGCCGGCGCGCGCGATCGCGCTCGCGACCGGTCGGCACGATGAGGCGGCCGAGCC
Source organism: uncultured Actinomycetota bacterium (assembly GCA_963848795.1). Taxonomy (GTDB): domain Bacteria; phylum Actinomycetota; class Actinomycetes; order Propionibacteriales; family Nocardioidaceae; genus Nocardioides. The sequence continues at coordinate 40,818 of CAWKEX010000001.1, forward strand.
GGCGCGCAGGGCGCTGCGGGAGTTCGGCGCGCTGGCCATGCCGCTCGACGCGGCCTGCGCCCGGCTGGAGCTCGCCCGCGCGCTCCAGCACGACCGCCCCCGACCTCGCGATCGACGAGGCGCGGACCGCGCTGGTCGCGTTCCGCGAGCTCGGCGCGTCGCGCCCGATGGACTCCGCCGCGGCGCTGCTCCGCGAGCTCGGGGTCGGCGCGGCCGGACGCCCGCGGGTCGACGGCGAGCTGACCGCTCGCGAGCAGGAGGTGCTCGGGCTGGTCGCGCACGGCATGTCCAACGCCCGGATCGCCGCGACGCTGTGCATCAGCGAGAAGACCGCGGGCCACCACGTGAGCCGGATCCTGACGAAGCTGGGCGTTCACAACCGGGCCGAGGCCGCCGCGCACGCGGCCCGCGTGGGGGCAGCGGAGATCGGGCAGCAGATAGGGAGTTCTCCCGATGTGCGCGGCCCGTCGCGGGTGGATGCTCGGCCACCGACGATTCCGAACAAGGAGGCCACGAGATGACCACGCAGAACTCGCCGACACCGAGCTCAAGGCGCGCCACCGCGCGATGTGGGCGTCGGGCGACTACCCGGCCATGGTCGAGACGTTCCTGCTGCCGCTCGGGCCACGGCTCGTCGAGGCCTGCGGGATCGGCCCCGGCAGCGCGTCCTCGACGTCGCGGCCGGCACCGGCAACGCCTCGATCCCGGCCGCCGCCAGCGCGGCGCCGCGTGACCGCGAGCGACCTGACGCCCGGAGCTGCTCGAGGCCGGCCGGCGCCGCGCCGAGGCCGCGGGCTCGACATCGAGTGGGCCGGGCCGACGCCGAGCACCTGCCGTTCGACGACGCGTCGTTCGACGTCGTGATGTCGTCGATCGGCGTGATGTTCGCGCCGCACCACCAGGACGCCGCCGACGAGCTCGTCCGCGTCTGCCGTCCCGGCGGGACGATCGGCCTGCTCAGCTGGACGCCGGAGGGCATGCTCGGCGCGCTGTTCCGCGACGATGAAGCCGTTCGCGCCGCCGCCGCCGCCCGGCGCCCGCCGCCGCCGCTGTGGGGCAGCGAGGAGCACCTGCACGAGCCTCTTCGGCGGCCGGGTCGACTTTCACACGCGTGACGCGCGACGTGCTCGAGATCACGGCGTTCGAGCAGCGCGCGTGACTACGGCGAGCACTTCAAGGCGCTACTACGGCCCGACCATCGCCGTGCGCAACAACGCCGCGAAGGACGGGCCGCGAGCCGAGTTCGACGCCGCGCTCGACGCGTTCTGCGACGAGTGGGACCTCGGGTCGCCCGAGCGGCGCGCGTTCGAGAAGGAGTACCTGATCGCGGTCGGCACGAAGCGCTGAGCCGACACCCGGGAGCCGCCGTACCCTTGCCCGGTGCCGATCTCGCTCGCCCATCCCGCGGCAGTCATCCCGCTCGGCAGGCTCGGGCTTCCGATGACCGCGCTGGTGGCCGGGTCGATGGTGCCCGACATCCCGCTCTTCATGGGCTGGGACCGAGGCTATGAGTTCACGCACAGCCTGATCGGGGTCGTCACGGTCGACATCGCGCTCACCCTTGGCGCCCTGCTGCTGTGGTTCACAGCGGTCCGCGACGCGGTCGTGGACATGGCCCCGGAGGTGGTCCGGATGCGACTTCCCGAACGCGCCCGACTGACCGGCCGAGAGTGGTTGCTCGCACCACTCGCGGCGGGTGTCGGCGTCATGACTCACGTGTTCTGGGATGCGTTCACGCATTCGGGACGGTGGGGGTCGCGCCACGTCGTGTGGTTGAACACGGAATACGCGGGCCTGCTCGGGATGAGGTGGCTGCAGTACGTCTCGGGGGTGCTCGGCCTCGCCGTGGTCGGCTGGGTCGCCGTACGCCATCTGCGGTCATTGCCCCTCGCGCCTGACCCTCGCCGGCCGGCGGTTCTCCCGGCGTTCGTGCTGCCTGGCGTGGTGGTTCTCAGTGGTGTCGCCGGCCTCGCGTCCGCAGCGCTTGAACTGCCGAACGGGCTCCACGCGATGGCGTTCTTCGGGGTGGTCAACGGCGTGATCGCCGCGGTCGCCCTGGGCCTCGTGGCCTGCGCCGGCGTGGCAGCTCGTCGGGCAACGCCTGGACATGCTCTGCCCGAGAACTCGATGGACAGGCCTGCGCCGATCCGGCAACGCTGACCTCATGGCTCCCGAGCATCCAACTTCTGCATCGACGCCCACGACCCCTACGCCAAGACCAGGTGGTGGGCCAGGTCCTCGAGGACTTCACGGCCGAGGAGGGCTTCCACCACACCCGACGACGAGGAGTGCGGCCTGGCCGGTCCCGACGACCGCTACCTGCTCTTCCTCAAGGTCCCCGAGCCCAAGGGTCAAGAACCGCATGCACATCTGCCTGCGACCGACCGACCGCAGCCGCGACGAGGAGGTCGACCGCATCCTCGCCCTGGGCGCCACGATGGTCGACGACGCGAAGTGACGGCGACAAGGGCGGGCGGTGCTCGCCGATCCCGAGGGCAACGAGTTCTGCGTGCTGACGCCGTACCAGCCAGGGGAATGACAAAAAAAAAAAAAAAAAAAAAAAAAAAAAAAAAAAAAAAAAAAAAAAAAAAAAAAAAAAAAAAAAAAAAAAAAAAAAAAAAAAAAAAAAAAAAAAAAAAAAAAAAAAAAAAAAAAAAAAAAAAAAAAAAAAAAAAAAAAAAAAAAAAAAAAAAAAAAAAAAAAAAAAAAAAAAAAAAAAAGGGGGGCCGAATCGTCCCGAAAAATTTTTTTTTTTTTTTAAAAAAAAAAAAAAAAAAAAAAAAAAAAAGGGGGGGGGGGGGGGGGGGGGGGGGGGGGGGAAAAAAAAAAAAAAAGAGGTCGAACGGGGTCGACGGGGGGAGAAAGGGCGTAAATCGAGGGGGCGGGAGCGGAAGGCTCGCGGGAGCTTCACTGCACGTGATCGCGCAGGCATCGCCCTTCGTCAGGTGAGCTCAGTCATAGTTGGAATCGATCTGCATATGATCTATTTATAGGGGGCGCGCCTCCTTGGCGGGGGACAGCCCCTGCCAAATCGTTGTATTTGGGTTCCCACCGAGCAGTCTGGAGAGTCTGCTCGACGAAAACAAGAACGTGTTCTAGTATCGGTCGCGACAGGCTCGCCCAGCCAGGGGAGAGCTCGACCAGCGAGGGAGACCCCATGCCGCAGGCTGTTCTCGACGGCGTCCGTGACCTGCTGCCCGCGCTCCGGGAGCGGGCCGACGACGCCGAGCGGGCCCGCGTCGTACCCGAGGCCTCCGTCAAGGAGCTCGAGGAGACCGGCTTCTTCCGGATGCTCCAGCCCAAGTGGTACGACGGCCTGGAAGCAGACCCGATCGACTTCTTCACCTGCGTCCGCGACATCGCCGGCGCTTGTGGCTCCACCGGCTGGATCGCCAGCGTCCTCGGGGTCCACCCGTGGCAGGTCGCGCTGTTCGCCGAGGAGGCGCAGCAGGCGGTGTGGGGGGAGGACACGAGCACCCGCCTGAGCTCGTCGTACGCCCCCACCGGCAGGGCCGTCGCTCGCCGACGGTGGGTTCACCCTGTCCGGGAAGTGGAGCTTCTCCTCGGGCTGCGACCACGCCACGTGGGTGCTGCTCGGTGGCCTGGTGCTCGACCAGGAGGGCCAGGTCGTCGACTTCCGGACCTTCCTCGTGCCGCGCGAGAAGTACCAGATCGTCGACGTCTGGAACGTCGTCGGGCTGCGCGGCACCGGCTCCAACGACATCGTCGTCGAGGAGACGTTCATCCCGGAGGCGTTCACGCTGTCGATGGGCGACACCGGCCGCTGCTACGGCCCCGGCCAGGCGGTCAACGACTCCGACCTCTACAAGCTGCCCTTCCACTCGCTGTTCACGACCACGATCTCGACCCCGATCATCGGCATGGCCTACGGCGCCTACGCCGAGCACGTCGAGATGCAGCAGAAGCGGGTGCGGGCGGCGTACGCCGGCGAGAAGGCGAACCTCGACCCGTTCGCGGCGGTGCGGATCGCCCGCGCGTCCTCGGAGATCGACGCCGCCTGGGCGCTCACCATGAACAACATCCGCGACGAGCAGGCCCTCGTCGCCAAGGGGGAGAAGATCCCGCTCGGCCTGCGGCTGAAGGTCCGGCGCGACCAGGTGCTCGGCACCCAGCGCGCCATCGACGCCATCGACGACCTCTTCGAGGCGTCCGGCGGCCGCGCCCTCGCCGAGGGCACCTACCTGCAGCGGGCCTGGCGCGACGCCCACGCCGGGCGGGTGCACGCCGCCAACGACCCCGAGCGCGCCCTGCAGATGTACGGCGCGCACCAGTTCGGGCACAAGATCGACCCGGGATGTACTGAGTGGCGATGACTGACCAGCCTTACAGCAAGGAGTCCGCGCAGCGCTCCGCCCAAGTGAAATCGAGGCTCGCGACGTCACCCTGAACTACTACGAGGCAGGGGAGCCCACCGAGCTCGGCGGTGGTCTGCCACTGGTGATGCTGCACGGGGGCGGGCCCGGCGCGTCGGCGTGGTCCAACTTCGGCACCGCCCTGCCCCGGTTCGCCACGAAGTTCCGCACCCTCCTCGTCGACCAGCCCGGCTTCGGCGGCTCCGACAAGCCGCCGGTCGAGGGCAACTACTACCGCCACGCCGCCGACCACGTGATCGCCCTGCTCGACGAGCTCGGCATCGACCGGGTGCACCTGCTCGGCAACAGCCTCGGCGGCGGTACGGCGATGCGGCTCGCCCTGAGCCACCCGGACCGGGTCGGCCGGCTGGTCCTGATGGGCCCCGGCGGCCTGTCGCTGAACCTCTTCCACGCCGACCCGACCGAGGGCGTCCAGCGGCTGATGGACTTCGCGGCGAACCCGACCCGCGAGGCGCTGCGGGCCTTCATCTCCACGATGGTGGTCAACCAGGACCTGGTCACCGACGAGCTGGTGGAGGAGCGGTTCGCCGACGCCACGGCGCCCGGCGCGCAGGAGGCCATGCGTCGAGCTGGGGATGTCGTTCTGGAACCCGGAGACCGCCGAGGACGGCATGCTCTGGCGCGAGGCGCACCGCCTGCGCCGGCACACCCTGCTCACGTGGGGCCGCGAGGACCGGGTCAACCCGATCGACGGCGCCTTCGCGGCGCTCAAGCTGATCCCCAAGGCGCAGCTGCACGTCTTCCCGAACTGCGGACACTGGGCGCAGATCGAGGCGGCCGAGGAGTTCGCGGAGGTGACATCGGTCTTCCTGGGAGGGCACTCGCGTCACGACCGAGGGCGCGCATCAGGTAGCGAGCGCGAGAAAGCTGTGAGGGAGAAGCTGTGACGATCGACATCAAGTCCATGGGCTACGCCCGTGTGGCGAGCACCGACCTGGACGCCTGGAAGCTGTTCGCCGGCAAGGTGCTCGGCCTCGCCGAGTCGCCGAGGACCTGCGGAGGGCCATCTCTACTACCGCATCGACGAGGTGTCGGCCCGTCTGGTCGTCTTCCCCTCCGACGTGGACCGGCTCGAGTGCGTCGGCTGGGAGCTGGCCGACCACGACGCCCTGCAGGCGGCGCGCGAGCACCTGATCAAGGCCGGCGTCGAGTTCGCCGAGGGCAGCCCGGAGGAGCTGGCCGAGCGCCGGGTGCAGGAGATGGTCCGGTTCTCCGACCCGTGGGACAACGTGTTCGAGCTCTTCCACGGCATCACCTACGAGGCGCGGCCGCTGGTCACGCCGTACGACAACAAGTTCGTCACCGGCGAGCAGGGGATGGGCCACGTGGTGATCCCGGTCGGCGACGACGAGGCGGCGCTGGAGTTCTACCGCGACACCCTCGGCTTCCGGCTGCGCGACTCGATGAGCATGCCCGGCGAGTTCGTCGGCAAGGAGCCGGGCACGCAAGGCGTGGCTGCGGTTCCTCGGCTGCAACCCTCGCCACCACTCGCTCGCGTTCCTGCCGATGCCGAACCCGTCGAAGTGCGTGCACATCATGCTGGAGGTCGCGAAGCTCGACGACGTCGGTCGGGCGCTGGAGCGGGTCCGCAAGCACAAGGTTCCGCTCTCGGCCACGCTCGGGCGGCACATGAACGACCAGATGGTGTCGTTCTACGTGAAGTCGCCGGGCGGGTTCGACATCGAGTACGGCACCGAGGGGCTGACCGTCGACGACGAGAAGTGGGTGGCCCGCGAGAGCACCGCGGTCTCCTACTGGGGCCACGACTTCAGCGTGGGCAACAAGTGACAGACTCGCGTCTCGTGGTCAGCCCGAGATCCCCGAGGAAGAGGTCCCGGAGGAGATCCCGGAGGGGATGCGTCCCGACGCCAGGGAGACCTGGCCGAGCCGGGAGCTGATCGAGTCGTTCCTCGGCGACTTCGACTTCGAGCTCCGCCCCGGCGAGACGATCCACGTCGACACCGAGGAGCAGGCCCAGGCCGCGCGCAAGTTCCGCGACGTACTGGGCCGCTTCGCCACCGGGATCACCGTGGTCACCGCGATCAGTCGCGGGGAGCCGGTCGGCATGACCTGCCAGAGCTTCATGTCGGTCTCGCTCGACCCACCGCTGGTGCTGTTCTCGCCGGCGAAGACATCGCGGGCCTGGCCGGCGATCCAGCGGTCGGGCAAGTTCTGCGTGAACTTCCTGGCCGCCGACCAGGAGCCGGTGTCGAACACGATGGCCAGTCGCGGGATCGACAAGTTCGCCGACCTCGGCTGGTCGGCCACCCCGGAGACCGGGTCCCCGCTGCTCGACGGCGCCCTGGGGTACGTCGACTGCACCATCCACGCCGTGCACGAGACCGGCGACCACTACGTCGTGCTCGGGCGGGTGCAGGACCTCGACGCCACCCGTGACGGGGAGCCGTTGCTGTTCTACCGGGGTGAGTACCGCACCACCGGCGGCTGAGCGGCCGGACGCGCTCTGGCAGGCTGGATCGAGTGGCCGACGACCCGACCCGCGACTTCGCGGCGCGCCTACTCCGCCGGTTCCTCTCCCTCTGCGAGAGCCCGCGTACTCGCGCCGCGATGGTGCGCATGGTCAAGGGATCCGTGGGCAGCGCGCGGGCGGGCCGCGTCCTCTACCGGGTCGTGAACCGAGCCGCCGTGAACCCCGTGGCTCGCGTCACCGGCGTCCAGGCGTCGGCCATGCGGCTCGAGCTCGTCACCTCGCAGCTGATCGGGCTGGCGATGGCGCGCTACGTCATCCAGGTCGAGCCGATCGCCTCGGCGTCGGTCGAGGAAGTGGTCACTCTGGCCGCCCCGTCGATCCGGGCCGCTCTGCGCGGCTGACCGCAGCCGGAGGCTGCCTGAAATGTGCTAGCACGGGTCCAGCACTGCCAGGTCGCGCACGGCGAAGCCGTGGTGCGCCCACTCCTCGTCGAAGATGACGCGAAGGCAGTCGAGGGTGGAGCGCTCCTCCTCGGGCGGGAAGCCCAGGACACCGTGAGTTGGGAGCGTGGCGGTCAGTCCCTCGTCGTCGAGCGCCCGGACGTGGTCGCGGACCTGCTGCTGGCGCCTGCGTCGAGCCGCCAGCACGTCGTCGAGGGCGGGCTCAAGGTCGGGGTCGATCCCGAAGTCGGCCGGGTCGAGGAACGACGCCGTCAGGCCCAACGGGTGGTAGGGCTCGGCCTCGCCGAGCACGGCCCGACCGAACCAGCCGTCGTACACGTGGATCAGGTGGCGGAGCGTCTCGACGAACGACCACTCGTCGCGCACTCGTTCGTACCTCAGTTCCTCGGGCAACGCGCGCACCCGGTCGAGGGTTGGCGCCCAGAAATCGTCGACGACGTCGAGTGCGGCCAGCACGCCGGCGACGTCGGTGGGCCGGAGAGCGAGTCGCTCCGGGTGCCGGCGGTCCAGTTCCGCCTCGACGAGGGGGACCACGTCGACGCCGTTGACCGTGAGGTTCTGCACCAGTGAGTCGATCTCGACGTCGATGAGCACCGACCCGACGAACCGCGCGCCCACCATCGTCACCTCGCGGAACTCCGCGCCGTCGAGCTGGCAGTCGACGTAGCGCGCGCCGCGGAGGTCCTTCCCCTCGAACGTGCTCACGCGGGCATTCTGCCCCCATCTCTGGGTGCTGCCAGCAGTTCAGGCGTCCAGCACCCGCGCCCGGTGCGTGCTCGCGGAGCCGAACAGCTGCCCGAGCGCGTGCGCCCTCTTCAGCACGAGGTGGGCGTCGTGCTCCCAGGTGATGGCGATCCCGCCGTGCAGCTGGACCGTCTCGCCCGCGATCCGGTCCAGCGCGTCGGAGCAGTAGGCCTTCGCGACGGTCGCACGTGCGTGCAGCGTCTCGGCGCGTTCGGCCGTCGGCTCGGCGAGGTACGACGACGCGGCACCGGTCGCCGCCCACGAGGCGGACCGGGTCATCTCCAGCAGCACCAGCAGGTCCGCCATCCGGTGCTTGAGGGCCTGGAAGGAGCCGATCGGTCGCCCGAACTGCACCCGCTCCTGCGTGTAGGCCACGGTCATGTCCAGCCCGCGTCGGGCGCAGCCGAGCTGCAGCGCGGTCACCAGTGCGGTGGCGATGTCGCTCAGCGGCTGCGACGGAGCAGCGTCGGTGTCCAGGTGCCCGAGCCGGAGCGTGGGGTCGAGGGCCGGCCGGGACTCGGGCCGATCGTCGGAGACTTCCAGCGCGTCGCCTCGCGGGATCAGCAGGATCTCGGCCGCGGGCTCCAGCACCAGCGGGGGCTCGAGGACGACGGTGGCGAGAGTGCCGGCCGCGATCCGCGGGAGCAGGTCTGCGCGCTGCTCATCGGAGCCGTGCAGCAGCAGAGCAGCGGTGGCGATCGTCGTGGCCAGCAACGGGTTGGGCGCCAGCGACCGTCCCAGCTCCTCCAGCACGACCGCGGTCTCGAACAGGGTCGCGCCCACCCCGTCCTGCTCCTCGGGGACCACCAGCGCGGCCACCCCGATCTGTTCGCACAACGTCTGCCACAGGTCCTCGTCGTACCCGCTCTCGCTCGTCATCGCTGCCCGGACGGCGGCGCTGTCGGCGCGCTTGTCGAGCAGGGCCCGGACGGTGGAGGCGAGCTCCTGCTGCTCCTCGCTGAGTGCGAACTCCATCAGCGCCCCTCTGGGCTGGTCGAACGGAGGGCCTCCAGGACCCGGGCCCGGTGAAAGGCGGGCGTGCCCCAGGCGCCGACCAGCGCGCGGACCTTGGTGATCCACAGGGACAGGTCGTACTCGCGGGTGTAGCCGATGGCGCCGTGCACCTGGAGCGCCACCCGAGAGGCGAGGTACGCCGCGTCCCCGGCGGCCACCTTGGCGGCCGACACGTCCCGGGCAGGCGCCCCGGTCACCGCGGCGCCGAGGACGAGCGGTCGGGCGAAGTCGAGCGCGATCCGGACATCGGCCAGGGCGTGCTTGACCGCCTGGTAGGAGCCGATCTCGCGACCGAACTGGCGGCGCTGCTTCGCGTACTCCACCGTATCGGCCAGCAGCCGCTCGCCGCAGCCGAGCAGCTGTGCGGACGTCGCGAGGACCGCCAGGTCGAACGCCCCCTGCGGCGCCTCGACCTCCGCCGGATCGCCCGGCGTCACCGCGAACAGGCGGCGGGTCGGGTCGACCGAGCGGACGAGCTCACCGACCGTCGCGACCCGGAGGCCGTCGTCGTCGAGGACGTACGTCGTGTCGGCCACGTCGGCGTCCAGGGCGTACGGCGTGTGCGGGGGTACGGCGACGGTGACTACCCGGTCCATTGACGGGAAGCAAGGCAACCGACTCGACCCACGGGCCCGGCACGGCATGCCGGCCGAGTGCCTCGAAGACCACCGCCAGCTCGACCGGTGTGGCCCCCATCCCGCCGTCGGAGTCCGGGACCAGCAGGGTGGTGACGCCCGAGGTCGGCCAGCCGACGCCAGACCTCGAGGCCGGGTGCGGGGTCGCCCTCCGCCCAGGCACGCGCCGCGGCCACCGTGTCCGCCCCGGAGAGCAGCTTGTCGAGCGTCTGCGCGAAGTCGTCCTGCTCGGCGGTGAGCTCGAATCTCATCGGCCCCCTCCCTTGGGCTCGCGGGGGAGGCCGAGGATCCGCTCGGCGATGATGTTGCGCTGGATCTCGTTGGTGCCGGCGTAGATCGGCCCGGAGAGCGAGAAGAGGTACCCGTCGGTCCACGCCGACTCCACCTCGGCCTCCGGGCCGAGCAGGTCGAGGGCCGTCTCGTGCAGGGCGACGTCCAGCTCGGACCAGAAGACCTTGTTCACCGAGCCGGCGGCGCCCAGGTCGCCGCCGGCGGCCAGCCGGGTGACGGTGCCCCAGGTGTAGAGCCGGTAGGCCTGCGCCTTGATCCAAGCATCTGCCACAGCGTCTGCGACGCGATCTGACACAGCGTCTGCGACGCGGTCTCGCTGCCGAAGGGACGTCGTCCCCGTGCTGGCGCCACAGCTCGACCAGACGGTCGGCGGCCGCGCAGAACCTGCCGGGCGAGCGGAGCGACAGGCCGCGCTCGTTGCCCGCCGTACTCATCGCCACCCGCCAGCCGTCGCCGGGCGCCCCGAGGACGTCGGAGTCCGGCACGAACACGTCCTCGAGGAAGATCTCGGCGAACCCAGCCTCGCCGTCGAGCTGCGCGATCGGCCGCACGGTGACCCCGTCAGCGTCCAGCGGGAACAGGAAGTAGGTCAGACCGGCATGCCGCTTTGATGTGGGGCGGACGGGTCGGAGCGGAACAGCCCGAAGCCCCAATGGGCGTACGACGCCCGCGAGGACCACGTCTTCTGTCCGTTCAGGAGCCAGCCGCCGCGCTCGTCGTCCCGGGTTGCGGTCGACCGGAGCGAGGCGAGGTCGGATCCGGCTTCGGGCTCGGACCAGGCCTGCGCCCAGACCTGCTCCCCGGTCGCCATCGACGGCAGGAACCGGTCCTGCTGCTCGGGGGTGCCGTGGTCGAAGAGGATCGGGGCGAGCAGGAAGATGCCGTTCTGCGAGACCCGGCCCGGGCTTCCCCATGGGTACTGTGCGCCGGCGCGGTAGTACTCCTCCTCGAAGATCACCCACTCGATCAGCGACGCCTCGCGGCCGTGGTACTCCGACGGCCACGACACCACCGACCAGCGTGCGTCGGCCAGCTTCGCCTCCCACTCCTGGTGGGCCCGGAAACCAGCCTCGGTGTCCATCGACGGGAGCGGCTCGCTCGGCACGTTGGCCTCGAGCCACGCCCGAGCCTCGGCCTGGAAGGTGAGCTCGGACTCCGACAGGTCAAGGTCCACGGCGCAGCTCCTCCTTCAGCACCTTGCCGGACAGGTTGCGGGGGAGCGCGTCGACGAGCTCGACCTGCCGCGGCACCTTGAAATTGGCCAGCCGCTCCTTCGCGAACGCTGACCACCTGCTCCGGGGAGACGGGATCGGTGGCGGAGGCGACGACGTACGCCTTCCCGACCTCGCCCATCCGCTCGTCGGGTACGCCGACCACGGCGACGTCCGCGACCCCGTCCAGCCGGGCGAGTGCCTGCTCGACCTCCGCGGGGTAGACGTTGAACCCGCCGGAGATGTACATGTCCTTGAGCCGGTCGGTGATCGTCAGGTTGCCCTGCGCGTCGAGGGTGCCGATGTCGCCGGTGTGCAGCCAGCCGTCGGTGTCGATCGCCTCGGCGGTGGCCTCCTCGTCGTCGAGGTAGCCCAGCATCACGTAGTCGCCCCGCAGCAGCAGCTCGCCCGCCTCGCCGTGGGAGGCGTCGATCCGGGTCTCCATGCCGGGGACGGCACGCCCGCAGGTGGTGGCGACGGTCTCGGCCGAGTCGTCCTCGCGGCACATCGTCGCCACGACGGCCTCGGTCATGCCGAAGGCGGTGACGACCTGGTCGATCCCGAGGCCTTCGGGAGCCGGCGCGCGCATCCGCTCGATCAGCACGACGGGGACGACGGCCGCCCCGGTCACCGCCAGCCGGAGGGAGCCGAGATCGAGCTCGCCGCGGGTGGGCGCGGCGAGCAGCGACTGGTAGATCGTGGGCGCCCCGGGCAGCAGGGTGATCCGCTCCGCGTCGATGAGGCGCATCGTCTCGTCGACGTCGAAGGTGGCCATCGGGTAGAGAGTGGCCCCGGTCAGCAGGCCGACCACGATCCCGATCTTGTAGCCGAACGAGTGGAAGAACGGGTTGACCACCAGGTAGCGGTCCTCCGCGGTCACCCCACCCAGGCTCGCCCAGGCGGCCGAGACCCCGATCGTCTGCCGGTGGGCGCTCATCGCGCCCTTGGGCCGGCCGGTGGTGCCTGAGGTGAAGAGGATGTCGGCCACGTCATCGGGGGCGACGGCGTCGGCGCGGGCCTCGACCGCCTCCGGAGCCGTGTCGCGGGCGCGGCGGACCAGCGACTCGAGGTCGGCGAGGTCGACGACCTCCCGCACCGAGGGGAGGTCGCTCGCGGCCCGCAGGTCCGCGATCTGGGTGCGGCCGAGGAACCCGTCGGCCACGACCGCGATCACCGCACCCGTGCGGTCGACGATGTCGGCCACCTCGTGCCCGGTGTAGCGGGAGTTGACCGGCACGAGCGTGCCGCCGGCGTAGGTCACGGCGAGCGCCGCTACTGCCCACTCGATGCTGTTCGGTGCCCAGACCACGACCCGCTGGCCGGGCTCGAGTCCCAGCGCCACGTACCCGCGCGCGACCTCGCGGACTTGGTCGAGCAGGCCGGCGTAGGAGAGCGTGCGGCCGCCTTCGACGTAGGCCGGGCGGTCGGCATAGCGCTCCGCGGCCCCGCGAAGCACGCGGGGGAGGGTGGGCGCTGTGTCTGAAACCGCGGAGTCCGAACCAAACATTTGCTTGGTAGGCTATCACCCGTGGACCTGACCTACTCCGAGGAGGACGAGACGTTCCGCGCGGAGGTCCGGGCCTGGCTCGAGGAGCACCTCGCGGGCGACTTCGCCGGGCTGCGCGGCCTGGGTGGCTCGGGTCGCGAGCAGGAGGCGTACGACGAGCGGCTCGCCTGGAACCGCCACCTCGCGGAGCACGGCTGGACCTGCGTCGGCTGGCCGACCGAGTACGGCGGCCGCGGGCTGGGCCTGATGCAGCAGGTGATCTTCCACGAGGAGTACGCCCGCGCGGACGCGCCGAGCCGGGTCAACCACCTCGGTGAGGAGCTGCTCGGGCCGACCCTGATCGCGTTCGGGAGTGACGCCCAGAAGGAGCGCTTCCTGCCCGGGATCCGCGCCGTGGAAGAGCTGTGGTGCCAGGGCTACTCCGAGCCGGGCGCCGGCTCCGACCTCGCGAACGTGCAGACGAAGGCGCGCCTCGACGGGGAGGAGTGGGTGGTCGACGGCCAGAAGGTGTGGACCTCCAACGCCCAGGACGCCGCCTGGATCTTCGTGCTGGCGCGCACCGAGCCCGGCTCGACGCGCCACCACGGGCTGTCGTTCCTGCTGGTGCCGCTGGACCAGGAAGGCGTCGAGATCCGTCCGATCGAGCAGCTGACCGGCGACTCCGAGTTCAACGAGGTCTTCTTCACCGGCGCCCGCACCTCTGCTGACCTGGTGGTCGGGGAGCCGGGTGACGGCTGGCGGGTCGCGATGGGGCTCCTCGGCTTCGAGCGCGGTGTCTCCACCCTCGGCCAGCAGGTCGGCTTCGCCCGCGAGCTCGAAGGGGTTGTCGAGCTGGCGAAGCAGAACGGCGCCTTTGACGACCCGGTGATCCGCGACCGGCTGGCTCGGGCAAAGGTCGAGCTGGAGGTGATGCGGCTCAACGCACTGCGGGGACTCTCCGCGTCGGTCGCGGGCGAAGGCTCGTCCTCCGGCGGTGGCGCGGCCTCGATCGCCAAGCTGGTCTGGGCGAACTGGCACCAGGACCTCGGCGACCTGGCGATGGCCGTCGCCGGGCCCGCTGGGCTGACCGTGCGCGGGGCGCCGTACGACCTGGACCCGTGGCAGCGTCTCTTCCTCTTCTCCCGCGCCGACACGATCTACGGCGGCAGCGACGAGATCCAGCGCAACATCCTCGCCGAGCACGTGCTCGGCTTGCCCCGCGAACCGAAGGGAGCCGGACAGTGACGGCGGTGCGACCCGAGCAGCCCACGCCCGACTACGTCCCCGGCCACGACCTGCTGGCCGACAAGGTGGTCGTGGTGACCGCCGCCGCCGGCGCCGGCATCGGCGCGGCCGTCGTCCGTCGCGTGCTGGAGGAGGGTGCGCGGCACGTCGTGGCCAGCGACACCCACGAGCGCCGGCTGGCCGAGGCACAGGAGGAGCTGGCCGCAGAGTTCGGCGCCGACCGGGTGACCACCCGGCTCTGCGACGTGACCGACGCAACCGCCGTGACGGAGCTCCTCGGGGCTGCCGAGAAGGTCGGTGGTGTCGACGTGATGGTCAACAACGCGGGCCTGGGGGGCACCGTGAGCATCACCGAGATGGCCGACGAGGAGTGGAGCCGGGTCATCGACATCACCCTGACCGGCACCATGCGCTGCGTCCGGGCGGCCGGCCTGCTCGATGATCGCGAACGGAAAGCGCGGGGTCATCGTCAACAACGCCTCGGTCATCGGGTGGCGCGCTCAGGAGGGGCAGGCGCACTACGCCGCGGCCAAGGCCGGCGTGATGGCGCTGACCAGGTGCGCGGCCCTCGACCTCGCGCCCCAGGGGATCCGGGTCAACGCGGTCTCGCCGAGCCTGGCCATGCACCCGTTCCTGGCCAAGGTCACCTCCGACGAGCTGCTCGCCGAGCTCAAGCAGCGCGAGGCGTTCGGCCGGGCCGCCGAGCCGTGGGAGGTCGCCAACGTGATGGTCTTCCTGGCCAGCGACTACTCGTCGTACCTCACCGGTGAGGTCGTCTCCGTGAGCAGCCAGCGCGCGTGAAGCGTGAGGGCGCATCGGCGCGCAGGCCGAAAGACAGCCGCAAGGGTGCGGCCGAACTGCGAGCGCGCAATCCAAGGTCGCCTGAGGCGACGCAGGCGACAGCGACCCGTCGGACCGAGCTGCTCGGCATCGCCGCGGGGCTGTTCGCCGAGAAGGGCTTCAAGAACACCACGGTCCGCGACATCGCCGACGCGGCCGGGATCCTCTCCGGCAGCCTCTATCACCACTTCGACTCCAAGGAGTCGATGGTCGACGAGATCCTCTCGACCTTCCAGGAGGAGCTCTTCGGGAAGTACGACGAGGTGCTCGCCAGCGACGACGACGCCCGGACCAAGATCGAGCGTGCGGTCCGGCTGTCCTTCGAGGCGATCGACCACCACCGGTACGAGGTGGCGATCTTCCAGAACGAGGCGGACTACCTCGGGTCGTTCGAGCGGTTCGGCTACCTCGCCGAACGGCACGCCCAGTCCCGCGAGGTGTGGATGACCCTGCTCGCGGAGGGAGTCGAGTCCGGTGCCCTGCGCAAGGACCTCGACGTCGAGCTCGTCTACCGCTTCATCCGCGACACGATCTGGGTGGCGGTGCGGTGGTACCACCCCGGCGGCCCGCTGACCCACGAGGACATCGCGGACCAGTACCTCACCATCCTCCTGGACGGGATCTCCACATGACCCCCACGTCCATCGGCTGACGCCTTCATCGTCGACGCGGTCCGCACCCCCGTGGGCAAGCGCGGCGGTGCGCTCGCGGACGTCCACTCCGCCGACCTGGGAGCCCACGTGCTCGCCGCGCTGATGCGGCGTACCGAGCGTCGACCCTGGTGCCGTGGACGACGTGATCATGGGCTGCTGCGACACGATCGGGTCCCAGGCCGGTGACGTGGCGCGGACGGCGTGGCTGGTCGCGGGCCTGCCCGACCACGTCCCGGGCGTGACCATCGACCGGCAGTGCGGCTCCTCCCAGCAGGCGGTCCACTTCGCCGCCCAGGGGGTCATGTCCGGTACCCAGGACCTGGTCGTCGCCGGTGGTGTGCAGAACATGAGCGCGATCCCGATCTCGGCCGCGATGCTGGTCGGCCAGCAGTACGGCTTCACCACCCCCTTCGCCGAGTCACCCGGCTGGCTCGCGCGGTACGGCGACCAGGAGGTCAGCCAGTTCCGCTCGGCCGAGAGGATCGCCGAGAAGTGGGACATCAGCCGCGAGGAGATGGAGGAGTTCGCGCTCGCCTCTCACGAGCGGGCTCGGGCCGCGAGTGCCGAGGGGCGGTTCGACCGCGAGATCGAGCCCATCGCCCTCTCCGACGGAACCAGTTTCGCCACCGACCAGTGCCCACGCGAGACCTCGCTCGAAAAGATGGCCGGCCTCGACCCGCTCGCGCCCGGTGGGCGGATCACGGCGGCCGTGGCCTCGCAGATCTGCGATGCGGCGAGCGCCGTCCTGGTCGCCTCGGCGGACGCCGTCGCCGAGCACGGGCTCACCCCCCGGGCCCGGATCCACCACCTCTCCGTCCGAGGGGACGACCCGGTCTGGATGCTCACCGGCCCGATCCGGGCCACGCGGCACGCCCTGGAGAAGACCGGGCTCGCCATCGACGACATCGACCTCTTCGAGTGCAACGAGGCGTTCGCCTCGGTGGTGCTCGCGTGGATGAAGGAGACCGGCGCACCGCACGACCGGGTCAACGTCAATGGCGGAGGGATCGCGCTCGGCCACCCGATCGGCGCCACCGGCACCCGGATCATGGCCACCCTGCTGAGCGAGCTCGAGCGCACCGGCGGCCGCTTCGGCCTGCAGACCATGTGCGAGGGCGGCGGGCAGGCCAACGTGACGATCATCGAGCGACTCGGCTAGCGAGAAATCGGATAGCGCGGCTCGGATAATCGTGGCGCGCGAGTGATCCGGAGGATCATCCTCGAAGCATGGAGCTGAGGGAGTTCGGGCCGGACGAGACGTCGTCCGTCGAAGCGTTCGTCGAGATCGGCAACGCCTGCATGGCCGTCGACGCGCCCTGGCAGCACCCGGACACGCCGTACCGCCGGCGGATGGACATGATCCACGGCTGGGACGGCGAGCCCGGGCGGCACTTCCTCGCGTACGACGGCGCGACGCCGGTCGGCCGGCGTGGTCGTCAACTACAGCAACTACGACAACCTCGACCTCGCCTGGCTGGAGGTGCACGTCCACCCCGACCACCGACGCCGGGGCCTCGGCACGGCCGCGCTCGAGGCGGCCTACGAGGTGTGCCGTTCGATGGATCGCGCCCTGCTCGGCACTCGACGGTTGGGAGAGTGACCAGACACGCGGCTTCGCGAAGGCCGCCGGGTTCGAGCAGAAGAGCCAGAGCATCAACCGCCGCCAGCACCTCGCTGAGGTGCCGGCCGAGGGCGTCGGCACAGCTGATGGCGGCGGCCGACGAGATGGCGGGCGACTACGAGCTGCTGCGGTTCGCCGGCCGCACGCCCGACGAGCTGATGGACGACGTGGCCCGGCTGAGCGACGCGATCAACGACGCCCCGATCGACGACCTGGAGATCGAGGACGAGGTCTACTCGCCCGACCGGATCCGGGCCTACGAGACCGCGCAGATCGAGTCCGGCTTCCGGTTCCGCCGGGTGGTGGCCCGCCACCGGGAGACCGGCGAGCTGGCCGGCCACACGGTCGTCACCGTGGACAGCCGAACGACCGGAGATCGGCGACCAGCACGACACCGCGGTGGCGCGGGAGCACCGCGGACACCGGCTGGGGGTGCTGCTCAAGGCCGACATGGTGCGCTGGCTGGCCGAGGACGAGCCGCAGCTGGCGACGATCGACACCTGGAACGCCGAGTCGAACGACCACATGATCGGCGTGAACGAGCTGCTCGGCTACCGGATCATGGGGCGGGCGCTGGAGTTCCAGCGGCGGATCTAGCCGCCCACGTCGACGTACGACGCCGCCCGGCGCAGCTCCTCGGCGGCACTCGCGACGATCCGGTCGATCAGCTCCTCGCAGCTGGGCAGGTCGTCGATCACCCCGACCACCTGCCCCGAGGCGAGCACGCCGGCGGAGGTGTCGCCCTCGACCAGGCCGGCCTTCAGCATCATCGGCGTGTTGGCCGCGAGCGGCGTCTGGGCCAGCGAGCGACCCTGGGCCTTGCCGCATCGCCCGGCCGTCGCGGGGCAGCTGCACGCCAGGACATGCCGCTCTCGCTGCTTGAACGCCAGGGTGCGCCTCGTCGGTCGGACCGAGTCCGCCGGAGCGCCGAGCACTCCTGGAGCTCCTCGACCAGGGCGGTCCGCAGCATCCGGTGCGGCATCCCGTCGACCTTGTCCGTGACCACGGTGCCGTCCAGGCCGTGGGAGAGGTAGAGCTGCTTGACCGCGTCCGGCACCGCGGAGTCGCGGGTGAGCAGGAACCTCGTGCCCATGCCGACCCCGGCGGCGCCGTAGGACAGGGCGGCCGCAAGACCGCGGCCGTCGAAGAACCCGCCGGCGGCGATCACCGGGATGTCGTCCGGACGGCGTCCAGGACGGTCGGCAGCAGCAGCGTGGTCGGCACGCTGCCGGTGTGGCCGCCGCCCTCACCTCCCTGGATCATCACCGCGTCCGCGCCCCAGCCGGCCACCTTCTCCGCATGGCGGGCGGCACCGACCGAGGGGATCACGACGATCCCGGCGTCCTTGAGCCGCGCGATCAGGTCGGGCTTCGGGGCCAGGGCGAAGGACGCCACCTTCACCCCGTGCCTGACCAGGAGCTCGCAGCGTTCGGGTGCGTCCCCGGCGTCGGCGCGCAGGTTCACCCCGAACGGCTGGTCGGTGCGCTTCTTCACCTCGAGGATCGCGCGCTCGAGCTCGTCGTACGTCATCGTGGCGCTGGCCAGGATCCCGAGCCCGCCGGCGTTGGCGGTGCCGGTCACCAGGCGCGGCCCGGAGACCCAGCCCATCCCGGTCTGGACGACGGGGTGCCGCACGCCGGTCAGCTCGGTGAGCGGGGTGCGCAGCAGCTGGTCGATCACTGGTCGATCACCTGGGCGGTCTCCAGGGGGACCTCCTTGTGGCGGAGGCCCTTCGGGTCCAGCACCTCACGGATGATGATCAGCTCGTCGAGGCCGGGGGAGCGGGTCTCGGCGACGCTCTGCTCACCGTGGGGGGCGTCGACGTGCAGGTGACACCCGGACTGCTCGCGGACCTCGTCGACGGTGACGCCCGGGTGCACCGACAGCAGGCGCAGGGTGTCGTCGGGGCCGCCGAGGTCGAGGACCCCGAGGTTGGTGACGATCCGGTGGATGTCGTTGAAGCGCGCGGCGGCGGCGCCCGCTTCCTTCGCGCGCCGGGGGCCGACCCCGGAGACCACGTCGACCTGCTCGACGAGGGTGCGCGGGGAGTGCCTCGGGATCCAGTACGACGTCCGGTTGTTCACCGTGTTGCCCGGTGCCCCGCGGGAGCCGAGCAGCTGACGCTTCGGCTGGTCGAAGTCACCGATCGCCGAGATGTTCTGGTTGCCGTGCCGGTCGACCTGGGTGGCACCCATCATCACGTGCCGCTTGCCCCAGGCGACCACGTCGAAGACGCGCCGGAAGGGGATCCAGCCCTCGACCACGTCCGCCCGCTCGCCCAGCGGCGGCACGCCGCCGAGGAACAGGGACTCGCCGTCGGAGATGAGCAGGTCGGGGTTGCTGGTCAGCTTGGCCAGCCGGACGCCGAGCGTCGGCAGCAGGCCCATCGGGCTGGCGAAGATCTCGCCGTCCTCCGCGAACGCGTCCGCGATCGCGGACGCACACACCTCGGCCCTGGTCGCGTCCATCAGGCCTCCTCGCGGCTCTGCTCGTCATGAAGGGCCCGGACCGCGGACTGGTAGGCGTCCTCGTCCCCGGCCAGGAAGCGATCCTCGAACGCGGCCCACTCCTCGTCGGTGCCGCCGGCCGCGGCGGCGTACGCCCTCTGGAACTTCTCGTCCCGCTCGTAGTCGGGCGTGCAGGTGGTGAAGTGGGCACCGTTCGGGGTCTCGACCACGCCGTCGACCATCATCCGGCTGATCAGCAGCCGCTGGACCGGGGCGTCGACCGTGAGCCCGGCGGTGTCCACGACCTGCTCGCAGGAGAGGAACGCGCGGTCCGCGGCCATGCAGAACAGGTCGTCGAAGTAGGGATCCGGACCGAGGTAGGTCGCGTTGCCGTGGGCGTCGGCGCGGTTGAGGTGGACCAGGGCGACGTCCAGCCTCAGGGCGGGTACGGCGACCAGCTCCTCCCCGTCGTCGTACGGGCTGGTGACGGTGCGCAGCCACGGGTTGTTGACCATCACGTCGGATCCGAGGCCGGCGCGCATCGGCAGGAAGGGGAGCCGCTGGGCGGCGGCGCGCAGCCCGGTCTGGAACATTCCCTCGTCCAGCTCCACGACCTCCGCGATCGCCCCGGCCTGGCGGGCGCGCTGGAAGTTGGGCTCGAGTGGGACGGAGTCGAGGGACACGAAGGCGTAGACCAGCTTGCGGACCTTGCCGGCCCGGAGCAGCAGGCCGACGTCGGCGCCGCCCCAGGAGACGAGCGTGAGGTCCTTCAGGTCGGAGCGGAGGATCGCGCGGACCAGGGCCATCGGCTTGCGGCGCGGGCCCCAGCCTCCGATGCCGATCGTCATCCCGTCCTTCGAGCTGGGCGACCACCTCGTCGATGGTCATCCGCTTGTCGCGCGGGCGTGGCTCACCCCGTCCTCCCGGACGAACTTATCGCGCAGCTCGTCGGAGACCCCGGACAGGTTGAGCTCCATCGTGAAGCCCTGCTCGAACCGGTAGCTCCGGTTCACGTCGACCGGGTCGATCGCGTTGAGGGCCTCCTTGGCCATCCGGACCACGCGCGGGTCCTTGGCCGCGATCTCGGCCGCCACCGCCAGCGCGGCCTCGTCAAGGCGCTCGCGGGGCACGACCTCGAGCACCGACCCGTGCTGGACCAGGTCGACGGCGCGGATCGTGCGGCCGGTGAGGTAGAGGGTGCGCATCAGGTGGGGCGGGACCAGCCGGGCGAGGTGGGTGGCGGCGCCGAGCGCGCCGCGGTCGACCTCGGGCACGCCGAGGTAGGCGTCGTCCGCGGCCACGATGCAGTCGGCGTTGCCGACCAGCCCGACGCCGCCGCCGAGGCAGAAGCCGTGGACCGCCGCGACCACGGGCACGGGGCACTCGTAGACGGACTTGAAGGCGGCGTAGCACCCGCGGTTGGCGCCGATCAGGGCGTCGAAGCCGCTCGTGCTCTGCATCTCCTTGATGTCCACGCCGGCGTTGAAGCCGCGTCCCTCGGCCCGGAGCACGACGACGCGGGTGCCCGTCGTCGCGGCCGGCCTCGTCGAGGGTGCCGGCGAGGTCGAACCAGCCCTGGACGGTGAGGGCGTTCACCGGAGGCTGGTCCATCGTGACGACCCGGATGCCGTCCTCGCGCACCTCGCTGGTGATGGGCATGGCTACCTACCTAACGTTTGCTTGGTAGCCTAACAGCATGTCACTCGCCTTGGACCTGACCGACCGGGTCGTGCTCGTCACGGGCGGAGCCCGGGGGATCGGGCTCGGCATCAGCCGGGTCCTGGCGTCGGCCGGCGCCACGGTGGTGACCTGCGGCCGGTCCGAGGCGGAGCCGCCGGTGGCCGGCGGTTCCCATCTCGTCTGCGACGTGCGGGACCCCGACGCGGTCCGGCTGATGGTCGACGAGGTGGTCGGCAACCACGGGCGGATCGACGGGCTGGTCAACAACGCCGGCGGGACGCCGTACTCGCCCGCGGCCGACGCGTCGCCGCGCTTCCACGAGAAGGTCGTCGGCCTCAACCTGCTCGCCCCACTGGCGGTCGCCCAGGCCTGCCACGCGGTCATGCAGTCACAGGAGCGTGGCGGGTCGGTCGTGAACATCTCGTCCGTCTCCGCGCTGCGACCCTCGCCCGGCACCGCGGCGTACGGCGCCGCGAAGGCCGGCCTGGACTCGCTGACCCGGTCGCTCGCCGTGGAATGGGCGCCCCGCGTCCGGGTGAACTCGGTCGACGTGGGGCTGTGCCGGACCGAGCACACGTCCGACCACTACGGCGGTGACGACGAAGGTCGCCGCGATCGAGCGCACCATCCCGCTGGGCCGGATGGCCTCTCCGGAGGAGATCGGCCACGTGGTCGCCTTCCTGCTCTCCGACCTCGCGTCCTACGTCTCGGGGGCGACGGTCGAGTGCCACGGCGGGGGAGAGCCCCCGGTCTTCCTGCACGTCCGAGCGGTGATGAGGAGGCGCGCAGCGACCGCTCGAAACCGCGCAACGAAAGGCACCACGTGACCAACCTCCTCGAAGGCCGCGTCGCGATCGTGACCGGCGCCGGCCGCGGCATCGGCCGCGAGCACGCGCTCGAGCTCGCCCGCCACGGCGCCGCGGTGGTGGTCAACGACTACGGCGTCTCGCTGGCCGGCGAGAAGGCGGACTCTCCCGCCGACGACGTGGTGGCGGAGATCGAGGCGATGGGCGGCCGGGCGGTCGCGAACGGTGCCGACGTGGCCGACTTCGCCGACGCCGAGGCGATGGTGGCGCAGGCGATCGAGACGTACGGCGGCCTCGACATCCTGGTCAACAACGCCGGGTTCGTGCGGGACCGGATGCTCGTCAACGCGACCGAGGACGAGTGGGACGCGGTGGTCCGGGTGCACCTCAAGGGCCACTTCGCGCCGCTGCGGCACGCGGCGGCGTACTGGCGGGCGGAGTCGAAGGCCGACCGGCAGCGCGCCGGGCGGGTCATCAACACCTCCTCCGGCGCCGGGCTGCAGGGCTCGATCGGCCAGGCGGCGTACTCCGCGGCGAAGGCGGGCATCGCCGGGCTGACCCTGGTGGCCGCCGCCGAGCTGGGCCGGGTCGGGGTGACCGTCAACGCGATCGCGCCGGTGGCCCGGACCCGGATGACCGAGGGCGTCTTCGGCGGCCGGGCTGCCCGAGCCGGGCGACAACTCCCCGGTGGTCGCCTGGCTGGCCTCGGAGCAGGCGGGCCACGTCACCGGGCGGGTCTTCGAGATCGAGGGCGGCAAGCTCACCCTCGAGGAGGGCTGGCGGCACGGGGCGTCCCGCGACGCCGGTCGTCGGTGGGAGGCGACCGAGCTGGGCGCGGTGGTGGACGAGCTGGTCGCCGAGGGCGCGGACGCCGGAGGCCGAGGGCGCGGATCCCGAGCCGGTCTACGGAAGCTGACCGACAGCCGCGGGGGACCGTGTGCGGCTAAGTGTGCCGCGTTGCGGTGACCACCACGTTGGAGAGGAAACGTTCGCCGTTCCAGTCCTCGCACGTGACGAGTACCAGCCGCCCGGACACGTCCTGACTGAAGACGTCCGTCGCGTGTTGGGCGAGCGCGTCCTTCTCGTAGATGCGGACGCGCTGTACGGCGTAGCGCAGTGTGTCGTGGTCGATGCGGACCAGGACATGGTTCCCGGGAAGCACCTTCTCCAGATTGTCGAGCGCGCCGCCGCCGGTGTGCACGGTGTGGCCCGTCAGGACGGCGCTTCCTTCGGCTGCCCCCGGCCTGGCTCCGTCGGCCCACCAGCCGACCAGGTGGGGATCGCTCGGCGGTACCAAGGTGTCGTTCGAATCACGGATGGGGACCACCCGCGCCGAGATGCCGAGCCGAGGAACCCGGACGAGCCGCGGTGAACCCGGCTCCGCCTTTGCGAGCACCGGGCGCGCCCCTGCCACGGCCTGCTGCGCGGTTGTCGATCCGCTTGTGCGAACCGCGTCGGAGGTGTGGTCGGCTCCAGGGTTCAAACCAAGTGCTCCAACGGCCATGAGGACGAGGCCGGCCGTCGTCACCCACCACGAGTGACGACGGCCCGCCCGGTGCTTTCCTCGGTACGTCCGCTCACGCACGGGAGCGCCTGCGCCGCGAGATTCCTGCCGCCACGAGCACCAACCCTCCAGCCATCAGGGCCAGGGAAGCCGGAGAGAAGTCCCAGTCCGGCGTCAGCGCTCCGTCCTCACCCGATTCGACAGCGGTCGGTACGCCCGCGCCGCTCATCGAACTAGTGGCAGCACCTCGGCTGGCAGGGTTCGAGCGGCTGAAAGAGCCACTGGTCGAGCCGGCAGTAGAACCTGAGTTGGCGCTGGCACCCGCCACGCCGGTGGGCATGCCGCCGCCCGAGTTGGCGCTGCCCGCGGAACCCGCCACACTGGTGGGCACGCCGCCGGCCGCGGTGGTGCCGCCAGTGCCGGTGCCGTTGTCGACCTCGTCACCTGCTTCGTCGTCTCCGGCTTCGTGGTCGCCGTGGTCGCCCTCGTCACCGGCTTGGTCGTCTCCGGCTTCGTGGTCGCCGTGGTCGCCCTCGTCACCGGCTTGGTCGTCACCGGCTTCGTGGTCGCCGTGGTCGCCGTGGTCGTCGCCGTGGTCGCCGTCGGCTTCGTCGCCGGCCTGGTCGCCGTCGGCTTCGTCGCCGGCCTGGTCGCCGTGGTCGCCCTGGTCATCGTCACCCTGGTCGTCGTTGTCGCCCTGGTCGGCTTCGTGGTCGCCGTGGTCGCCGTGGTCGCCCTGGTCGGCTTCGTGGTCGCCGTGGTCGCCGTGGTCGCCCTGGCCGTCGCCGCCCTGGTCCCCCTCGTGGTCCCCCTGGGACTCGTCGCCCTGCGAGCTGGTGTGCGACTGACCGAGAACCTGCACACCACCCTGCGGGTGGCCGGAGTCATTCGGCTGGCCGAATGCGCCGCGGCCGCCAGGGCTGCTCCCGTTCTGGGTCGCGCCGGCGTCGTAACAGGCAGTGCCATCGGGCTCGGCGGCGACAGCCATGCCGGCCAGCGAGCCCCAGAAGAGCGTGGTGGCGGCCGCCGTCGTGGCGAGCATTCGGCAACGGTCAGTTCGAGCGGTGTTCATAGAATGACTTTCCTTTCCTCCGGCCACGCTGGGCCGGGCTCCGACTCGGTTTCACCACTGAAGAGCCCGACCACCGGGACCCATGACGAGCCCTGCGTCGGAAATCAGCGCAGAAGTCCCAGGCATCCGCGTCATGCGCTCGCGCGACGGCGTACGCGGAGCTGGTAACGGCACAGGCGAGTAACGTGGGTGAGGCTCTGTGGAGGGCGGACCTGGGAGGGCACACTCACAGTGAGCGTGGATGTCGACAGTCTGCTGCCGATCTTGCGGCGGGTGGTCGGGGCTCGGGTCTCGAACCATGCCGACGCTGAAGACCTCGTGCAGGAGGCCTTGGCGCGGGTTCTGCAACACCAGGACCGCATCGAAGACGGCATGCTCGAGCCGTACGCGATCAGCACGGCGCGCAACCTGGTGGCAACGATGCGGCGCGACGATGCCCGCCAGCGGGGCAACCGCCACCGCCTCCACGAGCCCGGCGACACGGCAACACCGGACGATCACCTGCTCGCAGGCGAGGACCAGGAGGCGATGACCCGGGCTCTCCAGGAGTTCACCGAGGACGAACGACTGTTGCTGGTCGCACACGAGGCGGAGGGCCGCAGTCTTGCCTCCCTCGCCCGCGAGCGGGGCACCACCGCCGGGGCGCGTGGCCGCCCAGCTCAACCGGACCCGCGCGCGACTGCGAGTCGGAGTACCTGCTCGCCCTCGAGGACGTCGAGCCGCCGACCGACCGGTGCCGCCCGTGCTGCTCGCGCTCTCGGGCGGCGACCGCCGCCGACAGCGCGAGGTCGACGCCGCAGGCACCTGCTGGAGTGCGACTCTGTACGCGGCGTCAGCGCCCCCGCTGCTGGAGCTCGACGAACAGCGCGCGGACGAGATCCGCATCCCGATCCGCGCCGACGCCGACATCGTCGCCGCCCGCCAGGCGGCCCGCGAGGTCGCCGCCGGGCCGGCTTCCCGGCACCGAGCTCACCGTGATCGCGACGGCGGTGTCCGAGATCGCCCGCAACATCGTCCGGTTCGCCGACGCCGGCGAGATCGTCGTCGAGCTGCTCGAGGAGCCGCGCCGCGGCGTCCGCGTCGTGGCCCGCGACACCGGCCGGGCATCGCGGACATCGAGCGCGGCGCTGGCGGACGGCTACAGCACCTACCACGGGCTCGGGCTCGGCCTGCCCGGCGCCCGGCGACTGATGGACGAGTTCGCGGTCATCTCCGAGCCGGGCCGCGGCACGACCGTGACCATGACGAAGTGGCGACAGGAAGGATGACGATGGACGAGCGACGCGACCACTGCACGGACGGCGAGCGCGACTTCCCGACGCTGGACCGCGAGGACGAGGACCAGCTGCTGCCGCAGCTGGTCGCCCACCTGCGCGAGCACCGCACCAAGCTGCGCCAGGAGTGGGCCGGCCGCATCCAGGACGCGCACCTGCTGCAGGCGATGACCCCGCAGGAGATGGCCGCCGAGACGACGTCGGTCTACGACAACTACGTCGAGGTGCTGGAGACCGGCAGCGTCGAGGCGCTGCAGCACTACGCCCGCGACCTGTCCGAGCGGATCATCCCGCGCGGCGTCGAGACCCACGAGGTCGTCGGCATCGTGCTGCTGCTGCGTGACGTGCTGGCCCGGTCGCTGTTCGAGAAGTACCAGCGCGACTTCGCGCTGCTGAACCGGGTCCTCGACGCCTACGAGCCGGCCGCGAACCGGATCGCCAACACCGTGGCGGTGAGCTTCGTCGACGAGCGAGAGCGGGTCATCCGGCAGCAGCAGGACGCGATCCGGGAGCTGTCGACGCCGGTGCTGCCGGTCCGCGAGCGGCTGCTGATCCTGCCCATCATCGGCGTGCTGGACAGCGAGCGCGCCCGTCAGCTGACCGAGCAGCTGCTGACCGGCATCCGCACCCACCGGGCGAAGGTCGTCGTCATCGACATCACCGGGGCCCCCGACGTCGACGAGACCGTGGCCAACCACCTCGTGCAGACCGTCGACGCGTCCCGGCTGATGGGCGCCAGCGTCATCATCACCGGGCTGTCGCCCGAGATCGCCCAGACCCTGGTGACCATCGGGGTCGACCTGAGCAAGATGAACACCATCGGCGACCTGCAGGGCGGCCTGGAGGAGGCCGAGCGGCTGCTCGGCTACACGCGTGACCGCGGCGACGGCGCGCCGAGGACCGTGAACGACCGGACCGGCGCTCGTCTCGATCCTGCGCAGGGCTACTACCTGATCGCGTCGATCCACACTGCCCTGGACGACTCGCAGCTGGTCCGGT
Source organism: uncultured Actinomycetota bacterium (assembly GCA_963848795.1). Taxonomy (GTDB): domain Bacteria; phylum Actinomycetota; class Actinomycetes; order Propionibacteriales; family Nocardioidaceae; genus Nocardioides. The sequence continues at coordinate 67,626 of CAWKEX010000001.1, forward strand.
TCCAGCACGACCTGATCGAGCAGATCGGCCAGCACCGGTCCCGCGGCGTGATCATCGACGTCGCCGCGCTCGACGTGCTGGACTCCTTCGGTTCCCGCACCCTGCGCAACATCGCCGAGATGGCGCGGCTGCGCGGTGCGCGGACCGTCATCGTCGGCATCCAGCCCGACGTCGCGTTCGCCATGGTGCGCCTCGGCATGGGCACCGGCACCGTGCACACGGCGCTGGACCTCGAGGAGGGGCTGCGCCTACCTCGATGGGTGCGACAGGCCATGGTCCCGGGCAGCTTCGGTGGCTGAGCTCCCGGAGGTCGGAGGCCCTCGCGCCGCGACTACCGCATCGCGTTCCTGCGCTACCTGCCGAAGCCGCGACGAGACCGCACTCGCGCTGCGCCTACGACATCGGCCGCTCCTCCGTGGCCGATGGCACCAGCGTCCTCGTGCTCACGCAGGTCCACCACGAGATCCTGCGAGAGGTCGTCGCCGACTCCCGCCCGGACGAGGTGGATCATCTGATCGAGCGCGCGGCCGAGTTCCTAGCCGAGGTGCTCGCCAGCGTGGAGATGATCCAGCGCTCGCTGCGCGGCTAGCTCGGTTTCACAAGCAGCGCAGGGGCTGGACGCCGTCGACCCCGGCACATGACGCGGGATTGGTGCCCCTATTTCCCGGATTGTGCACTGCGCCCGACGTCATGAACACGCCTGTTCGGGCTCTTCAGGGATGACTGCCGGGGAAAGGCCCCATGGCAGGCCAGAGCCACACGAGAGGAAGCCTTCCCGATGTTCCGTACGAAGCCGGTCGACCTCGACACCACCGGCACTGCAGTGTCGCACGCGTGCGGTGCGGCCACCCATTCCATTTCCCCCGTACCAGGCACCGATCCTGCTGAACGTCAACCTTGCCGACGGCACGCCGCACTCCGTCTTCTTGAGCAACCTGGCAACGCAGGTGGCCCACGGCGTCCTGACCGCCACCGGGACGGTCAACATTCCCGGCCAGGGCCGCGACACCTTCACAGCCGTAGTGCGGGCGGCCGACACCTCCGACACCTCCGTCGCGCTCACGCTCGACCTCGGTTCGCTCCATCGGGACCCGCTCTGCCTCGTGACCGACGTGTCGCACCTGCTGGACAATCAGCCTGGCGCCGGCCGCGCCACCAACTATGTGTCCAGCCTGCTCACCCAAGTCCTCTGCGGCGCCGGTCCCTGAACCGGACCCCCAAGTCGGTCCCCCGACCCATGCGGGGGCCCGGATCCCGAGGGAACTCGGGATCTAGCAGTGCCGCGGCGGCCTGACAACGCCGCCGCGGCACTGCGTCGACATCGCCAACACGGAGGTCATGGCATGTTGCAAGACGCCTCGGCACGGGTTTCGATCCTGCGCCAGCGGCCCTATCTCGTCGCGTCCTTCCACACGGCGCTCGACGACACCCAGATGGAGCGGTTCCGTCACGACCTCATCGATGCCATCGGCGACGAGCAGGCCCGCGGCGTGATCATCGACGTCGCCGCCCTCGATGTGCTGGACTCCTTCGGCTCCCGAACCTTCCGTGACATCGTCGAGATGACCCGGTTGCGCGGAGCGGCGACCGTCATCGTCGGCATCCAGCCCGACGTCGCACTCGCGATGGTGAGTCTCGGCAAGGGCACCGGCTCCATCCGGACCGCACTGGACCTCGAGGAGGGCATCGACCTGCTCGACCGCAGCACCCGTCATGTGGACGGACGCAACATGGCGTGATGAAACCCCGCCTCGCGCTCAGATCCGCTCGATGATCGTCCCGGACGCCTGGGCGCCGCCGGCGCACATGGAGACGAGGGCGGTGGTGGCGTCGCGGCGCTCGAGCTCGTGGAGCGCGGTGGTGAGCAGTCGGGTGCCGGTGGAGCCGACCGGGTGGCCGAGGGCGATCGCGCCACCGTTGACGTTGATCTTCTCCTCGGGGACCCGGTGCACCGACGCCCACGACATGACCACGGCGGCGAAGGCCTCGTTGACCTCGAACAGGTCGAGGTCGCTGATCTTCATCCCCGTGTCCTCGAGCAGGCGCTCGGTCGCCTGCACCGGCCCGTCGAGGTGGTAGTAGGGGTCCGCGCCGACGAGGCAGGACGACACGATCCGGGCGCGCGGCTTCAGCCCCAGCGAGGTCGCGAGCGAGGCGTCCATCAGCAGCAGCGCGGACGACCCGTCGGAGATCTGGGACGACGTGCCGGCGGTGTGGGTGCCGCCCTCGAGCACGGGGGAGAGCCCGGCCAGGGCCTCGAGCGTGGTGTCCCGCAGGCCCTGGTCGGTGTCGACGCGTCGGGTCTCGCCGGTGGGCGACCCGGCGTCGTCGAGCACGGGCGCCTCGACCGCGAAGATCTCCCGGGTGAAGCGGCCCTCGTCGACCGCGACCCGGGCCTTCTGCTGCGAGGCGAGGCCGAAGGCGTCCACCGACTCCCTGCTGAAGCCACGGTCCCGGGCGATCCGGTCGGCTCCCTCGAACTGGTTGGGCAGGTCGATGTCCCAGGCCGGCGGACGCGGGTCACCGAGACCGTCGGGGACGTTGCCGCCCAGCGGGATCCGCGACATCGACTCGACGCCGCAGGCGACGCCGGTGCGGATCACGCCGGCCAGGATCATCGCGTTGACCAGGTGGGTGGCCTGCTGGCCGGAGGAGCACTGGGCGTCGATCACGGTGGAGGCCACCTGCCGGGGGAGCCCGGCGTGCATCCACGCCCGGCGCACCATGTTGTTCGACTGCTCGCCGGCCTGGGTGACGCAGCCGCCGATCACCTCGTCGACGAGCGCCGGGTCGACCCCGGAACGCTTGAGCACCTCGACCTGGGCGGCGCCGAGCAGGTCGGCGGCGTGTACGCCGGCCAGCCAGCCGCGGCGCTTGCCGAGCGGGGTGCGGACGGCCTCGACGATCACCGGGTTGCCGGCCGAATTGCGCATGGTCCAAAACTAGAACACGTTCTCATTCTGGACAAGATCAACGCCCAGGAATCCGGCGCGTGGCCCTTCCGAACAGACCGGGAGTATGTCAGGATCAGCGAACTAGAACGTGTTCCAGATTCGAGAGGCCCCCAAGGTGACCACAGGTGTGAGTACTGCCGACGTCGTACCCTCCGGCTTCGACTTCACCGACCCGCAGACCAACGAGAAGCAGCATCCCGCACGACGAGTTCCTCGCGCTGCGCCAGAAGGCCCCGGTCTTCTGGGTCGAGCAGCCGCAGGGCGCCCGCGACGGCATGTCCGAGGAGTCGGGCACGGGCTACTACGCGGTGAGCAAGCACGCCGACGTGGCGGCCGTGTCGAAGAACAGCAAGGACTTCTCCAGCATGGAGAACGGCGCGATCATCCGGTTCCAGGAGGGGATGGAGCGCGAGCAGGTGGAGCTGCAGCGGGTGATGCTGATCAACCAGGACCCGCCGGACCACACCAAGACCCGCCAGATCATCTCCCGCGGTTTCACGCCCCGAGCGATCGGCGCCCTCGACGACATCATGAAGCAGCGCGCGGAGAAGATCGCCAGGGACGCGGTCGCCCGCGGTGAGGGCAACTTCGTCGACGACGTCGCCTGCGAGCTGCCGCTGCAGGCCATCGCCGACTTCATCGGCGTCCCGCAGGAGGACCGGCGCAAGCTGTTCGACTGGTCCAACCAGATGCTGGCCTACGACGACCCGGAGATCGACGTGGACCCCGACATCGCGGCGGCCGAGATCCTCGGTTACGCGATGGAGCTCGCCGCGGACCGCCAGGCCAACCCGCGCGACGACATCGTCACCAAGCTCGTCCACGCCGACGTGGACGGCCACAAGCTCAACGACGACGAGTTCGGCTACTTCGTCATCATGCTGACCGTCGCGGGCAACGAGACCACCCGCAACGCGATCACCCACGGGATGAACGCCTTCCTCGACAACCCCGACCAGTGGGAGCTCTGGAAGCGGGAGCGCCCCGAGACGATGGTCGACGAGGTGATCCGCTGGGCGACCCCGGTCAGCTCCTTCCAGCGCACCGCCCTCAACGACGTCGAGGTCGGCGGCGTCCAGGTCAAGAAGGGGCAGCGGGTGGGCCTGTTCTACGCCAGCGCCAACTTCGACGACGACGTCTTCGACGATCCCTACACCTTCGACATCACCCGCGATCCCAACCCGCACGTCGCCTTCGGCGGACACGGCGCGCACTACTGCATCGGCGCCAACCTCGCCCGCCTCGAGGTGAAGCTGATGTTCGACGCGCTCGCCGACCTCGCGCCCGACATCACCAAGGCGGCCGAGCCGCGCCGGCTCCGGTCGGGCTGGATCAACGGGATCAAGGACCTGCAGGTCCGCTACGCCTGAGCTCGGCCGGCCTCCGGGTCGGCACCGCGGAGCGCCGAGGACCTAGGCTGCCTCGGATGGACCTGGTGCTGGGCACGATGTACTTCGGCACGCGCACCGACGAGTCGACGTCGTTCGCGTTGCTCGACCGGTTCGTCGAGGCCGGCGGCCGGGTCCTGGACACCGCGAACTGCTACGCGTTCTGGGTCTCCGACACCGGGCACGGCGGCCAGAGCGAGGCCGTGATCGGCCGCTGGCTCCAGGCCAACCCCGGCATCCGCGACGACCTCGTCATCGCCACCAAGGTCGGGGTGGAGCCGGTGGACGGCGGCGGGATCGAGGGCCTGTCCGCGGAGGTCATCAGCCGGGAGGCGGAGCTGAGCCGGGAGCGCCTGGGCGTCGAGACCATCGACGTCTACTGGGCGCACGCCGAGGACCGGCACGTCGACCTCGCCGAGACCGTGGCCGCGTTCGGCGCGCTCGTCGAGGCGGGCAAGGTACGCCGGCTGGGCGCCTCCAACCACGCGACCTGGCGGGTGGAGCGGGCGCGGGACCTGGCCCGCGAGCAGGGGCTCGAGCCGTTCACGCTGCTGCAGCTGACCGCGTCGTACGTCGACCCGCGCCCCCGCGTGGAGGTGCCCGGCAAGGACCACCGGTTCGGCTTCGTCACCGACGAGACCGTCGACTACCTGGAGCACCATCCGGAGCTCGAGCTGTGGGTCTACAGCCCGCTGGTCCAGGGCAGCTTCGACCGGGACGACCGGCCCTTCCCCGACGAGTACGACCACCCCGGGACGACGGCCCGGCTGGCGGCCCTCGGCCGGGTGGCGGAGCGGCACGACGCGCGCTCTCGCAGGTCGTGCTGGCGTGGATGTCGCGGCGGGCGAAGCCGATCGTGGGCGTGAGCAGCCTCGAGCAGCTCGACTCCGCGCTCGGCTCGGCGGACCTCGACCTCACCGAGGACGACCTGGCCGAGCTGGACGCCCCGGCCTGACCCGATCGCCGTCAGCTGGCCCAGTCAGCTGGCCAGCGGCTCGGCGCCGACGACCCACATCGCGAAGAACTGCGAGCCGCCGCCGTAGGCGTGGCCCAGCGCGCGGCGGCAGCCGTCGACCTGGTGCTCGCCCGCCTGGCCCCGCACCTGCAGGGCGGCCTCGGCGAACCTGAGCATCCCGGAGGCACCGATCGGGTTGGAGGAGAGCACCCCGCCCGAGCAGTTGACCGGAAGCACGCCGTCCAGGGCGGTCCCGCCCGACTCGGTGAGCTTCCAGCCCTCGCCCTCGGCGGTGAACCCGAGGTTCTCCAGCCACATCGGCTCGAACCACGAGAACGGCACGTAGATCTCCGCCGCGTCGATCTCCTGCAGCGGGTCGGTGATCCCGGCCTGCTTCCAGAGCGCGGCAGCGGCCTCGCGTCCGGCCTGCGGGTTCACCTGGTCCCGCTCGGCGGCGGTGGTCGGCTCCGAGCGCATGACCGTGCCGTGGATCCATGCCGGGGAGTCGGCCGAGCGGGCGGTGTCCTCGTCGGCGATGACCAGGGCGCAGGCGCCGTCGGAGGACGGGCAGGTCTCGTCGTAGCGGATCGGGTCCCAGAGCATCTGCGACGCCATCACCGACTCGAAGGTCGTGTCCGGGTTCCGCAGGTGGGCGTAGGGGTTCTTCAGCGCGTTCTGCCGGTCCTTGGCCGCCACGATCGCGCCGATGTGGGTCGGCGCCCCGGAGCGGCGGATGTAGGAGCGCACGTGGGGGGCGAAGTAGCCGCCGGCGCCGGCGTGGACCGGCATGTTGAACGGCAGCGGCACCGACAGCGCCCACATCGCGTTCGACTCGGACTGCTTCTCGAACGCGACGGTGAGCACCCGGCGGTGCACACCAGCCTGGACGAGCGACGACGCGACGATCGCGGTCGAGCCGCCCACCGAGCCGGCGGTGTGCACCCGGAGCAGCGGCTTGCCCGCCGCCCCGAGCGCCTCGGCCAGGAACAGCTCGGGCATCATCACGCCCTCGAACAGGTCGGGTGCCTTGCCGACGACGATCGCGTCGATGTCGTCGAAGTCCATGCCGGCGTCGGCGAGGGCACGGTCCACCGCCTCGCGGCACAGTCCGGCCATCGACACGTCCTCGCGCTTGGCCCGGTGGTGGGTCTGGCCGATGCCGACCACGGCTGCAGGCTGACCGGCCATCAGGACCGTCCTTCCATCACGCACACGAGGTTCTGCTGGAGGACCGGCCCGCTGGTGGCATGGCCCAGCACCCGGTCGGCCGAGCCGTCCCACACCCGGCGGGCGGCCTCACCGATCCGGTTCAGGCCGCTGGTGAACATCGGGTTGCTGACCAGCGCCCCGCCCGACGGGTTGATCCGTACGTCGTCGCCGAGGCCCAGCTCGCCGCGCAGGATCAGCTCCTGGTGTGAGAACGGCGCGTGCAGCTCGGCCACCTCGACACCTGCCACGTCGGCCGCCTCCGCGGCGCGAGCCATCGAGGGGGAGCGGGTCAGGTCGCGGGCGCCGAGCTGGAGGGCGTCGGCGTTGTGCGCGAACCCGGAGATCCAGGCCGGCCGCTCGACCGCGTCGTACGCCCGGTCGCCGGCGGCGAGCACGATCGCGGCGGCCCCGTCGGTGACGGGAGCGCAGTCGTGCTTGCGCAGCGGGTCGGCGTACAAGGGTTTGCTCAACAACTTGTCGATCGACGACCGTCCCCGGCGAATGGCGTACGGGTTGTCTTCCGCGTCACCGAGGGACCGGTTCGCCACCTCTGCCATCGCGCGCTCGTCCCACAGCCCGGCGTCGATTCCGGCCCGGGCCTGCAACCCGGCCAGGGACACGGTGTCCGGCCACAGCGGCGTCATCGTGTACGGGTCGAGCTGGAGGGCCAGGGTCCGTCGGAGCACACCCGCCGACGACTTGCCGAAGCCGTACACCAGGGCGGTGTCGACCTCGCCGGTCTGGATCTTGATCCACGCCTCGTAGAGGGCCCACGCGGCGTCCATCTCGACGTGGGACTCGTTGACCGGCGGGAGCACGCCGATCGCGTCCACGGCCGACACGAACGAGAACGAGCGGCCGGCGAGGTAGTCGGAGGAGCCCGAGCACCAGAAGCCGATGTCCTTGCGGGTGAAGCCGGTCTGCTCGTAGCACTCGGCGAGGATCGGGACCAGCAGCTCGACGCAGGTCGGCGATCCGTCGAACTCGGCCATCTGTCGCTGGGCGAAGCCCGACGACCGCTGCATCTCTCATTGGGGGTCTCTCACAGGTGCACCTTGTAGGTCTCGAAGTCCGCGTCGGGCTCGCCGGTCGGACGGAAGTGGCTGATGTTCTCGATCGTGGTTCCCCATTCCTCGCGTGGCTTCCACACCGCCTCGACCCGCATCCCCATCCGGACCTCCTCGGCCGGGATGTCCAGGATCAGGTGCAGGAAGGCGATGTCGGCGCCGTCGAGGAGGACGTAGGCGGAGACGTACGGCGGCGTGATCTTCTGGCCCAGGAACGGCACGTTGACGATGCAGAACGTCGTGACCGTGCCCCGGTCGGCGAGCTCGACCTCGTCCGTGGTGGCGACGCCGTCGACCGGGCAGGCGCTGCGAGGGGGCACGTACACCTTGTGGCACACGGGGCACCGCTGGCCGATGATCCGGCCCTCCTCGAGCGCGCGGTAGAACGCGGACTCCTCCGGGGAGGCCGCGTAGAGGTAGTCGAGCTCGACCGGGGTGATGATCCCGGTGATCGGGTCGGTGGCGGCGCCCTGCGCATCTTCCGGGGTTTCGAGGCTCGTCGCTGGCGCTCCTCGCACCTCAACCTCCGGTTCCATGCACGCGATGTCGGTGATGGCGCCGACCCGTTCCTCGGCCCAGCGCACCTGGACCCGCATCCCGGTCTCGACGTCGTCGGGGGAGGGGACATCGAGGGCGTGGAGGAGGGTGCCGTCGGCGCCGTCGAGGCGCACCTGCACCCAGGCGAACGGGCGGTCGAGAGGCTGGCCGGCGACCGGCTCCGGGCACCACGACCAGGCGATGACGGTGCCGGAGGTGGAGACCTCGACGAAGTCGGTGGTCGCCTCATGGGTATCCGGGTCGAACTCCGGCGGCGGCACGAGCACCCGTCCGGACGACGTACGCCCGCCGACGACGACACCGTCGCGGAGGCCGGTGAAGAATCGGCCCAGAACGGGACCGGTGGACCTGGTGTAGTCGAAGGCCACCGTGACCGGTGCTTGCAATGTCCGCGCCATGTGTCGAAACTAGAACACGTTCTATCAATGTGACAAGGTGGCACTCGTGAAAAGGTGGCACTCGTGAAACTGGGACTGCAGCTCGGCTACTGGGGCGCCGACCCGCCCGCCAACCATCACGAGCTGGTCGCCGCTGCCGAGGAATCCGGGTTCGACGCGATCTTCACCGCCGAGGCGTGGGGCTCCGACGCGTTCACGCCACTGGCCTGGTGGGGCCGCGAGACCCAGCGCCTCAGGCTCGGCACCTCGATCGTGCAGATGAGCGGGCGTTCGCCGACCTCGATCGCGATGCACGCCCTGACCCTGGACCACCTCAGCAACGGCCGGGTGATCCTGGGCATGGGCGTGAGCGGGCCGCAGGTGGTGGAGGGCTGGTACGGCCAGCCGTTCTCCAAGCCGCTCGCCCGCACCCGTGAGGTCGTCGACATCATCCGCCAGGTGCTCGCGCGGGAGGCGCCGGTGACCAACGACGGGCCGCACTACCCGCTGCCCTACACCGGTGAGGGCTCGGTCGGCCTCGGCAAGCCACTCAAGCCGATCGTCCACCCCCTGCGCTCCGACATCCCGATCTGGCTCGGCGCCGAGGGTCCCAAGAACGTCGCCCAGACAGCGGAGATCGCCGACGGCTGGATCCCGATCTTCTACACCCCCAAGTCGGCCGACATGTACGGCCCGTGGCTCGACGAGGGCTTCGCCCGCAAGGGCGCCCGCCATGGTGTCCATGGGCTTGGCGCGCCGACTTCGAGATCGCTGCCACCTGTCACGTGCAGATCGTGAAGGACGCCACCGAGAAGGCCGCCGTCATCAACGGCTTGAAGCCCATCGTCGCCCTCTACATGGGCGGCATGGGGGCCAAGGACCAGAACTTCCACAAACAGGTCTTCGACCGCATGGGCTACGAGGCGATCACCGGCCAGGTCCAGGAGCTCTACCTCGGCGGCAAGAAGGACGACGCCACCGCCCTCATCCCCGACGAGCTCGTCGACGACATGCACATCATCGGCACCGAGAGCGAGGTCAAGGAGACCGTGGCTGCCTGGGAGGAGACCGGCGTGACCACCCTGATGCTCAGCTGTGGCTCGGCCGACGAGGTTCGGCGGATCGCCGAGGTGGTGGCGTAGCGGGGCCGGCTGCGGCATTCCGCCGCATCTGTCCCGTGTCAGCGGCCCTCGGCGTACCAGGTCTCCTGGATGCTCTGGCGCATGACTGCCCGCTGCATGGCCTGGATGACGATGCCGCCGATGGCGAGCACCAACAGCAGCAGGGACCAGCCGAAGCTGTTCGAGACGGTGTCGGTGAAGTCGCCTCTGCTGAAGTCGGCGGAGTTCAGTGAGCCCACCAGCAGCATGAGGCCGCCGGTCACGCCGACAGCACCGGCGATGGAGCCGACGAGGACGAGCACGATCATCGGCACGTTCGTGAGCACCGACACGAGGCCGAAGACGATGCCGACGGCCAGGCCCACCAGGGCGGCCACCCAGTTCCAGGAGATCCCGAAGGCGACGACGATGCCCGAGCCGATCGCGAAGCCGGCCGCGCCCATGGCAAGGACGATCGCGACGTAGTAGTACAGATAGGCCAGGACCGCGAAGATCACGGCGAAGACCAGGCCCAGCACCCAGCCGAGCACGGTGCCGAGGAAGCGCTCGTCGGCGAAACCGGCGACGATGCCGGCGCCGAAGGCAAACCCGGCGAAGAAACCCCAGATGGGGATCACGAGTCGCAGCATGAACCGGCCTGCGACGAGCATGGCGCCCCCGGCGATGATCGCGAGGAGGCCCAGAAGGATGTCGGCCATGCGAGCAATGTAGGGCTCACAGACGCTTCGTCCCGGGACGACACGTCCCTGGGGGTGCGTCAATCCGGGGTCGCCCCGCAGTGTCGGTGCTCGATGCTTGACTTGAGTGGCCCTGTCCACCGACCGCACCATTGCCGCAAACTGGAACACGTTCTAGTGTGCCACCCATGGCAGACGACCTCCGGACCGCACCCACAACGGCCACCTGATGGTGGCAGCGCTGAAGCGGCACGGCGACAAGCCGGTGATGCACCTCGGTGACACCACGCTGACCGGGCGCGAGACGGCGGCACGGATCAGCCAGTACGTCCAGGCCTTCGAGGCCCTCGGCGCCGGCACCGGCTCGCACGCCGCCCTGCTGGCGCTGAACCGGCCCGAGGTGCTGTTCATCCTCGGGGCCGGCCAGACCCAGGGCTTCCGGCGGACCTCCCTGCACCCGCTGGGCTCGGCCGACGACCACGCCTACGTCATCAACGACGCCGGCATCACCACCCTGATCGTCGACCCGATGTTCACCGAGCGCGCCGTGGCCCTGCTGGAGAAGTGCCCGGGGCTCGAGCAGGTGCTGACCATCGGCCCGGTGCCCGAGGCGCTCGCCGCGAGCGCAGTGGCGGCGCCGACCTGGTCGCCGAGGCCGCGTCGTACGAGCCGCGAACCGCTGGCCGCGAAGCTGCTGCCGCCCGACCACATCGTCTCGATCGCCTACACCGGTGGGACGACCGGCAAGCCCAAGGGCGTGATCGGCACCGCGCAGACGATGGCCACGATGACCCAGGTCCAGCTGGCCGAGTGGGAGTGGCCGGAGGCGCCGCGGTTCCTGATGTGCACGCCGCTGTCGCACGCCGGGGCGGCGTTCTTCGTGCCGACGGTGGTCAAGGGCGGCTCCCTCTACGTGCTGTCGCGGTTCGACCCGGCGGAGGTGCTGCAGACCATCGAGGAGCAGCGGATCACCGCGACCATGCTGGTGCCGTCGATGCTCTACGCGCTGCTCGACCACCCCGACTCCCGGACCCGCGACCTGTCGTCGCTGGAGACGGTCTACTACGGCGCCTCGGCCATCAACCCGGTCCGGCTGCGGGAGGCGATCGACCGGTTCGGCCCGATCTTCGCGCAGTACTACGGCCAGTCCGAGGCGCCGATGGTGATCAGCTACCTCGCGAAGGGCGAGCACGACGAGAAGCGGCTCTCCTCGTGCGGCCGGCCCTCGGCGCTGCTCCGGACCGCGCTGCTGGGCGAGGACGGGTCTCCGGTCGCCGTGGGGGAGCCGGGGGAGATCTGCGTGGCCGGGCCGCTGCTGGCCGGGGGCTACTGGAACCTCCCCGAGGAGACCGCCGAGACCTTCCGCGACGACGGCTGGCTGCACACCGGTGACATCGCGCGGGAGGACGAGGACGGCTTCTGGTTCATCGTCGACCGGACCAAGGACATGATCGTCACCGGCGGGTTCAACGTGTTCCCCCGCGAGGTCGAGGACGTCGTGGCCGAGCACTCCGGCGGTCGCCCAGGTGGGGGTCATCGGGACTCCCGACGAGCGGTGGGGCGAGGCGGTCACCGCGATCGTCGTGCTCCGTGAGGGGCGGCGAGCTGACCGACGACGGTCGAGCTCACCGCCGAGATCCAGGCGCTGGTCAAGGAGCGCAAGGGAGCCGTGCAGGCACCGAAGCGGGTGATCGTGGCCGACTCCCTGCCGCTCACCGGGCTCGGGAAGCCGGACAAGAAGGCGCTGCGGGCGCAGTACTGGGACGGCGACCGGGCGATCGGCTGACCTGCTGAATCTGCGACCGGGCGAGACGGGCCCTAGCCTGAACCCCATGCCACTCCGGAACGGTCCCGCACGGCTACGGCCTGGTCACCAAGCTGCTGCACTGGGTGACCGTGGCTGCGCTGGCCACGCAGTTCGTCGTCGGCTACGTGATGCGCACCGACGACGGTGGGTTCGAGAAGGCCGAGTGCGACCGTCCGTCCGACCGGCTCGAGGAGCGGTGCGAGCAGCGGCAGGACCGCCTCGAGGCGCGCGCCGACGACCCGCTGGGTACGGCGTACTCCGACCTGGGGTCGGGGGACATCTTCGGCGGGGGGCTCAACCTTCCCGAGCTCCACGTGCTGCTCGGAGTTGCTCGTCCTCGCGCTCGCCGTGGCCCGCGTGGTCTGGCGCCGGACGGCCGGGTTGCCGCCGTGGGCGGAGAGCCTGTCGGCGGGCGAGCGGACGTTGGCGCACTGGACGGAGAAGGCGCTGCTGGTCCTGCTCTTCGTGATTCCCCTCAGCGGCCTCTCGCTGGTGCTGGTGAGCTACGACCTGCTGCCGCTCCACATCGCGGCCCACCTCGGCTTCTTCGCCACCATCGCCACCCATCTCGGACTGGTGCTCAAGCACCAGCTCGTCGACCGGGACCGACTGGTGTCCCGGATGCTCTGAGCCGTCAGGTGCCCGTGAACTCGGGGGTCCGCTTCTCCATGAAGGCCTTCGGGCCCTCCTTGGCGTCGTTCGAGGCGAAGACGGCGGCGCCGACCTTCGCGTCGTCGGCCCAGCAGTCGTCCTCGTGCTTGCCCTCGGAGTCGCGGATCGTCTTCAGCACCGCCTGGACGGCCAGCGGCCCGTTGGCCGCGATCATGCCCGGCGATCTCGTGCGCCTTCTCCAGCGCCTGTCCGTCGGGTACGACGTGCCCGATCAGGCCGAGCGACAGGGCCTCCGGGGCCTTGATGTGCCGGCCGGTGAGCAGCAGGTCGGCCGCCACCGTGTAGGGGATCTGGCGGGGGAGCCGCACGGCGGAGCCGCCGAGCGGGTAGAGACCCCAGCGCGGCTCGGAGACCCCGAACCGGGCGGACTCGCCGGCCACCCGGATGTCGGTGGCCTGCAGGATCTCGGTGCCGCCCGCGATGGCCGGGCCCTCGACCGCCGCGACCAGCGGCTTGGTGAGCCGGAAGCCCTTGAGCAGCGACTTGATCACGCGACGGGTCGAACTCGCCGGACTCGAACCGGTCCGTCGGGGCCGACTTGCTCATCGCGGCGAGGTCCGCGCCGGCGCAGAAGGAGCCGCCGGCGCCGGTCAGGATCGCAACCCGGACCGCGTCGTCGGAGTTCACCCGGTCCCAGGCCTCCGACATGATCTCGAGCATCTCCCCGGACAGCGCGTTGCGCTTCTCGGGCCGGTTCATGGTCACGACCAGGGTGTGGTCGACGAGCTCGACCAGGCAGTGCGGCTCGGCGCCGGAGGGGGTGTCCGTCATGGGGAACGATGCTAGCCAAAAACAAGAACGTGTTCTAGTCTCGGGCGTGTGGCCCTGAACATCGCTGACCTCTTCGAGCACGCCGTCGACGTCGTCCCAGAGCGGTTCGCCATCCAGTCCGGCGACCACAAGGCGACGTACTCCGAGATCGAGGCCGACGCCAACCGGCTGGCCCATTTCCTGCAGAGCCGGGGGATCGGGCGCGGCGACCACGTCGGCATCTACGCCAGGAACAGCGTCGAGCACGTCGTCGCCCTGCTGGCGATCTTCAAGGTGCGGGCGGTCGCCATCAACGTGAACTACCGCTACGTCGAGGGCGAGCTCGACTACCTCTTCGACAACTCCGACATCGTCGCCCTGCTGCACGAGCGCCGCTACGCGCCCCGGGTGGCGGCGTGCGCGCCCCGGCACGAGAAGCTGCACACGATCGTGTCGATGCCCGACCCCACCGAGCCGCCGGACCGGACGAGGAGCCGCGCCGGACTGGTGGCGTCGTACGACGGCGTCACCTGGGCCGACGCGCTCGAGCGGGCAGAGCGCCGACCGCGACTTCGGCGAGCGCAGCGACGACGACGTCTACATCGTCTACACCGGCGGCACGACCGGCTACCCGAAGGGCGTCATGTGGCGCCACGTCGACTTCTGGCGCGTGCTCGGCGGTGGCATCGACTTCATGACCGGGGAGCCCCTCGAGGAGTTCGACCAGTCCAAGCAGGCCGCCACCAACGAGGCGATGGTCACCTTCCCGCTCAGCCCCCTCATGCACGGCGGTGCCCAGGCCGCGACTCTGATGCACCTCTTCGCCGGCCACCTGACGATCGTCGAGCCCGGCTTCGACCCGGTCCGCACCTGGGAGATCGTCGACGCCGAGCAGGTGCAGCTGGTCTTCATGACCGGCGACGCGATGGCCCGCCCGCTGATCGAGGCCTACACGCGAGGGCGACTTCGACGGCTCCTCGCTGGTGGCGGTCGCCAGCAGCGCCGCGATCTTCAGCCGGCCGGTCAAGGAGCGCTGGATGGCGGCCTTCCCCAACACCTTCTTCACCGACTCGGTGGGCTCCTCCGAGACCGGCTTCCAGGGCACCGGCCTGCAGGACCCCGAGAACATCAAGGGCGAGGGCTGTGTCGTCGCGCTCGGCCCGCAGTCGGTCGTCCTCGACGAGGACAACCGCGATCCTCGACCCGGCCACGAACGTCGGGGCGGTCGGCCGGCTCGCCCGCGGGCGCAGCGTGCCGCTCGGCTACTACAAGGACGAGGAGAAGTCGGCGCGCACCTTCATCACCATCGACGGCACTCGCTACTCGGTGCCTGGCGACTTCGCCAGGATCGAGCCCGACAACAAGGTCACGCTGCTCGGCCGGGGCTCCAACTGCATCAACACCGGTGGGGAGAAGGTCTTCCCCGAAGAGGTCGAGATGGCGGTCAAGGCCCACCCCGACGTCTACGACGTCCTCGTGGTCGGGCGTGCCCGACGAGAGGTACGGCCAGGCGGTGACGGCCGTCGTGCAGCCGCGCGAGGGCGCCACCCCCGAGCTCGAGGAGCTGCGCAGCTTCCTTCGTACGTCGCTCTCCGGATACAAGCTGCCCCGCGCGATGACCCTGGTCGACGAGATCCCCCGCCACGCGACCGGCAAGGCCAACTACCCCAAGGCCGCCGAGCTCGCCGGTGTCCGGGGCGGCTGAGGCGATCGATGCGCACTCCACTCTGCGACGTCTTCGGCATCGAGCGGCCGATCTTCGCATTCACCCCCAGTGAGAAGGTCGCGGCGGCGGTCTCGCGCGCAGGTGGCCTCGGCGTGCTCGGGGCGGTCCGCTTCAACGACCCCGACGAGCTCGACCAGACCCTGACCTGGCTCGACGACAACACCGACGGCAAGCCCTACGGCGTCGACGTCGTGATGCCCATGAAGATGCCCACGGAGGGGACGTCCGTCGACCTCCAGGCGATGATCCCGCCCGAGCACATCAGCTTCGTCGACCGGACCCTCCAGCAGCTCGGCGTGCCGCCGTTGCCCGAGGGCGAGGGTCGGGAGGGCGTGCTGGGCTGGCTGCACTCGGTGGCCCGCTCCCATGTCGACATCGCACTGGCCCACCGGCCGGTGCTCATCGCCAACGCCCTCGGCTCGCCACCGGTCGACGTCATCGAGCAGGCACACGCCCGCGGCGTCAAGGTCGCGGCTCTGGCCGGGGCCGCCAAGCACGCCGTCTCCCACGTCCACAACGGCGTCGACGTCATCGTCGCCCAGGGCTACGAGGCCGGCGGCCACACCGGCGAGATCGCCAGCATGGTGCTGACCCCCGAGATCGTCGACGCCGTCGGCCCCGCCGTACCCGTGCTCGGCGCCGGCGGCATCGGCACCGGCCGCCAGATCGCCGCCTCGCTCGCCCTGGGCGCCCAGGGCGTGTGGACCGGATCGATCTGGCTGACCGTGGAGGAGTACGACCTGTCGGCAGGGATGGGGATCCGCGACGCCTTCCTGCGCGCCGGATCCTCCGACACCGTCCGCACCCGGATCTACACCGGCAAGCCGGCCCGCCTGCTCAAGACGAAGTGGACCGAGGCCTGGGAGGCAGAGGACGCCCCGGAGCCGTTGCCGATGCCGCTGCAGAACCTCCTCGTCGCCGACGCCCACAACCGGATGAACCGCGGCGACGACCCCGACACGATCTCGATGCCGGTCGGCCAGATCGTCGGCCGGATGAACGAGGTGCGCCCCGTCGCGGAGGTCATGGACCGGCTCGTGGCGGAGTTCGAGGAGACGGTCGGCCGGCTCGACGACGTCGCCGGAAGCTAGTCGACACCCTCCCCGGGGCATAGTTTGCGCCGCACGGGGAAGGAAGGACCCATGAAGCACACCCAGAACCCCGTGCGCCGACTCGTGACCGTGGTCGCGGCGCTCGCCGTCGCCGCGGGTCTGCTTCGGCCTCTTCGGCACCGGCTCGGCGCACCGGCGGCGCGCTTCCCCGCGCCCACGCCCCAGGCCCCGTGCGGCCCGGGCGCCCGGGAGGAGACCGACATCCAGGGCCGGGTCCCGCAGCGCGACTACGACACCGGACGCGTCGACCGGGGCTACCGCTGCAACACCCAGCAGGTGGCCCACCAGGGGCAGACCGGCGGGTTCAAGGTGCAGCGCTACCGCGACGACTCCGGGCGGCGTGTGCGCCTACTACGACTCGACGCTGCTGTTCCCCAAGGACGTCCTGATGAACGCGGCCGAGGGGCTCGGCGTGATCGTGCTCGACATGAGCGACCCGTCGCAGCCGCGGAAGACCGACCAGCTGGTGTCGCCGGCGATGCAGAGCCCGCACGAGTCGGTGCTGGTGAACAAGAAGCGGGGCCTGCTCGCCGCCGTCCTCGGCAATGCCGCCACCAACGCGGGCATGCTCGACGTCTACGACGTCAGCGAGGACTGCCGGCACCCGCAGCTGCTGTCCTCGACGCCGACCGCCGTCCTCGGCCACGAGAGCGGCTGGGCGCCCGGACGGGAAGACCTTCTAGGCCGCCAGCGCCGGCGGGCAGACCCTCACCGCGATCGACGTCAGCGACCCGGCGGCGCCGAAGCCCGTGTTCTTCGCAGTTCGGCGTGAACTACCACGGCCTGCGGCTCTCCGGCGACGGCCGGACGATGTACGTCGCCAAGATCGGCAACCCGACCGACGGCAGCTTCTCCTCCGGGGGGCTGCGGATCCTCGACGTCGAGCGAGATCCAGGACCGGCGAACCCGACCCGGAGGTCCGGGTGCTCTCCGACCTGGACTGGCCGGAGCACTCGATCCCGCAGGTCGCCGAGCCGTTCACCCGCAACGGCCACCCCTACCTGCTCGAGGTCGACGAGTTCGCCAACTACAACCTCACCGGCGGGCGCGGACCAGTCCGAGGCGCCGGTCGGCGCGGCCCGGATCATCGACATCGCCGACCCCGCCAACCCGGTCGTCGTCTCCGACCTGCGGCTGGAGGTGCACCAGCCGGCCGCGCGCAAGGCGTCACAGCAGGACGACCCCGGCGCGCATGACCCCGGTGCAGGGGTACGCCGGCCACTACTGCTCGCTGCCGACGCGAAGGACCCGAAGCTGGTCGCCTGCTCGATGATCGCGTCCGGCCTGCGCATCTTCGACATCAGCAACCTGCGCAGCCCGGTCGAGGTCGGCTACTTCAACAAGCCGATGCGTCCGGGGTCGAAGCCGGCGAACCCCAAGGCGCAGGGCGGCTACGCGATGTCGCAGCCGGCCTGGGATGTCGCGCACCGTCAGGTCTGGTACTCCGACGGGAACACCGGGTTCTACGCGGTCCGGCTCACCAACGGGGTGGGCGCGCTGCTCCGCTGAGGCGTCTCCGGCGCGTGGTAGCGCTGCGTGCTGAAGTCGCCGGCGTAGTAGCCGTTGTGGGGGTGGACCCGGCCGGAGCAGGTGCCGGACTCCACCTCGGCGAAGATCGTTGCGGCCATGGTGCTCACCTCCTGGTTCGGCTTCTCTTTACCTTCGAGAGTTGCTTCGTTGTCTGCAGATACAGACCGTCGGAAGTCGCTGAAATCATCGATCGCCCAGCGAATATTGCCGGCGAAGTAGACAGCCGAAAGTGATTGAAAACTTGTCCGTCAGCCCACTGACTTGGCGGTCCAGACCACCTAACGTGCCTTGGGTGTGGGGGATCCCTCCCCTCCACTCAGCCGGGGGAGCTTCCCCCTGCTCGGAAAGGGTGAGAAACAGTGAAGATTCTCAACGAACGCCTCTCCGCCGTGGCCATGGGGGCCGCACTGCTCGTCGCCTTCGGCGGTGCTTCAGCGGTTGCCGCAGGCATGGTGACCTCGGCGGACATCCAGGACGAAACGATCCGGTCCAAGGACATCAATGACGGCGCGGTCCACAGGCGGGACATCAACGATCAGTTCATCGCCCAGATCACGGGGGGTGAGACCGAGGAGCAGGTCGGCAGCCTCGACGGTGAGTTCTCGGCCACCAACCAGAGTGTCTCCCTGACCCCGGACGGTGTGGAGTTCGGCCCGTACGCCGAGGGCGGGTCCGCCGGAGGATCCGTTCTGTACGACGGCCTGAACGGGAAGACTCTCTCCGAGGTGGAGAACCTCGTCTACCACGCGCGTTACACCTCGAACGCCGACTCCGGCGGGGTCGGTGCGCCGTACCTGCGGATCTTCACCGACAACGGCGCGGGTGGCGAGAACAGCGCGATCTTCTCGCCGAACACCCAGCAGCCCGACCCGGACGTCGCCGAGGGCCCGTTCCACGAGTGGGTGGCCACCAGCGGGACGTGGCGCTACAACGACGACGCCGGCGAGGGCCCCGAGCAGTCGTTCGGGGACCTGAAGGCCGCGCACGGTGACGAGGAGATCACCGGCATCTACATCACCACCGGGTTCAGCGGCGGTCAGGAGCTCTCGGCCCTGCTGCGCTCGTGGGAGATCAACGGCACGACGTACAACTTCGGCGGCTGATCGTCGAACGCAACAATCCAGACGCCCCGCGGCCGGCGCCGCGGGGCGTCTGCATGTTCAGGCGTAGGACGTGCCGCGCTCGGCCCGGGTCCAGAGGGGGTCGGTGACGTCGAGCCCCTGGTCGACCAGCTCCCGCTTCAGCACCTTGTTGGTGGCGGTCTGGGGAAGTGTCGCGGCGATCCGGACGTGGTGGGGCCACTGCTTGGGCCCGAGGTCGGGCTGGGCCGCGAGGAACTCCTCGAACGAGGCCGGGTCGAGGGTCGCGCCGGGTCGCAGGACCAGGGCCGCCACCAGCTGGTCTCCGGTGGTGGCATCGGGGACGGCGTACACCGCGACCCGGCTGACGTCGGGGTGGCGCAGCAGGATCCGCTCGACCGGCGCGGCCGCGAGGTTCTCGCCGTCGACCCGAAGCCAGTCGCCGGTGCGGCCGGCGTAGTAGGCGAAGCCGTCGGCGTCGAGGTAGCCGAGGTCGCCGGACCAGTACATCCCGCCGCGCATCCGCTCCGCGGTCGCCGCCTCGTCGTTGTAGTAGCCGGCGAACTGGCCCGGCTCCCTCGGTGTTGACGAACTCGCCGACGCAGTCCTCGAGGTTGGTCACGCGGCCGTCCGGTCCGAGCTCGGCGGGCGGGCACTCCTCGCCGGTCTCGCGGTCGAGCACCTTCACCCCCTCCAGGGGCGCCCGAGCGAGCCGGGTGGCGTGCCCTCGACGCGCGAGATGATCACGGCGTTCTCGGTGGAGCCGAAGCCGTCGCGCACCTCGCAGCCGAAGCGGGACGAGAACGCGGCGATGTCCTTCTCGTTGGCCTCGTTGCCGAACGCGAGCCGCAGCGGGTTGTCCGCGTCGTCCTCGCGCTCAGGGGTGGCGAGGATGTAGGCCAGCGGCTTGCCGACGTAGTTCATGTACGTCGCCCCGAAGTGCCGCACGTCGTCGAGGAACCCGCTGGCCGAGAACCTCGCAGCGAGCGCGAGCGTGGCGCCGGTGACCAGCGCCAGCGCGTAGCCGGACATCACGGCGTTGCTGTGGAACAGCGGCATCGACACGTAGAGCACGTCGTCGCTGGTGATCGAGAACATGTCGGCCAGCACCACGCCCGGGAACCAGACCTTCTCGTGCGTCACCCGGACCGCCTTCGGCTCGCCGCTGGTGCCCGAGGTGAAGATCAGCATGAACAGGCTGTCGTCGTCCGGTGGTCTCGAGCAGGCGCCTGGCGACCGTCTCGAACCCCGGAGGAGCGCTTGCGCGACCAGCTCGGCCACTCCGGCGCGTCCACCCGGAGCACCCGCACGTCGCCGAGGTCCAGCCCGTCGAGCAGGTCGGCGTGGCCGCGTCGGTGAGCACGACCTGGCAGTCGCCGGTGCGGATGTCGGCGAGCAGCGACTCACCCCGTCGGGTCGTGTTGAGCCCGACGACCACGTGACCACCGAGCGCGGCTGCCGACAGGGCCATCGCCATCTCGGCGGTGTTGTCGAGCAGCACGCCGACGTGGGGTGGCCGGTCCTCGTCCAGCAGCGTGCGCACGCGCCGTCGCCCGCGCGGCGGCCTCGGCGACGTGCTCGGCCCAGGTCCAGGTGCGGTCCCGGGTGGCGAGGCCGGGGCGGTCGTCGCCGGCCCGGTCGAGGAGGAGCTGCCGGAGCGTCGTCAACGTCGAGGTCAGGCAGGTGGGCTGGCCGGCTCGGCGGCGAGGGCCCGGCCGACGGCAGCGCCTGCTCGGTCGTCCCGCCGTAGGCGAACTCGAAGCGCTTGGCGGTCGTGAAGAAGCGGTGGGCCTCGCCGTCCAGGTCGATGCCGACGCCGCCGTGGACGTGGACGGTCGTGTGCGCGAGCCGGTGGCCGGCGTCGGCCGCCCACAGCTTCGCGACCGCGATCTCGGTGTCGGCCGGCAGGCCCTCCTCGAGCCGCCAGGCCGCCTGCCACAGGGTGAGGCGCTGGCCGAGGACGTCGATGTAGCCGTCGGCCAGCCGCTGCGAGACGGCCTGGAAGGTGCCGATCGGCCGGCCGAACTGCTCGCGCTCCTTCGCGTACGCCGACGGTCAGCGCGAGCGCGCCCTCGGTGACGCCGAGCTGCTCGGCGCAGGCGGCCAGCGAGCAGGAGCTGGCCGAGCCGTGGCGGCGGCACCGTCGGCCGTCGCCGAGCAGGGCGTCGCTCGCCGAGGCGACGTCGTGGAGCTCGACCCGGGCGGCGAGGTCGCCGTCGCTGGTCCGCTGGGGCAGCACGGTCACGCCGTCGGCGCCCGGCTCGACGAGGAAGACGCCCGACCCGGACGGCGTCGTCGCCGTGACCAGGAAGCAGGTCGGCGCGGGTCCCGGTCGGGACCAGCGTCTTCACGCCGTTCAGGGTCCAGCCGTCGTCGTCCGTGTCGCGCCGTGGTCGGCGGATGCTGCGGCAGGGACTCGCGGTCCTCGGCGACGGCCGCGGTGAGCAGTCGCGCACCCGAGGCGGCGCCGGGCAGCCAGGCCTGCTTCTGGTCCGCCGTGCCCTGCTCGGCGATGAGACGGCCGGCGGCGCCGTGCGCGACCAGCGGGACGGGGGCGACGGTGCGGCCGACCTCGACCAGGACCCGGCACAGCTCGATCAGGCCGAGTCCGGCGCCGTCGTACTCCTCCGGGAGGGCGAGGCCGAGCAGTCCGGCCGAGCCCAGCTCGGCCCAGAGCTCGCGGTCGAACCGGTCGCCGTCGGCCTCGACCTGCTTCATCCGCTCGTTGGTGGCGCGGTCCTTCAGGATGCGGGCGGCCAGCTCGGCGGCCTCGTCCTGCTCGGGGGTGAACGTGAAGTCCATGGCAGTCTACCCTAACCCTTCACGCCTGCGGCCGGCAGGCCGAGGCCGACGTAGCCGATGATGTCGCGCTGGATCTCGTTGGTGCCGCCGCCGAACGTCATCACCAGCGCGGAGCGGTGGTAGCGCTCGAGCCGGCCGGCCAGTACGGCGCCGGGGGAGTCGGCGGCGACCAGCGCGTTCGGCCCGACGATCTCCATCAGCGAGCGGTAGACCTCGGTGGCGAGCTCGGAGCCGTAGACCTTGGTGGCGGAGCCTGCGGCGGGGGAGAGGTCGTCGATCGGCGCGGCGGCGAGCTTCCAGTTGAGCAGCGTGAGCATCTCGATCCGGGCATGGGCCCGGCCGAGCAGGATCTGCACCCACTCCTGGTCGATCACCCGCTGCCCGTCCGGGTTCTTGGTCTCCTGCGCCCAGGCGCGGACCAGGCCGAGGGAGTGCGTCAGCGGTGCCGCGGAGGTGAGGGCGACCCGCTCGTGGTTGAGCTGGTTGGTCATCAGCGACCAGCCGCCGTTGAGCTCGCCGACCAGGTTGCGACGCCGGCACGCGCACGTCCTCGTAGTACGTCGCGCTGGTGCCGACCCCGGCCACCGTGTGCACCGGGGTGTAGGAGAAGCCGTCGGCGTCGGCCGGCACCAGGATCATCGAGAGTCCCTTGTGCCGCGGGCAGGTCGGGGTCGGTGCGGCAGGCCAGCCAGATCCAGTCGGCGTACTGGATCAGGGAGGTCCACATCTTCTGCCCGTTGATCACCCACTCGTCGCCCTCCATGCACCGCGCGGGTCTTGAGCGCTGGCGAGGTCGGTGCCGGAGCCGGGCTCGGAGTAGCCGATCGAGAAGTGCAGCTCGCCGGCCAGGATCCGCGGCAGGAAGTACTCCTTCTGCTCGTCGGTGCCGTAGCGCATGATCGTCGGCCCGACGGTGTTCAGGGTCAGGTAGGGGATCGGGACGCCGGCGACGGCGGCCACGTCGGTGAAGATCAGCTGCTCGACCATGGAGCGGGCCTGGCCGCCGTACTCCTTCGGCCAGCCGATCCCGAGCCAGCCGTCGGCGCCGAGCTTGCGGATCACGTCCTTGTAGACCCCGGCGTCGCCGAACTCGCCGGAGGCGGCGGCGAGCCCGGCGCGGACCTCGGGGGTGACCAGGGCGGCGAAGTACTCGCGCAGCTCGTCGCGGAGGCGTTCCTGTTCGGGGGTCAGCGCGACGTGCATCCCGTCAGACTAGAACGTGTTCTCGTTTTGGTCCATACTGGGCCCATGACTGACACGAGACTGCTCGACCACGGCACCCCGCCGGAGCGGTTCGCCCGTGGCTGGCACTGCCTGGGGCTCGCCGGCGACTTCCAGGACGGCAAGCCGCACGCGGTCGAGGCCTTCGGCGGCAAGCTCGTCGTCTGGTCCGACTCCCAGGGCGACCTCCACGTGCTCGACGGCTACTGCCGGCACATGGGCGGCGACCTGACCCAGGGCACCGTCAAGGGCGACGAGATCGCCTGCCCCTTCCACGACTGGCGGTGGGGCGGCGACGGCAAGTGCAAGCAGATCCCCTACGCCCGCCGGGTGCCGCTGCGCGCACGCACGCAGAAGTACCCCGCCGTCGTGCGCAACGACCAGCTGCTGGTCTGGCACGACGCGGAGGGCGGCGCGGCCGACGAGGAGATCCTGCCGCCGGAGCTGCCGGGCATCGGCACCGACGAGTGGACCGACTGGACCTGGAACGTCATCGACGTCGACAACTCCCACTGCCG
Organism: uncultured Actinomycetota bacterium; assembly: GCA_963848795.1. Taxonomy (GTDB): domain Bacteria; phylum Actinomycetota; class Actinomycetes; order Propionibacteriales; family Nocardioidaceae; genus Nocardioides. The sequence continues at coordinate 91,149 of CAWKEX010000001.1, forward strand.
CGAGATCATCGACAACGTCGTCGACATGGCCCACTTCTTCTACATCCACTTCGCGTTCCCCACGAACTTCCGCAACGTCTTCGAGGACCACATGGCGACCCAGTTCATGGAGTCGACCGGACGGCCGGACATGCAGGCGGAGGGGTACGGCGACGAGGACCTGGTCCTGAAGTCGGAGGCGACCTACTACGGGCCGTCGTACATGATCAACTGGCTCAACACCGACTACAAGGGCTTCATCACCGACGTCATCCTGGTCAACTGCCACGTCCCGACCTCGCAGAACTCCTTCAAGCTGCAGTACGGCCTGTGCGTGAAGAAGCCCGAGGGGCTCGACGAGAAGACCGCCAACTACATCGCGAAGAAGTACTCCGACATGTTCGGCGAGGGCTTCATGCAGGACGTCGAGATCTGGCTGAACAAGGCGCCGGTGCAGAACCCCCTGCTCTGCGAGGAGGACGGGCCGGTCTACCAGCTGCGGCGGTGGTACGAGCAGTTCTACGTCGACAAGGACGACGTCACCCCCGAGATGACCGAGCGCTTCGAGTTCGAGGTGGACACCACCAAGGCCAACGAGTTCTGGCACGCCGAGGTGGAGGCGAACCTGGCCCGCGAGCGCAGAGAGGCAGCCGAGGACAAGGCTTCGGCGGACGCCTGATGCCGTCCTTCGTCCCCACCAGCGCGGACACGCTGGAGGACCAGCGCCTCTACACGCCGCGCCCGGATGGTCGAGGTCGCCTGCCTGGACTGCCTCGCCCGGGTGGGCGTGAAGAAGAACAGCGAGCACCACACCTCGATCCAGTGGAGCACCGAGGCGCTGGGGGAGTGCCAGGTGTTCGCGCGGATGTCGGGCGAGCCCGGCGGACGACGGGTCCATGCGTCGTGTCCCGCGCCTCGCGGCCAGCATCGACGCAGCAGTGCGCGAGGGCCGGCTGTCGATCGGGGCCGAAGATGGATACTGAGAGTCCTTCGAGCTGAAGGTCCTCGACGTCGTCGAGGAGACCGACGACGCCCGCTCGATCTCGTTCGAGGTCCCCGAGGACGTGGTCGAGCACTTCGACTACAAGCCCGGTCAGTTCCTCACCGTCGCCGTACCCAGCGAGCAGACCGGCGTCGCCGCCCGCTGCTACTCGCTGTGCAGCAGCCCGGCCGAGGACGGCCCGCCGACGATCACGGTCAAGCGGACCGAGGACGGCTACGCCTCCAACTGGCTGGTCGACAACCTCCAGCCGGGCGACACCCTGCGCGTGCTCCCGCCCAGCGGGATCTTCACCCCGGCCTCGCTGGACGCCGACCTGCTGCTGTTCGCCGGCGGATCGGGGATCACGCCGGTCATGTCGATCCTGCGCACGGCGCTGCTGAAGGGCAGCGGGAAGATCGTGCTGTTCTACGCCAACCGCGACGAGCAGTCGGTGATCTTCGGGTCGGCCCTGACCTCGCTGGCCGCCGAGCACCCCGACCGGCTGCTGGTCGTGCACTGGCTCGAGTCGGTCCAGGAGCTGCCCAGCCAGGAGCAGATGAAGGCGTTCGCGACGCCGTACTCCTCCTACGACGCCTTCGTCTGCGGGCCGGCGCCGTTCATGAAGGCGACCGTGGCCGCGCTGCGCGAGCTCGACTTCCCGCGGGCCCGCCGGCACCAGGAGAAGTTCATCTCCCTGGGCGGCAACCCGTTCGGCGACCTGCACGACGTCGAGGTGGCCGAGGGCGAGATGACCGCCGCGGACACCGACGAAGAGGACGTGGCCGAGGACGCCGCTGCGGCCCAGCCCCAGGAGCCGGTGGCGCTGGAGGTCGAGCTGGACGGGGAGACCTACTCCTTCGACGACTGGATGCCCGGCACCAAGCTCCTCGAGCACCTGGAGTCGAAGGGCATCAAGGCGCCGTTCTCCTGCCGCGAGGGGGAGTGCTCCGCCTGCGCCTGCCGCGTGCTCGAGGGCGAGGTCAAGATGCTCCACAACGACGTCCTCGACGACGAGGACCTCGAGGAGGGCATCCGGCTGGGCTGCCAGTCGGTGCCGGTCACCGACAAGGTGTCGATCACCTACCACTGAGCCTGCTTGCCTCGGCGATCTGACCCAAACGCAGTTGACCGGCTGACGTGCTGTGCACCTAATGGTGAGGTGAACACGCTGCGCGCCGTCGTGCTCGTCGAGGGCAACAGCGACCGGGTGGCGCTGCACACCCTCGCGGTGCAGCTGGGTCGGGACCTCGCGGCCGAGGGCATCGACGTCGTCGCGATGGGCGGGATCACCAACACGCGGACCTTCGCGTCGCGATACGGGCCGCACGGGCTCGGCGTCCCGCTTGCTGGGCTGTACGACGCCGCCGAGGAGGCCAAGCTCCGGCACGGCCTGGCGGCGGGCGGGCTGGGCGCCGCCCTCGAGCCCGACGGACCGTCAGGTCTGGGCTTCTACAAGTGCTCGGCGGATCTGGAGGACGAGCTGATCCGCGCGCTCGGCGTCGAGTGCGTCGAAGCCGTCATCGAGGCGGCGGGTGAGGCGCGCTCGCTGCGGCTCCTGGCGGGCATGCCCGCCCAGCGCGACTGGACGCGCGAGGCGGTGCTCCGGCGCTTCCTCGGGGTCCGGTCCGGGCGCAAGGCGCGCTACGCGGCGCTGCTGGTCGAGGCGTTGGAGCCCGACCGCGTACCCGAGCCGTTGGCGGCGGTGCTCGCCCGGGTCTGAGGAGCTCGGGGCCGAGGAGATCGGGAGCGAGCGCTGCTCACCAGCCGCGCTCGCGCCACTCCGCCACGTGCGGTCGCTCGGCGCCGATGGTCGAGTCGTCACCGTGCCCGGGGTAGAACCACGTGTCGTCGGGGAGCCGGTCGAACAGCTTGGTCGAGACGTCCTCGATCAGCTGCCGGAAGGCGTCGGAGTCCCCGAACGTGTTGCCGACGCCGCCGGGGAACAGCGAGTCGCCGGTGAACAGGTGCGGGTGGCCGTCGGGGTCGTCGTACAGGAGCGCGATCGATCCCGGGGTGTGGCCGGTCAGCCGGATCACCTCGAGCGAGCAGCTCCCGACGGTGACCGTGTCGCCGTCGCCTACCCGCCGGTCGATCGTGACGCCGGTCTGCTCCGTGATCGCGTCGGCGTCCGGCGTGCCGGCCACCGTAGTCGCGTCCGTCATCTCCACCATCTCGGCCAGGGCGCGGTGGTGATCCCAGTGCTGGTGAGTCGTGACGATGGTGTCGAGGGCGCCGTCGCAGAGCTGGATCAGGCTCTCGGCGCCGTCGGCGGCGTCGATCAGCAGGTTGGACCCGTCGGGCTTGCTGGTGAGCAGGTAGCAGTTGTTGGCCATCTTGGGGTCGACGGCGTACTTGGTGATGGTGACGTGCTCGAGCTCGCGGACGTCCGGCAGGCCGCGCGGGGTGACGATGCCGGTGTAAGTGGCCATCAACCCACCCTAATCACTGCGTCATGAACCACTGCGTCATGAACCACCGTTTCCCTCGTCACCTCACTGTCCAGACACATCTGAGAACACGGGGGAACACCATGAGCAAGCCGATCCGCCAACTGATCGCGATGGCCGCAGCAGGCGCCGCAGCCATCACCCTGGGGACACTGCCGGCCGAAGCTGCAGCACGCACTGAGCCGAGCGTCAGCTTCTTCCAGGGAGCCGAGGGGAAGGCGCACTGGTCAGTCGAGCAGTCCAACCCCGACAGCGGCGACAAGCACTCGATGAAGCTCGACGTGCCGTTCTTCGACCTGGCGACCGAGCCGATCAACTTTGCCGGGATCGACCTGCACCACGAGGAGGGGCGTCCGGCACCCACAGAAGCGCCTTCGTTCGACTTCTACTCCACGGACACTGGCCCGAGCCTGGGCTCACCCCGGCTGGTCATCAGGTTCAGTGAACGGTGGTCGGGCCGAGCTCCGTCCGCTGGCCTGGGTGCGGGACGATTGGACCGAGCTGGACGGCAACGGACACAACTGGGACATCTACGGCGGCATGTGCGTGTTCCGGTTCGCCGGGACCTACGCCGACGTGCTCGCCTGCCACCCGGGCGCGACGGTGACGTCGGCCTTCGTCGTGAGCGACTCCGGGTATGCCTACCCGCCGGACGGCATCGTCCACTACATCGACAACCTGCAGTACGACGGCACGACGATCTCGCGGCCGGGAGACAACGGCCGAAGCTGACCTACCAGGCGCCGACGTTCGGGAGGGGCTCACCGCGGTCTGTGGTGAGCCCCTCGCCGGATCCCCGGCCGGTCAGCCACCAGCCGAGGTCGGCGGCGGTGCCGGAAACGGTCGGGCCCGTGCCCTCGCCAAAGGCCCAGGTGCCGTCGAGGTCGGTGGGCGCGACCGCGAACGGTTCGGCCCACTCCCGCCGGGTCATCGAGCCGAGCAGGATCTCGCAGAAGCGGGGCGGCCAGTCGGTGCGGGCGTAACCGGCGTCCAGGTCGACGTGGTGGATCTCCACCTCCCGCAGCCGCATCCCGAGAGTGGCTCCGGCCGGGATCGTGGGGCCGCCCGCGGTTCTCTCGAAGGTGGCACCGCCGGCGTCGTCGGGGAGGGCGGTCCAGGCGTCGGCGTACAAGGTGCACCCGCCAGCAGCCGCTCGCGGAGCTCGGCCGGGTCGCCGCCACCGGCGAGCTCCTCGATGTCGCGGTCGCGGTCCTCCTGGGAGGAGTACATCGGCGCCGGCTCGTCCTGGACGATCCCGGTCAGGGCGCCGGCGAGACCCTCGGCGTTGAGCGCCAGGTGGGCGACGACGTGGGCGCGGGTCCACCCCGGCAGGCCGGACGGCCCGGTCCAGTCGTCTCCCTGGAACCCGTCCACGGTGCGGACCAGGCGGTTGGTCGCCTCCTGGAGCTCCTCGAGCTGCTGGGTCTTGACGCTGTTGTCGTCGGCCATGCGCCCATCCTTACCCCCTGCGGCTGCGGCTCGCCAGCAGGGTTGTCGGTGGCCCGTGAGAAGGTGAGATACGTGGCGTGGCGGCTTGTGTCGCGACGTAGGATGACGAACACTTGTTCGAACAATCTGGATTAGATGGCACCGGGTCGAAGTCGAGGGACACACGTGGCGGAACAGCTCATCATCCGGGGAGCCCGGGAGCACAACCTCAAGGACGTCTCGCTCGACCTGCCCCGTGACTCCCTCATCGTCTTCACCGGACTGTCGGGCTCCGGGCAAGTCGAGCCTCGCCTTCGACACCATCTTCGCCGAGGGCCAGCGCCGCTACGTCGAGTCCCTCTCGGCCTACGCCCGCCAGTTCCTCGGCCAGATGGACAAGCCCGACGTCGACTTCATCGAGGGGCTCTCGCCGGCGGTCTCGATCGACCAGAAGTCCACGTCGCGCAACCCGCGTTCGACGGTCGGCACCATCACCGAGGTCTACGACTACCTCCGCCTGCTCTACGCCCGGATCGGCCACCCCCACTGCCCGACCTGCGGCGCCCGGATCGAGCGCCAGACGCCCCAGCAGATCGTCGACAAGGTGCTCGCCCTCGAGGACGGTCGCCGTTTCCAGGTGCTGGCCCCGGTCATCCGCGGCCGCAAGGGGGAGTACGTCGAGCTGTTCCGGCAGCTCCAGACGCAGGGGTTCTCGCGGGCGCAGGGTCGACGGCGAGATCCACACGCTCGACGCAGGCCTGCCGACGCTGGACAAGCAGAAGAAGCACACGATCGAGGTCGTCGTCGACCGGCTCGCGGTCAAGGGCTCCGCCAAGCGGCGGCTGACCGACTCGGTCGAGACCGCCCTCAACCTCGCCGGCGGCCTGGTGCTGCTGGACTTCGTCGACCTCGACGCCAAGGATCCCGATCGCGAGCTGCGGTTCTCCGAGAAGATGTCGTGCCCCAACGAGCACACCATCGACACCGACGAGCTCGAGCCCCGGTCGTTCTCGTTCAACTCCCCGTTCGGGGCCTGCCCCGAGTGCCACGGCCTCGGCACCCGGATGGAGGTCGATCCTGAGCTCGTCGTACCCAACCCGCAGGCGACGCTGGGCGAGGGCGCGATCCAGCCCTGGAGCCAGGCCCACGTCGCCGACTACTTCCTGCGGCTGATGGGTGCGCTCGGCGACGAGCTCGGCTTCGACCTCAACACCCCCTGGGAGGACCTGACCCCCAAGGCCAGGAAGTCGCTCCTCCACGGCCACGCGACCAAGGTCCACGTGGTCACCCGCAACCGCTACGGCCGCCAGCGGGCCTACTACGCCGAGTTCGAGGGGGTCCAGAGCTACATCGAGCGGCGGCACCGCGAGGCCGAGTCCGACACCAGCCGCGAGCGCTTCGAGGGCTTCATGCGCGAGGTGCCGTGCCCCGCCTGCGAGGGCACCCGCCTCAAGCCCGTGTCCCGCGCGGTCACGCTCAGCTCGACCACCGCCGAGGGTCTCTGGAGCATCGCCGACGTCTGCCGGTTGCCGATCAACGAGACCGCCGACTTCCTGCGCGGCCTCGACCTGTCGCCGCGCGAGAAGCAGATCGGCGAGCGCGTGCTCAAGGAGATCCAGGAGCGGCTCAACTTCCTGCTCGACGTCGGCCTCGACTACCTCTCCCTCGAGCGTCCCTCCGGCTCGCTGTCCGGCGGCGAGGCCCAGCGGATCCGGCTCGCCACCCAGATCGGCGCCGGGCTGGTCGGCGTGCTCTACGTCCTCGACGAGCCCTCGATCGGTCTCCACCAGCGCGACAACCACCGGCTGATCGAGACCCTGGTCCGGCTGCGCGACCTCGGCAACACCCTGATCGTGGTCGAGCACGACGAAGACACCATCCGCACCGCCGACTGGGTCGTCGACATCGGGCCCGGCGCCGGCGAGCACGGCGGCCAGATCGTCCACACCGGCTCCGTGCAGGGCCTGCTGGAGCACGCCGACTCCCTCACCGGCCAGTACCTCTCCGGCCGCCGCGAGATCCCCCTCCCCGCCGTACGCCGCCCGCGGGCGAAGGGCCGCGACCTCACCGTCCACGGCGCCCATGAGCACAACCTGCAGGACATCGACGTGTCCTTCCCGCTCGGGCTCTTCGTCTCGGTGACGGGGGTGTCGGGCTCCGGCAAGTCGACCCTGGTCAACGACATCCTCTACACCGCGCTGGCCAAGCAGATCTACGGCTCGCGAGCGGTGCCCGGGCGGCACAAGAAGCTCAGCGGGACCGACCAGGTCGACAAGGTGATCCACGTCGACCAGTCCCCGATCGGGCGGACGCCGCGGTCCAACCCGGCGACGTACACCGGCGTGTTCGACCACATCCGCAAGCTCTTCGCATCCACGCCCGAGGCGAAGATGCGCGGCTATCTCCAGGGGCGCTTCTCGTTCAACGTCAAGGGCGGACGCTGCGAGGCCTGCTCGGGCGACGGCACGATCAAGATCGAGATGAACTTCCTGCCCGACGTCTACGTCCCCTGCGAGGTCTGCCACGGAGCGCGCTACAACCGCGAGACGCTCGAGGTCCACTACAAGGGCAAGACCATCGCCGAGGTCCTCGACATGCCCATCGAGGAGGCCGCGGAGTTCTTCGCCGCGGTTCCGGCGATCGCCCGCCACATGAAGACCCTGTGCGAGGTCGGGCTCGGCTACGTCCGGCTCGGCCAGCCCGCCACCACCCTCTCCGGCGGGGAGGCGCAGCGGGTCAAGCTCTCCTCCGAGCTCCAGAAGCGGTCCACCGGAAGCACCGTCTACGTGCTCGACGAGCCGACGACGGGCCTCCACTTCGAGGACATCCGCCGGCTGCTGGGTGTGCTGTCCAGCCTGGTCGACAAGGGCAACACCGTCCTGGTCATCGAGCACAACCTCGACGTGATCAAGACCTCCGACTGGGTGGTCGACATGGGTCCCGAGGGCGGGTCCCGCGGCGGCATGGTCATCGCCGAGGGCACGCCGGAGGAGGTCGCGGCCAACCCCGACAGCTACACCGGACAGTTCCTCGCCCCGATCCTGGCGGCGGCCCCACCGCGGACCAAACCGCGGAAGCGGTCGACGCGGAAGAAGTAGCATCACCCGAGACGAGGGGAGCCCGACGATGACGACCCGCAGACGCACCGACTCACTGTCCCGCCGGCATGTGCTCGGCGGGGTCACCGCCGTCGGCCTGGGCGCGCCAGTGCTCGCCGCCTGCGGCGGCGAGAGCGCGAGCGAGTCGACCGCCGGCGACGCGCCGTCCGGTCCCACCATCCGCTGCGGCTGCCACGGCAGCATCTTCTCCGCGGTCGACGGCGCGGTGCTGGGCGGCCCGGCCACCTCTGGCCCTGGCCTCCGAGTCCGTCTCGGTGCAGGGCCAGGACATCGAGGTCGGCGGTCAGGTGGTCGGGTCGACGGCCGACGTGCCCGAGGGCAGCGGTACCGTCTTCCCGGAGCAGAAGGTCGTGGTGACCCAGCCGGCGCCCGGCGACTTCAAGGCCTTCACCGCCGTCTGCACCCACCAGGGGTGCCTGGTCCAGCGTGGAGCCGGATGAATCACCCCACAGAATCGCTCGCGCGATCCGACCCCGAGAGCGAGCAACGCCCCTCGCGGCGCATCGTCTTCCAGGGGCTCTCGGCGCTCGGCGTCGCGGCCGTCCTGGCAGGGTGCGGTGGCGAGGAGAGCCAGCCACGAGCCACCGAGCCTTCTCCCACCGACGACTCCCCGAGCCTCGACGCCGAGCAAGCCCAGCAAGTCGAAGCCCAGCAAGCAGGTGAAGGACCCCAAGGACGCCAAGGAGCTGCCAACGCGTCTGGCGTCGACCGACGAGATCCCCGTCGGCGGCGGCATCATCCTCACCGACGTCGCGGATCGTGATCACCCAGCCCAGCGAGGGGGAGTTCAAGGCCTTCTCCGCCATCTGCAAGCACCAGGGCCAGACGGTCGGCAAGGTGGCCGACAACACCATCACCTGCCTCTTCCACGGCAGCCAGTACGACGCCGCGACCGGCGACGTCACCACCGGGCCGGCCACCACCGGCCTCGACCCCGTGAAGATCCGCGTCAAGGGCGCGCTCGATCCTTCGCGCCTGAATCGAGGTGTCGCCTCGCCGGGCGGCACTCGGCTCGCCAGCGCTCGTCCCGCGGTGACCGACGTCGGTCGAGGCGGGCGTCGAGCACCCGCCGTGCGTCGTCGTACCGGTCCGCGCGCAGCAGCGCGCAGATCCGGGCCTCCTCGAGGATCTCCCGTTGCGCGTCGGAGCCGCCGAGCCGAGGGCTGCGGCTGCCGAGCCTGGCCAGCGCGTCCGCTGCCTCGGAGTACCGCCCGCGCCTCCATCTGCAGCAGCGCCGTCCCGAGCGGGGCCACGACCTCACGGTGGATCGGGTGCGCGTGGCCGGTCGCCCACCGGGTGAGGTTGACCAGCCCGTCGCGGTCCCCGAGGGCGAGCATCGTGACGGCCGCGTGCATGGCAACGAACGGCGTTGCCGGCCGCTCCAGGAGTTCTCGGTCGGTGACCGCGGTGACCGCACGAAGGTCGGGGACGTCGTCCGCTCCAGGAGTGATGGCCCAGCGGAAGAGCAGCGAGCCGCTGTCCACGAGCGCGCGGCAGCCGAGTCCGGCCTCGGGCAGCAGCTGCGCGTCGTAGCGGCGGCGGACGGCGTCCAGGTCGCCCAGGGAGAGCTCGTGCAGTGCGGCGTGCCAGGAGAAGTGGGTGAGGCTCTGGGTGGCCGCACCGTCACCGGTCAGCCAGCCGTCCATCCAGGCGAGCCCGCCAGCGTGGTCCCCGGTCTCGTAGTGCGCGTGGGCTCGGGCGTGCGCCGAGTGTCCGGCGCTCGGCTCCTCGTCCAGCGAACGACAGGAGAGCGCCATCGCCTCGTCGAACCGACGCTGCTCCTGGCGGACGAAGCCGAGGAGTCCGGTGAACCACCAGTCGTCGCCATACGCCGGCGCGGCGCGTTCGACGATCGACCAGGCTTCCTCGGGCACCTCCGTCACTCCGGCGAAGGCAATCGTCGGGACCGCGATCGACAGGAGGAGAGCGTCTCGGGGATAGCGGCCAGGTGGGCGATGAGGGCCCGGGAGTCGCCGCGCACGTGGGCGTCCACGGCGTGGACGTGGCTGCGTTCGCGGGGCGTGCCGCTCACGGAGTGGAGGACGGCATCGCGCAGTCGTCCCCCGACGTCCACCGGGGCGCACAGCTCGTGTCCGAGCAGCGCGAGCGCAGCGTGCCCCAGGGCGAAACGAGGGTCGTGGGCGATCGACTCGGCCGCGGCCTCGACGGCGCCCGAGCGCAGGCACAGCAGATCGCGCACGCCGCGGACGTAGGCAGAGCCGGCCTCGGGCCCGGTGCTGAGGGCGTAGCCGTAGAGGTCCCGACTGAGCATGAAAACTAGAGTAAAGGACTCGACAAATCGCCCCGGGGAGCCGCGCCGGTCTGTCCCAACCGGACCGTAGGGTTGGAGCGTGCCCAGATCCCCAGCGCACCGAGACTCAGCGCGCCGCCCCGCGTCGTACCGTCCCGAGCCGGGGTCGATCCCGACCCAGCCGGGTGTCTACCGATTCCGTGACACCCAGGGCCGGGTGGTCTACGTCGGCAAGGCCAAGAACCTCCGCGCCCGGCTGTCGTCGTACTTCCAGGACATCGGCAACCTGCACCAGCGGACCGCGACGATGGTCACCACCGCGGCCAGCGTCGAGTGGACGACCGTCAGCACCGAGGTCGAGGCGCTCCAGCTCGAGTACTCCTGGATCAAGGAGTTCGACCCCCGCTTCAACGTCAAGTACCGCGACGACAAGTCCTACCCGTGGCTGGCGGTGACCGTCGGCGACGAGTTCCCGCGGGTGATGGTGGGCCGCGGCGCGAAGAAGAAGGGCACCAAGTACTTCGGCCCCTACAGCCACGCCTGGGCGATCCGGGAGACGGTCGACCTGCTGCTGCGGGTGTTCCCGATGCGCTCATGCACCAACGGCGTCTTCAAGCGCTCGTCCCAGATCGGCCGGCCCTGCCTGCTCGGTTACATCGACAAGTGCTCCGCGCCGTGCGTCGGCAACATCAGCGCCGAGGACCACCGCCGGATCGTCGACGACTTCTGCGACTTCATGGGCGGCCAGACCGCCGCGTTCGTCAAGCGGATCCGCAAGGAGATGTACGCCGCCTCCGAGGCCGAGGACTTCGAGAAGGCCGCCCGGCTGCGCGACGACCTCGCCGCCATGGAGAAGGCGCTCGAGAAGCAGGCGGTGGTGTTCGGCGACGGCACCGACGCCGACGTCATCGCCCTCGCGGAGGACCCCCTCGAGGTCGCGGTCCAGATCTTCTACGTCCGCGGAGGACGCATCCGCGGCCAGCGCGGCTGGGTCGCCGACCGCGTCGACGAGGGCGGCACCCCCGAGCTGGTCGAGGACTTCCTGCTGCAGCTCTACGCCGGTGACGCTGAGACGATCCCCCGCGAGATCCTGGTGCCGGCGATGCCTCCCGACGCGGTCACCTTCGAGCGCCTGCTCAGCGACCTCCGGGGGAGCAGAGTCCGGATCCGGGTGCCGCAGCGCGGCGACAAGAAGTCGCTGCAGGAGACGGTGGCCCGCAACGCCGGTCAGGCGCTGGTGCTGCACAAGACGAAGCGGGCCAGTGACCTCACGACCCGCAACCGCGCCCTCGAGGAGATCCAGCTGGCGTTGGCCCTCGACGAGGTGCCGCTGCGGATCGAGTGCTACGACGTCTCCAACCTGCAGGGCACCGAGGTGGTGGCCTCGATGGTGGTGTTCGAGGACGGACTGCCCCGCAAGAGCGAGTACCGCCGCTTCATCATCAGGGGAGTCGAAGGCCAGAACGACGTGGCGTCGATGCACGAGGTGATCACCCGTCGGTTCCGTCGGCTGCTCGACGAGCAGGCGCGCGGCGAGGTCGTGCTCTCGGGAGACGGTGAGGAGGGGCCGATGCTGGTCGACCCCGAAACCGGCCGGCCCCGCAAGTTCGCCTACGCCCCCGGGCTCGTCGTCGTCGACGGCGGCCCGCCGCAGGTGGCGGCCGCAAAGGACGCCCTGGCGCAGCTCGGGATCGACGACGTACCGGTCTGCGGCCTGGCCAAGCGGTTGGAGGAGGTGTGGCTCCCCGGCGAGCCGGATCCGGTGATCATGGCGAGGTCCAGCGAGGGGCTCTACCTGCTCCAGCGGATCCGCGACGAGGCCCACCGGTTCGCGATCACCCACCACCGGAGCCGACGGTCGAAGTCGATGGTCGAGAGCCTGCTCGACGATGTGCCCGGCCTCGGCGAGGTCCGTCGCAAGACCCTGCTCAAGCACTTCGGGTCCCTCAAGAAGCTGCGCGCCGCGAGCGTCGACGACATCGCGCAGGTCCCAGGCATCGGGACCCGCACCGCGTCGGCGATCAAGGATGCCGTCGCGGCCGGGAGCGGCCAGACTGTCTCCGTCAACACCGCGACCGGCGAGATCGAGGAGGGCTAGGCGTGACGGACCAGACGCGCGGCGAGCTGGTGGTGGTCACCGGGATGACCGGCGCCGGTCGCAGCACGGCCGCCAAGGAGCTGGAGGACCTCGGCTTCTACGTCGTCGACAACCTGCCGCCGAGCCTTCTCAAGGACGTGGTCCGGCTGGTCGACGAGAGCCGGGGGCTGCGGCAGCCGATCGCGGTGGTGGTCGACGTGCGCTCCGGGGCCTTCTTCGGGTCCCTCCGCGCCAACCTGGCCAAGGGCAAGATCGGCAACCGCCACGCGACGCTGGTGTTCCTCGAGGCGTCGGACGACGTCCTGGTCCGGCGGCAGGAGGCGGCCCGGCGGCCGCACCCCTTGCAGGCCGGGGGCCGGCTCCTCGACGGCCTGCAGCGGGAGCGGGAGGTCCTGGCCGACCTGCGCAGCGAGGCCGACCTGATCATCGACACCTCCGACCTCAACGTGCACCAGCTCACCTACCGGATCGCGGACGCCTTCGGCTCCCCGGACGTGATGAACCTGAAGATCACCGTGGTCAGCTTCGGCTTCAAGTACGGCATCCCCGCCGACGCCGACTTCGTCGCCGACATGCGGTTCCTGCCCAACCCGCACTGGGTGCCCGAGCTACGTCCGCGGACCGGCCGCGACCCGGAGGTCGCCGCCTACGTCCGCGAGCGCCCCGGGGCCGAGGAGTTCCTCGAGGGTTTCCTGTCGGTCCTGGAGGGCGTGACCCGGGGCTACCTCACCGAGGGGAAGAGGTTCATGACCGTGGCGGTGGGCTGCACCGGCGGGAAGCACCGCAGCGTCGCCATGACCGTGGAGATCGCGCGGCGGCTCGCCGAGCGCGGCCACCACGTCCGGGCCACCCACCGCGACCTGGGCCGAGAGTGATGGGGATGCGCGCCCAGTCAGGGCCCAGTCAATTCGTGGCCCAGTCGGCGGTGGCCCTCGGTGGCGGCCACGGGCTGCACGCGTCGTTGCACGCCCTCCGTCGCCTGGTCGACGATCTGGTCGTCGACGACCTCACCGCCATCGTCACCGTCGCCGACAACGGCGGGTCGTCCGGACGGCTCCGCGGCGAGTTCGGCGTGCTGCCGCCCGGCGACCTGCGGATGGCGTTGGCGGCCCTGACCCGGGCCGACGAGTGGGGCCGGACCTGGGAGAGCGTGGTCCAGCACCGCTTCGAGGGCGACGGCGAGATGCGTGGCCACGTGGTCGGCAACCTCCTCATCGTCAGCCTCTGGGAGCTGCTGGGCGACCACGTCGAGGCGCTGCAGCTGATGGGCCGGCTGCTGGGGACGACCGGCCGGGTGCTCCCGATGGCGCTCACCCCGATGGACATCACGGCCGAGGTCAGGGGCCTGGACTCTGCCGATCCGAAGGCGACCCGGACGGTGCGCGGTCAGGTCGCCGTCGCGACCACCGAGGGGGAGATCGTCTCCGTCGCCCTCGACCCCGCCGATCCTGAAGCCTGTCCGGAGGCGGTCGAGGCGGTGCGCGACGCCGACTGGGTGGTGCTCGGCCCGGGCTCGTGGTTCACCTCCGTGATCCCGCACCTGATGGTGCCGGCGCTGCGCGAGGCGCTCGGAAAGACCACCGCCCGCGTGGTCGTCGTACTCAACCTGGCGCCGCAGGCGGGGGAGACCGGTGGGTTCGGGCCGGAGGACCACCTGGCCGCCCTGTTCGAGCACGCACCGGGGCTCAAGGTGCACACCGTGCTGGTCGACCCCGGCAGCCTCACGGAGGTCGACGACCTCGAACGGACGGTGGCGTCGTACGGCGCGCGCCTGGTCGTCGACGACGTCGCCCTGGGCGACGGCACGCCCCGCCACGATCCCGAGAAGCTGGCGCGCGCCTATGCGGCCATCTTCGAGGACGGATGAACCCGGGCCTTTCGGACGGATCGCGAACGACCTGATCGGGTTGTTGACGTACGTGGCAGGATTCAGCCCATGGCGATGACCGCACAAGTGAAGGCAGAGCTCGCCAACACCCAGATCTCGAAGAACTGTTGTCGCAAGGCCGAAGTGGCCTCGATGCTGAGGTTTGCGGGGGGCCTCCACATCGTGAGCGGCAAGATCGTGGTCGAGGCCGAGCTCGACACCGGCGCCGCCGCTCGCAGGCTGCGCAAGGACGTCGCGGAGGTCTACGGCCACGCCTCCGACGTGGTGATGATCCAGGGCAACGGGATCCGCAAGGGCAGCCGCTACCTCGTGCGCATCGTCAAGGATGGCGAGGCACTGGCCCGCCAGACCGGTCTGCTCGACCAGCGCGGGCGTCCGGTGCGGGGGCTGCCACCCCACGTCGTCTCCGGTGGCGGCTGCGACGCAGTGGCGGCCTGGCGCGGTGCCTTCCTGGCGCACGGCTCGCTCACCGAGCCGGGGCGCTCGTCGGCCCTCGAGGTCACCTGCCCCGGCCCCGAAGCCGCGCTGGCCCTCGTCGGCGTCTCCCGCCGACTCGGGATCCAGGCCAAGGCCCGCGAGGTCCGCGGCGTCGACCGGGTCGTGATCCGGGACGGTGACGCCATCGGTGCGCTGCTGACCAGGGTGGGCGCCCACGAGACCCTGATGGCCTGGGAGGAGCGCCGGATGCGGCGCGAGGTCCGGGCCACGGCCAACCGGCTGGCCAACTTCGACGACGCCAACCTCCGCCGCTCCGCGCGCGCCGCGGTGGCCGCGGGTGCCCGGGTCGAGAGGGCGCTGGAGATCCTCGCGGACGACGTACCGGACCATCTGCGCCTGGCCGGAAACCTGCGGCTGGAGCACAAGCAGGCCTCGCTCGAGGAGCTGGGTCAGCTGCACGACCCGGTGCTCACCAAGGACGCCATCGCCGGCCGGATCCGGCGGCTCCTCGCCATGGCCGACAAGCGCGCCGAGGAGCTCGGCATCCCCGACACCGAGGCGTCGCTGACGCCCGAAATGCTTGCAGACGAGGCGTAGATCTCCGGCCCTCGGGCGCGCGATAGGGTCGGGTGACAGCTCAGGATCGACGCAGCGTCAATCGAAACAGCGTCAATCGACACAGGGGTAGGAGTCAACGCAGTGACCGTTCGCGTAGGTATCAATGGCTTCGGCAGGATCGGCCGCAACTTCTTCCGGGCCGTGCACGCCGGCGACACCGACATCGAGATCGTCGCCGTCAACGACCTGACCGACAACGCCTCCCTGGCGCACCTGCTCAAGTTCGACTCGATCCTGGGTCGGCTCGGCACCGACGTGACCTCCACGGAGTCCGCCATCAAGGTGGGCGACCAGGAGATCGCCGCCTTCGCCGAGCGCGACCCCGCCAGCCTCAAGTGGGCCGACGTGGGCGCCGACGTGGTGATCGAGTCGACCGGCTTCTTCACCGACGCCACCAAGGCCCGCGCCCACGTGGACGCCGGGGCGAAGAAGGTGATCATCTCCGCGCCCGCCTCCAACGAGGACATCACCGTGGTGATGGGCGTCAACCACGAGCAGTACGACGGCGAGGCGCACACCGTCATCTCCAACGCCTCGTGCACCACCAACTGCCTCGCCCCGATGGCCAAGGCGCTGCACGAGGAGTTCGGCATCGTCAAGGGCCTGATGACGACCATCCACGCCTACACGGCCGACCAGAACCTCCAGGACAACATCCACAAGGACCCGCGCCGGGCCCGGGCCGCGGCGATCAACCTGGTGCCGACGTCGACCGGCGCGGCCAAGGCGATCGGTCTGGTGATGCCCGAGCTCAAGGGCAAGCTCGACGGCTACGCCGTACGCGTGCCGGTGCCGACCGGATCGGCCACCGACCTGACCTTCGAGGCGGGCCGTGAGACCTCGGTCGATGAGGTCAACGCGGCGGTCGAGAAGGCGGCGGACGGGCGGTACCTCCGCTACTCCACCGACCCGATCGTCTCCTCCGACATCGTCACCGACCCGGCGTCGTGCATCTTCGACGCGCCGCTGACCAAGGTCATCGGCAACCAGGTCAAGGTCGTCGGCTGGTACGACAACGAGTGGGGCTACTCCAACCGCCTCGCCGACCTGGTGACGCACATCGGCGCCTCGCTCTGATCGTGACGGCCACCCAGAACGGGATCGAGGGCCTGGGCGACCTCCGCGGGAAGCGCGTGCTCGTGCGCTCCGACCTCAACGTGCCGCTCGACGGCCCGGCGGACAACCGGACCATCACCGACGACGGTCGGATCCGGGCGAGCGTCCCGACGATCAGCCGGCTGGCCGAGGACGGCGCCCGCGTGGTCGTGGTCGCCCACCTGGGCCGGCCCAAGGGGAAGCCGGACCCGGCGTACTCCCTCGCCCCGGTGGCGGAGCGGCTCGGCGAGCTGCTCGGCCGCAAGGTCACGCTTCGCCACCGACACCGTCGGTGAGAGCGCCAGCGCGACCGTCGAGGCGTTGGAGGACGGCGACGTGGCGGTGCTCGAGAACGTCCGCTTCAACGAGGGGGAGACCAGCGAGGAGGACGAGGTCCGGGCCGCCTTCGCCGCCGAGCTCGCGAAGCTTGGCCGACGCCTTCGTCTCCGACGGCTTCGGCGTCGTGCACCGCAAGCAGGCGTCGGTCTACGACATCGCACTGCGGCTGCCGCACGCCATGGGAAACCTGGTGGCCGCCGAGCTCGACGTCCTGCGGCGGCTCACCGCCGACCCCGAGCGGCCCTACGCGGTGGTGCTCGGCGGCTCCAAGGTCTCCGACAAGCTCGGTGTCATCGACAACCTCCTCGACACGGCCGACAAGCTCCTGATCGGCGGCGGCATGGTCTTCACGTTCCTCAAGGCCTTGGGCCACGAGGTCGGGAAGAGCCTGCTGGAGGAGGACCAGCTCGACACCTGCCGTGACTACCTCGCACGGGCGGAGGATTCGGGGGTGCGGATCGTGCTGCCGACCGACGTCGTCGTCGACACCGCCTTCCCGTCCGACGACCGGGAGCCCGAGCCGACCGTCGTACCCGCCTCCGGGATCCCGGCCGACAGCCTCGGCCTCGACATCGGGCCCGAGTCGGCCAAGGCGTTCGCCGCCGAGCTGGCCGATGCCCGCACCGTCTTCTGGAACGGGCCGATGGGGGTCTTCGAGACCGACGCCTTCGCCGAGGGGACCCGCGCTGTCGCCGAAGCGCTGACGAAGATCTCCGGCCTGTCGGTCGTCGGTGGCGGGGACTCCGCGGCCGCCGTGCGCCAGCTCGGGTTTGACGACGCCGCGTTCGGGCACATCTCGACCGGTGGCGGCGCGAGCCTGGAGTACCTCGAGGGCAAGGACCTGCCCGGCATCGCGGTCCTCGAGCGCTGACCCGCCCCAGACGAATGAGTACTGCCTGACCGGCGCGTCAACGCGCCCCTCCACAGTCGAACGAAGGAACCCCATGGCCGAGACCCGCACGCCGCTGATGGCCGGGCAACTGGAAGATGAACCTGAACCACCAGGAAGCGGTGGTGCTGGTCCAGAAGCTCGCCTGGACGCTGACGGACAAGAAGCACGACTACGCGCAGGTCGAGGTCGTCGTGCTCCCGCCCTACACCGACCTGCGATCGGTGCAGACGCTGGTGGACGGCGACCGGCTACTGGTGAAGTACGGCGCCCAGGACGTCTCCACCCATGACAGCGGCGCCTACACCGGCGAGATCTCCGCGGGCATGCTGGCGAAGCTGGGGTGCTCCTACGTCGTGGTGGGGCACTCCGAGCGCCGTGAGCACCACGGCGAGTCCGACGAGGTGGTCAACGCGAAGGCGAAGCAGGCGCTGGGCTCGAAGATGACGCCGATCGTGTGCGTCGGTGAAGGGCTCGAGGTCCGCCAGGCGGGCGACCACGTGGCCCACACGGTCGCCCAGGTCGACGGTTCCCTGGACGGGATCTCCGCGCAGCAGGTGGCGCCCTGGTGGTGGCCTACGAACCGGTCTGGGCCATCGGCACCGGCGAGGTCGCCACCCCCGACGACGCCCAGGAGGTCTGTGCCGCGATCCGCGAACGGATCCGCGAGGTGCACGGCGACGCTGCGGCCGACGGCGTACGTGTGCTGTACGGCGGTTCGGTGAAGGCGGCGAACGTCGCCGGGATCATGGACAAGGCCGACGTGGACGGCTGCCTGGTCGGCGGCGCCAGCCTGCAGGCGGACGAGTTCGGCGGAATTTGTCGTTTCTATGACATGCCGTTGCTGTGATCTCACCTGGCGTGACGTAGCATTCAGGCCGTGATTCTGCTCTTCACCATCGTGCTTGTTGTATGCGAGTGCCCTGATGATCCTGCTGGTGCTGCTCCACAAGGGCCGCGGCGGCGGACTGTCCGACATGTTCGGCGGTGGCGTGTCCAGCTCACTGGGCGGCTCGTCGGTCGCGGAGCGGAACCTCGACCGACTCACGATCGGGATCGGTGTGATCTGGTTCGCCTGCATCATCGCCCTGGGCCTGCTCCTGGCCTACCAGAGTTGAGAGAGGACCGCGCACGTGGCTGTTGGAGGAAACGCAATCCGCGGAAGCCGGGTCGGCGCCGGCCCGATGGGCGAGGCCGAGCGCGGTGAGGCCGCGCCCCGTCAGGCCGTCACCTACTTCTGCTCGCACGAGCACCGCTCGGTGGTGACCTTCTCGGTGGAGGCCCAGGCCCCCGACTCGTGGGACTGCCCGAAGTGCGGGCTGCCGGCCAGCATGGACAGCGACAACCCGCCGCCGGCGCCCAAGATCGAGCCCTACAAGACCCACCTGGCCTACGTGAAGGAGCGCCGCTCCGACGCCGAGGCCGCCAACATCCTCGACGAGGCCCTGCAGCTGCTCCGCACCCGCCGGAAGACCGGCGAGATCATCTTCTAGCGCGAGTCGGCGCGTCTGCTGACGTCCTGGACGTCGAGTCGGCGCGTCTGCCGACGCTATGGACGCCGAGTCGGCGAATCTGCTCAGGCTGTGATGCGCAGGCCCATCTGTTTGCGCGCATCGCGCGCGCCCTGGACCAGCAGTTCTTCACAGTCCCGGCGCCGGCCGAAGACGTTGGCTGCAACGAACGGCTTCACGAGCCAGCCCTCCTCCTCGGCGGCCTCGCGTCGGGTTCGATCATGTTCGCGTTGTTGCGGCGAGGTATGCCACTCCGCGCCGTCGTACTCAGCGGCGAGGCGGATCACCTCGTTCGCGATGTCGAGGATCGCGATCAGGACGCCACCGCGGCGCACCTCGACCTGGGGCTCCGGCGTCGGCAGTCCACAGTCGACCCATCGGAGGCGTAGTACTGACTCCCCGGGCGAGGCAGCTCGGCCATCTGCCCGCGGAGCGAGCTCACGAAGACGAGTCACCCAGCGCATGCCCCTGAATCGCTCGACGCCGGCCACCAGCTCCTCCCTGCTGAACAGCTCGAGCCGAAGCATGGCGTCCAGTCCGGAGATGGCGGTCTCGCGGAACCGCACTCGACCCAGGTCCCAGGCGGTGCGCAGTGGTGTGGTGACGGCGATACCCGAGACCTCGATGACGTCGGACGGAATTAGGTTGCGCTCGCCGCTGTCTGCCAGGTCGTTGCGTAGACGTCCCTTGCCGGACGGCCGAAAGATCGAGATCGGCCGAAGCTCGAGGTGCTCGTTGGGGGCCAGGATCATCTCGGCACCAAGCAGCCAGCCCGCGTGCCGGTCACAGACCACACAATCGTCGGGCACCACGAGTGACAGGCACTGGCTCCTGAGCCGGACCGAGTCGCCGGCCTGCGTCGCCAAGTAGACGGATTTCAGCGGTCGACGGAGAAGGCCATGCGCGACCAGCATCGTCAGGACATGTCGAGGGACACCCTCCCGGCGGGCGTCGGCCGTGGTGAACGGCCGGTCCCGGGGGAGCGGAAATGTCGAGTCGAGGAACTCGACCCCTCGCAGGTCCCGAAGATTCATGGCCGTCATGGTTTCCGCGCGTCGCTGGCTCCGCCAGAGGGAAATCGGGAGTTGTGGATGAGCGTCTGGTGGGTTCGTTGCGGTCGCGCCGACTCGCTGGTCGTGAGCGTTGCAGTCGCGCCGACTCGCGGGAGAGGGGCGTTGCAGTTGCGCCGACTCGCGGGTCAGAGGGCGGAGGCCGCCGCGCGGTCGAGGAACCACACCGTCTCCTCGGTGCCGCCCACCCGCGCGGCGGGGACGTCCCCACCGGCCAGCGCCTGGGCGACGGCGTCGGCCTTCTCCGCTCCGCTCACCACCAGCCAGGTCGCCCGCGTCCGGTTGAGCGCAGGGAGGGTGAGGCTGACCCGCTCGGGCGGAGGCTTGGGGGAGTCGGTCACGGGTACGGCGATCTCGTCGTCGACGTCGAGGGCCGGGTGGCCGGGGAAGAGCGAGGCCACGTGGCCGTCCGGTCCGACGCCGAGCATCACCACCTCGAACGCACCGCTGCCGTGGTCCCGGATCTCGCGGCCGTAGGCCTCGGCGGCGTCGGCGACGGTGGCGAAGTCGTCGGACGAGCCGATCTCGTGCACCCGCGCCGGGTCGGCGCCGACCGGGTCGAGGAACGCGGCCCGGGCAGCGCCGGCGTTGCGGTCGGCGGAGTCGCGGGGGACGAAGCGCTCGTCACCCCACCAGAAGTCGACCCTCGACCAGTCGATGTCCGAGGGCGAGCCCCCGCCACCTCGTGATGGATGGCGTCGGCGATGCTGCCGCCGGTCAGGGCGACGTGGGGCTGCTGCCCTCGGCCTGGGCGGCGGCGAGGCGCGACACCAGCGCGCCGGCGACGGCCGATGCAAGGGCCGCCGCGTCGTCGTGGACCTCGATCCGTGGACTGCTCATGCGACGGTCACTTTGTGGTCCCGGCTTGCGCGCGCGAGGCGCCGCACCGTCGCGGCGTACACCTCGTCCTCGTCGAGACGTCGCAGGTCCTCGGCGAGCAGCTCGGGCACGTCCCGGCGCTTCAGCGCGACCGGACGGTCGGGCCGCTCCGGGCGACGAGAAGGTCGCGAGCTTCCCGTCCCGCCGCTCGATCCTGATCGGGCCCGCCCTCGTGTCGAGCACGACCTCGGTGATGCCGGGGCCCGAGGAGTTCGTGCGCTCGACGTCCACCCGGAGCCGGTCGCCGAGCCAGGTGGCCAGGAGGTCGGCGCTGGGGCTGATCCGCTCCGCGGCCACCGACGCCCCGGTCACCTTGACCTGGTGCTGGTCGAGGGCCGATGCGAGGAGCGCCCGCCACAGGGTGATGCGGGTCCAGGCCAGGTCGGTGTTGCCGGGGGCGTACGACGCACACTGGGTCTCCATGGCCTTCGTCTTGCCCCGGGTCGTGGCTGCAGCGTCGGTGATGCGGCGCTGGGCCAGGGCACCCAGCGGGTCGGCGGCCGGGTCGTCGGGCGCGTCGGCGGGCCACCAGATCGCGACCGGGGAGTCCGGCAGCAGCAACGGGAGCACGACGGACTCGGCGTGCTTGACGACCTCGCCCTTGAGCCGGATCAGCGCGGTCTCGCCGGTCCAGCCGTGGCCGATGCCGACCTGCGCGTTGACCTTGGGCCGCCCCGCGGCCGTCGCCGAGGATGACGCCGAGCACGCGGGCCGGATGCTCGTGGGAGGCCTGCCGCGCCGCGTCCATCGCCTCCTCCGCGTGGTCCTCGGGTACGACGATCACGAGGGTCATCACCATGCCCATGGCCGGGCTGCCGGCCCGCATCCGGGCCCGGACGAACTCGGCCGCGATCTGCGAGGAGTTGGTGTCGATCAGCTCGATCATCCGGGAGCTCATGGCCGCCTCCAGGTCCGGCCGTCGCGGGCCAGCATCCGGTCGGCGGACTCCGGGCCCCAGGTGCCCGAGGGGTACGCCTCGGGCTCGCCTTCCCGGCGCGGTCCTGCCGGGCCCAGTGGTCGAGGATCGGGTCGAGGATCTCCCAGGAGAGCTCGACCTCCACGTGCTGCGGGAACAGCGGCGGGTCACCGAGGAGTACGTCGAGGATCAGCCGCTCGTAGGCCTCCGGGCTGGCCTCGGTGAACGAACCGCCGTACGCGAAGTCCATGCTCACGTCCCTGATCTCCATCTGGGTGCCGGGCACCTTGGACCCGAACCGCAGCGTCATGCCCTCGTCGGGCTGGATCCGGATCACCAGGGTGTTGTGGGTCAGGTCCTCGGTGGACACCGCGGTGAACGGCAGGTGAGGGGCGCGCTTGAACACCACCGCGACCTCGGTGACCCGTCGCCCGAGCCGCTTGCCGGTGCGCAGGTAGAACGGCACGCCCGCCCAGCGCCGGGTCTCGACGTCGAGGCGGATCGCGGCGTAGGTCTCGGTGGTCGAGGTGGGCTTGATGCCCTCCTCCTCGAGGAAGCCCTGCACCTGGACGCCGCCCGCCCAGCCGGGCGGCGTACTGGCCACGCGCGGTGTTCAGGTCGAGCCGGCGGGGGAGGACGACGCTCTTCAGCACCTTCTGCTTCTCCAGCCGCAGGCTGTCGGCGTCGAACGAGGTCGGCTCCTCCATCGCCACCAGCGCCATCAGCTGGAGCAGGTGGTTCTGGATCACGTCGCGCGCTGCCCCGATGCCGTCGTAGTAGCCGGCCCGGCCGCCGATTCCGAGATCCTCGGCCATCGTGATCTGCACGTGGTCGACGTAGTTGCTGTTCCAGATGGGCTCGAACATCGCGTTCGCGAACCTCATGGCGAGGATGTTCTGGACGGTCTCCTTGCCGAGGTAGTGGTCGATCCGGAAGATCGACTCCGGCGGGAACACCTGCGTCGATCATCCGGTTCAGCTCGCGTGCCGACGCCAGGTCGTGACCGAAGGGCTTCTCGATCACCACGCGGCGCCACGACTCGGCAGTCGGCTCGACCAGTCCGTGCTCCTTGAGCTGGCCGACCGCGTCGCCGAACAACCCGGGCGGGATGGCGAGGTAGAAGGCGTGGTTGCCGCCGGTGCCTCGAACCTCGTCGAGCTCCTCGATGGTCCGGCGCAGCTTCTCGAAGGCGAGGTCGTCGGAGAAGTCGCCCTGCACGAAGCGGATCCCCTCGGCGAGCTGGCGCCAGACCTCCTCGCGGAACTCCGTCCGGGCATGTGCCTTGACCGAGTCGTGCACGATCTGCGCGAAGTCCTGGTCCACCCAGTCGCGTCGCGCGAAGCCGACGACGCTGAAGCCGGGCGGCAACAGTCCGCGGTTGGCCAGGTCGTAGATCGCCGGCATCACCTTGCGTCGCGCGAGGTCGCCGGTGACGCCGAAGATCACCATCCCGCAGGGACCGGCGATCCGGGGCATCCGCCGGTCCGCGGGATCCCGCAGCGGGTTCCGGTGGTCGGTGGTCCGTCTGCTCACGCCAGCGCCTTCTGTACGTCGGCCAGGTCGGCCGGGCTCGAGACGTGCAGGCGCAGGACGGGGCGGCCCTGGTCGGCGAGCACCTGACCGTCGCCCGACCGCCTGGGCGGTCAGGAACTCGTGGAAGGTGAAGGGCCGGTCCGGGACGGCCAGGTCGGCCTCGGGCTGCCCGGTGACCTGCAGGTAGACGCCCGTTGCGGGCCCGCCCTTGTGGTACTGCCCGGTGGAGTGCAGGAACCGGGGTCCCCAGCCGAACGTGACGGGCCGCCCGGTCCTGGTGGCCAAGCGCGTCCCGGAGGGAAGCGAGCGACGCGTCCCGGTGCCGGTCGAGGTAGGCCTGTACGGCGACGTAGCCGTGGGCGCCGTCCAGCTGGTCCAGCAGCGCGGTCGACCGCCGCCTCGACGCTGTCGGTGCCCTCCGGCAGCCACGACCCGGACGCATAGACCGTGACCGGTCCGTCCTCGAACACCGGGACCGGCTCGGAGGCGCCACCGTCGAGCATCTCCCGCGCAGCCGCCTTGGCGCTCTCCACGTCGGGCTGGTCGAAGGGGTTGATCCCGATCATCCGGCCGGCGACGGCGGTGGCGTACTCCCAGAGCAGCAGCTGGGCGCCGAGGGGGGCGTCGACGGAGACGCCGAACCCCGAGGCCGGCCGGACCGACCCGAGCACGGGCTCCGGTCCGTAGGTCCCCAGGACCTCGTCGGGCGTGCTCGGCGGAGAAGTTCGGGGACTCGACCGAGTCCACCACCACCGGCAGGATGCCCTTGCCCTCCTTGCCGGTGGACTCCGCGATCAGCTGCTCGGCCCAGTCGCCGAGTCCGGCGTACGTCGAGCCCGCGTCGGCCAGCACGAGCTTGTCCACGCCGGCGGCGTTGGCGACACCCAGCAGCGCGCCGAGCCGCAGCCCGGGGTTGTCGACCGAGTCGGCCTCGAGGGCGCTCCGCATCTCGGCGGCCTGCTCGAGCAGCCCGGCCACGTCGGCGCCGGCCAGGCCGCTGGGGACCAGCCCGAACGCGGTCAGCGCGGAGTAGCGGCCGCCGACGTCGGGGTCGGCGAGGAAGGTCCGGTAGCCCGCCTGCTCCGCCAGCCCGGCGAGCGGGGAGCCCGGGTCGGTGACCACGACGATCCGCTCGGCGGGGTCGATCCCCACGTCGCCGAACGCCTTCTCGAACGCCCGCCGCTGGCTGTCGGTCTCGACCGTGCCCCCGGACTTCGAGGAGACGACGACCACCGTCTCGGCCAGCCGGTCCTCGAGTGCGGCGCGCACGAAGTCGGGGTCGGAGGAGTCGAGCACCACGAGCTCGACGCCGGCCGCGCGCGCAGATGACCTCGGGCGCCAGCGACGAGCCGCCCATGCCGCACAGGACGATCCGCGACAAGCCCGCGCTCCCGGAGCTCGACCTCGAGCGTGGCGATCTCGGTGACCAGCGCCTTCGACCGCTCGGGCAGGTCCACCCAGGCCAGGCGCTTGCCCGCCTCCTCCTCGGCGGCGGGCCCCCAGAGCGTGGGGTCCTGTCCGGCGATGCCGCTCGCGACCTCGTCGGCCACCAGCTGTTCGACCGCCGTGGCGTACGACGGACTCGTCGGGGTAGCCGAAGAACAGCTCGAACGCACCGGCGCCATCGCCGGATTCAGACTTGCCCTCGACGGTGTTCCAAGCCGTCTCAGCTCATGTTTTGGCCGAGTCCATCTGCTCCGAGACCGTGTCCAGCAGCTCCTGCCAGGACTTCGCGAACTTGTCGACGCCCTCCTGCTCGAGGGTCGCGATCACGTCGTCGTAGTCGATGCCGACGGACTTCAGGTCGTCCATCACCTGCTGGGCGTGGTCGTACATCGTGGTGACCTGGTCGCCGTCGACCTCGCCGTGGTCGGCGAAGGCCTCCAGGGTCTTCTCGGGCATGGTGTTGACGATGTTGGCGACCACGAGCTCACTGACGTACATGGTGTCGGAGTAGTCGGGGTTCTTCACGCCGGTCGACGCCCACAGCGGCCGCTGGGTGTTGGCACCGGCCTCGGCGAGCTTCGCCCAGCGCTCGCCCTCGAAGAACTTCTGGTAGTCCCGGTAGGCGAGCCGGGCGTTGGCGACCGCGGCCTTGCCGCGCAGCGCGAGCGCCTCGTCGCCATTCCCACTCTTTTCGGCGATCTCTTCGAGCCGACGGTCGATCTCGGTGTCGACGCGGGAGACGAAGAAGGAGGCCACCGAGTGGATCCGGGACAGGTCCTGCCCGGCGTCGAGCGCCTTCTCCAGGCCCGCGAGGTAGGCGTCCATCACGTCGGCGTAGCGGCCGAGCCCGAAGATCAGGGTGACGTTGACGCTGATCCCGTCGCCGAGGGCGTCGGTGATCGCCGGGGCGCCCTCGGTGGTGGCCGGGATCTTGATGAAGAGGTTGTCGCGGTCGACCTCGGCCCACAGCTCCCGGGCGGAGGCCAGCGTCGCCTCGGTGTCGAACGCCAGGGTGGGGGCGACCTCGATCGAGACCCGTCCGTCGACGCCGCCGGTGGCGTCGTACGTCGGCCGGAGGACGTCGCAGGCGGCCTGGACGTCGCTGGTCGTGAGCTCGAAGACGACCTTCTCCACGTCGTCGCCGTCGGCCACCAGCGCGCGGACCTCGTCGTCGTACCGCTCGCCCTCGGAGATCGCCGACGCGAAGATCGTCGGGTTGGTGGTCACCCCGACGACGGACTTGTGCTTGACCAGGTCGGCCAGGTTGCCGGTCTCGATCCGCTCGCGGGACAGGTCGTCCAGCCAGATCGAGACCCCGGCGTCGGAGAGTGCCTTCAGTCGTTCGCTCATGCTTCCTCCCTGGTTCAGTTGGGCCTGGTGGTCGGTCACCGCCGCGTCAGCCGGTGGCCGCCGCGATGCTGTCGTGGGCCGCCGACGCGACGGCGTCGGCGGTGAGGCCGTACTCGGTGAAGATCCGCGAGAACTCCGCGGAGTGGCCGTACTGCTCGATGGACACGATCCGCCCGTGGTCGCCGACCAGCTCGCGCCAGCCCTGGGCGATGCCGGCCTCGACCGACACCCGGGCCTTGACGGTGGGCGGGATGACGGTCTCGCGGTACGACTGCTCCTGCTCGTCGAACCACTCACGGCACGGCATCGAGACCACGCGGGCACGTACGCCGTCCTCGGCGAGCTTCGTCCGTGGCGGCGACCGCGAGCTGGAGCTCCGAGCCGGTGGCGACGATGACCACGTCGGGGAGGCCGCCGTCGGTGTCGAGCAGCACGTAGCCGCCGCGGTGGACGTTCGTGGTGTCGGAGAACCCTTCCTCCCCGCGCGGGAACACCGGCAGGTTCTGCCGGCTCAGCGCGAGCCCGGCGGGCCGGTCGGCGTGCTCGAGGACCGCCTGCCAGCAGGCGGTGACCTCGTTGGCGTCGCCGGGCCGGACGACGTCCAGCCCGGGGATGGCGCGGAGCGCGGCGAGGTGCTCGACCGGCTGGTGGGTCGGGCCGTCCTCGCCGAGACCGATCGAGTCGTGGGTCCAGACGTAGGTGACCGGGAGCTTCATCACCGCGGCCAGCCGGACCGAGGGCCGCATGTAGTCGGAGAAGGTGAGGAACGTGCCGCCGAAGACGCGGGTGCCGCCGTGCACCGCGATGCCGTTGAGGATCGCGCCCATGGCGTGCTCGCGGATCCCGAAGTGCAGCACCCGCCCGGCCAGCGGGTCGCCCTGCCACAGCTTCGTGGAGCGGTCCTTGGGCAGGAACGAGGGGGCGTCCTCGATGGTGGTGTTGTTGGACTCGGCGAGGTCGGCGGAGCCGCCCCACAGCTCGGGGACCTTCGCCGCGATCGCGTTGATCACGGCGCCCGACGCCTTGCGGGTGGCGACGTCCTTGCCGGCCTCGAACGTCGGGAGCTGGTCGGCCCAGCCCTGCGGGAGGGTGCGGGTCTGGAGCCGCTCGAAGAGCGCGACGTCGGCGGACGGCTTGGTGGTCCAGTGCCGGAACGCCTGGTCCCACTCGGCCTGCGCGGCCTTGCCGCGCTCGACCGCCTCGCGGGTGTGCTCGAGCACTCCGGGCGGCACCTCGAAGGTCTTGTCGGGGTCGAAGCCGAGGACCCGCTTGGTGGCGGCGACCTCGTCGTCGCCGAGCGCGGAGCCGTGGGCCTTGCCGGTGTTCTGCGGCCGAGGGGCCGGCCACGCGATGATCGTGCGGAGCACGATGAAGCTGGGTCGGTCGGTCACGGCGTTGGCCTTGCGGATCGCCTCGTGCAGGGCCGGCACGTCCTCGACGTACTTGGTCTCGTCGTGGGTCCAGTCGACGGTCTGCACGTGCCAGCCGTAGGCCTCGTAGCGCTTGCCGACGTCCTCGGCCAGGGCGATGTCGGTGTCGTCCTCGATCGAGATCCGGTTGGCGTCGTAGATGACGGTCAGGTTGCCGAGCTGCTGCACGCCGGCGATCGCCGAGGCCTCGGCGCTGACGCCCTCCTCGATGTCGCCGTCGCTGCAGATGGCGTAGATGTGGTGGTCGAACGGCGAGGTGCCCTCGTCGGCGTTGGGGTCGAGCATGCCGCGCTCGCGTCGGGCGGCCATGGCCATGCCGACCGCGTTGCCGATGCCCTGGCCGAGCGGCCCGGTGGTGGTCTCGACGCCGGCGGTGTGGCCGTACTCCGGGTGCCCGGGGGTCTTGCTGCCCCAGGTGCGCAGCGCCTTGATGTCGTCCAGCTCGAGGCCCCAGCCGCCGAGGAAGAGCTGGAGGTAGAGGGTCAGCGACGAGTGGCCGGCCGAGAGCACGAACCGGTCGCGGCCGGGCCAGTGCGGGTCGGCGGGGTTGTGCCGCATGACCTTCTGGAACAGCAGGTAGGCGGCGGGCGCCAGGCTCATCGCCGTCCCGGGATGGCCGTTGCCGACCTTCTGCACCGCGTCCATGGCCAGGACCCGGATCGTGTCCACCGCCTTGTCGTCGATCTCGGTCCAGTCGAGTGTGGTCACGAGCTTCCTTTCACGGTGCCGACATCGGCTTCGAGCCTACTCATCCCTGCGGATAGACTGCGACCCGCACTCAGCCGCCTCCCCACCGAGGAATCTTCCGTGACGTACGTCGGCCAGCCGGCCTCCGCTGTCTCGCAGCCGGAACCGGCTCGCGCGACCGCCGGCGACGTGGTGGCGGCGTACGTCGGCCTGACCAAGCCACGGGTCATCGAGCTCCTCCTCCTCACGACCGTCCCGGTCATGTTCTTCGCCGCCCGGGGCATCCCCGAGCTGGGGCTCGTCGTCGCCACGGTCGTCGGCGGCACGCTCTCGGCGGGCTCGGCGTCGGCGCTCAACTGCGTCTACGACCGCGACATCGACGAGCAGATGCGCCGTACCCGCAGACGGGCACTTCCACGCCACATCGTCTCCCCGCGCGCGGCGCTGGTCTTCGGGCTGACGCTGGGCGTGGTGTCGACGGTGGTGCTGGCGGTCTGGGTCAACTGGCTCTCCGCCGGCCTCGCGGTGCTGGCCAACGCGTTCTACGTGCTCGTCTACACCATGGTCCTGAAGCGGCGGACCACCCAGAACATCGTCTGGGGCGGCCTCGCGGGCTGCTTCCCCGCGCTGATCGGCTGGACCGCGGTCACCGGCGAGCTGTCGTGGGTGCCGGTGGTGCTGTTCGCGGTCGTGTTCTTCTGGACCCCGCCGCACACGTGGGCGCTGGCCCTGCGCTACCGCGAGGACTACGCCAACGTCGAGGTGCCGATGCTCCCGGTCGTGGCCCCGGCCCGGGAGGTGGGCCGCCGGATCGTGGCCTACAGCTGGGTGATGGTGGCCACGTCCCTGCTGCTGTGGCCGGTTGCCGACACCGGGGTCTTCTACCCCCTGGCCGCCGCCGCGCTCGGGGCCGTCTTCCTGGTCGAGGCCCACCGCATGTGGCGACGTGCCCTGGGCACCGAGGACCTGAGCGTGATCCAGCCGATGCGGCTGTTCCACTCCTCCAACCTCTATCTCTCGCTGCTCTTCGTCGCGGTCGCGCTGGACCCGCTGCTGACCCGCTGACCGCCGCGGCACGTCCGCCGAGAGCAAAGTTTTCGGGATTCGGGCAACGAAGTCCGGCCGATCGCGTATATCAGTGGGAGGACGACGGCAGGGCCTGTCCACGGGGGTGCGGGCCAGCCGTCGTCCTTTCTGTCTCGGGGGGCTCCTCGCGGACCGTCAGCAGCATCCAGGTCGCCGGCGGCGGAGACCAGGGCCGCGCCGAGCAGGTGGAAGCCGACCAGCACCACCGGCAGGTCGGTGAAGTACTGCACGAAGCCGATCGTCCCCTGGGCCAGCTCCACCCCGAGCAGGGTGAGTACGGCGCGGCGCACGGCCGCCGGTCGGCCGGCGGCGCGGACCGCGAAGAGCAGCCCGACCGTGAGCCCGACGAACAGGAACACCAGGTCGGCGTGGAGCTGGCTGACCTGGAGCGGGTCCAGGCCGTTGCGCGGCGACGTCGACGTCGCCGGCGTGCGGGCCGGAGCCGGTGACCACCGTGCCGACGTACAGCACCAGCCAGCCGGCGGCGAAGGTCAGCCGCCGCGAGCGATGACCTCGGCGCCGCCGCGTCGAGCCCCGGCCGGGGTGGTCGAGGCGCCAGAGGAACAGCACCGCCAGCCCGATGATCGCCAGCGAGCAGAGCAGGTGGAACGACACCACCCACGGGTTGAGGTCGGTCAGCACGGTGATGCCGCCGATGACCGCCTGGGCCGGGATGCCGAGGGCCAGCACCAGCGCGAGCATCCGCAGGTCGCGGCGACCGGTCTGCCAGGCGGCGACGAAGGTGGCGACGGCGCGACCGCGACCAGCACGAACGTGAGCATCCGGTTGCCGAACTCGATCGCCTCGTGGACGTCGAGCGCGCCGTGCGGGCGGAAGGAGTCGCTCGGTGCAACGCGGCCAGGTCGGGCAGCCCAGCCCGGAGGCGGTGAGCCGGACCGCCCCGCCGGTGACGACGAGGACGACAGTTGGCGACCAGCGTGGCCCAGGCCAGCGGCCGGACCGGCAGGGTCAGCGCTGGCTCACTCCCACCGGAACGTCCGGGCGGTGAGGAAGGTCCCGAGCGCGGCCCAGACGAGGAGCACGAGCAGGTTGGTCCAGGCGATCGTGTCGCGGATCAGGGCGTCGCGCATCGCGTCGCCGAGCGCCCCGGACGGCAGCCAGCGGACGAGGTCGCCGAAGGCGCCGTACGCGACCGACGGCACGACCACGGCTCCGCCGGCCATCAGCAGCAGGTAGACGAGGTTGGCGGCCGCGAGGGTGGCCTCCGCGCGCAGGACGCCGGCGACGAACAGGCCGAGGGAGGCGAACGCGGCGGTGCCCAGGACGACCGCGAGGAACGTCCCCACCAGGCTCGGATCGGGATCCCAGCCCAGGGCCAGCCCCACGGTTCCGATGACGACCATCTGGGCGAGCTCGACGAGCAGCAGCGAGCAGACCTTGCCGGCCAGGAGCCCCGAGCGTGGCAGCGGGGAGGAGCCGAGCCGCTTGATCACGCCGTACCGCCGCTCGAAGCCGGTGGTGATCGCGAGCGAGGTGAACGCGGTCGACATCACCGCCAGCGCGAGGACCCCGGGCGTGAACACGTCGACCGAGGCGTGCTGGAAGGTGATGTCGAGCGCCTTGGTCCCCTCGACGCCGGCGACCAGCACGATCACGGGGATGACCACGGCGAGCAGGAGCTGCTCGCCGTTGCGCAGCAGCAGCCGGGTCTCCATGGCGGCCTGTGCGGCGACCATCCGGGGGAGTGGTGCCGCGCCGGGGCGGGGGCCGAAGTCGAGTCGGTGGTCGAGCCCGTCGAGATTCATGCCGACAGCTCCCGCCCGGTCAGCTGCAGGAAGACGTCCTCGAGGGTGCGCTGGCCGAGGGTGAGCGACTCCGGCAGCACGCCGTGCTCCTGGCACCAGCCGGAGATGTTCGCCAGCGTGGAGGCGTCGGCCGGTCCGGTCACCAGCAGGCTGACCTCGTCGAGCTGGGTGACCTCCGTCCGGTCGCCGAGCGCCCGGCGCAGGGACTCCGGGGCTCCCGGCGGGAACGGCCGGCTGACCACCAGCCGGATCGTCGCCGCCGGCTGCCGGTCGGCGCTGCCGCGGGTGAGCTCGAGGGCGGTGCCGGTCGCGATCAGCCGGCCGCGGTCGATGATGTGGATCCGGTCGGCGAGTCGCTCGGCCTCGTCCATGTAGTGGGTCGTGAGCACCACGGTCACGCCGCTGTCGCGGAGCTCCTCGAGCAGCTCCCACGTCCCGCGCCGGGCCTTCGGGTCCATGCCGGCCGTCGGCTCGTCGACGAAGACGATCTCCGGGCGCCCGACCAGCGCCATCGCCAGGCCGAGGCGCTGCTGCTGGCCGCCGGAGAGACGGCGGTACGGCGTGCTGCCGCAGTCACCGAGCCCGAGCCGCTCGCCGAGCAGGTCGACGTCGAGCGGGTGGGCGTGCAGCCGGGCCATGTGGCGCAGCATCTCCATCGCCCGCACCCCGCTCCAGGCGCCGCCGTCCTGGAGCATCACCCCGATCCGGGGCAGCAGGGCCCGGCGGTCCCGCACCGGATCGAGCCCGAGCACCCGGACCGTGCCCTGCTGGGGCTTCCGGTAGCCCTCGCAGGTCTCCAGGGTGGTCGTCTTCCCGGCGCCGTTCGGCCCGAGGACGGCGGTGATGGTCTGCCGCTCGACCGTCAGCGAGAGGCCGTCGACGGCGACCTTGTCGCCGTACCGCATCACCAGTCCGTCCACGGCGACGGCAGGATCGGCGGCTGGCACGGCGGCATTCTCTCACCGCACCGGTGGTTGAGCAGCGAGCGCCAGCGAGCGTCGTCGCCGGTGGTTGAGCAGCGAGCGCCAGCGAGCGTCGTCGAAACCCCGGAATTGTGGGCAGGGCGGTGACCCGCGAGTCCCGATGGTTGAGCAGCGAGCGCCAGCGAGCGTCGTCGAAAACCCGGAAGTCTGGGCAGGGCGGTGACCAGCGTTCAGTCACCAGACCCAGGCGACTTGGGCGGCCGACATAGTCCGCGCGCTAGTTCCGGCAGGTCGTGGATCCGACCTTCGATGAGTGCTTTCCGCTTGGCGCGACTCCATCCCTGGACCTGCTTCTCGAAGAGATATCGCATCGTCGATTCGCGTCAAACTGTGTCGCCCAGGCGAGCGTCACCGGCCTTCGCCGCGAGATCCGCGTGTACTTCGCGCCCAACCCCAGGTTGTGCTCGCTGATCCGCCGCTCCAGGTCCACGGTGCTGCCGACGTAGAGGAACCGTAGGCGCACTCGATGATGTAGGCCCAGCCCATGACCGTTGAGGCTCCCCGCGGGTCACTTGGTTGAACCCTTCGCGTCCAAGCCTGTGGACAGCTGCGCGTGCTCACCGCCCTGCCCACGCTTCCGGGGTTTCGACGACGCTCGCTGGCGCTCGCTGCTCAACCACCGGATCCGGGCGCTGGTTGGGGCTTCGACGACGCTCGCTGGCGCTCGCTGCTCAACCACCGGAGTGGGCTACCCGTGCGTAACGCGTGCTTGGCCGGATCGTTGAGGGTCCATGCGCGCCCGACTCCTGATCCTGGCCCTGCTCACCGCCTTCCGCTGGTGGTCGGCGCCCTGCCCGCGGGCCGGGCAGCTCAGCGGGCACATTGACGATCCAGGTGCTGTCCAA
>CAWKEX010000002.1:0-66034 GCA_963848795.1 uncultured Actinomycetota bacterium
GGCGGTCCGCGAGGCCCTGCAACGGATGGCCCAGACCCGGCTGGTGGAGGTTCGCCAGGGCGGCTCCACGACGGTCCGCGACTTCCGGAAGACCGCGGGCCTGGACCTGTTGCCCCGCCTGCTCGTGCGTGCCGGCAACCTCGACACCGCGGTGGCCCGCAGCATCCTCGAGGCCCGGCTCGTTGTCGGACCGGGCGTCGGCGGCCCTCGCCGCCGAGCGAGGTGGCCCCGCCGTGGCCGCCAGTCTCACCGACGTGATCGACGCGCTTGCCCTCACCGACGACGACGTGGAGCGCCAGCGGCTTGCGCTGGCGTTCTGGGACCTGGTCGTGGACGCCGCCGACTCGCTCACGTTCCGGCTGATGTTCAACAGCCTCCGGGCCGCCTACGAGCCCGCGCTGGAGGCGCTGGCGGCCTTGATGCGCGAGGAGGTCGGCCAGATCGGCGCCTACCGCGTCCTCACCGCTGCCATCGCCGAGGGCGATCCCGACACTGCCCGCGCTGCCGCGGAGCGGGTGCTCCGGCCGGCGACCCGCAACCTGATCACCGCACTCGAAGCCCTCGAGGAGACGCCGTGAGCAAGACCAGCCCCGACATCGAAGCCCTCGCCCGCACCCGGCTGGCCGCCGACGAGGAGCGGATCACCGGCAGCCGTCGCACCCAGGTCACCCTGGGTTCCGCCTGGCGCGCCTTCTGGCGACACCCCTCGCCGTGGATGATCTCCACGTTCCTGCTGGGGTCGGTCACGGCCCGCGTGCTGGTGGGCGGCGGCTCGTGGTGGGAGCTGGTGATCCCCGGCGCACTGGTGGCGCTGTTCCCGGTGATCGAGTGGCTGATCCACGTCGGCATCCTGCACTGGCGCCCCCGCCGCGTGGGCCCGCGTCGAGGTCGACTCGTTGCTGGCCCGCAAGCACCGGGAGCACCACGCGGACCCCCGCGACATCCCGCTGGTGTTCATCCCCTGGCGGGCGCTCGCCTGGCTGCTGCCGGCGTACGTCGTCGTGGCCTGGCTGGCGATGCCGACCACCGCCGCGGCGCTCAGCCTGCTGGTCTCGGTCTACGGGCTCAAGCTCGGCTACGAGTGGACCCACTACCTGATCCACTCCGACTACCGGCCGAGGAGCGCGTCGTACAAGAAGGTGTGGCGCAACCACCGGCTGCACCACTACAAGAACGAGCACTACTGGTTCACCGTCACCACCGCCGGCACCGCCGACCGCCTCTTCGGCACCTGCCCCGACCCCGCGCAGGCCCGTACCTCGAAGACGGTGAAGAACCTGCACGAGCTCGAGGCCAGCTCGACCCCGTGAACGTCAGAGCCCGGTCGGTTCGGCGATCGGGGTGACCTCGTTGCACACCGCGAACGGCAGCTCCTCGAGCAGGGTCAGCGCCGCGGCCTGCGCAGGTCGGGGCACGGCGTAGCCGATCCGACCACTTCCCGGGTCGCCCACCCCCGAGCGGAACCCGCCCTGGAAGCCCGGCACCGGCCAGTCCCGGCCGAGGTCGATCCGGTCGAAGAGGTCGTCGCGGTTCGGCTCCATGCGAACGGTCGCGTTGTGGTCGCCGAAGGCGACGGTGAAGCCCGCGAGGTCATCGAGGTTGGTGACCGGGCGCTTCGCCAGCAGGTCCTGCTGCTCCTCCGCGCCGGCGTCCGGGCCGAGCGCGTCGTTCAGGGGGATGCAGCCGCGCCGCAGGTACGTCGCCTCCGCGGGCTCGCCGACCAGCCCGGTCCAGGTCGGGTCGTGCGCCCAGACCCCCACCCCGGGCTCGGCGGTGCCGGCGACCACGAGGTGGTCCTCCGCGATCACCCGCGCCCCGTCGAGCGCCCCGGCCCCGGCCTCGACGGCGCGGGACACGGCGCCGAGGTCGAGGTCGGGCCGGAAGGCCAGGACGTAGCCGTTGCCGTCCGGCCCGGTGAAGTGCGCCTCCCAGTCGACGTCGTCCTGGGTGAAGCCGTAGTCGAGCAGGAACTCGCTGTTGTCGGCGCGCAGCATGCCCTCGGCCAGCAGCGGCGCCTCGCTCCGGGCCCGCTCCCAGAAGTCGAACCGGTCCGATCACGGGATCCTCGCTGGTCAGGTCGGGGACGCCCAGGTCCTTGCGGATCTCGTCGAAGTCGGTGACCGTCACCGTCGTCGCCGAGCCGGGGACCATCGCGAGTGCCGCCTCGGCGGGCTCGAGCCGGGCGTCGAACAGCGGGTGCTGCGGTCGTCGTGGGCGAGTGGACCGGCGAGGGCTGCGGCGTCCGGTGGCGGGATGTCCCGCTCCGCAGCCTGCGGTGAGCACCAGGGAAGCACCCAGCGACGCACGCGAGCAGCGGACGGACAGACATGGCAGCGCAGTCTGCCAAAACGCACTCTCGGACCAGCCGTTTGACGGTCCCTTGACCGTCGTCCCCGCACGGTCTTCAAGAGATTCACAACGCTCTCCGGGGTGGGGAGCTGGCCAGTCCAGCAAGGGGTCCAATCATGCAAAAAAGCACGCGCTCATTCCGCCGTCCACTCGCCGCCGCCGCGGTCACATCGATCGCACTGTCGCTCGTAGGCGCTTCCATGGCCGGGGCGGTCGATCCGAGTCAGCAGAGCAGCTTCGGGCGGATGTTCCCGACGCTTCGGACCGGCGTTCAGCACCCCACCGATCAGGCGCTGACCAATCTGGTGCAGACCCAGCGGGACAAGGGCCTGACCCAGCTCGACAACGAGGGTGTGCCGGCCGGGTTCACCTACCTGGGGCAGTTCATCGACCACGACCTGACGCGCAACCTGGACCCGTTGCCGACAGCTCAGCTGGACCCGACCACGCTGAAGAACTTCCGCACCGCCGCCTTCGACCTGGACTCGGTCTACGGCAAGGGCCGCACCGACCCCAGCAGCAGCCACCTGTACAACGCCGACGGCACCTTCAAGGTGACCGAGGAGGAAGACCAGGTCAACGGGGTGCCGGACCTGGTCCGCAACGCCAACGGCGGGGCGATCCTGATCGAGCCCCGCAACGACGAGAACCTGATCATCGCCCAGATGCACCTGGCGGTGCAGAAGTTCCACAACCGGCTCATCGAGGAGGGCGCGAACTTCAACGAGGCCCGGCGGCTCACCCAGTGGCACTACCAGTGGGTCGTGGTCAACGACTACCTGCCGCACGTGGTCGGCCAGGACCGGGTGAACCTGTTCCTGGGCAAGCCGGTGACCAACGGGTTCTACAAGCCCGGGAACGCCGACGCGCCGATGACGCCGACGGAGTTCTCCACCGCGGTCTTCCGCTACGGCCACTCCCAGGTCCGTGACTCCTACGAGGTCAACGACCTGTCCGAGGACGCACCGATCAAGGTGTTCGACCTGACCCCGGCGCGGAGGACCTGCGCGGCGGCCAGCACCTCAACGAGCGGACGCACATCGACTGGATCGAGTTCTTCGAGATCGACGGCGCCCCCGAGTTCGAGGGGAACCTGTCCCGCAAGCTGGACACCAAGATCTCCGAGTCGCTGTTCAACCTGCCGCTGGGCGCACCCGGGCTCCCGAGCGCGGGCACCAACATCCTGGCCCAGCTGACCCTGATCCGCAGCTCGCGCTACGACATCCCCAGCGGCCAGGACGTCGCCAAGAAGATGGGCATCCCGGTGCTCGCCAACAACAAGCTCGGCCTCAACCAGACCGCCTACCCCAGCTTCAACGGCGAGGCGCCGCTGTGGTTCTACATGCTGGCCGAGTCCGAGCTCAAGGAGAACGGCGCCCGACTGGGTGACGTCGGTGGGCGCATCATCGCCGAGGTGTTCATGGACCAGCTCGGCGTCGACCCCGCCTCCTACCTCAACGCCAGGCGGCCCTTCACACCCTCCGTCGAGCACGAAGGCGCCTTCACCATGGGCGACTTCCTCACCTTCGCCGGTGTGGTCGAGCTCGAGGAAGAGGAAGCAGAAGCCACACCCTGACGTACGCCGGGGAGCAATCGAACGGGACCGTGATGGGGCACGGTCCCGTTCGGCGTGTCAGCGACAGGCCGACAGATCGGTGGAGCCAAGGGGACTCGAACCCCTAACCCCCTGCTTGCAAAGCAGGTGCGCTACCAATTGCGCCATGGCCCCGTCGTGGCACCTCGCAGGGCCGGTCAGGCCCCCCGGTGGCCGGGCCCGCTGGCGGGGTCGACGTTGTCGGTCGCCTGGGCCCACAGCTCCTGCTCGGCGCGGCTCTCCTCGAGCTTCTTGCGCGCGACCGCGGCGCCGATGGCGGCGGCCAGGACCAGCAGGACCTTCTTCATGGTGACTCCTCGCTCGGCGGGGCGGTACGCGATGGGTGGGCCTAAGAGGACTTGAACCTCTGACCTCTTCCTTATCAGGGAAGCGCTCTAACCGTCTGAGCTATAGGCCCCGAGCCGGGGGGAACATTACCCCACCGTGGAGGACGCCAACAAAACCGGCGTGGGGGTGCTCAGCGGTCCTCGGTGAGGGTGACCTCGATGCCGCCGAGCAGCGCGGCCGCCATGTTGTAGAGGAACGCGCCGAGCGTGGCGATCGCGGTGATGAGTACGACGTCGATGACGGCCACCAGCATGGTGAACCCCATGACCCGGGAGACGCCGACGTAGTTCTGGACGTCGAAGTCGCCGGCTCCGTCGCCGCCGAGGATGTTCTGGACGGTCTGGTTGATCGAGTCCCAGACACCGGCCGCACCGAGCACCGACCAGACCATGAACACCGAGACCACCGTGACCAGTCCGAACGCGATCGAGAGCAGGAACGCGGTCTTCATCACCGACCACGGGTCGACCCGGGTCAGCCGGAGCCGGGCCCGACGCGGCCCCTTGCGCGGGGACGACGACTTGCGGACGGGAGGCTTCGAGTCAGCGCGTGCGTTGGCACGGTGCTCGTCTGCGGCATTCGCGAGCTTGGCCTGGATCCGGTCGGACAGCGGGCGCGCCGACGTGTCGTCACTGCGCCCGGCGTGGCTGCCGGTGCGGGTGGCGGTGCGCTCAGCGGGGCGCTCCGTCATCAGGCGTCACCCTCCTCCGGAGTCTCGGTGGCATTCGGAGTGGTTCCCGATCCGTCGATTGTCGCATCCTCGACCGCATCCGGCGATTCGGCGTCCACGCCGGTGCCGGGCTCGGCCGCGTCGTCGGGCAGCACCTCGGCCTCCTTGGTCTCGACCGAACGCGCCACCACGGCGACCGCGTCGCCCTCCTTGGGTGTCACGAACTTCACGCCCATCGTGGACCGTCCGGTCGCCCGGAAGTGCTCGTTGATGGGGCTGCGCACGACCTGGCCGGCCTGGGTGATCGAGAGGATCTCGTCGCCCTCCTCCACGATGAACGCCCCGACGAGCACGCCGCGCTCCTCGTTGGCCAGCGACATCGACTTGATCCCGATGCCGCCGCGCGACTGCAGCCGGTAGTCGGAGATCCTCGACCGCTTGGCGAAGCCGCCGTCGGTGATCGTGAAGACGTACTGCTCCTTCACGTCGGGCAGGTCGCCCGCCGCCGTGGAGTCCCCGGAGGCCGAGGCCTTGGCTTCCGCGGCCTCCTCGGCCGCGACCTGCTCGGCGCGGATCACCGACATCGAGAGCAGCGAGTCGCCCTCGCGGAACTTCATGCCGTAGACGCCGGAGGTCGCGCGCCCCATCGGCCGCAGCTGGGTGTCGTCGGCGCGGAACCGGATCGCCTGGCCCTTGCGGGAGAGCAGCAGGATGTTGTCGTCGGCGTTGACCAGCTCGGCACCGATCAGCTCGTCGTCGTCCTCGCGGAAGTTGATCGCGATCACGCCGGCCTGGCGCGGGCTGTTGTAGTCGCCCAGCCGGGTCTTCTTGACCAGGCCGTTGCGGGTCGCGAGCACGAGGTACGGCGCCTGCTCGTAGTCGCGGATCGCCAGCACCTGCGCGATGTCCTCGTCGGGCTGGAAGCTGAGCAGCCCGGCCACGTGGCCGCCCTTGGCGTCGCGGGACGCCTCGGGCAGGTTGTAGGCCTTGGTGCGGTAGACCCGGCCGGCGGTGGTGAAGAACAGCAACCAGTGGTGGTTGGACGTCGCGATGAAGTGCTCGACGACGTCGTCCCCGCGCAGGGTGGCGCCGCGCACGCCCTTCCCGCCGCGCTTCTGGGTGCGGTACTGGTGGCGCAGGGTGCGCTTGGCGTAGCCGCCCCGGGTGATCGAGACGACCAGCTCCTCGTCGGGGATCAGGTCCTCCATCGAGAGGTCGCCGTCGGCCGGGATGATCTGGGTACGGCGGTCGTCGCCGTACTTCTCGACGATCCCGGCGAGCTCCTCGCCGATGATCTGCCGCTGGCGCGACTCGTTGGCGAGGATGTCCTCGAGGTCGGCGATCTCGAGCTCGATCTCGGCCAGGTCGTCGACGATCTTCTGGCGCTCCAGCGCGGCCAGCCGCCGCAGCTGCATGTCGAGGATCGCGTTGGCCTGGATCTCGTCGATCTCCAGCAGCTCGATCAGGCCCGTGCGCGGGCGTCGTCGACCTCGGGCGAGCGCCGGATCAGCGCGATCACCTCGTCGAGCCTGTCGAGGGCCTTGACCAGGCCGCGCAGGACGTGGGCGCGCTCCTCGGCCTCGCGCAGCCGGAAGCGGGTCCGCCGCTGGATCACGTCGAGCTGGTGGGACACCCAGTTGCTGATGAACTGGTCGATGGTCAGGGTCCGCGGGACGCCGTCGACCAGGGCCAGCATGTTGGCGCTGAAGTTGGTCTGCAGCTCGGTGTGCTTGAGCAGGTTGTTGAGCACGACCCGGGCGACCGCGTCGCGCTTGAGCACGACGACCAGCCGCTGGCCGGTGCGGCCCGAGGAGTCGTCGCGGACGTCGGAGATGCCCTGGACCTTGCCGGAGTCGGCCAGCTCGGCGATCTTCAGCGCCAGGTTGTCGGGGTTGACCATGTAGGGCAGCTCGGTGATGGACAGGCGTCGTGCGGCCCTTGCTGTCCTCGTCGATCTCGATCACGGCGCGCTGCGTGACCGAGCCCCGGCCGGTGCGGTAGGCCTGCTCGATGCCCGTCGTGGCCCACGATCAGCGCGCCGTTGGGGAAGTCGGGACCCTTGATCCGCTCGATCAGCGCGTCCTGGAGCTCCTGCCGGGTGGCGTCGGGGTGCTCGAGGGCCCACTGCGCGCCGGCCGCGACCTCGCGCAGGTTGTGGGGCGGGATGCTGGTGGCCATGCCGACCGCGATGCCGGCCGAGCCGTTGACCAGCAGGTTCGGGTAGCGCGACGGCAGCACCATCGGCTCCTGGGACCGGCCGTCGTAGTTGGGCTGGAAGTCGACGGTCTCCTGCTCGATGTCGCGGACCATCTCGAGCGCGAGCGGCGCCATCCGGCACTCGGTGTACCGCATCGCCGCCGCCGCGTCGTTGCCCGGCGAGCCGAAGTTGCCCTGGCCGTGGATCAGCGGCGCCCGCATCACCCACGGCTGGGCGAGCCGGACCAGGGTGTCGTAGATCGCGGTGTCGCCGTGGGGGTGGTACTGACCCATGACGTCACCGACGACGCGCGAGCACTTCGAGAAGCCGCGGTCGGGCCGGTAGCCGCCGTCGAACATGGCGTAGAGCACCCGGCGGTGCACCGGCTTGAGCCCGTCGCGTACGTCGGGCAGCGCCCGGCCGACGATCACGGCCATCGCGTAGTCGATGTAGGCGCGCTGCATGGAGGTCTGCAGCTCGATCGGCTCGATCCGGCCTCCGCCGCCGCCGCCGCTCGTCAGGTTCTCGGTCTGCTCGGTCACGTCACTTCGTCTCTCTGTCGCGTTCTACCCGTGTCTAGCGATCTGGCAAGACAGCTAGATATCGAGGACTAGATGTCTAGGAACCGGACGTCCTTGGCGTTGCGCTGGATGAAGGAACGTCGCTGCTCGACGTCCTCGCCCATCAGGGTGGAGAACACCTCGTCGGCCTGCGCGGCGTCGTCGAGGGTCACCTGCAGCATCAGCCGCTGCTGGGGGTTCATCGTGGTCTCCCACAGCTCCTCTGCGTTCATCTCGCCGAGGCCCTTGTAGCGCTGGACGGGGTTCTCCCGGGGCAGCTTCTTGCCCTGCTCCAGGCCGTCGCGCGTGAGCAGCTCGCGCTCGGAGTCGGAGTAGACGAACTCGTGCTCGTGCGGCTTGTTCCAGCGGATGCGGTAGAGCGGCGGCTGGGCCATGTAGACGTAGCCGTGCTCGATCAGCGGCCGCATGAAGCGGAACAGCAGCGTCAGCAGCAGGGTGTTGATGTGGTGGCCGTCGACGTCGGCGTCGGCCATCAGCACCACCTTGTGGTAGCGCAGCTTCGCGAGGTCGAACTCCTCGTGGATGCCGGTGCCGAGCGCGGAGATGATCGCCTGCACCTCGGTGTTGGCCAGCACCTTGTCGATGCGGGCCTTCTCGACGTTGAGGATCTTGCCCCGGATCGGGAGGATCGCCTGGACCCGCGGGTCGCGCCCCTGCCGGGCGGAGCCGCCGGCGGAGTCGCCCTCGACGATGAAGACCTCGCACTCGGCCGGGTTGGTGGACTGGCAGTCCGACAGCTTGCCGGGGAGGCCGCCGCCGCCGAGCAGGCCCTTGCGGGAGCGGGCGAGGTCACGCGCCTTGCGCGCGGCGATCCGCGCGGACGCCGCGGCCTGCGCCTTCCGGACGATGTCGCGGCCCTCGGCGGGGTTCTGCTCGAGCCAGGCGCCGAGCTGGTCGTTCATGATCCGCTGGACGAAGCCCTTGGCCTCGGTGTTGCCGAGCTTGGTCTTGGTCTGGCCCTCGAACTGCGGCTCGGCGAGCTTGACCGAGACGATCGCGGTCAGGCCCTCGCGGATGTCGTCGCCCGACACCCGGTCCTCACGCTTCTTGACCAGGCCCCACTCCTCGCCCCAGTGGTTGACCAGGCCGGTCAGCGCGGCGCGGAAACCCTCCTCGTGGGTGCCGCCCTCGTGGGTGTTGATCGTGTTGGCGAAGGTGTGGACCGACTCGGTGAAGGTGGTGTTCCACTGCATCGCCACCTCGAGGCTCATGTGTGCTGCTCGGCGCTCTCGGGCGTCTCGGCCTCGAAGGAGATCACCGTCGGGTTGGCCTTGTCCTTGCGCCGGTTGAGGTGCTCGACGTAGTCGACCAGGCCGCGGTCGTACTTGAAGACCTGCTCGATCCCGCCGCCCTGGGCGCGGCGGATCGCGTCGGATCCGGACTGGTCGACGTCGGAGGCGACGGTGTCGTCCTCGACGGCGTCGGCGATCTCGTCGGCCGCCGGGTCGCTCGTCGCGGACCACGATCTCCAGGCCCTTGTTGAGGAAGGCGTACTCGCGGATCCGGGTGGTGATCGTCTCGAGCGAGTACGTCGTGGTCTCGAAGATCTCCTCGCTGGCCCAGTAGGTCACGGTCGTGCCGGTGCTCTCGCCCGGCTCCATGGGACGGACCTGCTCGAGCTCGCCCTCGGGAACGCCGATCCGGAAGGACTGACGCCACAGGTGGCCGCGGTTCTTCACGTCCACGATGAGCCGGCTCGCCAGGGCGTTGACGACGGAGACGCCCACGCCGTGCAGCCCGCCGGAGACCTTGTAGCCGCCGCCGCCGAACTTGCCGCCGGCGTGCAGCATGGTCAGCGCGAGCGTGACGGCCGGGATGTCCTGACCGGGAGCGGTGTCGGTGGGGATGCCACGGCCGTTGTCCTCGACCCGGATCCCGCCGTCGTGCTGGAGGGTGAGCACGATCCGGTCGCAGTGCCCGGCGAGCGCCTCGTCGACGGCGTTGTCGACGATCTCCCAGATCAGGTGGTGCAGCCCGCGCTCGCCGGTGGACCCGATGTACATGCCCGGGTCGCTTGCGGACCGCCTCGAGGCCCTCGAGGACCTGGATCGCGGAGGCGTCGTACTCGACCCCGAGGGGTGGTGCACTGGTGGATGGTTGGCTCGTTTCGACGGGGGCTTCGTCGGTCACGCACACCTCTTCGCAACGGGCCACCCGGGCCGGGCTCGGCCCGGATCCGGCATGGCGCTGACATACAGAAGGTCGCGGCTGTGATGAGCCGGCGACCCGAGGTCCATGATACCGCCTCACGGCCCGCATTCCACGTCCCGGCCCCTCGAATCGAGGGGATCTGTGGACGAGGAGCGCCCCTGAGCGCCGCGTGAAGGCGGTTGCGAAGCCCTTCAGGGTGGCGCGTGGGTCCCCGATACGTCCGCGAGGCCGCCAGATCGGCAGATTTCTCGCTGACCCGCCCGAGGACTCCTCGGACGCGGTCAGCCGTAGGTGTCGCGGGGGCCGCGGCCGTCGCGCACCGACCGGGGACCCTTCTTCCAGGTAGGGCCCGTGCGGGCCGAGGATGTCGATGACGGTCACCGTCCCGTGGCCGAGGTCCTCGTTGAGCCGGCGTACGACGCTCGGTGCGAGAAGCTTCAGCTGGGTGGCCCAGGCGGTGGAGTCGGTGCGGACGACGAGCTTGCCGTCGGCGAAGGTCTCCGGGGTGGTGTGGGCGGCGATCTCCGAGCCCACGATCTCCTCCCACCGGGCGAACACGCCCTGCACGCGGAGGTTGAGGTCCCAGCCGTGGTCCTCGACGATCCGGCCCACGGTGGCGTCCAGCGGTTGGGGGTCGCGCTCGTCGGGGTGGGCCCCGCTCGCGCGGCCGGGTGGGGGTCGCCGCCCCCCGGTCTTCTTCCTCGACCTGCGGGCGGGGGTCGAGCGCGCCGAGGCGCGGGTCAGGGCCCGGGCCAGGTCGAGGCCGTCCTCGGCGTGGTCGGCCGGCTTCTCCACCGGCTCGTCGGGCGTCAGGTCGCGCTCGTCCTCAGCCATCCCGGGTCACCTCCCCGTCGCCGACGACGTACCGGACACCGGACAGGGACTCCGGCACGTCCGCGGCCACCGCAGCCGTGACCAGCACCTGCTCGGCGCCGGCGACCAGGTCCGCCAGCTGTCCACGCCGCTCGGTGTCGAGCTCGGCGAACACGTCGTCGAGGATCAGGATCGGGTCGTCGCCGTCGGCGCGGAGCAGGTCGTACGACGCCAGCCGCAGCGCCAGCGCGAACGACCAGGACTCTCCGTGGGAGGCATAGCCCTTGACCGGGAGCCGGGCCTCGGGCGTGCCCAGGCTGAGCAGGAGCTCGTCGCGGTGCGGGCCGACCAGCGAGATGCCGCGGTCGAGCTCGTCGTTGCGGCGCTCGGCGAGCGCCTCGAGCAGGGACTCGACCAGGGAGCTCGGTCCGGGACGGCTGCTGCGAGACCTCCTCCACCAGCTCGGGAGACAGGTCGAAGGACGGGCGGTACTCGATCTCGGCGTCGTCGCGTGAGGCGCCACGGGCCACCGTCTCGTAGGCCTTGCCGACGTAGGGGCGCAGCTCCTCGACCAGCGCCAGCCGTTCGGCGAGCAGCTCGGCGCCGGTCCGGGCCAGGTGGGCGTTCCACACCTCCAGGGTCGAGAGGGCCGAGGTCTCGCCCGAGGATCCACGGCGCGCCGCCGCCGCCGTCTTCAGCAACGAGTTGCGCTGGCGCAGCACCCGGTCGTAGTCGGACCGGACGCCCGGCCAGCCGGGGGGTGCGCAGGACCAGCAGGTCATCGAGGAAG
This sequence comes from uncultured Actinomycetota bacterium, assembly GCA_963848795.1. Classification (GTDB taxonomy): domain Bacteria; phylum Actinomycetota; class Actinomycetes; order Propionibacteriales; family Nocardioidaceae; genus Nocardioides. The sequence goes on from CAWKEX010000002.1 coordinate 11,494, forward strand.
CGCCGCCGCTCCGACGGGTCTCCCTTCACGAGGGTGAGGTCCTCGGGCGAGAAGACCACCGTCCGCACCAGTCCGAGCAGGTCGCGCGGACGGGGGAGCGGCGAGCGGTTCACCCGGGCCCGGTTGGACCGGCCCGGGTTGATCTCGACCTCGAGCGTCGCCTCCCGTCCTTCGCGTACGACGACCGCACGCACCAGGGCCCGGTCGGCCCCCGATCGCACCAGGGGCGCGTCCGTGGCGACCCGGTGGGAGGCCAGCCGGGAGAGGTAGTCGACCGCCTCGACGAGATTGGTCTTGCCCTGCCCGTTTCTTCCCAGGAAGGCGCTGGCCCCCGGCTCGAGCGCGACGTCGACCTCGCGGTAGGAGCGGAAGTCGAGCAGCTGGAGGCGCGCGACGTACACCGCGGGCTAGCTCTCGGCGGGTTCCGACGAATCCCCGGAGCCCGCCTGCTTCGCTGCGCCCGACTGGTCGGGGGTGCCCTCGCCGGGGGCGTCCCCGCCCTTGGGGGCGCCGGTGCGCATGGCGTGACCGCCGAACTGGTTGCGCATCGCGGCGACCGCCTTCATGGCCGGGGAGTCGTCCTGCCGGGAGACGAACCGCGCGTAGAGGGCGGCCGTGATCGCGGGGGTCGCGACGGCGTTGTCGATGCCGGCCTCGACGGTCCAGCGGCCCTCGCCGGAGTCCTCGGCATAGCCGCTGATCCCGGCCAGGTCGGGGTCCTGGTCGAGGGCGGCCACGAGCAGGTCGAGGAGCCAGGAGCGGATCACCGTGCCCTCGCGCCAGGAGCGGAAGACCTCGGTCACGTTGTCGACGACGTCGACCTTGTCCAGCAGCTCCCAGCCCTCGGCGTAGGCCTGCATGACGGCGTACTCGATCCCGTTGTGGACCATCTTCGAGAAGTGGCCGGCTCCGACTCCGCCGGCGTGGACCGAACCGAACTCGCCCTCGGGCTTGAGGGCGTCGAAGGCCGGCTGGACCTTGGCGACGTCCTCGTCCGTGCCGCCGTACATCAGGGCGTAGCCGTTCTCCAGACCCCAGACGCCGCCGGAGACCCCGCAGTCGACGAAGCCGATGCCCTTCTCGGCCAGCAGGTCGCCGTGGACCTGGTCGTCGGTCCAGCGGGAGTTGCCGCCGTCGACGACGAGGTCGCCCTCGTCCAGCAGCTCACCGAGGGTCCGGACGGTGTCTCGCGGTCGGGTCACCGGCGGGCACCATCACCCACACCACCCGTGGGGCGGGGAGCTTCCCGACCAACGCCTCGAGGCTCTCCACGTCGGAGACCTCGGCGTTGCGGTCGTAACCGACGACGGTGTGGCCGGCGTTGCGCAGCCGGGTGCGCATGTTGCCGCCCATCTTGCCGAGACCGACCAGCCCGATGTCCATGGCGACCAACCTACGCGGTGGAGCGAGATCTCGGGCTCGTCAGGAGAGGAGGCGTCGGGGCATCAGCAGGTAGCGGAACCCGGAGTCGTCGCGGCCCTGGGGCATCGAGCCGGAGATCACCACCGGCTTCGAGGCCTGGGTGAAGGCCAGCTCGACGACCTCCTCGTCGATCGCGGTGAGCCCGTCGAGGAGGAACTGGGGGTTGAAGCCCGTGGTGATGTCCTCGCCCTCGATCTGGGCCTCGATCGACTCCGACGCCTGGGCCTCGTCGCCGGATCCGGCGTCGAGGGTGAGCACGCCGTCGCTGAAGGCCAGCTGCACCGCGGTGTTGCGCTCGGCCACGAGCGCCACCCGCTTCACCGACTCGATCAGGGTCGCCTTGTCGATCCTGGCCACCGTCTGGTGCTCGCTGGGGAACAGGCTGCGGACCTTGGGGAACTCGCCGTCGAGCAGCCGCGTGGTCGTACGGCGTACGCCGCCGGGGCCGGCTCCCTCGAAACCGATGATGCCCTCACCGCGGCCGCTCGCGGCCAGGGCGATGGTGACCTCGCTGCCGGCGGTGAGCGACTTGGCGGTGTCGCCGAGCACGCGGGCGGGCACCAGCGCCGCCAGCGACTCGTCGGGGGTGCGCGGGTCCCAGCCGAGCTCGCGGTGGGAGAGCCGGAACCGGTCGGTCGCGAGGAGCGAGATCGTGGATCCGTCGATCTCGATCCGGACGCCGGTCAGCACGGGGAGCATGTCGTCGCGGCCGGCGGCGGTGACCGCCTGGGCGACCGCGTGCGCGAACTCGTCGCTCTGCACGGTCCCGGTCGCGGTGGGCATGTCGGGAAGGGTCGGGTAGTCCTCGACCGGCATCGTCTGGAGCGTGAAGCGGGCCGAGCCGCAAGTGAGCGACACCCGTGGTCCGTCGAGCACCATCTCGACCGGCTTCGCGGGCAGGCTGCGACAGATGTCGGCGAGCAGGCGGCCGCTGACCAGGGCCCGGCCCTCGCCGGAGACCTCCGCGGACAGGGTCGCGCGGGCGGAGGTCTCGTAGTCGAAGGTCGACAGGACCAGGCCTTCGTCGCCGGCGTCGATGAGGAGGCCGGAGAGCACCGGAGCACTCGGGCGGACCGGGAGGCTGCGGGCAGCCCAGGCGACGGCATCGGCGAGCACGTCGCGTTCGACGCGGAACTTCACGGTGTTGGTGTCCTTACGACTTCAGTCGGCTTCTGGATTGAGCATCCTGCCATGCGGTCGGCCCGGGCGGGAGAGTTGGCACCGATCGGGGCGGTCGTCCCCAGGATGTGGGCGGAGTAGTGGTTCACCGAAGATCCATCCAATGTCTCGGTTCGTGGGAGTCGTAGCAGCGGTGGAATCTGTGGAGAGAGCGGATCGGCGCAGGTCAGGTGCTGATTACGCGTGCACAGAGGGTGTGGACGAGCGGGCGACGAACCAGGCACCCGGTGTGGACGACACGATTGCCGGGAGCTGTCGTCCCCCGGCCAGTGCACAGGCCGTGCAGCTGAGTGTGGGCTCGGCGCACACGCTGTCCACAGGCATCCGACCACGCATCCGACGGCACATTCGGCTGGGGACTCAGGCCTGGCGAGCCTGCATCTTGATCCGGTTGGTGAGCTCGCTGACCTGGTTGAAGACCGCCCGGCGCTCGGCGAGGAGCTGGTTGATCTTGCGGTCGGCGTACATCACCGTCGTGTGGTCGCGGTTGCCGAACTGGGCCCCGATCTTGGGCAGGGAGAGCGAGGTGAGCTCCCGGCACAGGTACATCGCGATCTGCCGGGCCATGACCAGGTGCCGGCCCCGGCTCGGGCCGGTCAGCTCCTCGATCGACAGTCCGAAGTAGGCGGCCGTCTGGGCGATGATCAGACCGGCGGTGATCTCGGGCTCGCCGCCCTCGGGAATCAGGTCCTTGAGCACGATCTCGGCCAGGGTCATGTCGACCTCCTGGCGGTTGAGGTTGGCGAAGGCGGTCACCCGGATCAGGGCGCCCTCGAGCTCGCGGATGTTGGTCTGGATCTTGGAGGCGATGAACTCCAGGACGTCCGGGGGAGCGGTCATCCGGTCCATCGCGGCCTTCTTGCGAAGGATGGCGATCCGGGTCTCCAGGTCGGGGGGCTGCACGTCGGTGATCAGGCCCCACTCGAACCGGTTGCGCAGGCGGTCCTCGAGGCGCTCGAGGCGCTTGGGCGGCCGGTCGGAGGTCAGCACGATCTGCTTGTTGGCGTTGTGGAGCGTGTTGAAGGTGTGGAAGAACTCCTCCTGGGTCTGGGTCTTGCCCTCCAGGAACTGGATGTCGTCGATGAGGAGCACGTCGACGTCGCGGTACCGGCGCTTGAAGCGGTCCTGCCGGTCGTCGCGGATCGCGTTGATGAACTCGTTGGTGAACTCCTCGCTGGACACGTAGCGGACCTTGGCCCCGCTGTAGAGGCTGCGGACGTAGTGGCCGATCGCGTGGAGCAGGTGCGTCTTGCCGAGTCCGGAGTCGCCGTAGACCAGTAGCGGGTTGTAGGCCTTGCCTGGCGCCTCGGCGACTGCCACGGCGGCGGCGTGCGGGAAACGGTTGGAGGAACCGATGACGAACGTCTCGAAGGTGTACTTCGGGTTGAGCCGGGTCTCGAGCGCGGTGGGTCGCGCGACCGCGGGTGGGTCGGCGTGCGACGGGCCGGACAGGTCGGGATGAGGCGAAGACTCAAAACCACTTGTCGACTTGTCGATGTCTCGACTTGCCGCTTCGTCGTCGAACTGATGCTTGTCGTACTCGGGGGTCCCCGCAGGTGGTTGCAGGGCGGCATTGACCGTCACCGCGAGCCGGATCTCCCGGGCGAAGGCCACCGTGAGGGCATCCTCGAGCTGGCCGCGCAGCCGGCCCTCGAGCTGGCTGCGGGTGAACTCGTCGGGGACGGCGATGATGGCGGTGCTCTCGTGCAGCGTCACCGGCTCGCTGGCGCGCAGCCAGGCTCGCTGGTTGGGCTGGAGTTCTTCCACGACATTGCGCCAGGCGGCGCCGAGATCGGCCGTACTCTGCTCCACGGAGCCCTGCTTTCGAGTGGTCCTTCGCTGGTCGCGGAATGTGCCCGCCTGGTGAGTCCACAGCTTTGTCCACAGGCTGTGCACCCGTCCTCCGATTCCTGGAGGATCCTGCCCGAGGGGCCACGCGGGTGGAGCCACGATCACTGTCTCCGCAGGTCAGCGGCGATATTGAGAGCCTGTTGGGTGCGTCACACCCAGGTCGTGATCGAGGTCGTCCGGCGGTGCCGGGGAAACTCGGTGACTGCGAAGGTAACAAGCCGCCACCGCTGGCGGCAAGGCGTCATCCACAGGCTGTCAGGACTTGGTCCAGCGGCGGTTTGACCCGTTCCGAACCCAGCGCGTACCGTTGGCCGGTCGGAGCTGGTAGGAAGGCTTCGCGCCACCTGGTGTCGACCGGTGCCGCGTGTCCACGAACAGGATCGTTCCTCGTCGTGGGTGAGCGGTGCCAGCCGATGAGGCACACCGCTGATCCGCGCCCGGTGCACTCCCTGCAGACCACCGAAAGAGAAACTCGTGAGCAAGCGTACGTACCAGCCGAACAACCGTCGCCGGCACAAGGTCCACGGATTCCGCCTGCGCATGCGCACCCGTGCCGGTCGCGCGATCCTCTCCTCGCGTCGCCGCAAGGGCCGCAAGAGCCTGTCGGTCTGAGCCGGCCGTCCCCGGCCAGGCATGCGTCCGTGTCGAGTGCGGCCCACCGGCTCACCGGGAGCGCGCGGTTCTCGCTCGCGATCCGGACGGGTCGGCGCGCCGGCAGCAGCACCCTCGTCGTCCATCTGGCACGTCCGGACTCCGAGGACCGGCCACGGATCGGGTTCGTGGTGAGCCGCGCCGTCGGGAACGCCGTGACCCGGAACCGGGTCAAGCGCCGGTTGCGGGAGCTGGTCCGCGACCTCGGCGATGGCCTCCCGAACGGGTCGCTGCTCGTCGTGCGGGCGCTGCCACCGTCTGCCGGAGCGTCGTACGCGGAACTCCGCTCCGACCTGGCTCGTTGCCTGACTCGAGTGATTCGATGAAGTATGTGCTGATCGGCCTGTTGAAGGCCTACCGTGCCCTGATCAGCCCGATCTATGGGCAGGTCTGCCGCTACTACCCCTCGTGCTCGGCCTACGCCCTGGAGGCGGTGACCGAGCACGGCAGTCTTCGCGGCAGCTGGCTCGCCGTACGTCGTCTCGCCCGCTGCCACCCCTGGGCGGCCGGCGGGTACGACCCCGTTCCACCCCACCCGTCCCGTGCTGCGACGGGCCTCACCCCCGGCCAAGGAGCCTGATGATCGACTTCTTCAGCGAGCTCGGCAGCTTCATCATGACGCCGCTGTACTACGCCATCTCGTTCGTGCTGGACCTGTTCCACCAGCTGTTCAGCACGTTCATGGACCCGGCGGGCGGTGCAGCCTGGGCGCTGTCGATCATCGGGCTGACGCTGGTGATCCGGGCGGCGCTGATCCCGCTGTTCGTCAAGCAGATCAAGTCCAGTCGCAACATGCAGCTGATCCAGCCGAAGGTCAAGGAGCTGCAGAAGAAGTACGGCCACGACCGGGAGCGTCTCGCGCAAGAGACGATGAAGCTGTACCGCGAGAGCGGGACCAACCCGTTCGCGTCGTGCCTGCCGATCCTGCTGCAGATGCCGATCTTCTTCGCGCTGTTCAGCATCCTGAACAACGCGGCGAAGGAGCAGCCGAAGGGCGTGCTCACCCTGGAGCAGGCCCGCCAGTTCGGCGAGGCGGAGCTGCTCGGGGTCCCGCTCTCCGCGACGTTCCTGAGCGCCGACGGTGACGTCGGGGTGATGATCATGGCGGCCCTCCTGGTGATCGCGATGACGGCGACGACGTTCCTCACCCAACGCCAGTTGATGAGCAAGAACATGCCGGCCGACGCGCTCAGCGGGCCTTACGCCCAGCAGCAGAAGATGCTGCTCTACGTCCTGCCGTTGGTCTTCGCGGTCGGTGGCATCGCGTTTCCGATCGGCGTTCTCCTCTACTGGACCACGTCGAACCTGTGGACCATGGGCCAGCAGTTCTACGTGATCCGCAACAACCCCGCGCCCGGTACGCCGGCCGCCCGCGCCAAGGAGGAGCGGGACAAGGCCAAGGCCGCGAGGCACGGCGTGGCGACGGTGCCGGCCGACGAGACCGCGGCATCCAGCGGCGCGACGACCGAGGTGCGTCCCGCGCCGCGCCAGCAACCCAAGAAGCAGTCGCGCCAGCAACGCCGATCCGGCGGCGGCCGACCCACGAGCAAGAAGAAGGGGAAGAAGCGATGAGCGAGCACGACAGCGACACGAAGACCCAGACCACCGAGGAGCCGGCCACGGAGCCAACCACGGAGGCCGCCACTGAGGAGACGGCCGACGAGTCCACTGAGCCGACGGTCGGCCGGCTGGAGGCCCTGGAGACGGAGGGCGAGATCGCCGCCGACTACCTCGAGGAGCTGCTCGACATCGCGGACCTCGACGGCGACCTGGACATGGACGTGGAGGGCGACCGTGCGTCGGTGTCGATCGTCGGGCGCCGACCTCAACCAGCTGGTCGGCCGGGACGGCGAGGTCCTCGACGCGCTGCAGGAGCTGACCCGGTTGGCGGTCTACCGGGAGACCGGTGAGCGGTCCCGGCTGATGCTCGACGTGTCCGGCTTCCGGGCCCGCAAGCGCGAGGAGCTCGAGGCACTGGCGGAGACGACCATCAGCGAGGTCAAGGAGAGCGGCGAGCGCCGGAGCCTGGACCCGATGAGTCCATTCGAGCGCAAGGTGGTGCACGACGCCGTCGCCGCAGCGGGCCTGACCTCGGAGTCCGAAGGCGTGGAGCCGCGCCGGTACGTGGTGATCCTCCCCGCCTGAGTCGCTGAGGTTTCACGTGAAACCATCCGATTCCGGGGCACCGCTGCCACCCCCGCCACCCTCGGCGCGGACGGTGTTCCCGCCCGGCCGCCTCGAGCTGGCCGAGCGGTACGCCGAGCTCCTCGCCACCGAGGGTGTGGTCCGGGGTCTGATCGGCCCGCGCGAGGGATCGCGCCTGTGGGAGCGGCACCTGCTCAACTGTGCGGTGCTCGGGGAGCTGGTGCCCCCCGGCTCAGGAGTCTGCGACGTCGGGTCCGGCGCCGGCCTGCCCGGCCTCGTCCTGGCGATCGCCCGCCCCGACCTGACCGTGACCCTGGTGGAGCCGCTACTGCGGAGGACGACGTTCCTGCAGGAGGTGGTGGCGGAGCTCGGGCTCAGTCGGGGTCGAGGTGCACCGGGCGCGGGCCGAGGCCTTGCATGACAGCCGCGTGTTCGACGTGGTGACCTCACGAGCGGTGGCGCCGCTGGACCGACTGCTGGCCTGGTCGATGCCCCTCGTCGCCCCGACCGGGGCGCTGGTGGCGATGAAGGGAACGTCGGCTGGCGGACGAGATCGTGGCCGCCGAGAGCGTGCTCCACCGGCTCGGCTGCGCCACTCCGGAGGTCCTCTCCGTGGGGGCAAAGCTAGTGGATTCCCCAACGACGGCGATCCGGGTGGCCTGGGCCGAACCGGCAAGGGTACGTTTGCCCCGCCCGAAGGGGTCGTCCCAGAAGAAGCGACGACACCGCGGGTGACCAAGGCGTGACCTGAGGTATCCGGAAAGCCGGGCCGACTGCGGAGGAATGGGGCGACGTGGGCGAGACATTTGCCAGGACGGCGATCCGCCGCCTGGGGTGGCCCGGCGAAGCTACCCATGAGTTATCCACTGGTCTCGGTTGGCCCGGTGAGCGCGAATATCCACAGGGTGAGGACATTTCTCCACAGGACGAACCAGTAATCGAACATCCTCCCGTTTCACGTGAAACACCAGGGAGGCTCCCTGCGGTGCGCACCGCCGGGCGACCTGGCGGACGGCCCCGGTCGACACCGCCGATCAGCAGTACGGCGACCACAGCACGCCCCTCGCCCGAGCAGCGGAACACGTCGTGCGCGCCCGGCACGGCGCGCAGATGGGTCCGGCACTGCCCCGGCCCGAGGCCACCCGGGTCGTGGTCGTGGCCAACCAGAAGGGCGGCGTCGGCAAGACCACCTCCACCGTCAACGTCGCGGCCGGCCTGGCCCAGCTCGGCCAGCGGGTGCTGGTGATCGACCTCGACCCCCAGGGCAACGCCTCCACCGCGCTCGGCGTGGATCACCGACGCGGCGTGCCGTCGACCTACGACGCCGTCGTGGAGGGCACCCCCCTGGCGGACGTGAGCGTGCCCTGCCCGGACGTCGCCGGCCTGATGGTGGTGCCGGCCACGATCGACCTCGCCGGCGCCGAGATCGAGCTGGTCAGCGTGGTGGCGCGCGGAGAGCCGGCTGGCCAGGGCGATCAACGGCCATCCCCTCGTCGGCACGGCGGCCGAGGTCGGGGACGAGCGCTTCGACTACGTGTTCATCGACTGTCCGCCCTCGCTCGGCCTGCTGACGCTGAACGCGCTGGTCGCCGGCGAGGAGATGATGATCCCGATCCAGGCCGAGTACTACGCGCTCGAGGGTCTCGGCCAGCTGCTGGAGACCGTCGAGATGGTGCGCCAGCACCTCAACCCGCGCCTGAAGGTCTCCACGATCATGGTCACGATGTACGACGGGCGCACCCGCCTGGCCCAGGGCGTGGCCGAGGAGGTGCGCGAGCACTTCGGGGACCAGGTGCTCAAGACCACCGTCCCGCGCTCGGTCCGGGTCTCCGAGGCGCCGTCGTACGGGCAGACGGTGATGACCTACGACCCCGGCTCGACCGGGGCGCTGTGCTATCTGGAAGCCGCCCGCGAGATCGCCACCAAGGGAGCACCGACGTGACCAGCACCAAGACCCCCCGCCGCGGCCTCGGCCGCGGCCTCGGATCGCTCATCCCCACCGCTCCGGCGGCCGACCGGGAGGGCGCCGACGCGCCGGGCGGCGAGGTCCGGCCGGACGGCGCTCCGGCGACCTACGCTGACGGCAGCGACGGGCAGGGTCCGACGCAGGGGGCCGGTCGCGCCGAGCATGGTCGCGGGCGCCTACTTCGCCGAGCTCCCGCCCTCCCAGATCCGGCCCAACCACGCCCAGCCCCGCCAGGTCTTCGACGAGGAGGCGATGGCCGAGCTGGTGCACTCGATCTCCGAGGTCGGGCTGCTCCAGCCCATCGTCGTCCGGCAAGGTGGGCCAGGACGACTACGAGCTGGTCATGGGCGAGCGCCGCTGGCGGGCCGCCGAGAAGGCCGGCCTCGAGTCCATCCCGGCGATCGTCCGGGAGACCGGCGACGACGCGATGCTGCGCGACGCGCTGCTGGAGAACCTGCACCGTTCCCAGCTGAACCCGCTGGAGGAGGCGGCGGCCTACGCCCAGCTGCTCGAGGACTTCGACTGCACCCACGACGAGCTGGCCTCGCGCATCGGCCGCTCCCGGCCCCAGATCAGCAACACCCTGCGGCTGCTGCGGCTCACCCCCGCCGTGCAGCGGCGGCTGGCGGCCGGGGTCCTCTCGGCCGGCCACGCCCGGTCGCCTGCTGGCCGTCGAGGACGACGAGCTCCAGGACCGGCTCGCGCAGCGGGTGGTGGCCGAGGGCATCAGCGTTCGCGGCGCTCGAGGAGCTGGTCGCGGTCGGCGAGACCGGGTCGCCGGCCGCGCGCCAGGTGCGCCGCAAGCCCGTCGCGCCCGGGCTGACCGAGCTGGCCGACCGGCTCTCCGACCGGCTGGAGACCAGGGTCAAGGTCGACCTCGGCCGGAGCAAGGGCAAGATCACCGTCGAGTTCGCCTCGATGGAGGACCTGCAGCGGATCGTCGACGTGATGGACCCGCGCAACCGCGACGACCGGCCCATCTGAGCGCGCGCGTCCGCCTCGCAAGCGAGCGCGACATCTCACAGAGCCACGACCATGCGTCACCTCCGCTATGTCGACAAAGCGACAAAGCGATAAAGCGGCTTGTGGATCTGGAGATCTAGCGCCGTTCCTCGCGTGCCGCCCGCTTGGCGGCGCGGCGCACGCTTCTCCTCGGCGTCGAGCCGCGCGGCCTCCTCGAGGGTGGGTGCGCTGCCGCCGTGGGACGCGGGGACCCACCAGGACCCGGGCGGCTGCTCGTCGGCGGGGTAGGCCGCGATCGCCTCGTCGAGCATCTGCGACATGGCGGCGCGCAGCTCGGCGGTCTCGGCGACCGGGTCGACGCCGGCGGGGTGCTGCGGCTCGCCGACCCGGATCAGGATGGTCTTGCCCCGGGAGAAGTCCTTGGGGTGGTCCTTGGTCATCATCCGCTGGGTCCCCCACAGCACCACCGGCACCAGGGGGACGCCGGCCGCGGCGGCGATCCGCACCGCCCCGGTCTTGAACTCCTTGAGCTCCATCGCCCGCGAGATCGTGGCCTCGGGGAAGATGCCGACGGCCTCGCCGGCCCTGAGGTAGTCCAGCGCCGTGTCGTACGACGCCGTCCCGGCGCCGCGGTCGACCTCGATGTGGTGCATCGAGCGCATCAGCGGCCCGGTGTACCGGTGGTCGAAGAGCTCCCGCTTGGCCATGAACCGCACCTTGCGGCCGGACGGGTTCGCGGCCAGGCCGCCGTACACGAAGTCGACGTACCCCACGTGGTTGACCGCCAGCAGCACCCCGCCGGTGCGTGGGACGTGCTCGGCGCCGGTGATGTGGATCTTCTGGCCGAGCAGCCGGAAGGCGGTCTTGCAGGCCACGATGATCGGCGGGTAGGTCAGGTCACGCACGGGGCGCCTCTCGGTCGGTCGACTGTTGCGCAGCGTAGCCGTCAGCGCATGGTGGCGAGGAAGTCGGCGATCCGGCCGATCGCCTCCTCGAGCATCGTGACGTCGGGGAGCGTCACCAGCCGGAAGTGGTCGGGCCGCGGCCAGTTGAAGCCGGTTCCGTGCGTGACGAGCAGCTTCTTGGCGCGCAGCAGGTCGATCACGAACTGCTCGTCGTCGTCGATCGGGTAGACGTCCGGATCGAGCCGGGGGAAGCAGTAGAGCGCGCCCTTGGGCCGAACCGAGGAGACACCGGGGATGTCGTTGAGCAGCTTGTGGGCCAGCATGCTCTGCTCGTAGTAGCGACCGCCCGGGACGATCAGCTCCTGCACGGACTGGTAGCCGCCGAGCGCGGTCTGGATGGCGTGCTGGGCGGGCACGTTCGCGCACATCCGCATGTTGGCGATCAGGGTGAGGCCCTCGAGGAAGTCCTCGGCGATCTCCGCGGGGCCCCGAGATCATCACCCAGCCGGCCCGGTAGCCGCAGACCCGGTAGGCCTTGGAGAGCCCGCTGAAGGTCAGGCAGAGCACGTCGTGCCCGGCCGCGGTCGCCGCGTGGTGGTGTACGGCGCCGTCGAAGAGGATCTTCTCGTAGATCTCGTCGGCGAAGACGACGAGGTGGTGGCGGCGGGCGATGTCGACGAGACCCTCGACGGTCTCCTTGCTGTAGACCGCACCGGTCGGGTTGTTCGGGTTGATGATCACCAGGCCATGGGTGTTCTCGGTGATCTTGGACTCGATGTCGGCCAGGTCGGGGTTCCAGTCGTTCTCCTCGTCGCACTCGGTAGTGCACCGGCCGTCCCCCCGACAAGGTGACCGCACCGGTCCACAGCGGGTAGTCGGGGGCGGGCACCAGGATCTCGTTGCCGTCGTCGAGGAAGGCCTGCAGCACCATGGAGATCAGCTCGGAGACGCCGTTGCCGATGAAGACGTCCTCGACCGTGACGTCGCGCATCCCGTGTTCCTGGTAGTAGTGCGCCACCGCGGTCCGTGCGGGGTAGATGCCCTGCGAGTCGGCGTACCCCTGGGAGTCGGGCAGGTGGTGGACGATGTCGGCGACGATCGCCTCCGGTGCGTCGAAACCGAACGGCGCCGGGTTGCCGATGTTGAGCTTCAGGATGCGGTGCCCCTCGGCCTCGAGCTTCTGGGCCTCCACGAGGATGGGACCGCGGACGTCATAGCGGACGTCATGGAGCTTCCTGCTCTGCCGGATCGGGCGCACGGCGGACATCCTCTCAGGCCCGGAGCCGGGTCTAGCATGGGTCCGGGAGGCAGACGCATGTCGAGGAAGGTCGTCCGGCTCACGCCGGACCTGCTGGGGGCGCTGGAGGCGCCGTGCCGCACCTGCCTGTTCTGGGAGGTCGATCCCGTCCGGCGCAGCGCTGGTGTCGGACCCCGCGGCCGAGAAGGAGATCTGGACCTCACACGTGCTGCGGGAGTGGGGGTCGTGCGGGCGGGTGGCGCTGGTCGACGGCGAGCCGGTCGGGTACCTCGTCTACGCCCCCGAAGCGTTCGTCCCCGGCGCGGCCGGCTTCCCGACCGCACCGGTCTCCCCGGACGCGGTCCTGCTCACGACGGCGTACGTCGACCCGGGCCACCGGCGCGGCGGGCTCGGCCGGATGCTGGTCCAGGGGATGGCGCGGGACCTGGTCGAGCGCGACATCCGGGCCGTGGAGGCGTTCGGCGATACCCGCGGCCGGACCTCCTGCGTGCTCTCGGCGGACTTCCTCAGCCGGGTGGGCTTCAAGACCCAGCGCGCGCACAGCACCACGCCGCGGATGCGGATGGACCTGCGCACGACCGTCACCTGGCGCACCGAGGTGGAGGCGGCGCTGGAGCGGCTGGTGGGCGCGGTTCGCCCGGTGCGTGCGGCCCCGAAGGTGACCGGCCCGAACCGCCGCTGAGGAGCCGCTACGGCGAGGGCTGGGTGGCCTCCGCGGGTGTGGGCTCCTCTGCCGAGGGCTCGTGGTGGGCTCGGGCGCCTCACTGGTCGGCGACGGCGACGCAGGCTCGGGGACGCGGGCTCTTCGGTCGAGCTGTCCGGCGAGGACTCGACGGTCCGGTGGGTGGGGGCGCACTGGTCGGCGCCGGCGCGCTGCCGCCGTCGGCGTCGGCGTCGCTCCCGGTGGCCGCCTGTGCCGGTGTCGTGCCCGGAAGCACCGGTGGCGCGGCGCCGAGGATCGCGACGATCTCGGCCTTGAACGCCTCGAGCTGCGCCGATGATCTCCGTGAGCGAGTACGACGTGATGCGTCTGCCCGAACTGCGATCAGCCGGTTCCACACCTCGCCGAGCGCGAGCAGCTGCTCCTCGCCCGGCGTCTCCTGCGACCGACAGCACCAGCTGGCTGGCGATCGCGGCGGTGATGCAGCGGTAGCAGTCGTAGTTGGCCGCCACGGCGAGGTTCTGCGGGACCACGACCTGGGCGTCGTCCATGATCAGCACGACCTGGAAGGCGACGGCGACCGTCACGCAGTTCGAGCACGAGGCGTAGGCGTGGGCCTCGTTGACGTTGAGCACCTCGTCGCCCTCGGCCCACACCAGTGCGAAGGCGACGTCGTAGGTCATCGAGCCGTCGGTGGTGTTGACGGCCAGGGCCTGGTTGTCCCCCTCCTCGGGCGGCAGCGGCTTGTCGAACGGGAAGACCCAGGGCTCGGCCGGTCGTCGTCCGGTGCCGGCTGCTGTCCGCCGCCGGCGTCCTCGGTCGGGACGAGCACGATCGCGAGCTGGGGGTCGGCCTTGGTCGGCAGCGCCTTGCCCTCCGGGAAGGTCGCCACCAGCGGCGCGCCGCTGGCCAGCCTGCGCTCGGCCGCCGCGCCGACGGGCAGGGCCCGCGCCGTCGGCGAGCGTCGCCGCATCCAGCGCAGGCCGGCGTCGCGCTGGCCGGAGCGCTCTGCGCGGCCTGGAGCAGCGGCGTGAGCAGACCCCGCTCCCCGGGCTCGATCGGCCGGTAGGTGCCCGGTTGCGGCCACCAGGCCCAGGAGAGAGCCGTGATGACGACGGCGCTGAGTGCTGCGGCGGCGACCCGCTTGACGAGCCGACCCACGGCTCCACCGCGCGAGTCCGCGGAACGAGCGCAGTCCGATGCGGCCGAGGATCAGGGCGCACGCCAGCAGGGGCAGCACCACCCCCAGCACCTGGAGGCCGTGGGCGGCGACGTCGACGAGTCCCCCGTCGCCCCACGCGTCCGTCACGCCGGCGGCGTCCTCCTGCACCGACGGCCCGGCGCGTGCCGAGCAGCCGGGGCACGGCCGCACCAGGGCCAGGAGCATGAGCGCCATCATCGGGATCGTGACCAGCACCCACAGGGTGATCACCGCGCGGGCCCACGGCTTGAGCACCCGGTTCTCCGGGTCGGACCAGCGGTGCGGCAGCAGCCCGAGCAGGGTCGGCCGGATCCGGTGGTAGAGGTCGGGGACACCGGCCAGGTCGGCGAGCAGGTGGTAGCCGTCGAAGCGCAGCAGCGGCAGCAGCTGCTGCACCATCTGCAGGACCTGGGTGGCCACCAGGAGCAGCAGCGCCTCCCAGCCCGGTAGTACCACCAGGCGAAGGTGAGCACCACGACGATGGCGTTGAAGTACAGGCCGCCCAGGTCGGTGCGGATGCGACCCGCCCGGCCCAGCCGGTAGCTGTCGGTCACGTCGGTGTAGAACGCCGGCCACACCAGGTAGAGCCCGGCCCCCATCACCCCGGGGTCGGCTCCGCTGTAGCGGGCGGCCGCCGCGTGCCCGAACTCGTGGAAGCCTCCGGAGAGCACCGTCACCACGAAGACGAGCAGCAGCAGGTGCGGCCGCTGGAAGGCGTCGTACGCCGCAGGCGCCGAGGCCCTGGTGGAAGAAGACCCACCAGGTGACCACGGCCAGGAACCCGATGACCACGGCCGCGACCAGCACCGGTCGGAACAGGATCCGGAACGGGTCGGTCAGCCGGCGCGTGGTCCGGGGGTTGGTGACGGCGAACTTGAGCTTCAGCCCCAGCAGCGGGTTCGGACTTCTTGAGCTCGGGCTCGGACCCGTCGGCCAGCCTGAGCAGGCCCAGGGGGCGCAGGTGGCTCGTCGACCAGCGTCGCGACCATCTCCTCCGAGACGCTCCTGCCCATGGCCGCGGCTGACGATGGCCGGCGATCTCGGCACAGCTGCGCTGCCCGTCGACGGCGTCCAGCACCAGGTAGAGCAGCGGCGTGAGCTGGAGCGTCTGCCCGTCGCCGCGGCGGACCAGGGCTGGTGGGGTCCGGTAGCCGGACCCCACCATCGCCCCGATGAGCTGGAGGTCGTCGACGCGCGTGGGCGCGTCGACGAGCGTGGTCACTGCGGCGGGGTCTCCGTGCTGGGCTCGGTCGCCCCGTCAGCGGATGTCGGCGCCTCGCCACCGGCAGAGGCGGTCGGCGTCGCCGTGGCCGGCGCCGGGTCGTCCGTGGACGCGGTGTCGGTGTCGGGCGGCTCGACGGAGCCCTGGTCGATGTCCGAGATCTGGTCGGACGTGGCCTCGGCAACTCCCGGTGATGGACTGGGTGATGATGGCGTCCTGTGCGCGATCGCCGTCGCCTAGGAGTCGTCCGAAAGGATGTTGGCGGCGACGGATGCGTCGATCGGCGCCGCCACGTTGGCGTTGGCCGCGACCGCCCCGTTGATGGGGGCGGCGAGGTCGGCGTCCAGGTCGACGTTGACGTCGACGTTGAGCAGGTCGCCCTTCAGCAGGTCGCCGGTGTTGAGCCCGCCGAGCGTGTCGGTGACGTCGTCGACGATGTCGCCGACGGTGCCGATGATGTTGCCCGCTGCGTCGAGGACGTGTCCGGTGAGCGGGTCGAGCGGCCCGATCAGGTCGCCGGCCGTGCCGATGAGTTGCCGGTCGCGCCGTCGAAGGTGCCGATGACGTTGCCGGCCGCATCCAGCACGGCAGTGCCGTCGACCAGGTCGGTGACGGTGCCGAGCACGTCGCCCGCCGTGTTCAGGACAGTGCCGGTCGCGTGTTCAGGGTTCCGACGACGCTCGCCGTCGGCATCCAGCACGTTGCCGGTCGCTCCGTCGAGGACGCCGATCACGTCGCCCGCCGAGTTCGCGACCGAGGCGCCGTCGATCAGGCTGGTGACGGAGCCGACGATGGTGCCGGCGGAGTCGACGACCATCCCGGTGGTCTCGTTGAGCGTGCCGACGATGTCGCCGTTCGAGTTGAGAACGTTGCCGGTCGTCTCGTCGAGGGTGCCGATGATGTTGCCGGCGGAGTCCACCACGAGACTGCCGTCCACCGGCTCGCTCGCGGCGGCCGTGGCGTCCGCGGCCGTGGCGTCCGCGGCGTCGGTCGCGCCCATCAGCGCGGCCTGCTCGCCGCCTGTGCCGTCGGTCGGCGTTGTGCCGGTGGCCCGTCGGTGGTCGTGTCGGACTGGTCGATGGTGCTGTCCTGGATGCCGGTCGCGATCGCGTCGGCGTCGATCGTCTGGTTGAGATGCCGCCCTGGTCGGACAGGGCCTCGGCCGTGGAGCCGTCGGAGAGCAGGTTGGCGCTCACGGCGGCGTCGATCGGCGCCACGACGTTGGCGTTGAGGGCGATGGCGAGGTCGATGGGTGCGGCGCCATCGATGGCCAGGTCGACGTCCGCCGCGAGGTCGAGGATCGAGACGACTTCTTTGTCCGGAAGCGCGGTCACCCCTTCGGCCGCCAGCTCCTCGGGTGTCAGCGGTGTCAGGTCTTCCTCGGCCATGTGCATCCCTCCTGGGGCGCCACGCCCCGAGGGGCTGGCGCCCTCACGTCTTGTCTCGGACCAAACGAATGCCCGCAAGCAGGAACCCGCTTCAGGCGTTGAGGACCGTACCCGGATGAGCGTGCTCTAAACGACAGCGCAAAGAATCGCCCCGCCTACCCGTGGGTGGGCGGGGACGCGTCCAGGCGCTGAGGGGAGCCTCAGGCGATGTAGTCGGAGAGCTCGTTGAGGAGCGCCGCCTTGGGGCGCGCCCGACGATCGACTTCACGACCTCGCCGCCCTGGTAGACGTTGATGGTCGGGATGCCGGTCACGCGGTACGACGACGGGGTGACAGGGTTCTCGTCGACGTTCATCTTGAGGAACGTGATCTTGTCGCCGTGGTCGGCAGCGATCTCCTTGAGGATCGGGTCGACCTGGCGGCAGGGACCGCACCACTCGGCCCAGAAGTCGACCAGGACGGGCTTGTCGGACTTGAGGACCTGGGTCTCGAAGTCGGAGTCGGTCACGGCTTGCATGTCGGCCACGGATCTACCTTTCGTCGATGTCTGCACCAGTGAACACCAGCGCGGGGACAGTTGTTCCGCGTCCGCGGAGCGCCTCAGGCGCCCGCCGTCTGGACGGTCTCGGTGACCGCCTCGGTGGTCAGGGCGTCCCCGGCGGTGGACGCCTCGTGGTCGAGCGCCGCGATGTACCGCTCGGCGTCGAGGGCGGCGGCGCAGCCGGTGCCGGCGGCGGTCACGGCCTGCCGGTAGTGGTGGTCGACCAGGTCTCCGGAGGCGAAGACGCCGGGCAGGTTGGTGTGGGTGGACGGGTGCCGGACCAGGACGTAGCCGTTCTCGTCGAGGTCCACCTGTCCGGTCAGCAGCTCCGAGCGCGGATCGTGGCCGATCGCGATGAACAGTCCGGTGACGTCCAGCGGCCGGGTCTCCCCGGTCACGGTGTCGCGCAGGGTGACCGACTCGAGCTGGTCGGCGCCGTTGATGGACTCGATCTCGGCGTTCCAGACGAACTCGAGCTTGGGGTCGGCGAACGCCCGCTCCTGCATGATCTTGGAGGCGCGGAGCTCGCCGCGGCGGTGGATCAGCGAGACCTTGGACCCGAAGCGGGTCAGGAACGTCGCCTCCTCGACCGCGGAGTCGCCGCCGCCGACGACCGCGATGTGCTGGTCGCGGAAGAAGAAGCCGTCGCAGGTGGCGCACCAGGACACCCCGCGGCCGGAGAGCTCCTCCTCGCGGTCCAGCCCGAGCTTGCGGTAGCCCGAGCCCATGGCCAGGATCACCGAGCGGGCGGTGTAGGTGTCGGTGGCGGTCTTGACGACCTTGATGTCGCCGGTCAGGTCGACCTCGACCACGTCGTCGGCGCACCAGCTCGGCGCCGAAGCGCTCGGCCTGCGCGCGCATCTCGTCCATCAGCGCCGGGCCCATGATGCCGTCGCGGAAGCCGGGGAAGTTCTCGACCTCGGTGGTGTTCATCAGGGCACCGCCGGCGGTCACCGAGCCCTCGAACATGAGGGGGGCCAGCGACGCGCGGGCGGCGTACACGGCGGCGGTGTAGCCCGCCGGGCCGGAGCCGATGATGATGACGTTGCGCGGGGTCGGAGTCGGTCATGTGCGGTGGCATCCCTTGATCGATGTCGTGGACGGGTGGTCGTGCCCGTGGTCCGTGAATGGAACCGATCGTAGGCGAGGCGCATTCCCGGCCGACGCAGGACCGGCCCCTGAAATCGGTCAGGGCGCCGGCAGGGTCACGGAGCGATCGGGCTCCTCGCTTCCGCACAGGAACAGGTCGACGACCTGGGTGTCACCCACGGGGCGCCGGAACACGAGGACGGCCGGGGTGTTTCCGTAGTGACACCGGGACGAAGCGGCCGCGACCCCACTGGTCGGCCGCGCAGGCTGCCCCCGCCGCCCGGTCCGCGGCGCCTGCCTGGGCGCGGTACGGCCCGTCGGCGATAGCCAGCTCGCGACGGGCGACGGTGAGGTCGTCCGCGAGGTGGTCGCGGCGCAGCGGCGAGAGGCCCTGCCTTCTCCTCCGCGTCGTTCGAGGGGCTCGAAGGGGCGGGCGCGTCCGTCGGGCTCTGCCGCCCCGTTGGACGGGCCCTCGGCTGCGACGAGTCGCTGCCCTGCTCGGCCGCCTCGGAGGACGCGCCTGCCTGCGACGCTCTCTGAGCCAGGCTGCGGCGACACGACCTGGCCGAGGCCCACCCCGACGCAACCACCGCGGCGGCGGCGACCAGCAGCGAGGCCACCCGGCGGCGGCGTCGGGCCAGGTCGACGACCGGCGCCGCGCGGCTCGGCTCCTGCGCCAGGTCGCCGAGGACCCGGTCGAGCTGGGCCGACCACGTCGGGGGGAGTGGGCTCGGTGTGGCGCGCCTCGGCGAGGAGGCGGCGCACCTCCTCCTCCGCCGGCGTCAGCGGATCGTCGCTGCCAGTCACGGTGTGCGCCTCCTCTCGGGCGTCGGGCGGTGGGTACGACGGGCGGTTCAGGTCGGGCTTCGGGGGGCCGCGAGGCTGTGTGGATCGGACGGGCGGCGGCGCGACCGGGTTCCCGGGGGCGGGGTGGTCCGGCTCACGCCCCGGGGCGAGCACGTCGAGCAGCTCGGCCAGCCGGGCCCGGCCGCGGGAGCAGCGGGACTTGACCGTTCCGACCGCGCAGTCGAGCATCACCGCGACCTCGGCGACGGGGTACCCCTCCATGTCGACCAGCACCAGGGCGGCGCGCTGGTCGGCGGGGATGCTGGACAGCGCCGCGAGCACCTGTCGACGCCGCTCGTCGTCGACCGCCCGGTCGGCGGGGTCCGCGGGCGTGCTGGTGACCAGGGATCCGCGGTCGCGGTAGGCGTCGAGGTCGTCGGGCAGCGCCTCGGCCCGGCGTACCTTCGCGGCGCGGATCCGGTCGAGGCAGGCGTTGACCACGACCCGGTGCAGCCAGGTGGTGACCGCCGCCTCGCCACGGAACGAGCCCGCCCGGCGGAAGGCAGCGATCAGGCCGTCCTGCAGGCGCGTCGGCCGCGTCGTCGGGGTTGCCCATCGTGCGCAGCGCCACCGCCCACAGCCGGTCACGGTGCCGGGCGAAGAGGACGCCGAACGCGTCGGTGTCCCCGTGGACGTGGGCCGAGAGCAGCTCGGCGTCCGAGCGGTCGTCGCCCCCGGGTGCTCGGGGCTGGTCACCCCCGGACCACGACTTCGGCGACCTCACCCCGGTAGCCGCCCTCGGCCTCGGGGAAGCGAGGTGAACCAGAGCACCAGGAAGCGCCCGGTGCCAGGCTCGTCCAGGGTCACCCGCTGCTGCTCATCGGCGGTCACGCTGGCCACGGGGGTCAGCTGAGCGACGCCGCGGCGGCGGCTCGTCGGAGAGGTAGAGGCTCACGTCGCTGGGCGCCCCGCCGAGCGTCAGGTCCACGTCGGTGACCTGTTGGGACGGACCCGAGGTCGAGCTGCGAGACCGACGCCGGTCTTCAGGCCGCCCGGTCCGAGGTCCTGCGTGTAGGTCACGGTGCGCCAGGCGGTCGCCGGGTCGCCGTCGACGGCCAGCGGCGCCAGCTCGCGGTTCTCCTCGGGTGGATCGCCCTGCGGGTCGAGGTCGGTGGCGGTGATGTCGGTGATCGGCGCGGCCGTGGAGGGGGCGGTCGTGCCGGACGGGTCGGGCGCGGGATCGGGGTCGGCGCCCAGGGGCGAGCGACCCCGCCCGAGGTTGAACGCGAACACGATGGCGATCAGCAGCAGGCAGCTCGCGGCCACCGCCGCGGCCAGCCGCATCCAGCTCCGGCCGGGGACGTCGTCCTCCTCCTCGTCCTCGGCTGCCGGGATCACGCCGCTGCCGGTGCCGGCCTCCCACGGCCAGAACTCCTGCGACACGGGGGCCGCCCCACCCGGACGGGGCGTGCGGGCGGGTCGTCCGGCGGGCGGCTCTGGTGCGAAGAGGGGCCGCTCCGGTGGCTCCTCGAACGGTGGCGGGGGCGGCGGCTTCTCCGCGCGCGCCGCCAGCCAGGACACCTCGTCGTTCTCGTCGTCGAAGATCGGCACGCCGGCCTGGGTGGGCAGGTCCGAGGATTCGGCAGGAGCGTCGCGCGGCGGACCCGGGGACTCGACCGGAGGCTCGACTGGAGGCTTGGCCGGCGATGGGGTGGCGCCGGTGCCGCGCGGCCTTGAAGCGGATGGTCGGGGCGGCGGCGGGACAGTCGCCCCGGAGGGGTGCGCCGGGGTGCAGCCCGGCGCTGGCCTCGGCCTCCGCCATGGCGGCGACGTCCCCCACGAAGTCGCGCAGCGCCTCCCGGATCCCGTGGGCGCTGCGCAGTCCGGGGCGGTGCGCGTCGCCGGCCGCCCCCGGCGCGTTCAGCACCTGGTCGCACAGGCTGTCCAGCGGCCGCTGGACGCCGGCCTTGACCTGGCGCGGACGCAGCACCCGGCCGTTCTCGAGGGGCGCGGCGGGTACGGCGGAGCGCGAGACGCCGGGCCACTTGGCGGTCAGCAGGTAGTAGAGCAGCCCGGCCAGGTCGGTCACGTCGGTGGACATCCGGCCGGCCGGGAGGCCGAGGAGGGCGGCCTCGACCGCGAGCCCGATGATCCGGACCGACCCGGTCTGGTCGATCATGACGTTCTCCGGGACGAGCCGGCCGTGGGCGACGCCCGCGTCGTGCGCCGGCGGCGATCGACTCGGCGACCTCGGAGACGATCCACGCCGCCCGCCGCCCGCCGACCGCACCCTCGTGGGCGACCAGGACGTCGATCGACCTGCCGGAGCCCCACTCGTTGACGACGTAGCAGACGTCGTCGCGCTGGTCGACGTCGAGGACCCTCAGGATCCTGCGGTCGTGCAGGGCCGCGGATCGTCGGGCGGCCTCCATCAGGCCCTCGGCCCGCTCGTCGTCCGCGGCGAGGACGTGGACGGACACGTGCCGGTCGAGGGTCCGGTCGTGGGCGCGCCAGAACCTGCCCGAACCGCTCTCGCTCAGCAGGTCGACGAGCAGGTAGCGGTCGGCCAGGACGTCGCCCGGTCGGATCGAGTTCGGCACGCCTTCCCCTCCACGGCTTGGTGCCCCCATCGTAGGGCGGTTCAGGCGTCGAGCTCAGGAGCGGAGCCGCCGCGTCACCGTGTCCAGGACGTCGGTGACCTCGCGCAGGCGCAGCAGTCGCGCCACCACGACGAAGACGAGGACGTCGAGGGCGGTGACGACCGCGGCCCGGACGGCGGCGACGGCCTGGTTCGGATCGCTTGCCGAGCTGGTCGAGGGCCAAGGTCGCCAGGTACGCCGCCGCGGTCGAGATGCCGGCGGCGAGGAGCAGACGCACCAGGAACCGCGCCAGGCGCCCGGTCTCCAGACCACCGAGCAGGTGCCGGAGGACGAGGTAGGACAGCACCGACCCGACGACGTACGACGCGGTGTAGGCGAGCACCAGCGCGGGTGAGGTGTCCTCGGCGCTGGCGAGGGACACCAGCACGACGGCCGCCGCGACGTTGGTGGTCGGCGATGACGCACTGGATCCAGAAGACCGTGCGCGTGCGCTCGAGGGCGTAGAAGCCGCGCAAGGTCAGGTAGTGGACGGTGAAGAACAGCAGGCCGATGCCGAACAGGGAGAGCGTCGGCGCGAACAGCTCGAACTCGTCGCGGCCGGCACCCCAGCCCCACACCACGTGCGCGATGTCGGGGGCGATCACCGGCAGCAGGAGGGCGAAGGGCAGGACGACGGCCAGCGCGCTGCGCAGCGACATCCCGAGGGTGCGGGCGAGGCCGGCCAGGTCGCCGACGTTCGCCCGGTCGCTGAGGCGGGGGAGGATCGCCGTGGCCAGGGAGACCGTGATCACCGAGTGCGGGACCATCACGATCAGGAAGCTCTGGGCATAGACCGTGTAGCCGGTGCCGGTGCCGCCGTCGACCGCGGCCGCCGTACCACCGGACGCGAGCCGGACGACGACGGTGTAGGCGATCTGGTTGACCACCACGAAGAGGAGGTCCACATGCCGAGCCGCAGGGTGTGGCGAGGGGTGTGAGGTGAAGGTGGCGGAAGGAGGTGGAGGGAGGGAGGATGAGAGGGGAGAGGACGGTCCAGACGCCGAGCCGCAGGGTGTGGCCGAGGCCGGTGTCCTTGAGGTCGAACCGGGGCCGGAAGGTGAAGCCGGCGGACCGCAGGAACGGCAGCAGGATCAGCAGCTGCGCGACGATGCCGAAGGTGGACCCCAGGCCGAGCAGCGCCTCCTGGCCGCTGGTGAAGCCCGCGGTCTGCTCGGCCTCGGTGGCCGGGCCGAAGACCAGCAGGTAGACCACCAGGACCACGACGGCGATGACGTTGTTCGCGATCGGCGCCCACATCATCGGCCCGAACCGGCCGCGGGAGTTGAGGATCTGGCCGACCAGCACGAACATGCCGTAGAAGAACACCTGCGGCAGGCAGTAGCGGGCGAAGTCGATCACCGACTCCCGCTGCGCGGCCAGCGTCGGGGTCGTCGAAGCTCGGGTCGAGGTAGAGCGACATCACCCACGGCGCCGCCAGCACCAGCAGGAGCGTCACCAGCCCGAGGAAGAGCACGGCGGCGGTGACCACGCGGTTGGTGTAGGCCTCGCCGCCGTCCGCGTCGTTCCTCATCGCCCGGACCAGCTGCGGGACCAGGACGGCGTTGAAGATGCCGCCGGCCACGAGGATGTAGAGCATGTTCGGCACGGTGTTGCCGATGTTGAACAGGTCGGCGTGGAGCACGTTGCCGAGCGCGGCGACGAGCAGGGCGGACCGCACGAACCCGCTCAGCCGGGAGACCACCGTGCCGGCGGCCATCACCGCGCTGGAGGAGAGGATCCGCGCTTCGTCGGTGGACTCGACGGGGGGCTGGCTCATGCGGCCCGTGCCCGTCGTACCCGGCGCACCAGGCGTACGACGATCGCGCCGAACAACAGGGCAACCCCGGTGCCGAGGATCAACCAGATCACCTGGCTCACCTGTGCCGAGCGCACCGGGAGGGTGGCGGTGGAGCCCGAGGGGCGTCCCGTCCTCGGCGGTCACGACCAGCTCGACGTTGTGGACGCCCAGCTGGGTGGTGGCGGCCTCGAGCAGGACCGAGCTGCGGCCGCCGGCGGCGACCTCGATGGTGTCGGTGTCGCTGATCTCGAGCGGCGAGTCGGCGAGCGCCTCGACCCGGACCCGCACCGGGTGGTCGAGGTTGTTGGCGATCGTGGCCGAGAACCGGCCGGTCGTGCTCGAGAGGGTCACGGCCGGTGGCGCCTCGACCCGGATCGACGACAGCTGGCGGGAGATGTACTGCCGCGACCGGTCCGCCTCCGCCCGGGAGGCGTCGGGGTGCTCCCGACTCGAGTAGGAGAGCCCGTTGAGGGCTTCGGAGAGCACCTTGTCGCCGACTGCACCGTTGCGGACGAGCACGTCGTCGAGGGTCCCCCCGATCTGGATCAGGTTGTCGGCGGACGCGAAGTTCGCTGCGTCGAGCTCCTGGACCGCCTGGCTCTCGGGGTAGTCGAGCTGGTCGCCGTCGACGGGCTCGGCACGCTCGGTCGTGACCGCGTCGACGTCGGTGAGGTCCAGCCAGGGAACGTCGAGTCCCGAGAAGAAACCGGTGGTGCTGACCGGGATTCCACTCCGTCGGGAGCACGACCACCAGGGGGAGCTGGCCCGGGCTGAGAAGTCGCAGGGCTGCTTCGGAGAGGATCCGTTGCCGGACCGCTATCAGAGCCAGCGGGTCGCCGGGTCCGGGTCCGCCCTCGGCGACCCCCGAGGCGGTGACGGTCACGGTCTGTCCGGACACCCGGGCCACTGACGGCGCCGGGCCGGTGAACATCCGGTCGGTGACCATGGTCGTGGACCGCGGGTCGATCATCCGGAGTGCCTCCGGTCGGAGGTAACCGTTCGGCGAGGCGTTCGCCGCTGTGGTGTCGAGGTCCCACGAGTCGAGTACGGCGCCGGTGCGCCGTCGCGCCTGCTCGTACATCTCGGGCTGGCGTTCGGCGGCGGCGGAGACGTCGAGGTCGCCGTACGGCAGGGTGAGCACCTCGTCCCCACCGAGTGCCTCCCGCAACCGCTCCAGCCAGGCGGCACCAGGTTCGGTCGCGGCGTTCTGCGGTGCACCCTCCGGCGTCTCCTCGGGTTCGCCGGTCGGCGACTCGGGGTCGAGGGAGTCGCTCGGGCCGGGAGAGGCGGACGGTGAGGCCGTGCCGTCCGATGACACGGGCACGGTCTCGTCGAGGGGTCTGGGCGGGTTGCCCGCGACCAGGTCGCGAACGGCGTCGGGCACCGCCGGGTCCACCAGCCAGGTCACCGGCCGGGATCCGGCCGCGGCGCCGAAGTCGACCAACGACCGGAGGGACCCCCCGGTGTCCAGCGTCCTGGCCCACGCCGCGGGGTCGATGATCCGGCCGCCTGGCGAGTAGCGGACCTCATGACGGATCGGGATCACGAGTGCGGTGTTGACCGACCCACGTCCGCGCGGCACAAGCGGCAGGAACGTGCGGGCCCGACCGTCCGCGATGGCGTCGCGCGGCTCGTCGGACTCCCCGAGCGCGTGGACGCCGAACCAGTAGACCCCGGGCTCGGTCACACCCAGCGCCGAGCGCCCCACGCTGATCGAGAACGGCGCCGACGCGCCCGGCTCGAGCGTCGTCACCGTGTCGAAGGTGCCCGGCGCCGTGATGCGGTCACCGACCGCTACGGCCGGGTCGAGCTCGGCGGCCTCGGCGAGCTCCGAGGGCGACGTGATCGGGGTGTCGGCGATGAAGAGGTGCAGGTTGATCGCGACCCAGCGCTCGTCGGTGTGGTTGGTCAGGGTTCCCTTCACTCGCACTGGCCCCTGGGCGGGCAGGTACGACGGCGAGAGAGCGTCGATGGTGACCTCCAACGCGGACTCGCCCTGCCTCCGGGCCGGCTGCGCTGCCTGCCGAACCGGGGCGGTCGCAGCTCGGCTCGCCGGCACCGCGCGGTCCTGGTCGGGGAGTGGCGATCCCGGGTCGGCCGAGGCCACGGTCGGCATGGTGGTGGCTGCTACCGCCAGGAGGGCAGGAAGCAGGGACCACGGGTGACGCACGGCGCCGACTCTATCCGGAGCCTCCCCGGCCGATAGAGTTGCTCGCCGTGTCCGACGCCCGCCTTCCCCCGCTCCAGATGACCCGGGTCCAGCACTCGGTGACGGAGGAGCTGGACCGGATCGCGCCGGTCATCGACGAGCTCGGCCGCAGGTTCCGCGACGCCGGCCACGAGCTGGCCCTGGTCGGCGGTTCGGTGCGCGACGCCATGCTCGGCAGGCACCAGAACGACCTGGACTTCGCCACCTCGGCCCGCCCCGTCCGCACCGAGGAGCTGCTCACCGGATGGGCGGACGCGATCTGGGACATGGGCCGCGCCTTCGGGACCATCGGCTGCCGCAAGGGCGCATGGAACGTCGAGATCACGACGTACCGCTCAGAGGCCTACGACCCGGCCTCACGCAAGCCCACCGTCGACTTCGGAGACACGCTGACCGGCGACCTGGGTCGGCGGGACTTCACGGTGAACGCGATGGCGGTCCGCGTGCCCGACCGCGCCTTCGAGGACCCGTTCGGCGGCATCGTCGACCTGGGGCACCGCGCGTTGCGTACCCCGGGGACCCCCGAGGACTCGTTCTCCGACGACCCGTTGCGGATGATGCGTGCCGCTCGGTTCGCGGCCCAGCTCGGGTTCACGGTCGATCCCGGCGGTGGTCGCCGCGATGACCGCCATGGCCGACCGGATCGGGATCGTCTCCGCCGAGCGGGTCCGCGACGAGCTGGTGAAGCTGGTATGTGCGCCGTACCCGCGACTGCGGCCTGACCCTGCTGGTGCAGACGGGCCTGGCCGACCACGTCCTGCCCGAGCTGCCGGCCCTCGCGCTCGAGCGGGATGAGCACCACCGCCACAAGGACGTCTACGAGCACACGCTGACGGTCCTGGAGCAGACGATCGAGCTCGAGCACCGTCTCCCCGGAGGTCAGCCGGACTTCGTCGCCCGGTTCGCTGCCCTCATGCACGACGTGGGCAAGCCGCGGACCCGCCGCTTCGTCGGCGACGGAACCGTCACGTTCCACCACCACGATGTTGTCGGCGCCAAGCTGACCCGCAAGCGGATGCGGGCGCTGCGCTTCTCCAACGACGTGACCGACGCGGTCGCGAAGCTGGTCGAGCTGCACCTGCGCTTCCACGGCTACGGCGAGGGCGAGTGGACCGACTCGGCGGTCCGCCGCTACGTCCGCGACGCCGGCGACGAGCTCGAGCGCCTCCACGTCCTCACCCGCGCCGACTGCACCACCCGCAACAAGCGCAAGGCCGAGCGGCTCCGGCGCACGTACGACGACCTCGAGGAGCGCATCTCGCGCCTCTCCGAGGAGGAGCAGCTGGCGGCCATCCGCCCGGACCTGGACGGTAACGAGATCATGGAGACCCTGGGGATCGGCGCCGGTCCGGAGGTCGGCGCGGCCTACCGCTTCCTCCTCGAGCTCCGGCTGGAGCACGGACCGCAGTCGCCCGAGCAGGCCAGGGCGGCGCTGCTCGACTGGTGGTCGACCCGGTCCTGAGGCCGCGCCGCTGCGTTAGGTTCACGGCTTCCCCCACGGATGGAGACGCATGAGCGAGTACGAGCCCCTGCTCGAAGAGAGCATCGACGTGGCCGCGCCGCCCGCGAAGGTGTGGTCCCTGGTGACCGACCTGCCGCGGATGTCGAGCTGGAGCCCGCAGGTGGTCCGCACGATCGTGCGGGGCGGTCCGGTCCAGCTCGGGACCCGGGCGTTCAACATCAACCGTCGCGGACCGCTGATGTGGCCCACCCGGACCAAGGTGGTGGCCTTCGAGCCCCACCGCGAGTTCGCGTTCCGCGTCAAGGACAACAAGACGATCTGGTCGTTCACCCTCGAGCCGACCGAGACCGGCACGCGGGTCACTCAGCGACGGAGCGCCCCGGACGGGATCTCCGACATCTCGATCAAGCTCACGAAGATCGCCCTGGGCGGCCAGGAGACCTTCACCCGGGAGCTGCGGGCCGGGATGCGGCAGACCCTGACGCGGGTCAAGGCCGAGTCGGAGGCATAGGGCGGGTCTCCCTGTCCCATGGCCGCTGCGCGCCGCCACCACGACGCTGGCTGCGTTGTCGTCAGTCGTCGGGCAACCCCGGCCCGCCTCCCTCCTCCGCCTTGCCATCGCCGCGTGGACGACGCTCGCGACGGCCGGGACAGACGCACGCCCGCACGGTCCCCGGCCCCATGGGCCGGGGACGTCCCCCACACACGGGGTCAGCGGCGGACGCGGATCCGGTGGGTCACCGTGTCGCTGTTGCCCGCCCGGTCGGTCACCGTCAGCGTCACCAGCTGCGGCCCAGGCTTCCTGAAGGTCGTCCGCACCACCTGACCGGTGGCGTCCTCGCGGCTGCCACCGTTACCGAAGTCCCAGGTGTAGAACAGGTCGGCCGGATCGGTCCGGTCGTCGGTGGAGCTGGCCCCGCTCAGGACGACCTTCTCACCGGCGGTCGGCTTCAGCGGCCGGACACCGAACCGGGCGCGCGCCGGGGCGTCGACGCCGGAGTCGGCTGACCCGTAGCCGTAGTCGAACGCGCCGCAACCCTGGCCCATCCTGAAGGCCACGTCACCGGTCAGGTCGCCGTCGGAGGTCGCCGGGCCCTCGGTGTCGCCCAGCATCGACAGCACGTTGAAGCCCAGGCAGTCGTAGCGGAACCGCCACGGGTTCGCGACCTCGGGATAGCGCGCGTCCGCCTCGGAGTTGCCCGGGTCCTCGTAGTTGTCGGTGTGGCCGATGCCGAAGTCGTTGTAGCTCGAGTCACCGTCCGTCGCGGTGTAGGCCGCGTCGTTCAGGTTCGGTGCCGACTCACCCGGCTCCGGCTGGCTGTCCAGCGGCGACTGGGCCGGCGGGTCGTCGGTCCCGGCGTTGCCGTAGCCGTGGGCCTCGTCGGTGTAGACCAGCGACAAGCCCGGCGCGAAGCCGATCGGGTCGCGGTCGATCTGGCCCTTGCCGTCGAGGTCGAAGCCGGACCGGTCGCGCATCTCCAGGTAGTAGGCGTGGTCCGCGGCCGCCTCGGAGCCGGCGGCGACGTACTTCCAGCCCAGCGTGCAGCGCTGTGCCGGTGGTGAGGTCCTCGCGGCAGCCGCCGTTGAAGACCCGCGCGTCGTCGGGGCCGCCGGAGGTCTCGAAGTCGGTGTCCAGCAGCTCGCTGCTCACCGGACGGCGTCGGTCGCGGTGACCTTGACGTCGTCGATGAACCAGCCCGGGTGGGCCAGGCCGGGGTCGGTGGCGTAGCTGAACCGCAGCGCCGCCGGTCGCCGCGCCGGCGAGCTCGCTGATGTCGTAGCTGTCGGCGAGGAAGACCGAGTCGGGGTACTCGCCCAGCTTGCGGTCGATCGCCTCGCTGCCCGCGGCGTAGGAGCCGCTGGTGCCGGTGAGGCCGTTGTCGTACTTCGCCTGGCAGTCGTTCTGGTTCGGGTTGCCGGCGACCGGGTCGGTGTTGGACGTGGTGTAGCCGTTCTCCGACGGCGTGGGAGGTGTAGGTCTTGCCCCCGTCGGTCGTGGTCAGCACGAAGCCGTAGTCGTAGTCCCACTCGATGTCCCACAGCGACTTGAACTCCAGCGTCACCGTCGCTGCCCTGCGGGCAGGTCGGCCAGCCCGGGGATGGCGAGGTCGAGGTTGCGGCCCTCCTCGGGCGCGCAGCCGAAGTCGTTGCCGGAGCCGCGACCACCAGGCGTGCGTCTTGGTCGCCGTGTCACCGGTGTCGAACTTCGCCGGGTCGAGCAGCTGACGTCCGGGCAGCTTGGCGACGTACGCCTGGGAGTTCTGCACCCGGCCGTCGGTGCCCTCGGTCAGCGTGTACGGCGTGCCGTCGGGCGGTCTGCCACGTGATGGCGTCGGTGTCCTGCTTGGAGTCCGTCCAGCCGGTGACCGTGCGGGACGTGCCCGGCTCGAGCACCTCGGGCACCACCCAGCCGAGCTCCTGGCGGGAGAAGATGTCCATGTTCTGCGACTTGTCGGTCGCCATCAGGTTCCAGTCGCCGTAGGTCTCCCGGCTGCCGGTGGAGTAGAAGTCGGGCAGCCCGAGCGAGTGGCCGTACTCGTGGGAGATCACGCTGGCCTTGTCGATCGCGGTCTCGGGGTTGACGTTGTAGGGCCCGACCCGGACGAAGACCTTGAGGTCGTCGCCCATGTCGGTGGTCGTCGTGTCGGAGTAGCGTGTCGTCGGTGTACCAGAGCGGCTGGCCCTCGAGGTTCTTGAGCTGGTCGTCGGTGGTGTAGCCGGGCAGGCCGGTCTCCGGGTCGGAGTAGTAGAACTCCAGCGAGGACGAGTGCGGCCAGACGTTGTCGTACGGGCGCGTCGGCGTAGTCGCAGCCGGCGACGCTGAGCTGCGAGGCGCCGTTGCCGCCGCAGCCGGCGAAGACGGCCATGAAGAAGTCGACGACGCCGTCCTTGTCGGTGTCGTAGTCGGAGTAGTCGATCTCCGGGTCGGCGATCGACGGCGGCGTCGTAGACCAGCTTGCCGGGCGGGCCGCAGCCGGAGTCGATGCTCTGCAGGGCGCCGACGCCGGCGACGGCGCCGACGAGCGCGGAGCCGTTGCCGTCGGAGCCGTAGTACTGCGGTGTTGCCCGGGCAGGTTGTAGACGCCGTTGCTGATCCGCTCGGCGTAGGCCGGCGTCCCCTCGGCCTCGACCGGGGCGTCCTCGAGGGTCGCGCCGGTGCAGGTCTGGCCCGGCCTCGGCGTTGGTGAAGTCGAAGCCCGGCTCGTAGTCGAAGTCCGCGCCGTCGAGGCCGGCCGAGCCACGGTGCCTTCGGGGTAGAGCTGGCCCAGCGACATCTCCTGGAACAGGTTGAACGTCGAGCCCGGGTACTCCGGGTCGTTGATGACCGCGCTCGAGCTCGTCGCCGGTGTTGGTGGGCTGGTAGTCGCGGTCGGTGTACTGCACCGGGCACGACCGGGAACGGGCGGTCGCCGTACCTCGCGGTGTCGTAGGCCTCGCCCGGGCGGGATCACCTTGGGGCCGTGGCTGACCACCGTGGAACGGGCGACGGAGGTGTCGAGCGACTGCCTTCGAGGACAGGTCGCGCCAGACGATCGTGGGCTCCTCGGCGGTGCTGGCGGCGTGGCTCTCGAGGACCAGGGTCGGGTTGGCTCCGGCGGCGATGTCACCGGGGGTCCACACGATCTCGTGGGCCGTGACCGGGTGGTCGCCCGGGCCGCGGGCGTCGAGGAACGTGCTGCCGCGCGGTGCGGTGATGGTCACCGTCGCCCCGCTGATGGTGGAGCCGGTCTCGTTGCCGAGCAGGATCCGCGACGGGTAGTCGTCGCCGGGCTTGACCCAGCCCTGGGAGCTGACGAAGGAGTTCTCGATGGTGAGTCCGTCGGCGTCCCCCTCGGAGGCGGTGCCGCCGGTCGGTGCGGCGGCCGGCGCGCTGGCGGACGCGGCCTGGGCGGGAAGGAGGGACGGGAGTCCGGCGGAGAGGCTGGCGGCGAGCACGGTGGTGACCGCGACGCTCGTCAGCCGCCTGGGGTACAGGGCAGACATGGGCATCCTCGGGAGAGCAGGTCCGCCGCGCCGTGGGTGTGACGCGACGGCCCCTCAACGACGGATGTGTGTCCCGGGTTACGCCGGCACTTCTCGGCCGCCGTCGGTGTTGAGCAGCGAGCGTCAGCGAGCGTCGTCGATCCGCGTCACCCGCGCGGGCGCGATCACCGTTCGCCGTCCGCTACGCGGAGCGCACGCTTCGTTCCTCACGCCTACTCGGCGCCCTCGATGAAGGCCTCCACCCGGCGGCGTCCCTCGTCGTCGGGCAGCTGCACCGGCGGCGACTTCATGAGGTACGACGAGGCCGAGATGATCGGGCCGCCGATGCCGCGGTCCTTGGCGATCTTCGCCGCCCGGATCGCGTCGATGATGATGCCGGCCGAGTTGGGGGAGTCCCAGACCTCGAGCTTGTACTCCATGTTCAGCGGCACGTCGCCGAAGGCGCGGCCCTCGAGCCGGACGTAGGCCCACTTCCGGTCGTCGAGCCAGGCGACGTAGTCGGAGGGCCCGATGTGGACGTTGCGGGCGCCCATGTCGTGGTCGATGTTGGAGGTGACCGCCTGGGTCTTGGAGATCTTCTTCGACTCCAGCCGCTCGCGCTCGAGCATGTTCTTGAAGTCCATGTTGCCGCCGACGTTGAGCTGGAAGGTGCGGTCGAGCACCACGCCGCGGTCCTCGAACAGCCGGGCCAGGACCCGGTGGGTGATGGTGGCACCGACCTGGCTCTTGATGTCGTCGCCGATGATCGGCACGCCCGCTTCCTCGAACTTCGCGGCCCACACCGGGTCGGACGCGATGAACACGGGGAGCGCGTTGACGAACGCCACGCCCGCGTCGATGGCGCACTGGGCGTAGAACTTGTCGGCCTGCTCAGACCCCACCGGCAGGTAGGAGACGAGCACGTCGGCCCGGGTCTCCTTCAGCACCGGCCACCACGTCGACCGGCTCGGAGTCGGCCTCCTCGATCGTCTCGCCGGTAGTACTTGCCCAGACCGTCGAGGGTGTGGCCACGCTGGACGGTGATGCCGGTCGGCGGGACGTCGCAGATCTTGATCGTGTTGTTCTCCGACGCGGTGGTCGCATCGGCGAGGTCGAACCCGACCTTCTTGGCGTCGACGTCGAACGCGGCGACGAACTCGACGTCCGAGACGTGGTAGTCACCGAACGTGACGTGCATCAGCCCCGGCACGGTCCCGCTCGGGTCGGCGTTCCGGTAGTACTCGACGCCCTGGATCAGGGAGGTGGCGCAGTTGCCGACCCCCACGATTGCTACTCGAACCGAACCCATCGGGTTTCCTTCCTGTGTGCCTTCTGCCCGTGTCACGTGTGCCCGGGTCACTTCTTTGCCTTCGCGCCCCGCCGTTTCGGCGGGCGAGCCGGAGCGACGACGGGGTGCTCGGCGGACGCCTCACTACCCGTGCGCTCGGCGTTGATCAGGTCGGAGAGCCAGCGCACTTCTCGCTCGACCGACTCGACCCCGTGCCGCTGGAGCTCAGCGGCGTAGCGGTCGACTTCCTTCTGCGTCATGGCCAGCTGGGTCTGCACCTTGTCCAGCCGCTCCTGCAGGCGGGTACGTCGTCCTTCGAGCACCCGCAGCCGGATCTCCATGTCGGTCTGGCCGAAGAACGCGAACCGGATGTCGAAGTTGTCGTCCTCCCACGCGGTCGGACCCACCTCGGACATCAGCCGCTGGAACTCCGCCAGGCCTTGCTCGGTGAGCTGGTAGACGATGCGCGGGCGCCGGGTGACCGGCGTCGTCGTCGAGGCGGCAACCTCCGCGATGAGGGCGCCGCGGAGCATCTTCTTCAGCGCGGGGTAGAGCGACCCGTAGGACAGGACGCGACCCCAGCCGAGCATGAGGTTCAGGCGCTTGCGGAGCTCGTAGCCGTGCATGGGTCCCTCGTGCAGCAGTCCGAGGACTGCCAGCTCGATGGTTTCGCCACGACGTGCCATGCGACCTATCGTAGCGATACATCGAACAGGCAGGGTATTCCGGACCGACCTGCTCTCGGAAGGCGCCGGGATCAGGCCTCGCCCGGCGGCGTGTGGCCGATCTCGCGTGCCTCAGGACTTCGCCCGCGCCCGGCGTGTTGCGTACCCTGTACCGGACGCGCCGGACGCGTGCAGCGTCCCAGTGTCGACAATCGACTACCCCCGAGATCCTCATCCGGAGTCCACCTTGAGTGGAAAGCGCCGGGCCGCCGGTCCTGCTGTGACCAAGAAGCCTCAGCGACCCCTGAGCCGCCGCGACCGAGCGAAGAAGGCCGGCAAGTGGGTGCTGATCGTCGGCCTGGTCTGCTCGCTGCTCGGGGTGGCGGCCTTCGCGGTCGCCTATGCGGTCACCGACGTGCCGGACCCCAACGAGGACTTCCAGACCCAGACCTCGTTCGTCTACTACGACGACGGGAAGACCGAGCTCGGCCGCTACGCCACCCAGAACCGCGAGTCGATCAGCCTCGACGAGATGCCGGCGTCCATCAAGGACGCCGTGGTCGCCGCGGAGAACAGGTCCTTCTGGACCGACCGTGGCATCGACCCCCGCGGCATCCTGCGCGCGGCCTTCAGCAACGCCCAGGGCAACGCGACCCAGGGCGCCTCGACGATCACCCAGCAGTACGTCAAGATCCTCTACCTCACCCAGGAGCAGACCCTCGAGCGCAAGGTCAAGGAGGCCATGCTGTCGCTGAAGCTGCACCGGCAGCAGAGCAAGACCCAGATCCTCGAGGGCTACCTCAACACCATCTACTTCGGTCGCGGCGCCTACGGCGTCCAGGCGGCGGCGAAGGCGTTCTTCGACGTCGAGGCCAAGGACCTCGACCTGCGGCAGAGCGCCGTACTGGCGACCGTCCTGAACAACCCGAGCAAGTACGACCCGGCGAACGGGAAGCAGGCGCGCCAGGACCTCAAGGCGCGCTACGACTACGTCCTGTCGAGCATGGCCGACACCGGCGCCATCTCCGCCGGCCAGGCCGACCGGGCCCAGCGCCGGCTGCCGAAGTTCCCCAAGATCCAGGCCGAGAGCCAGTTCGGCGGCCAGCGTGGCCACGTGCTGACGATGGTGCGCGACGAGCTGGTCCGCCTCGGCTTCACCGAGGACGAGATCGAGGGTGGCGGCCTCCGGGTGACCACCACGTTCTCCAAGAAGGCGATGGACGCGGCCGAGCAGGGCGTGCTCGAGGCCAAGCCGGAGGGCTTCGGCGACAAGTTCCTCCACATCGGCGTCGCGAGCGTCGAGCCCGGCACCGGCGCCGTGCGCGGCATCTACGGCGGGCAGGACTACCTCGACTCCCAGATCAACTGGGCGGTCTCGGGCGGCCAGGCGGGCTCGACGATGAAGCCCTCGGCACTCGTGGCCGCGATCCGCGACGGCTTCTCGCTCAAGGACACCTTCGAGGGCAACTCGCCGATCGTGCTCGACGACGGCACCGACTTCGAGAACCAGGGCGACAGCGGACTACGGCTCCGCGATCTCGATGGTCAGCGCCACGGAGAACTCCGTGAACACCGCGTTCATCGACATGACCGACAGCATGGAGAACGGGCCGCAGAAGGTCCTCGACGCCGCCGAGGACCTCGGGCTGCCGCCGGCGAAGCCGACCTCCCGGCAAGGCGCCCGGCTTCCCCAACTCGAGCCCCGGCCTCGAGCCGACCGCCGGTGTGGCCCTCGGCAGCGCGACGGTCAGCCCGATCAACATCGCCAACGCCTACGCCACGCTCGCCAACGAGGGACAGGCCGCCGAGCCGTACATCATCGAGAAGGTCGTCGACCGCAACGGTGAGACCCGCTACACCCACAAGGTCAAGGACGAGCGGACGGTCGACGAGGACATCGCCGCCGACGTGACCTACGCCTTGCAGCAGGTCGTGCAGAGCGGCTCGGGGACCGCGGCGCAGGCACTGGGTCGCCCGGTCGCCGGCAAGACGGGCACCGCGACCAACGGCGAGGGTGAGGTCTCGTCCGCCTGGTTCACCGGCTACACCCCCCAGCTGTCGACCTCGGTGATGTACGTCCGCGGCAAGGGCAACCAGCAGCTCCAGGGCTGGCTGCCGTCGTACTTCGGCGGTGACTACCCGGCCGAGACCTGGACCGCGGTCATGCAACGGGCCATGGAGGGCCTCCCGATCGAGGAGTTCCCGCCACCGGTGTACGTCGACGGCGACGCCCCGGAGGAGGGCCACGTGCCGTACACGCCGCCGCCCGACGACGACGTTCGCGCCACCCCCGCCGCCTCCGCCGCCCTCCAAGAAGCCGACCAGGCAGCCGCCGCCCCCGCCGCCGACGACGACGGAACCGCCGCCGACGACCGAGCCGCCGCCGACGACCGAGCCACCGCCGACCGAGGATCCGCCCCCGACCTGTCCTCCCACCTGCGACCCCGACGACCCGAACAACCCGGACAACCCGGACAACCGCAACCAGCCCGCGAGTCAACCAAGAGGCGGTCCGGGAGCGCAGCGGGTGATCGCCAGGTGATCGACGGGGACCGGGTCCACCCCACCCGCGACGACCCGGTCGTCACCAGCCTCAGCGAGTCGGTCGGGGGACCGCTCGGCGCACGCGCCGGACGGCACCCGTGGTGGACCCCGGTCCGGGTCGTGCTCGCCCTGACCGCCCTGTGCTTCGTGCTGGGGATGGTCCAGAAGGCGCCCTGCTTCCAGGACTCGTGGCAGGACGGCGACGCCCGCTACACCCACATGTGCTACTCCGACCTGCCCTACCTCTACACCGGGCGGGGCCTGGCCGAGCTGAACTGGCCCTACTCCGGCGACGAGCAGGTGCGGGCGAGGTACGACGTCATGGAGTACCCCGTCGGCATCGCCTACTGTCGCCTGGGCGACCGCCTGGGTCACCCACTGGGTGAACGGTTCCCCCGACATCGAGCCCCGGTACGCGATGCCGGCGGACTCCCTGTTCTCCGACGAGGACGTCTCGCACGAGGTCCGCTTGTTCGTCGTGCTCAGCGCACTCGGGTTCGCGGCGGCGGCGCTGCTGTCCGCCTGGTTCCTCACCCAGGTCAACCCGCGCCGTCCCTGGGACGCGGCGCTGTTCGCGTTGTCACCGGTCCTCGCCCTCAATGCCCTGATCAACTGGGACCTCCTCGCCGTCGTCCTCGTCGCCGGTGCCTTGTGGGCCTGGGCCCGGGATCGACCCGGTGCTCACCGGCGTACTGATCGGCCTCGGCACCGCGACCAAGCTGTTCCCGCTGCTCCTGCTGGGCGGGCTCCTGGTGATCTGCCTGCGGAACCGGCGGATGCGCGACTTCGGGGTCGCCGTCGGCGCGCGCCGTCGCGGCCTGGGTGCTGGCCAACCTCCCGGCGTACCTGACCGGGAGCGAGCAGTGGCGGGTGTTCTGGGCGTTCAACGCCGACCGGGGCGCGGACCTCGGGTCGATCTGGCTGGTGCTCGCCGAGTCGCTCGACACCACCTTCGACCCCGGCACGGTCAACGTGGGCTCCTGGCTGTTCCTCTGCGCGTGGTGCCTGGGGGTGCTCGCCCTCGGGCTGAAGGCGCCGCAGACCCCGCGCCTCGCGCAGCTCGGCTTCCTGGTCGTCGTCGGCTTCCTGCTGGTCAACAAGGTCTACTCGCCGCAGTACGTGCTGTGGCTGCTCCCGCTCGCGGTGATGGCCCGTCCGCGCTGGCGCGACCAGCTGGTCTGGCAGGCGGGCGAGATCTTCTACTTCGCCAGCGTGTGGTGGTACCTCGGGGGAGACCTGGACTCGGCCGGCGGTGGCGACGCCGGGTTCTACTGGCTGGCGATCGTGCTTCGGATACTGGCCGAGCTGTACCTGGTCGGGATCGTGGCGCGCGACGTGCTGCGGCCCGAGCTCGACCCCGTCGACCGCGATCAGTCGATGACCACCCGGTCGAACGTGGTGGCGGTGTAGCGCACCCGGACGTCGACCTGATCGCCGATCTCGGGGACCCGCGCTCCGTCGCGGCAGGAACAGCATGGACGCCTGCATGTGGGGCGGTTCGGCGAACCGGCGCTGCTTGCCGTCGACGGTGTACGGCGACCGCACGAACCCGAGCGCGTCCAGCCCGCCCCGGGCGACGGTCGCCGCCCGCGAGCGGAGGGACGACTCGCCCATCGGCGACTCCAGGCCGATGCCGTGGGCGGTGCCGCCGCTGACGATCAGCAGGTGGCCGGACCCCGGCGCGGCGCGGCCGCGGTAGCCGAAGGCGTCTCCGCGCTCCACCGGATGGACGTCCAGCACGGTCGCGGTCACGCGCAAGGAGCCGCGGTCCCCGAGCCAGAGGTCGGTCCCGACCCGGGGGCGGATCGCGAAGTCGGAGTAGGTCGCCTGAAGCGCCTCGAGCTCGTCGCGGGTGAGGTGGCTGACCCAGAGGGTGGTGCCACTGGAGGGGTCGCCCCCGTCGAGGCCCGCGGCGACGACGTCGTTGACGAGGCGATGCACCTCGTCGAGGTGGGAACCCCGGGCCAGGGGCAGGTGCAGCGCCACCCCGGCCAGACCACGTCTGCGATCTCCCGGCCGGGCGAGGTCGCGCAGCTCCCGGGGAGCCAGGCCGTGCCGCTTCATGCTGGTCAGCAGCTCCAGCACGTAGCGCGCGTGGGGCTGCCGGTCGAGCAGCGCGCAGAGATCCTCGGGCCTGCCGACCGTGTGGATCACGCGCCCGGCGAAGGCGGGATCGACGTCGAGGGCGGCACCGAACGGGCGCCACGGGGTGAGCACCAGCAGGTCTCCGGCGAAGCGGGAGGCGACCTCGGGCAGCTCCTCGTAGGTGCCCACGGCGAGGGTGTCGCACCCCAGTCCCTGGTCCGCGAGCCACTGCACCCGGCGGGCGAGCCGGCCGAGTCCGAAGCCGTACCCGTTGCCCTTCGCCACCGGCACCAGCCCGGGCGTCGCGCCGGCGACCTCGCGCAGGTGGGTCCGCCAGCGCTCGCCGTCGACGTTGAGGGTCAGGCTCATTTGCGCTTCATGTAGAGGTCGAAGGCCCGGTAGAGCAGGGGACGCAGGGGGAGGTCCCACTCGCCGACGTACTCGACGGCCTCGCCGCCGGTGCCGACCTTGAACTGGATCAACCCCAGGTGCGGGTCGTCGGAGTCGAGGGTGTCGGTGATGCCGCGCAGGTCGTAGACGTCGGCGCCGGCCGCGAGCGCGTCGCAGATCATCGCCCACTGGACGGCGTTGGAGCCGCGCACCTCGCGCTTCTCGGTGGACGAGGCGCCGTAGGAGTACCACGCATGCGCGCCCACCCGGATCGCGATGGTGGCCGCGACCAGGTCGCCCTCGTGCTCGGCGAACCAGAGCCGGATCCGGTCGGGGTCCTCGGCGCTCAGCGCGTCGTACATGGTCTGGAAGTAGGCCAGCCCGCGGGGCGTGAAGTGGTCGCGCTCGGCGGTGTGCACGTAGAGGTCGTGGAACCGCTTGAGGTCGGCGCTGCCGTCGCCGGGGTTCGCCGCGGACACCTCGACGCCCTCCTTGGCGGCCTTCTTGATGTTGCGCCGCCACTGCTGGTTCATCCCCTTGAGGACGTCGTCCTCGGTGCGGCCGGCCAGTGGGACCCAGAAGACGTACTGAGGTTGGCCGGCGGCGAACCCGCCCTCGACCGACTGCGGCTTCCAGCCGAGCTCGTTGAGCTGGGAGACGACCCGGGCACCGTTCGTGGTGCGATCGATGGGCGGTACCTCGCCGAGGCGTCGTACGGCGTCGTCGGCGATGCCCTCCTTGACCTGTGCGGCCGTCCAGCGACGGGTGACCACTGGCGGACCCATCCGGATCCCGAAGGCGCCGCGGTCGCGCAGGTGGGCGGCCATCGGCTCGAGCCACGCGGCCAGGTCGTCGGTCTCCCAGTCGATGACCGGGCCCTCGGGGAGGTAGGCGAGATAGCGGCGGACCTTCGGCAGCTGGCGGTAGAGCACCAACGCGGCACCCACCAGCTCGTCGCCTCGAAACCATCCGAGCGACTCGCGCCGCCACTCCGACTTCACCTGTCCCCAGCCGGGGGTCTGCAGGAAGCTGGCCGACCGTTGACGCCGGATGAAGTCGAGGTGCTCGGACTCGGAGATCTCGCGGACGGTCAGCACGGCCCCGAGGCTACCGGCCCATGTTGAGTGGGGGTCAGACGCGGTCGCGGAGCCAGGTGAAGTCGGCGCGGTGCTCGTCGGGTCCGCCGGGGGTCTCGCACACCACGGGGGCGTCGGCGTCGCGGACCACGGCGGCGAGCAGGTCGGGGTCGATCCGGCCGGCGCCGAGGCTGGTGTGCCGGTCAGCGCCGGAGTCGAACTCGTCGCGGCTGTCGTTGCAGTGGACCAGGTCGATCCGCCCCGTGACCCGGCGTACGTCGTCCACCACCGTCTCGAGGCTGTTGCCGCCCGCGTGGGCATGACAGGTGTCGAGGCAGAAGCCGACCAGCTCCGAGCCCTCGGCGGCGGCGATCGCCTCCCACACCCGGGCGATCCGGTCGAG
This sequence comes from uncultured Actinomycetota bacterium, assembly GCA_963848795.1. GTDB lineage: Bacteria > Actinomycetota > Actinomycetes > Propionibacteriales > Nocardioidaceae > Nocardioides. The sequence goes on from CAWKEX010000002.1 coordinate 51,244, forward strand.
GTGCCGGGTCATCGCGTGGTCGCCGCCGGCGGTGTTCTCGATCAGCAGCGGAAGCTTGAGGTCGGTCGCCTCGATCGCCTTGCGCCAGTTGTCGAACCCCGTCTCCAGCTCGTCCTCGGAGCCCACGTGGCCGCCGTGGACGATCAGGCCCTTCGCCCCGATCTCGGCGGCGGCGTCGACATGCTTCTGCAGGAGCTTGCGGGAGGGGATCCGGATCCGGTTGTTGGTGGTCGCCACGTTGACGATGTACGGCGCGTGGACGTACAGGTCGATGCCCGCAGCCTCGGCATCCTCCCGCAGTCCGTCCGCACCGCCGGCGTACCGGAACTCGGGTCCCTTGTAGCCCTGGGGGTCGCCGAGGAAGAACTGCACCAGGTCGGCCTCGCGGGCCCGCCCCTCGCCGACGGGATCGGTCTGGTCGATGTGAGCGCCGAGCCGGAGAGTCATCCCGCCATCGTAGGGAGCGACGGACTAGACAGCAGAACGGGCCGCCCTACCGGCATTTGAACAAGGCTCTTTCCAGTTTCCTGATTCCGGATACACCACGCCGAGCGCGGTGGTCTCATGCAAACACGCGCGGCGGGCGCGTTGCAGCACCAAATGTGGGGTTCAGGGGGACGGTGTGGCTTCAACCACGGCACGCTCGGTGGGAAACATCCGGATTTGGACGAGGAGCAACCGGCGTGGTGCGCGAGGCACGCTCGTGGCCGTCGTCAGCCTGGCGGTGCTGGGCAGCCCGGTGATCCACCCGGCCGCGAACGCCGCCGGCTCTCCCGCCGCGAACGACGCGTCCGACCTTCGGGTCGGGGTCCTCGCGCTCGCCGGGGCGATCTCGGCCGTGGGCCAGACGCCCGAGCTCTCGACGCCGCTGCCGTTCACGACCACCTCCCTGGCCGACGTGCTCGAGCTCGACGAGCAGCTCACCGCGAACCTCGACCTCCGCCCTGGCCGGGCGCAACCTCGAGGACGCGCTCGACGAGCTCGAGGGCGTGCAAGTGATCCCGGACGGCAACCCGGACCAGATCACCTTCCGCTACTCCCGCACGGTCGAGGGCCACGACCTCGCGCTGGTCCACGACGACGGCGACCTGCGGTTCGGCGCCAACGACGGCGCCGGCGAGCTCGACGTCTCGCTGACCACCCGGCCCTCCGACCCGTTCGTGGTGGAGGTCGACGAGAGCCAGCAGGACCCGCTGCTGCGGGTGGCCATGGTCAGCCAGCCGGTGATGGACCTCGACGGTCGACATCGACACCGACGACCCTCGACGCCTTCGGCGCCCGCCAGGGCTTCACCGAGCTCGACGTGACCGGCGGCAAGTACAGGCTGCACCGGGACCGCGACATCGTGATGCGCGACCCGGACGGCCGCGGCCTGCTGACGCTGGAGGACCTGCGCTACTCCACCCTGCCCGACCTGTTCCGGATCGAACCGGGTCGAGACGAGGACGGCGCGGTCGTCCCCGACGTGGTCGACGTCAGCTTCGGCGTCGCGCTGCCCGCCTCCCTGGCCGGAGGGGACAGCGACGAGCGCGACGGAACGCTGTCGACCGGCGTCGACGACATCCCGGAGGGCGGTGTCTGGCCGACCGCCGCCGACGCGACGCGGGACTACGGCAATGCCCTGACCCGGGCCACCGGGCTGTCCATGGTGGACGGCCTCTCCTCCCTGGCGCAGTACACCGGCACGGTGCTCGCGCTGCAGGACGCGGCCGACGTACCGTTCCCGAACCTCACCGGCGGCACCGGTGACCTGTTCGCCCCCGGCGACAAGCTGCTCGACCTGCTCTCGACGGCTGCCGCCGCCCAGGTCCAGTGCGGCGCCGCACCCGAGAACCCGCCCGTTGGCATCGCGGCGCCGGGCGACGCCGTCTACTGCGCGGCCGTGACCCCCGAGGGCGTCGGCACCGTCAGCAACGTGAGCTGGAGGACGAACCGCGGCGACGGAACCGTCGTCACGCCAGCGGCGCCCCTGACCACGGTCGGCTCCGCCCCGACCGGGGTGGTGCAGGTCAACGGCTCGGACGGCGAGCCCGACATCAGTGTCACCTTCACCGCGGAAGGCCAGCAGCTCGAGGCCAGGTCGATGCCGCACACCGTCCAGGACGTCGTACGCCGGATCGAGGAGATCGGCGGCTCGCAGGCCGACGCCGCACTGACCGCCGAGCGTCTCGACATCGGGGTGGACCTGCGCCAGGCCACTCGCAGCGCGAGTCTGCCGCTCGGCAACCCCGGAACTCTGGGCGCCCTGGTCGGGCTCACCGGCCTGGGGTCCGAGGGCGACGGGACCAGCAACGCCACGGCCACCGCCACCGGCGGCTCGTTCGACGTCGGGTTCGGCATCGAGACCGGGAACGTCGCCGTGGAAGACAGCCGGGAGACGGTGCTGCTCCCCGAGGACGCCTCGCTGCTGCGGATCGACGACCTCGCGGCGACCCCGCCGACCAACGTGAACAACCTCCCCGCCCGGATCGGCTTCCTCGGTGTGTCCGCCGACCTGACCGGCCTCAGTCTGGGCAGCCAGGGCGACGATGCCGCCGTGACGCTCGGGCGGGTCGGCGGCGGCAGCGCCCCGCTGCCGATCAACACCCTGCTCAACGAGGACGGAGGGCTGGACCCCGACCAGGTCGACCTGACCTCGAACGTCACTGCAGGCATCTCCTTCACCGCCACCGAGAAGGCGCTCCCCGGCGGGGCCTTCGCCACCGGCGCAAGCCCCGCGGCCTCCGGTTCCGCCAGCGTCAGCTGGGGACCTGGCGGGTTGCCCAGCGTGACGTTCGGAACCGGCTACCAGGAGCTGCGGGTCTTCGACCCGGTCCCGGCCGCGTTCCTCTCCGGCAACGCCGTCGTCACCCAGGGCACCGGCGACGCCCCCGACACGGTCGTCGTGAACCTGCCCACCGGGACCGACCTCTACGACGCCCTCGGCGTCGCGGCTCCCGCCTCCGACGCGGCCGCACGGACCGAGGTGGCTCGCCGCCTGGTGACCGCGGGGCTGTCCTGCCAGAACGTCACCCTCGTCGACGCGGACACCCTGAACTGTGACGGTCTCGCCCCCAACGGCGAGGCCGGCCTGGCGGCGGGGCCGGTCGAGATGATCGTCCTGGGCGACCCGTTCGCCCTGCGTAACTCGATCGTCGAGGGACTGTCGGCGACCTTGGCCGCCTTCGAACGGCTCGACGGCGACAACCGCGCCGCTGACGGACCCGGAGGCACGAATCTGCCCGAGGACCAGTACACCTCGACCCTGCCGCTGGTGGACCTGAAGCCGACCCAGCTCGCGATCGAGCGGGCCGCCCTGACGACCGGCCTGACCAACCTGGCCAAGGCTGCCGCCGAGGACGAAGCCAGTCCGATCAACTCCGCCGGCGTACCGACCAGCGCGTATGCACCCGTGTCCAGCGCCCAGGAGCTCCACGGCGCGATCGACGGGCTGGTGACCGGGCCGGGTGGCTCCTACGGTGCGCAGCTCGGCTACGACATCACCGGCGGTGACCTCGGCATCACGGTGACTGCCGCGGCCCCCGGCGGCACGACCCTGCCGGCACCGCTGCGCTTCTCGGTCGAAGGCCCCGGCCAGGTGTCGAGCGAGGACCCCTTCCAGGTAGGCATCACCTCCACGACCACGCTGGCGATCGACGTCGACACCGAGACCGCACGCCCGGCCGTGGCCGACGAGACCGGCACGGTGTCCACCGCGTCGCTCGGCTTCGCACCGGGTCCGCTGGGCAACCGGAAGCTCACGGCTGGTGTCGGTGACTTCACCGTCACCGGCAGCGGCAGCACCGCCGACCTGGGCGTTCGGGTCACCACCGACTACGTGCCATCGGCCGCCGCACTCGAGACGACGCGCACCAACGCGCGGACCTCAGGTCGGGCGGCGGTCGCGAGTCTCAACGTCGGCGCTGACACCCCGCTCACCTACGCGGCCGACGCCACGGACTCCTCGGGCGGCGAGGGCGTCGACCCGCCGGCACCTGAGGCGATGGAAGTGAAGTACGCCGCCGAGGGACTCGACGGGCTCGCCACCGCGCTCGAGCAGGCGATGGACGGCGCCGCCCCGCGCAACCTGGACGAGGAAACCGGCGCTGCGATCTCCGCGCCGCTGATCGGGAGCAACCTCGACGCGGGCGCCGAGGTGCCGAAGATCCTGCGCGATCTCACGAGCCAGCTGCGCAACAAGTTCGACCTCCCCGCGGTCACCGGAGCCGAAACAGCGGACGACCTGGAGACCGCTCTCGAGACGGCGACGAAGGGCGCGGTGAACGCCACGACCGGCCTCGACGACGTCAGCAGCGCCACCGCGGAGGTCACCTGCACCGGCGCCGAGTGCGAGCCGTGCGATCCTCCGGCGGAGGGCGAGGAACCGGAACCCTGCACCACCGAGGGTCCCACCGCCTGGGAGACCGTCAGCATCAGCGTCAACCTGACCGGCACCTCGAAGACCGGGAAGACCCCGTTCGACACCGGGCTCCCCGGCCTGGAGCTCCGCTCCGACTACGAGGTCGACACCTCCACCGACTGGACGCTGCCGATCACCCTCGAGCTGGCCCGCGGCGTCGGGCCACGGATCCGGATCGACGAGGGCGAGGCACTCGAGCTCAATGTCGCTGCGTCGCTCCCGAGCGACGGGATCAAGGCCATCGTCGGCTACCTCCCTGCCGAGGTCACCGCGGCCACCGCGGCCAAACGGTCGATGGACGCCACCGTCCGGATCGAACCGGCCGTTCCCGAGGGGGAGACGTCGACGACGTACGACCTGTTCCAGCTCTACGACGGTGAGCTGACCGCCCGGCCGTCCTTCACCGACCTCGGCGACGCCGAGACCGGGCTGACGCTCGACTTCAATACCCTCACCGAAGACTCCGGAACCTTCGACCTCTCCGGCAACATCGACATCCCGTGGAGCGCGGACGACGGCTTCGACCGACGACGTCACCTACAACCAGGTCCAGCTCGACATGGGCGAAGTGGTGGATGCGATCGCGACCCCGTTCGACGTCGTCGATCCCTACCTGGCCCCGGTCCGCGACGTGATCGACGTCCTGCGCACCCCGATCCCGGTGGTCTCCGATCTCTCCGAGCTCGGCGGCGGCGGCGAGGTCTCGCTGCTCAGCCTGCTCGAGACGCTCTCCGCGGCCACGAAGAAGCCACAGCTGGAGCTGGCCTACCGCGTCATCGGGCTGATCGACGGCGTGACCGCCGTGGTCGGCGCCATCGCCGCGCTCAAGGCCCAGCCCGGAGACGAGGGCGTCGGGCTGGAGAGCCTCGCCGAGGCAGGGGCCGTGCTGCGGGTCGACCCCGCCGAGGTCGCGCTCTACGAGAAGTGCACCGAGACCGTCTCGACGACCAAGCCCGCCACCGGGACCACGGCAGCGTCGACGACGAAGAAGAGCGCGCCCTGCCCGGACACGAACTTCTTCGCGACCGAGAAGGCCAAGCCCGCGGCGGGAGTCCCGGGTCAGACGACCAACGGCAACCGGACCGGCACCCGGAACGTGAAGCAGAACATGTCGCGGACCACCAAGGGTCTGACCGGCAGCGTGCCGGGCTTCTCCCTGCCGTTCCTCGAGGACCCCGACCAGCTCATGGACCTGCTGACAGGTGAGGGCGAGGCGTCGTACTTCCGGCTCGACCTCGGTTCGCTGGTCGCCCAGGTCGCCTACACCAAGCGGTTCGGGCCGATCATGGCCGGGCCGGTGCCGATCGTGCCGTTCGTCGGCGGCTCGATCTCGGTCGAGGGTCGGCTGGCGATGGGCTTCGACTCGCGGCCGCAGACTCTCGCCGTCGAGTCGCTCTCCAGCCCCGGTGACGTGGACGGGCTCATCGAGGCCTACGGCCGCTTCGACGGCGGCGACATCATCACCGAGGGCTTCTACCTCGACGACCTCGACGCCGACGGTGTCGACGTCCCCGAGGTGAAGATCGTGACCACACTCGAGGCGGGGGCCGGCGTCAGCATCGGCATCGTCACCGCCGGTCTCAAGGGCGGGATCACGCTCACCATCAACCTCGACATCAACGACCCGAACGACGACGGACGGTTGCGCACGGCGGAGATCAACACGATCTTCGCGGGCAAGCCGGAGTGCGTCTTCGACGTCAGCGCCGAGCTCGAGGCCTTCATCTCGATCTTCATCTCGATCGAGCTGCTGTTCACCTCGCTCGACTACTCGTTCGACCTGCTGCGACTCGGCCCCTACACGCTGTTCGAGTACGGCTGCCCGGACCTGGTGCCGGTCCTGGTGGTCCAGGACGGCAACAACCTGGCCCTGACCTCGGGCAGTCGCAACGGCTCCGCGTCACCCCGGTCGGCGACGTCTCCGACGACTACGAGGTGCGCCAGTTCGACACCGGCGGCGGCGCGGCCGGCGGCGGCACGACGGAGTACGAGGTCTCGGCCTTCGGCCGCGTCCAGCGCGTCGTCGTGACGACGCCGGGCGACGGCTACCACGTCGACATCTTCGAGTCAGGCATCGGGACGTCGATCGACGAAGGCCGCGGAGTTCGACCCGCCGTCCCTGCCGACCTTCTCCGCCGACGGCGGCACGGCGGAGGACCGGATCTCGTTCCTTCCCGGCGAGACCTACGACGACCGTCGAGCGACCAGCCCAGCTGGTGGCCACCGACTTCTCCACGAGCGTGACCTCTCTGACCGGAGGCGCGTTGAACGACACCCTGGTGACCGGCAACGGCAACGACAGCGGCATCGACGGCGGGCTCGGCGACGACAGCATCGACACCGGGCTCGGCGACGACGTGGCCACCGGTGGCGGGAACAACGACGTGATCACCGGTGGCGCCGGCCGCGACGACTTGTCCGGTGGCGACGGCGACGACCGGGTCGAGGGTGGTCCCGGCGGAGACCGGGCGAGCGGCGGGCTGGGCAACGACGGCCTGGTCGGTGGCCCCGGGCGCGACGTACGGGCCGTGCTGGTGCTGCCCGAGGGCAGCCCGGAGACCGTGGTCGACGACCAGGTGCGGCTTGGCTTCGACTCCGGAGACATCCTCGTCGGCGGCGGTGGCGCCGACAGCGTGGACGGTGGCGACGGCACGGACGTCGTGGTGGGTGGCGACGAGACCACCCTGACGACTCCCGCGATCGGCACCCTCATGCGGACCGGACAGCGGGAAGTGAACCTGCTGATCGAGAACAGGGCCAACCCTCCGACCAATCCCGTGCAACGCGACATCGACGTGGACACGGCCAAGGTTCCGAGCGACGAGGAGCTCGACCCGCTGTGCAACTCGGGGACCCTTGCGCCCGGAAGCGGCAACAGCGACTACGTGACCGGTGGTCCGGAGCACGACATCGTGGTCGGCGGCGAGGGGCCCGACCGGCTGGACGGCGGCGCTGGTCCCGACGAGATCTGTGGCCGCAACGGCGACGACGACGCTTCCGGCGACGGTGGCACCGAGGAGGACGGCGACAACGCCGATGTGATCCGCGGCGGCCACGGCAGCGACCGGGTCGAGGGCGGACGCGGCGGCGACATGGTCTTCGGTGACGACGTGTCGTTGTTCCGCGGCAGCGGCGACGACGCTGCCCGGGTGCTCGACGGCAGCCTGGGTGGCAACGCGGACGGTGCCGGCGCCGACTACCTCGACGGGGCCGACGGGGCCGACGTGCTCAGCGGCGGCGAGGGCTCGGACCTGGTGCTCGGCGGGCTCGGCAACGACGTCTCCTCCGGTGAGGGTCGGGACACGGTCGGGGGTGACGGCACGACACCCGAGGTCGCGGACCGGCTGCTCGCCTGCAACCTCACGACCCGCGTCGTCGACGGCAAGGTCGACCTCAACGGTGACCTGCTGGCCGGAGAGGGCGGCAGCGGAATCGCCTCGGACGACGGCCGGCTCGCTGGCCTCGGCGTCAACGACGGCCTGGTCAAGACCCTCGGCGGAACCACGAACTTCGACGGCCTCGTGGGAGGCGTGGTGATCGTCGGCGGCCTGGTCGACCTGGACCACAACGGCACAGCCGGCAACCGGCGACACCGGCATGGTCGCCCTGGCCTCCGTCCTCGCCACGTCCGGCAGCAACACGGCGGGCGACTGCATCCTGTCCGGCGACGGTGATGACGAGCTGCGTGGTGGCCACGGCTCGGACTACCTGGGCGCCGGCGAAGGCACCGACCTCGCCTTCGGTGGCGACGCCCACGACCTGGTGCTCGGTGACGGCGGCGTCGACGTGCTCCTCGGAGGCGGTCACGACGACGTCCTCGTCGGCGGCCTCGGCGACGACCACCTCCAGGGCGAGGACGGCGACGACCGGCTGCGCGGCAACGAGGGCGCCGACGACCTGGTCGGCGGCAGCGACACCTCGTCGGCGACCGACGGGCAGGACGTGCTGCTCGGCGGCCGGGAGCCGGACGTGCTGGTCGCCGAGAACGCCGGCATGGTCTCCGCCTCGATCGTGGACGCGGTCACCGTCGGACGCCGTCCCGTGGGGCGACGAGCCGCTCGTCCCGGACGCCGTGACCGCGGAGGATGGCTCGGACCTCCGGTTCGAGGAGAGCGCCGTGGTCTGCGGCGGCGAGGATGCCGACCGATGGGTGACCATCCTCCGGAGCGACGGCCAGGCAGGGACGCCCGAGCAGTCGCCAGGAACTCCGTTGGCGTACGACGAGCTGTACGGCGGCTTCGACTGCGACTGGGCCTTCGGCTCCGAGGGTGACGACGTGGTCCGCGGCGGCCAGGACGACGACGTGGTCGAGGGTGGCCCCGGCGCGGACCGCGCCAACGGCGACGACGGCGAGGACGTCGTCCTCGGCGGCTCGTCGGTCGACCCGGACCTCGACGCAGCAGGTCACCGACGACCGCTCCGGCGCCGGCGTGCCCGACGGCGCCGACATCATCAACGGTGACGGTGGGCCCGACGGGTTCTTCGGCAGCGACCTGGTGGCCGGCGACAACGCCCTGCCGATCCTCAGCGACACTTCCTACGCGGTGCAGCTCTTCGACGTGCCGGGCGACTCGGTGCCGCTGGCGAGCACCAGTGGTCCCGACCTGATCACCGGCGGCGGTGCCGCCGACCAGGTCTTCGGCCAGGGTGGCAACGACACAATCACGGGCGGCTCGGCGGCCGACTACGTCGAGGGCAACGACGGTGCTGACTCCGTCAGCGCCGGCGGCGGAGACGACGACGTGGTCGGTGGCTCCTCCGCGGCCGACGGTCTGCCGCTCGGCAGTGACGGCTCGCGACTGCAAGAGACCCTGTCGGATGCACCGGAGGCGCCGTACGACCCGAGCGCGTCCGGCGTCTCCGACGGCGACGACGACGTCGACGGCGGCACCGGTGCTGACGTCGTGCTCGGTGACAACGGCCGGGTCACGCATCCGGACGGCACCGACACCGTGTCGCGCGACATCGCGCTGACCGACGAGGCCTCCGTCCTCTCCTCCGGCGACGACACGCTGGCCGGTGGCGATGAGGGCGACCGGGTCTACGGGCAGGACGGCGACGACCGGATCAGTGCCGGTGCCGGCGACGACTACGTCGAGGGCAACTCCGGGACCGACACCGCCTACGGCGACGGCGACGCCGACGTCGTGATCGGCGGCTCCTCGGTGAGCCCGGCCGGCGACGGCACAGCTCGCCACGCTGCCGAGCGTGACGATCCCCGACGGCGGCGACGTGCTGTTCGGCGACGACGCGGCGGGCACGATGGTCGGACGCGACCGGATCTTCGGTGACAACGCCACCGTGCTCCCGGCGTCCTCGCAGCCGCTCGTCAAGCTCGCCGACGTCGCCGGTGCGACCGCGGCGGCCGCGGGTCACGAGCGGTGACGACCGATCGTGGGCGGCAGCTCGCTGGGCACAGCCGGGACCGACCGGGTCTTCGGACAGGGTGGCGACGACACGGTCACCACCAGGGTGCCCGCCGACTACGTCGAGGGCAACAGCGGCGCCGACACGATCGACAGCGGCGGCGGAAACGACGACGTGCTCGGTGGCTCCTCGGCCCTCGACGGACGCCCCTACGGCACCACGGGCACGCGGCTTCGCGAGGAAATGGCGCAGCGGCGTGACACGTCGGCGGCCGGGGTGCAGGACGGGGTCGACACGGTTCGGGCGGGTGCCGGGGACGACACCGTGCTCGGCGACAACGGCCGGATCACCCGTCCGCCGACAGGTCCGTCGCCCGACGTGGCGATGGCCGACGTCGTGGCGGGCACGACCTCCGGGTCCGACCTGCTCTACGGCGAGGACGGGCACGACGTCCTCTACGGCGAGCTCGACGACGGCGCGGCCGGTGCCTGGGGCGCGGGCGACCGGCTCGAGGGCGGCACCGGCAACGACGCGCTGCTCGGTGACCTGGCCGTCGTGGTCCGGACGCCGGCGTCGGCGGTGTCGGCGCCCAGGACGCTGGCCATCAAGAGCGAGGCTGTCAGCGAGCAGGTCTACACCGCTGGCAGCGTCGTACCGCGAGCGTGGGTGCCGGAGGGCTTCGCGATCGTCGGCGGGCCGGACCTCGCACTGGGCGGTGACGGCGACGACGTCCTCCACCTCGGTGGTGGCGGCGACCTCGGCAACGGCGGACGCCGGTGCTGACGCGGTCTTCGGCGGCGACGGTGACGACGCGCTGTGGGGAGGCCTCGACCACGACCGGCTCTTCGGTGGCTACGGCGCCGACAAGCTCGACGTGAAGAAGCGGAGCGGCGACCCGTCCGTCTTCGACTCGGCCCGTGGCCTCGAGGACCGGGACGGCAACGTCGCGACCGCCAACGGCGCGGACCTTGTCTACGGCGGCTGGGGCTCCGACGAGTCTGCAGGCCGACGTCGGCGGCACGGGCCAGCAACCGGCCACCGGACGTCCTGGTCGACTGGGTCGGCGCGCACAACGTCTACTACGTCTGCGGCGGCGCCTACGGCCAGGGCCGGGTGGTCCGCACGAGCAGCCCGGCGATGGAGCAGCTGCTGCTCGACCTGGCCCGTGCGATGGGGTCCGAGGAGGGCGCCACGAGCGGCTCGGGCGGCTGGTACGACGTCGGCATGGTCTACAACAAGGACAACAGCAAGAACACCGCAGAAGCACCCGGATCACCCGGGTCACTTCACCTGCGGCTGAGCAGTCGGGGTCCGGTCCGCGGCGATTGTCACGGACCGGACCCCCGCTGTTAGCCTTGGGCCGTTCCTCCGGGTGCCCGCCTGCCGACGCAGGTCGGCGTACCGGAACTGCCACCTCCGGGTGGCGCAACGCAACGCCCTCCTGCCACGGAGAGACCGTGGTCGCCGAGTCCAGAGGAGGTGGGACCGCTGTGCGTGCCTACGAAGTGATGGTCATCCTCGAGCCGAGTCTCGAAGAGCGCACCATCGAGCCGTCGCTCGACAAGTACCTCAACGTCATCCGCAAGGACGGCGGCAACGTCGAGTCCGTGGACATCTGGGGCCGCCGCCGGCTCGCCTACGAGATCGCCAAGAACGCCGAGGGCATCTACGCCGTCATCTCGCTCGCGGCCGAGCCGGACACGGTCAAGGAGTTCGACCGCCAGCTCAACCTCAACGAGTCCGTGCTCCGCACCAAGGTGACCCGTCCCGAGATCCACTGATCCCCCAGCCGATCGTCACTGCGATCAGCACTGTGGAACAGCCCTTCCCCCTGTCGGCGCCGCAGGCTTTGATGGGGCACTGATGGACAAAGACCTCACCGAATCAACAAGGGAGACCTGACATGGCAGGCGAGACCGTCATCACCGTCGTCGGCAACCTGGTCGACGACCCGGAGCTGCGCTTCACCCCCTCGGGTGCGGCCGTGGCCAACTTCCGGATCGCGTCCACGCCGCGCACCTTCGACAAGCAGACCAACGAGTGGAAGGACGGCGACGCGCTGTTCCTCACCTGCTCGGTCTGGCGGCAGGCCGCCGAGAACGTCGCGGAGTCCCTCCAGAAGGGGATGCGCGTCGTGGTGCAGGGCCGCCTGAAGTCCCGCCAGTACGAAACCCGCGAGGGCGAGAAGCGCACGGTCTTCGAGATCGACGTCGACGAGGTCGGCCCCTCGCTGAAGTACGCCACCGCCAAGGTCACCCGCACCCAGCGTTCGGGCAGTGGCGGCGGCTACGGCGCCCAGCAGGGCGGCGGCGGCAGCCCGCCAACGACCCGTGGGCCACCCCGGCCCCCCAGGGCGCTCCGGCCGGCGGCCAGTCCGGCGGCACCGACCCGTGGGGCGCCCCCGGCGTGGGCTCCGACGAGCCCCCGTTCTGATCCACCACCGACCAACCAGGCCAACCATTCCGGCGCGAGCCGGGCTCTGAAAGGAGAGCACCACAATGGCTAAGGCAGTCATCCGCAAGCCGAAGAAGAAGGTTTGCCAGTTCTGCAAGGAGAAGGCGACCGGTGTCGACTACAAGGACACCGTCCTGCTCCGCAAGTTCATCTCGGACCGCGGCAAGATCCGCGCCCGTCGGGTGACCGGCAACTGCGTCCAGCACCAGCGCGACGTGGCCATCGCCGTCAAGAACGCCCGCGAGATGGCGCTGCTGCCCTACACGTCGACCGGTCGCTGAGGAGCCAGGACAATGAAGCTCATCCTGACCCAGGAGGTCACCGGTCTCGGTGCCCCCGGCGACGTGGTCGAGGTCAAGGACGGCTACGGCCGCAACTACCTCGTCCCCCGCGGTGTGGCGATCAGGTGGACCCGCGGTGCCGAGAAGACCGTCGAGTCGATCAAGACGGCCCGCAGCACGCGGTCCGTGCGCGACCACGACCACGCCGAGGAGATCCGGACCAAGCTGGAGGCCGAGCCGGTCAGCATCCAGGTCCGCGCCGGTGAGGGTGGGCGCCTGTTCGGCGCCGTCACCGTCACCGAGATCGCCGACGCCCTCGCTGCCACCAGCGGCGAGCAGGTCGACAAGCGCACCATCGCGGTCGAGCACCCGATCAAGTCGCTCGGGGCCCACGAGGTCACGGTCCGGTTGCACGACGAGGTGTCCGCCACGGTGGCCCTCAACGTCATCCCTGCCTGACCAGTCGCCGCTCGGCCGTTCACTCAGCGGGGTGGTCGGCCGCCTGGTCGACCGCCCACGGGCGGGCGGAGTAGGCGAACAGCAGCCAGATCAGCGCGATCAGGACCAGCGCCGCGCCGACGTACGTCGCGACCTCGAGCGACGCGACGCCGGCTCCGAACACGACCACGGGCAGCAAGGCGGCCGCGACGAACCCGGCCATGGCCATCCGCAGCCAGGATCCGGCCTTGCGGTCCTCGGCCGCCACCGCGCGGGTGGCGAGCGAGTGGCACAGCAGGGCTGCGAAGCCGAGCTGCGGGAGGTTGAGCGCCCAGCCCAGCGACGGGTGGGTCGCGTAGGCCGCGTCGCTGACGCCGGGGAACCACAGCGGCACCGACACCGCCGCCGCGAGCCACGCCAGCGTGACGACGGCGCCGCGGCGGGGGAGGTCGCCCGGCAGGCCGCGGACGCCGAGGAGCACGAGGAGCCACCCGACGGGTCCGGCAGGGCGTCGTACCCGCTGGCGAGCGGGGCGGTCGCAGGCGACGATGACCAGCCCCATCGCGATGGACTGGAGCGGCCGCATGGCCGCCAGCGTAGGGAGGACGCCTAGGAGCGCACCGTGGCGCCGGTACGCAGCCAGGCGTCGCCGCGGGCGCGCCGGGTGAGCACGACCAGCCGGGCACCCATGAAGACCACGGTGAAGGTGACCCAGACCGCCAGCAGGCCGCCGCCGAGGGCGACCGCCGCCAGGACCGCCGGGGCGTAGGCGACGAGGGTGGCGAGGCCGCCCCAGGCCAGGTAGGTGCCGTCACCGGCGCCGATCAGCACCCCGTCGAGGACGAACACCACGCCGGCCACGGGTTGCCCGAGCGCGGCGACGAGCAGGACCGGCACCAGGCGCTCGTGGACGTCACCGTCCCCGGTGAACAGGCGGCCCGAGGAGGGGGCTGGCCGCGGCGAGCAGGAGGCCGGTGGCCACGCCGCTGAGCAGCCCCCAGCGGACCATCCGGGCGGTGACCTCCCGGGTGCCGGAGACGTCGCCGGCGCCGAGGTAGCGGCCGGTGATCGCCTGCGCGGCGATGGCGATGGCGTCGAGGGCGAAGGCCAGGAAGGTCCAGATGGTCAGCGGCCAGCTGGTGGGTGGCCAGGTCCACCGCCTGGTCCCGCGGCCCGGTCGCGCCGATGGTGACGGCGTACGTCGTGAGCAGCAGCGCGGCGCGCAGGGTGAGGGTCCGGATCGACCAGGGCCACCCCGGCGTGGGCCGCGGCCCGGATGCCGGGCAGGTCCGGCCGCAGACCGGCGCCCTCGCGACGGGCCGCCCGGACCACGACCGCGACCAGGGCGGCGGCGCTGGCGACCTGGGCGAGCACCGAGCCCCAGGCGGAGCCGGCCAGGCCGAGGCCCTCGACCGGTCCGGCGCCGTAGACGAGCAGCAGGTTGAGCGCGATGTTGAGCGCGTTGCCGGCCACCGCCACGATCAGCGGGGTGCGGGTGTCCTGCAGGCCGCGCAGGACGCCGGTGGTCGCCAGCATGACCAGCAGCGGCGTGGTGCCGAGGAAGGCGATCCGCAGGTACGTCGTCGCCGGGCCGGCCACGGCGGCGTCGGCGCCGAAGAGGCCGACCAGCTGCTCGGTGAACAGCATCCCGGGCACGGTGACCAGCGCGCCGATCAGGACCGCCAGCCAGACCCCGTCGATGCCCTGGGCGAGTGCGCCGCGGAGGTCCCCGGCGCCCAGCGGCGGGCGACGCGAGGCGGTGGTGCCGTAGGCGAGGAAGACGCAGAGCCCGACCGCGGTCTGGAGGACGACCGCGGCCACGCCCAGCCCGGCCAGCGGCTCGGTGCCGAGG
>CAWKEX010000003.1:0-110085 GCA_963848795.1 uncultured Actinomycetota bacterium
AGCCGTGGGATGAGACAAATCGACTGGCGGTGACCCGAACCACAGCCGTGTACGCAGGGTCACCGACCGGGTTCGAACCCCTGCGCCACGAGCCCGCGGGCCTCCTGACGGTGGGCGCAGCCGGCCAGTCGCATGGACTCGACCAGCTCGACCGCGTACTCCTCGAGCGCGCGGTCGACTCCCGCCCTGCCGTCGGCCGCCAGCGCATGGAACAACGGGCGACCGACGAACACGGCGTCCGCGCCGAGGGCGAGCGCGATCAACACATGCAGCCCGCTGCGGATCCCCCCGTCCACGTAGACCTCGGCGGAGCCGCCCACGGCATCGCGGACCGCCTCGACGCACGTGGCGGTGGCGACGACCTGGTCGAGCTGGCGCCCTCCGTGGTTTGAGATCCACACCGCCTTGGCACCCGCCGCCACGCATCGGCGGGCGTCGTCGGGGCGCAGGACGCCCTTCACCACGACGGGCAGACCGGTCGTCTCCGCCAGCCAGCCGATGTCATCAGGGCCGAGGTCCCTCGCCTTCTCACGAGCCTCGGGATCGAGGCCGGTGGGCGCTGACGCGTTGGCCCCGATCCAGCCGGGGTCGGCGACCTCCCAGACGCCGGGGCGTCCGGCCGCGGGATAGCGGGTGCCGAGCACCGGGGTGTCCGCGGTGAGCACCACGGCCTCCGCGCCGGCCGCCGCGGCCGCCTGGAGCAGCGGCACGGTGTCGCGCCGGTCCGCTGCGACGTACACCTGCAGCCACCAGTGCGCGCCGGTGGCCGCGATGTCAGCGAACGTGCTCCCGGCATTGCTCGACAGCACCATCGGTACGCCGGCGTGCTGAGCGGCGGCCGCCATCGTCACCTCGCCCGCCGGGTCAGCGGCTCGCTGGAGGGTCATCGGGGCGACCCCGACCGGGATGGAGAAGTCGGTGCCCAGGAGGGTGGTGCCGGTGTGGACGGTGCGGACGTCGCGCAGCACGCGCGGGGCCAGCCGGACCGCGTCCCAGGCGGGGCTGGCCTCGCGGAGCGAGATCTCGTCGCGGGCTCCCTCGGCGACGTACCGGAAGACGGCCGCGGGCAATGCCTCGCGGGCCAGCGCCTCGACCTGGTCGAGCCACCGATGGGTCACGATCGGCCGAGCTCCACGCCGGCGAAGTGCTTCTTGCCCCGACGCAGCACCAGCCAGGAGCCGCCGATCAGGTCGTCGCCGGTCGGGACGTAGTCGGGATCCTCGATCCGCTCGTTGTTGAGGTAGGCGCCGCCCTCACCGACGGTGCGCCGCGCCTCGCCCTTGCTGCGGGCGAGGCCGGACAGGACCAGCAGGTCGACCAGGGTCGGGACCTCCTCCGACCCGTCGAGACGTGCGGCTCCGGCCTCGGTCAGGGCCGCGGCCAGGGTCGAGGGGCTGAGGGCATGCAGATCCCCGCCACCGAAGAGGGCCACCGACGCGGCGCGGGCGTGCTCCGCCTCCTCGTGGCCGTGGACCAGGGTCGTGACTTGCTCGGCAAGGGCCTTCTGTCCCGCCCGGAGGAACGGCTTCTCCGCGGTCTGCAGCTCGAGCTCCGCGATCTCGTCCCGGTCGAGGAACGTGAAGATCTTGAGCAGCTCGCCGACCTTCTCGTCCTCGACATTGAGCCAGAACTGGTAGAAGGCGTAGGGCGACATCATCTCCGGGTCGAGCCAGAGGGCGCCGGACTCGGTCTTGCCGTACTTCGTGCCGTCGGCCTTCTCGATCAGGGGGGTTGCGAAGGCGTGCACCTGATCGCCGTCGGAGCGCCGGACCAGCTCGACCCCACCGGTCAGGTTGCCCCACTGGTCGCTCCCACCGAACTGCAGGGTGACCCCGTGGTCGCGGTGGAGGCTGAGGAAGTCCATGGACTGCAGCAGCACGTAGCTGAACTCGGTGTAGCTGATTCCTGCCTCGAGCCGGGACCGGACAACCTCCCGCGCGAGCATCCGGTTGACCGGGAAGTGCTTGCCGATGTCGCGCAGGAAGTCGATGACCGACATCGAGGCGGTCCAGTCGTAGTTGTTGACCATCGTCGCGGCGTTGGGTCCCTCGAACGACAGGAACGGCTCGATCTGGCGGCGTACCTTCTCGACCCACTCCTTGACCGTGTCGAGCGAGTTGAGTGTGCGCTCGCCCGACTCCTTGGGATCGCCGATCATCCCGGTCGCGCCGCCCACCAGGATGTACGGCGTGTGGCCGGCCTCCTGCAGCCGGCGCGCCGTCAGGATCTGGACCAGGCTCCCCATGTGCAGGCTTGGAGCGGTCGGGTCGAAGCCGACATAGAACCGCACGCTCCCCTGTCCCAGCGCCTCGCGCAGGGCGCCGAGGTCCGTCGAGTGCGCGATCAGGCCGCGCCACTCGAGGTCGTCGAGGAGGGTGGGGTCGATGGACACGCGTGGGCCTTCCAGGGTCGGGGTACGTCAGGGACCAGCCTGCCGCATCCCGCGGGCGGCCGCCCACCCGGTTTGCTCCGGGTGGCATTCGGTGGACATCGTAGGATTCCGCGCGGAGGGAAGGGCAGCACTTGATCGCAGGCAGGTACACCCTCGACCGCGAGATCGGTCGGGGCGGCATGGGCGCGGTCTGGCTCGCTCGCGACGAGACCTTGGGTCGCGACGTCGCGATCAAGCGGATCGGCACGGCCCCCGGCGGGGAGTCCGCGGACCTCGCACGCGCCGAGCGGGAGGCCCGGCTGGCGGCGCGGCTCAACCACCCGCACGTGGTGGCGGTCTTCGACCTGATCACCGAGGGCGACGAGCGCTGGCTGGTGATGGAGTACGTCGATGGCGTCACCCTGTCCGGCCTGGTCGAGCGGGACGGGGCACTCACGCCCGACGAGGCCTCCCCCCTCATCCGGCAGGCGGCCGACGCCCTGGCCGCCGCGCACGCCGCCGGGATCGTCCACCGCGACGTGAAGCCGTCGAACATCCTCGTCACCGAGGACGGCCAGGTGAAGCTCTCGGACTTCGGCATCGCGCGCGCCGAGGCGGATGCCTCGCTGACCCAGACCGGCCTGGTCACCGGCTCTCCGGCCTACCTCGCGCCCGAGGTGGCGTCGGGCCAGATGGCCACCACCGCGAGCGATGTCTGGTCCCTGGGCGCCACGATGTTCCACGCGCTGGCCGGACGCCCGCCGTACGAGGTCGGCGACAACCTGATGGGCGCGCTCTATCGCATCGTGCACGAGGAGCCGCCGCGCCTGGTCGAGGCGGGCTGGCTCGCGCCGCTGCTCGAGGCCACCATGACCCGGGATCCGGACCATCGCTGGTCGATGCAGCGGGTGCGCGACGCACTGGTGGCGGGCCCGGCCGGCACCTTGGTCCACCCCGCGCCGGCCGCGGCCGCCCCGATCCAGGAGACAAGCCACACCGAGGTGCTGCCCCCGGCCGTGCCACCGGTCGAGCCCGTGGCCTCTCACCGCCGACGACGCCCGGCCACCGGGCCGCTTCTCGTCGCCGGGGCAGTCGCCCTGCTGGTCGGACTGATCGTCTGGGCGGCGCTGGCCACGCGGACTCCCGAGCAGCAGACGCCCACCGCCGGGGACCCGACGTCCGAGCCGACGCGGGCGCCGACGTCCGCGCCCTCGACCTCGCGCTCTCCCGCTGAGACCGGTCCGACCGCCCGCGGGATGGAGCAGTTCATCGGCGACTACCTGGCCACCGCTGCCGCCGACCCGGCGACCGGGTACACGATGCTGACGCCGGCCTTCCAGCAGGCGAGCGGCGGGCTCGAGGGCTACCGGAGCTTCTGGGACACCGTCGAGAGCGCCGAGCTGCAGTCGGTCGAGGCCGACCCGGAGTCGCTGTCGGTCGCCTACACGGTGGCGTACGAGATGGACAGCTCGGGCCCGGGCTCCGGGGAGTCGACCGACGACGTGAACCTGACCTTGGCGTTCGCCGACGGCACCTACAAGATCGCCGAGGAGAACTGAGCCGAGAACGGCAGCGAGGCGTAGCGACGGACGTAGTGCCCCTCGGCGAACGTGCCGCTGGCCGCGTCCACCGTGAAGTCCGGCAGGGTGGTGAGCAGCTCCTCGAGCACGACGCGCCCCGCCAGCCGGGCGGCCGCGGCACCCAGACAGTGGTGGGCACCGTGGCCGAAGGCCAGGATCCGGCGCGGAGCGCGCTCGACGTCCAGCTCCTCGGCGTCGGCCCCGAACTCGCGTGGGTCGCGGTTCGCGGCGGCGTACAGCAGCAGCACCCGCGCTCCCGCCGGGATCCGACGTCCCCCGAGCTCGACCTCGCGGGTCGTCGTGCGGGCCAGGCCCTGGACCGGGCTCGCGAGACGGAGGAGCTCCTCGACGGCGTCCGGGATCAGGGCCGGGGCGTCGATCAGCTTCTGCCGCTGGTCGCGGTGCTCGGTCAGCAGCTGCAGGGTGACCCCGAGCAGGCCGGTCGTCGTGTCGTTGCCACCGGCGACCATGGTGAACGCGAAGCCGAGCATCTGCAGGACGCTCACGTCGTCGCCGGCCCTCGCGAGCTGCGAGATCGTGTCCTCGCCCGGCGCGCTGCGGCGACGCTCGATGAGCTCGGTTGAAGTAGTCGAACATCTCGGCCGCGGCGCCGGCGCTCGCCGCCGGATCCCCCGCGCCGGTCGCTGCGACGATGGCCTCGGTCCAGCCGTCGAAGCGGGGACGGTCCTCCTCGGGCACACCGAGGTAGTGCGCGACGATCATGCTCGGCAGCGGCTTGAGCAGGTCACGGACGATGTCGGTCTCGCCGTGTTCGGCGATCTGTGAGAGCCGGGCGCGCACGAACGCCCGGATCTGCGGCTCCAGCTCGCTGACCTGCCGCGGGGTGAAGCCGCGAGCGACCATCCGACGGAACACGGTGTGGTCCGGAGGGTCGAGCATGACCATCGGGGCGAAGCCTCCGACCAGATCGAGCTCGGTCTCCCCGTCGGTCATGGTCAGGCCCCGCGCGCTGGAGTACGTCGCGGTGTCGCGCGCCGCGTCGTACACGTCGGTGAACCGGCTGAGCACCCACAGTCCGCCCGCGTCGTGCACGGGGTCGGACTCCCGGAGCTCGGCGTAGGCCGCCCAGGGATCGCGCCAGGACTCGCCGGAGCGTGGCTCGAACAGCGGCATGGAACACGTTCTAGCACACCGGTCCGGACCGGGCCCGGCTCCAACGGGTCCGATCCTGTCCGGGTCTGGTAGGAAGATGGACAGGACGCGCCGCCGGCGCGCGGGAAGGATGGAGCCATGAGGGGTTTGATCAGTCTTCTCGTCGTCATCTGGCTGGTGATCGGCGTGGTCGCCGCCTTCCAGCGGGGCTACTTCGGCGATGACCGGGACGTGAGCTGCAAGTCGTTCGGCGACACGGCGCTGACCATCGTCGCCGGACCGCTGAACTACATCGGGGTCAACCCCAAGATCCAGTGCGAGGACGCACCCGAACCGTCGCAGTGACCCGCCCGGTCAGGTGTCGGTGCAGCGGCCCGCTGTGAGCAGGTCAGGCACGCGCTCGGACAGGTCGAACGCACCGACGTCGGGCAGCTGGTGGCTGACGACGATGAACCGGGTCTTCCCCGACGTGAAGGTCCACGCGCCATAGACGCCCCTCGCACCGGACACGGCCGCGGTCTCGGCCTTGCGGCCGGCCACCCTGGCCCGCCCCAGGTCCAGGTCCCCGACCTTCGCGCTCTGCCCTGACGACTCGAGAATGGAGCGCTGCATCGACTCGATCGCGGGGAACGTTGAGCTCCGGTCAGTGGCGTAGACGAAGACCACGCCGTCGGCGTTCTGCTGCGAGCGCGCTCCGAGCAGCACCCAGGCCAACTGTTCGACGATGATGCCGTCACCGACCGAATAGTCGTTGTTGAGCGCCGCCCTTTCGGGGTCGAGGGGGTGCAGGCCTTCGACCACGTCCAGGGCCAGGTGTGCGCCGCCGTGCTGAAGATCCAAACAGCCGACCGTGGCAATGGCGGACCTCCTGGGCGTCACGGAAGGCGTTGGCTCAGCAGTGCAGGCGGCTCCTGCGAACAGCAACGCGCCGGCCAGCGTGACCGCGAGGGCTGGTCGGATCCGGCGCACCGGCGCAGCGTATCCCCGGGACCAGGCCGGTGCGGGCAATTGTGCGGCGGGCATCGATAGGCTCGCCCCTGCCCCGGGGCGGTAGCTCAGTTGGTTAGAGCAAGCGACTCATAATCGCTCGGCCGTCGGTTCAAGTCCGACCCGCCCCACCGACCGCCCGCCCCAACGGCGGGTCGAGGAGGAGGGTCTCCAGCCACCCCGGCACCGACTCGCCCCACTCGGCCAGCTCGGCGTCGTCCATCGACACGCAGCACCGGGCCCAGCTCTCGACCCGTGCCAGCCGAGCGAGCTGGAGTGCGGCAGGGAGGGCGGCGCGCAGGGCCGGCAGCGGAGCCAGGTCGGTCCAGACCTCCAGCGCCGGCTCCACGACCCGCCACAGCCGCGGGTCGTCCGGGCCGGTGTCGAGCTGTGCGGAGAGGACGTTGAGCGGGATCAGCAGGGCGCCGAGCGGCTCGGTGAGCAGGGCGTCGGCGAAGTCGAAGAAGCGCAGCTCTCCCCCGACGTGGAAGACGTTGTGCGCGTGCAGGTCGCTGTGGTTCAGCGTCACCGGCAGGCCCAGCGCCGCGACCCGGTCGACCCACTCGGCGATCGTGGGGCGCAGTGCCTCGAGGGCCGCCGCCCGGTCGGCCGACAGGACCATCGGGTCGTCTGCCGGGCGGGAGGCCAGCTCGGCCACCCGGCGGTCGACGTACGCCGGGGCGTCGGCGGGGGCGATCGTCGTCAGGCCCGCCTCGCTCAGCCGGTCGGCGGCGGGCGCCACCTCACGCTGGAGGTGGGCGCCCGCGGCGAGCACGGTGCCCCAGGTGTCGAGGTCCTCACCCACCGTGTCGGCGAAGACCGGGCCCTGGTCCGGGGTGAGCAGCAGCCCGCGGTCGGGGTCCGTTGCGGTCACCGGCACGACCCGGTGCGGCGAAAGCTCGGAAAGGACGGGGACTAGCTTCGCCTCGAACGACTGGAGCTGGCAGTTCTGCTTCGCGTAGTGGACGCCAGCCGATGTCTCGGCCCGCCACACCCCGGCCCACACCCGCAGCTTGGCGGGTTCGAGGGACCGCACGGGTCCCACCTCGGCGACCACCCAGTCGGCGAGCTCGGCCAGGAACTCGTCGCTCTGCCAACGCTGGGTGTTCGAGGGCAGGCGCTCGGTCAGGTCGGCGTACACGGGCTCAGGCGTCCCTTCGCTGCACCGACCTCGATGATCCGGACCATGCGGGACACCCAACCGGAGCGGCGGCCCTGCGGCAAATGGTCCGCTACTGGCATGCTCGGTCACGTGGACCTCGAGCCGTTCGAAGCGCTGCCGGAGGGCTGGAACCGTGCGCTGTGCATGGTCGCCCACCCCGACGACATGGAGTTCGGCGCAGCAGCCGCGGTCGCCCGCTGGACCGGCCAGGGCAAGGAAGTCGTCTACTGCCTGGTGACCAGCGGGGAGGCAGGGATCCACGGGATGTCCCCCGACGAGTGCCGGGTCGTCCGTGAGGCCGAGCAGGTCGCCTCGGCCGAGATCGTCGGAGTGGGCCTGGTGGAGTTCCTCGGCCTCCCGGACGGCATCGTCGAGTACCTACCCGCTGCTGCGTCGTACCCTCGCGGAGGTGGTGCGCCGGCACCGCCCCGACGTCGTGGTGACCAGCAACTTCCGGGACACCTGGGGCGGTCGTAACCTCAACCAGCCCGACCACATTGCGGTCGGCCGAGCAGTCGTCGACGCGGTCCGCGACGCCGGCAACCGCCTGGAGCTTCCCCGAGCAGGTGGAGGGCGGGCTGGAGCCCTGGGGCGGGGTGCGGGCGGTGTGGGCGTTCGGGTCACCGCAATCGGAACACGCCGTCGACATCACCGACACCTTCGAGGCAGGCGTGGCCTCCCTGACCGCGCACTCCGCCTACATCGAAGGGTTGGGCTGGGAGCACTTCGCACCCCGCGTATTCTCGAGGGCTTCTCCCGGCAGGCCGGGCAGCGGCTCGGAGTGCGGTTCGCCGCGCCCTTCGAGGTATTCCCGATGGGCTGGGCTGGCTGACACACACCCCCGGTGGAGAATTGTGGGTCGGTACCCCATCGACTCCGGGCCGACGCCGTCGCCACGATGTCCCGCATGCGATCCCTCACCACCGCGGCGCTGATGGTCGCCCTGGCGGTGACGCCAGCCGCGTCCATGGCCGCAGGTCCCAACACGGCCCGTGCTGACGCTGCCCGACCACTGCGCCCGCCGGGGCGCATCGACGTCCCGGGCGCCGATGCAGAGGCGCCTGCCTCGACGACCTGACCACCGCCGGCACGCGCGCGACCGGCCACACCGACCCCGCCGACTGGGCGGGGCTGCACGCGCCCGGCACCCGCAACCCCAGCGGGGTGCCCGGCATCCAGGTCGACGGCTACTTCCCCGACACCTCCACCATCCAACACCCACCACGGCTGGAACCACGACGCCCAGTTCGTGATCCGCCTGCCGGACGACTGGAACGGCGGCTGGTCGTCAGCGGCGCGCCCGGGCACCCGCGCGCAGTACGCCGGCGACTTCATCTTCAGCGACTGGGTGCTCGCCCAGCGGCTACGCCTACGCGAGCACCGACAAGGGCAACAACGGCCCAGCTTCTACCCGACGGCCAGCAGCCCGGCGACGCGCTCGCCGAGTGGAACCACCGCGTCACCCAGCTGACCCGCGCCGCCCGGGAGGTCGTCGAGCAGCGCTACGGCCGCGCAGCCGCGGCGCACCTACGCGTTCGGCATCTCCAACGGCGGCTACCTGGTGCGCTGGCAGCTGGAGAACCGTCCCGGCCTCTACGACGGCGGCGTCGACTGGGAGGGCACGCTCTTCCGGGCCGACGAGCCCAACCTGCTGACCTACCTCCCGGCCGCGCTGCGCCACTACCCGTCGTACGCCGCCACCGGCGACCGGGACGCACACGACGCCATGATCCGGGCCGGCTTCCAGCCGGGCTCGGAGTTCACGTGGGAGTACCACTACGGCGTCTACTGGGACCTCACCCAGCGGCATCTACCGCGAGGAGCTCGACCCGACGTACGACGGCGACCTCGAGGCGGGCGTGCCGTTCTGCCAGAGCGGCACGCCCGAGCTGCGACGCCGACTACGACTACGCCGCGCGGCCCGGCGGCCCACCGGGCGCTGCGGAAGGTCGCGCTGACCGGCGACATCCGGCGGCCGATGCTGACCCTGCACGGCACCCTCGACGCGCTGCTGCCGATCCGCACGGACTCCGACATCTACCGGCGGATGATCCGCGCGGCAGGGCCGCGGCGGCCTGCACCGCTACTACCGGGTGCGCGACGGCACCCACGTCGACGGTCTGCACGCCGAGTACGGCGACCGGGTGCGCCCGCTGCTTCCCTGCGCCCGCCGCGCGTTCCTCCGGATGACGGCCTGGGTCGAGCGCGACCGGCGTCCGCCGGCCAGCGCCACGCTGGCCCGGCCGCGCGAGGCCGCCGACAGGTGAACCGCTGCTCGCTGCACTGAAGGTGGCGCCCTACCGGTCAACTCATGGAAGACACAGAACGGGCGCGTCCGGAGACGCGCCCGTTCTGAGAATGGCTCCCCCGGTTGGACTCGAACCAACAACCCTCCGGTTAACAGCCGAATGCTCTGCCAGTTGAGCTACAGGGGACCGCTGTGATGCGGGCACAGGTTAGCAAGGCGGCCGACGCACGAGGAAATCGGCCGCGGGCGCACACTCAGGCGGGGCCCACCTCGTCGCGGGCCGCCGCGAGGGCGGCCGCGGCGGCGGCCGGACGTCCGGGTCGTCGGGGTCGACGCCCTCGTCGTACTCGTAGAACCAGGCCAGCGGGCGGTCGCCGCGGGGTGCCCGGCGCGCGATCACGCGCAGGCCCCGGCGCCCGGTCGAGCGGCACGTGCCGCTGGAGTACGACGCTCGCCGTGACCCGTTCGCGCACCAGCTCCAGGAGGCGGCCGGGCTCCTCGATCGTCAGCGTGTGCTCGACCCGCTCCTCGCCCCACGAACCGACCTCGCTGATCCGCAGCCGTGAGGTGTCGCGGTCCCAGTCGGCGGCCTCCACCTGCTCCCAGGGAGGCGGGTCTCGATCTGCGAGCCGGCGCGACGACGTAGAGCGCGTCCCGGGTGCCGGCGACCACCGGCCCGGACGACGACTCGGCCCAGGCCAGCACCTTCTCCCCGGCGGGCGACGTCGACGGGTCGGGCGCGGTCCGGCGCCTCACGCAGGCCCCGACGGCGAGCTCGCGCATGCTCCGCCGGTGCTGCTCGAGGGCGACGAGCTCGCCGAACATCCGGTTGTAGTCGGCCGTCTGCTCGACCGGGTTGGTGCGCTGCAGCCGGGACTTCAGGTCGGCGATGCGGCGCATGGCGGTCAGCTCCAGCAGCCGGTAGACGTGGGCGGCGACGTAGGTCGGCTCGGGCTCCTTCGCCGTCCGCAGGGGCTCGACGCCGAGGGCACTGATCGCCGACGAGACGGCCGGGTCGGTCGCGGTGTCGCGCAGCCTGGACGGCCCAGCCGGCGTCGGCGGCGCCGGCGGCCGGCCCGCCGGCCGCCGCGACCAGCTCCCACACGGCGCGGTAGGTCGGGTGGGTGAAGTCGTTGGCGCCGACGTCCGCGGCGGACCGGCCGACCGCGGCCGGGTGCTGGATCACCAGCTTGAGGGTCTCGCGCTCGATGGAGAACCGGGGGTCGCGCAGGTCGGGGAGCTGGCTCGCGCGGCTGCGCCGGCGGCCTGTGGCCGCCTGCGGTCGTGCTGGCGTGAGCCACGGCCGTAGCTGCGCCGGTCCGGACGCTGGCCGCTCTCGTCACCTCGGAGCGGGCCTCCTCGATGTCGACCCCGACCATGCCGGCGAGCTCGCGGGAGAACGCCTCGACCTTGGACTTGTCGCGGATGCTGGCGACCAGCCGCGCGGCGTCGCGCACGGCGTCGACCCGACCGTCGGCCCGGTCGAGGTCGTAGCCGCCGACGACGTTGGCGAGCACGAAGCGGTAGAGCGGGACCCGCCGGGCGACGAGCTCGCGCACCGCGGCGTCGCCCTTCTGGATCCGCAGGTCGCACGGGTCGAGGCCGTCCGGCTCGACGGCGACGTAGGTCTGGGAGACGAAGTTCTGGTCGCCGTCGAAGGCCCGCAGCGCGGCCTTCTGCCCCGCGGCGTCGCCGTCGAAGGTGAAGATCACCTCGCCGCGGAACTCCTCGTGGTCGTGCAGGAACCGGCGCAGGACCCGGGCGTGGTCGTCGCCGAACGCCGTACCGCAGGTGGCGACCGCCGTGGGCACTCCCGCGAGGTGGCAGGCCATCACGTCGGTGTAGCCCTCGACCACGACCGCCTGGGAGGACCGGGCCATGTCGCGCCGCGCCAGGTCGATGCCGTAGAGCACCTGGCTCTTCTTGTAGATCGGGGTCTCGGGGGTGTTGAGGTACTTCGCGTCGATCCGGTCGTCGTCGAAGATCCGTCGCGCGCCGAACCCGATCGTGTCGCCGCTGGCGTCGCGGATCGGCCACAGCAGGCGTCCGCGGAAGCGGTCGTACGCCGACCGCCCCATCGCAACCAGCCCGGCGGCGACGACCTCGTCGTCGCGGAACCCCTTCTGCCGCAGGTGGGTGAGCAGGGCATCGCCGTCGCGCGGTGCGAAGCCGATCCCGAACCGGTCGGCCGCCGCCTGGTCGAAGCCGCGCTGGTTCAGGAACTGGCGGGCCACGACAGCGTCGGGGGTGGCGAGCTGGCCGGCGTAGAACTCCTGCGCCACCCGGTGCGCCTCGATCAGCCGGGCGCGGGCGGGTCCCTTGGGGCGGTCGTCGCGGACGTCGCCGTCCTCGCGCCGCAGCTGGACGCCGTACTTGTCGGCGAGGCGCTCGACCGCCTCCACGAAGCTGAGGCCGTCGATCTTCATCAGGAAGTTGAAGACGTCGCCACCTTCCTGGCAGCCGAAGCAGTGGAAGAACTGACGGGCCGGGGTGACGTGGAACGACGGCGACTTCTCGTCGTGGAAGGGGCAGAGCCCCTTCTGCGAGCCGCCGCCGGCGTTGCGCAGCGTGACGTAGGAGGAGACGACCTCGTCGATGGGCGCCTTCTCGCGCACCTCGGCGATGTCTTCCTCGCGAATCCGGCCGGCCACGGGGCGGAGTCTACGGCGCGCGCGGGTGCCCGGACCCGGGCCTCCACAACTGGCTGGGTCGGTCCGTCCCCCGGGCTGTTCCGGCCGTTCCCCTGGTCCAGACCACGTGTTGTAATGCGGGTCACAGACTGTGTCTCCGGGAGGACGCATGCCGCTCGTCGCTCGCCCACTCCGCGCTGCCCTGGCCATCGCCGTCGCCGCGCTCACCGCCGCCGGTTCCTTGGGCGCGAACGCTTCGGGCGAGCCCCCGGGCGCCACCGCCGCGGGTCCCTCGTCACCGGAGCTGAGCGAGACCAGCCGCCTGCCCGACCGGCGTTCGCTCGTGGTCGGCGACCGGGCCTACGCGATGAGCACCGCCGACGGCCTCTACCCGGCGGCGGGGTGGCACATCCGCGGCGAGATGGGCGGGGTGTGGACCCCGCCGATCAAGCTCGTCGACGGTGTCTGGCTGCGCCTGGCCGACCAGTGGCTGGGCGACCCCGAAGGGGCGGCGGCCACCCGCACCACCGCCGGCTGGGGCTACACCCGCACTTCCTACGAGCCGGTCGGCAAGGTGAGCGTCCAGCGGACCGACTTCGTCCCGGACGGCGTCCGGGCGACGCTGGTCGGGCTCACCCTCACCTCCGCCGCAGGCGCGGACCCTGCCGGTCGCGCTCGACGCCCACTCCGAGCTGATGAGCGCCTACCCGTGGGGCTGGACGACCCCCAACGCCGGCACCTTCAACCTGCCCGACACCGGCTCCTTCGCCGGCGACGCCCTGCTGTTCCGGGAGAACGGGACCCCGCCCGTCCCCAACGCCTCGCCCCACGACTGGGCGGCCCTGGTCGCGGGCCAGACCGCCGCCGACCGCCCACGCAGCTCGGCCCGGACCACCGAGGCCCGCAGGACCCGGCCGTGGTGTGCCCGGCGGACGGCCCGGCGCCGTACACCTGCGACGACGGCGCCTTCGGCAAGGGCACCGGCGGCCAGCTGCGCTGGCAGGTCCGGCTGCAGGCCGAACCAGCCCACGACCCTGTGGTTCGCGGTGGCCGGCTCGGACAAGGGCGTGCCGGCGGCACGCGCCGAGCTGACCAAGGCGCTGGCCGACCCGGCCGGAGCCCTCGCCGACAAGGTCGCCAGCCCGCAAGGAGTGGGACTCCCACACGCAGGTGGACCTCCCCGGCGACCCGCTGCTGGAGCGCAGCATCGCCTGGAGCAAGCAGAACCTCGCCGACTCGGTGCAGGAGGCGCGCGACCTGCAGCTGCGGCCGGTCAAGGAGGGCCGCGAGTACCCGCCCGCCCAGGGCACCCTGCCGCGGGCCCGCTGGCTGGGCGCCGGCTGGCCGGACTACCCGTGGCTGTTCGGCACCGACGGCGAGTACACCGCCTTCGCCAGCGTGGCCATGGGCCAGTTCGACGACATCAAGGCTCACCTGCGGGCGCTGCGCGACGTCAGCGTGGTGGCCAACGGGACCAGCGGCAAGGTGGTGCACGAGGTCATGCCGGACGGGTCGATCTACTACGGCACGCTCGACTCGGCGGGCAACACCGACGAGACCTCCAAGTTCCCCAGCGCCGTCGCGCTCGTGTGGCGGTGGACCGGCGACGACGCGTTCCGCGACGAGCTCTACCCGTTCACCGTGCGCAACATGAGGTACGTCGTGGAGCAGCTCGACGCCGACGGCGACGGCTGGCCGGAGGGCCTGGGCAACGTCGAGCGCGCCGGCATGGGCGAGGAGAAGCTCGACAACACCGTCTACACCATCCGCGGCCTGCGCGACCTCGCCGACCTCGCGCGCAGCAAGGGTGACACCGCCACCGCCACGCTGGGCCTCGGAGCGTGCGGCGGCGCTGGAGGCGGCCTTCGAGCAGGCCTGGTGGTACGGCGGCGACACCGACCAGTACGCCGACTCCATCGACCTGGCCGGACGACGAGAGCAACGACAACACCAGGATCCTGCAGCGGCACTGGATCGGGGTGACCCCGATGGACGCCGAGCTGGTCCGGCGCGGGCCAGGTGACGCGCCCGCTGGCCGGCGACGACCACGGGCAGCTCGCCCTCGCGAAGCGGCAGGAGCCCTGCTACTCCGGCGTCTTCGGGCTGTTCCACACCGGCACCGGCCCGACCAGCGCGGAGGGCGGCAACCGCGGCCCCTCGTGCGACTCCGCCGTCTCGAGCGTCCAGAGCGAGCGCTCGATCTTCTCCCTCAACACCGGGATCATGGCGGTCGCCGAGGGCAACTTCGGCCGGCTCGGCACCGGCGAGCAGCAGCGCTACACGACCGGCAACGCGCGGATCCAGCTCGACCCCGCGGTGTGGGAGATGCCCGGCGCCATGCCCGAGATCGCCCCCAGCCCCGACTTCGTGGCCAACATCGACCGCGCGCTGTACGACCGGTCGATGGTGCTGCAGGCCTGGGGCACCTACGGCACCCTGTGGCCGGTGGTGCACCACCAGCTCGGCATCAGCCCCGACCTCGGGCGCGACGCGCTCGCGGTGGTGCCGCAGATCCCCGACGGACAGAGCCGGGTCGCGGCCACCAACGTCCGGCTCGGGGCCGGCTCGGTCGACGTGACGGCGCTGCGGAGCCGGTCCACCCTCACGACCACCGTCAACCGTCACCTGACCGCCGGCCTGCTGATCGGGCACGTCCTGCCCGACGGCAGCCAAGGTCACCAAGGTGACCCTGGACGGCAAGGCCACCAAGTACGACGTCCGGTCCACGGCCCGCGGTCGGGAGGTCGTCGTCGAGACACCGACCGGCAGCGGCACCAGCACGCTGGTGGTGAGCTACCGCTGACCCGACGTTTGCGCACACCCTGATGGGGCACGGGACCGTCGTGATGGACTTGACGGAGGGCGGCCTGACCCCTGGCCGCCCGGAGGAGGAGACACGATGAGGAAGCTGACGGTCCTCGTGGCCGGCGGAATCGGCTACGTCCTGGGCACCAGGGCGGGCCGCGAGCGCTATGACCAGATCCGCGGGCTGGCGGAGCAGGTGAAGAACAACCCAAAAGTCCAGGCGAAGGCCCACCAGGCGGCCGACGTCGCGCGTGAGCACGCCCCCGTGGTCAAGGACAAGCTCACCGACGCGGCGGGCACGGCGGCCAGCAAGGTGAAGCCGTCGAGCGGCTCCGGCGCCGCAGACCAGCTGAACCCCGACAGCACTGCCCTGCAGGACGACCCCTACCCGCAGGGCAACCTGCCCTGATCGCCCTGCCTTATCAACCTGTTGCGGCTGCGGCCCGGCCCGGCCAGTGCGGCATGACGGGCCACCGCGCTGGCATCGGTGAGCGAGGCGACCTGGTCGACCACGACCCGGCGCCGCGCTGCGTCGTCGGGTGCGGCCCGCCAGTCGTCGGCGAACAACGGGTCCAGCGCGTCGGGCCCCCGCGCGGCGAGGCCCGCCACCAGCTCTGCGAGGAGCTCGCGCTGGCGGGACATCACCGCCACCCGGTCGTCGGCCCGCATGACGTAGTGGGCCGCCACGCCCTTGAGCACCGCCATCTCCAGGCGGGTGGCCTCGGGGACCACCAGGTCGGCGGAGTACCG
This sequence comes from uncultured Actinomycetota bacterium, assembly GCA_963848795.1. GTDB lineage: Bacteria > Actinomycetota > Actinomycetes > Propionibacteriales > Nocardioidaceae > Nocardioides. The sequence continues at coordinate 15,647 of CAWKEX010000003.1, forward strand.
GACGAACGGCTCGCCCCCGGACGCGAACGTCGCCTGCTGCACCGCACCGCAGAAGCGGCCGATCAGGTCGCTGGTGAGGTTCTTCAGGGCGGCCAGGCTGCGTCGGCTGGCGTCGTACGGCGTCCGCGGCCAGCTCTCCTGCTGCTGCAGGCCGGCCAGGACCTCGTCGAGGAGGTCGTCGCTGGCGTCGGGGAGGTACCAGTCGCGCACGGTCTCCCAGACCGCCGGCGGGTCCAGGCGGGTCAGCTCGATCCGGCCGGCCACGATGCCGTCCTCGGTGTCGTGGACGGAGTAGGCCACGTCGTCGGCGAGGTCCATCACCTGGGCCTCCACGCAGCGCCGCCGGCCGTCGACGTCGCGGCGCAGCCAGGTGAAGACCGGAAGGTCGTCGTCGTAGACGCCGAACTTCTGCACCACCCGGGGTGAGCCGTCTGCGTGCACCCCCTCCGGCGCCTCGCCCTCGGAGCGGGGCCAGGGGTACTTGGTGCAGGCGTCGAGCGTGGCCCGGGTGAGGTTGAGTCCGACCGACCGGCCCGACGCGTCGAAGGTCTTGGCCTCCAGCCGGGTCAGCAGGCGCAGGGTCTGGGCGTTGCCCTCGAAGCCGCCGCAGTCCTCGCTGAGCTCGGCCAGCACCCGCTCGCCGTTGTGGCCGAACGGTGGGTGGCCGAGGTCGTGGGCGAGGGCCGCCGTCTCCGCGATGTCGGGGTGGCAGCCCAGCGCACGGGCGAGGTCGCGCGCGACCTGGGCGACCTCGAGGCTGTGGGTGAGCCGGTTGCGCACGAAGTCGTCGGTCTGTGGCCCGACCACCTGGGTCTTGGCGGCCAGCCGCCGGGACGCCGCCGCATGCACGACGCGGGCCCGGTCGCGTTCGAACGGGGTGCGCTCGGGGGCGGCCACCCGCTTCGGCGGCTCGTCGACGAGGCGCTCGCGGGACGCGGCGTCGTACTGCTCGAGCGAGTCATCCATCAAGGGCGACCCTAGTCGTGGTCGCCGAGCCGTGACGTTCGCTGCGCTCAGTACGTCGTGACGTGGACGTGGTCGTAGTGGTTGGCCGTGGTGGACCCACGGTCCTCCACGGCACGCCAGCCCTCGGAGGAACGCTCGACCGACCAGATGCTCTGGCTGTACATGACGTAGCTGACCCCGAGCTCGGAGTAGTGGGCGCGGACGAACTCCGCGACCTGCCAGCCCCGGTCGCCGCTGACCATGATGTCGACGGCGAGGCCCTGGGCGTGCTCCCCGTCGCCGCGGAAGGTGCCGTAGGTGGTGATCTCGGGGAAGTTGGCGCAGACGGCCTCGTGGACCGCCACGATGTTCGGGCTGACTCCGCTCGGGACGGAGGAGCCGTTGGTGCAGGTCGGCGTTGACGTCGCCGCCGGAGCCATCCGACGCGACCTCCTCGACGGGCTTCTCCTCGGACAGGTAGCCGGAGGTCACCCACGCGGACCTGCCCTTCCACACCACCTCGACGCGACCGTCGTGGCTGGCGACCGGTCACCAGGATCTTCTTCTCGTCCTGGAGCAACCCGATCTTCTCGGCGCCCTTCCCGGGGGCCGTCCAGAGGTTCAGGTCCGTCGTGGTCCACAGCTTGGTGTCGGCCTTGCGGACCGCGCGGAGCGTCGCGACCTTGGACAGGTTTGCGTTGATGGCCTGCTGCAGGTCGGCGAGGTCCTCGCGCGAGTCGGACCGCGAGACAACCTGGCGGTCGGAGCCGGCGTTGCCGATGCTCGCGCCGCTGCTCGCGACGAGCAGGTCACGGGTCTCGGGGGTCGTGGCGAGGACGCCCATACCGACGGTGGCGGCGGTCGCGAGGAGCGCGAGTCGGCGCGGCCACGAGATGGGCCTTGGGCATGCGGCGGGCATTGGTTTCCCGCTTGTGGCGGTGTTCTGCCACAGCGCTGATCCTTTGCTGTTGCTTTCGGGGGAACGCCCGCAGCTGCTTGTGGCGACTGCCGGCGCGATCAATGACTAAAGCACACCCGCGGAGGGGCGTCCCAATCAGGGTCGGCGTTTCCCGTGGTGTTTCCCGTCACCACGCCGGAGATAAACGCTGTTATCCGCCCGTGACCTCGGTGGCGTCCTCCTGGACGTGCGCGCCGCTGCCGTCGGTGTCGTCGAGCCACCCCTCCGGCAGCGCCAGCCGGCGCCGCGGGGCCCCCTGCCGCCCGCGCGGGGAGCCGAGCTCGCTCTCGGGGAAGGGCTCGTCCGGATCGAGCCGGGCGAGCAGCGCCGTCGAGCGCCGCGAGCGAGTCGACGAGCGCCAGCGAGTGTCGCAGCGTGCCGCCGGCCCGGAAGCCCTTGAGGTACCACGACACGTGCTTGCGGAACTCCTTGCAGCCGCGTTCCTCCCCGAGGTGTGCGGCCAGCAGCTCGGCGTGTCGGCGCATCATCTCGCGCACCTCGCCGAGGGTCGGGCAGGGTGCTCACGGCGCGGCCCGAGAACGCCTCGGCGAGGTCGCGGAACAGCCAGGGACGACCCAGGCAGCCCCGCCCGACCACCACCCCGGCCACACCGGTCTGCTCGACCATGCGCACCGCGTCCGCGGCCTCCCAGATGTCGCCGTTGCCGAGCACCGGGATGTCGACGTGGTCGACGAGCGCGGCGATCGCCTCCCAGTCGGCCACACCGGAGTAGGACTGGGCGACGGTGCGGCCGTGCAGGGCGATCGCGGCACAGCCCGACTCCTGCGCGATCCGGCCGGCGTCGAGGTAGGTGAGGTGGTCGTCGTCGAGTCCCTTGCGGGTCTTCATCGTGACCGGGACGTCGTACGACGCGGTCGCGCGCACCGCCGACGTCCAGGATCTCGGCGAGCAGCCCCCGCTTCCAGGGCAGGGCACCGCCGCCACCCTTGCGCGTGACCTTGGGGACCGGGCACCCGAAGTTGAGGTCGACGTGCGCGACGCCGTACTCGCCGCAGAGGATCTCGGCGGCCTTGCCGACGTAGACCGGGTCGGTGCCGTAGAGCTGCACCGACCGCACGGACTCCCGCTCGTCGAACACCAGCATCGACCGGGTGACCGCGTCGCCCTCGACCAGTCCGCGCGAGGTGATCATCTCGCTGACGTAGAGCCCGGCGCCCTGTTCCGCGCAGAGGCGGCGGTAGGCGGCGTTGGTGATGCCCGCCATCGGCGCGAGCACGACCGGGGTCTCGACGCTCAGCGACCCGAGCGTGAGCGAGGTGGGCAGGGCGGTCATGGTCGACATTGTCCCGGCCCGGCCGGATGCCCCCAAACCGCGAGCGGGCTCAGCCCTGGTTGCCGCCGCTGCTGTGCCGCCGCCCTGCTGCCGCCGCCCTGCTTGCCGCCGCCCTTCTTGCCGCCGCCCTTCTTGCCGCCGCCCTTCTTCTGGCTCCGGCCTTCTCGAGCTTGCCGGTCCAGGTGATCGGGTCGAACTCCTCGACCGGCCGGAAGCTCACGGCGGTGAGGTCACCCTTGTCGGGGGCGAGGTAGACGAGGCAGAACTTCCCCTTGTCATCCCTCTTGAAGCGCTTGGGGAACGACTCGGGCGAGCACGGCTTGAAGGTGCTCTGGAAGGTCGAGGCCTCGATCAGCTTGTTGTTGCCGTCCACGGCGTAGAGCGGCACTCCCTCGCCGCCGAGGTCGGTGTCACCGACGTTCTTCACCGTCGCCTCGACGAAGTAGGGGCTGGTCTTGCGGGTCTCGGGATGTGAGCTTCCAGCCCACGAAGTCGTTGAAGTCGGCGTCCTCAGCGAGGTCACCGTGATCTCGAGCGCGGCGACCTTGTCCTGGCGCGGCTCGTAGGCGACCACGGCCTTGTCGCCGACGTCGAGCGGGCTGCCCTGCGCGGTCAGCTCCACCCCGTCCGGCACCGGGAGGTAGGGCTCCTCCGCGGTGGATGCCTCTTCCGCGGTCTCGCCATCGGCCCGGCGCGGACTCGCTCGAGCTGTCTCGCTCCGGGCTCGGCGTCATCGCCACCGCCGCACGCGGAAAGGGCCAGGAGGAGCGCGAGGAGCACGGCGGCCAGTGGCCGGAGCCCGGGTCGGAGGAGAGTGTTCGGGCGGGGACGGTGCATGGGGAGATTGTGCATGACCAGCCTTTCAGCAGCCGACGAAACGCTCGGCGAAGTACGACGTGATCCGGTCCATCCCGATCCGCTCCTGGCTCATCGAGTCTCGCTCGCGCACGGTGACGGCGCCGTCGTCGAGGCTCTCGAAGTCGACCGTGACGCAGTACGGCGTCCCGATCTCGTCCTGTCGGCGGTAGCGCCGGCCGATGGCGCCGGAGTCGTCGAAGTCGACGTTCCAGTTGCGGCGCAGGTCGGCGGCGAGCGCCTTCGCCTTCGGCGAGAGCTCCGGGTTGCGGCTCAGCGGCAGCACCGCCGCCTTGACCGGCGCGATCCGGGGGTCGAGGCGCAGGACCGTGCGCTTGTCGACGCCGCCCTTGGTGTTGGGCGCCTCGTCCTCGTGGTAGGCGTCGACCAGGAACGCCATCAGGCTCCGGGTGAGCCCGGCCGCCGGCTCGATGACGTAGGGCGTGTAGCGCTCACCGGTCGACTGGTCGAAGTAGGACAGGTCCTGGCCGGAGTACTCGCTGTGCTGGCTCAGGTCGAAGTCGGTGCGGTTCGCGATGCCCTCGAGCTCCTCGAAGTCGCGGGCGGAGAAGCCGAAGCGGTACTCGATGTCCACGGTCCGCTTGGAGTAGTGGCTGAGCTTCTCCTTCGGGTGCTCGTAGTGCCGCAGGTTCGCGGGGTCGATGCCGAGGTCGACGTACCACTTTGTGCGGGTGTCGATCCAGTACTGGTGCAGCTCCTCGTCCTCGCCCGGCTTGACGAAGTACTCCATCTCCATCTGCTCGAACTCGCGGGTGCGGAAGATGAAGTTGCCCGGTGTGATCTCGTTGCGGAACGCCTTGCCGATCTGGGCGATGCCGAACGGCGGCTTCTTCCGGCTGGAGGTGACCACGTTGGCGAAGTTGAGGAAGATGCCCTGGGCGGTCTCGGGGCGCAGGTAGTGGAGGCCGGACTCGTCCTCGATCACGCCGAGGTAGGTCTTCAGCATCATGTTGAAGTTGCGGGGCTCGGTCCAGGCGCCGCGGGTGCCGCAGTTGGGGCAGGCCAGCTCGCGGAGAACGACGGAGTCGGGGTCCTCGATCCCCTTCTTCTCCGCGTAGTCCTCCTGCATGTGGTCGGCACGGAACCGCTTGTGGCAGGACTGGCACTCGGTCAGCGGGTCGGTGAAGGTGCTCAGGTGGCCGCTGGCTTCCCACGTGCGCGTCGGGAGGATCACGCTGGAGTCGAGGCCCACGATGTCCTCGCGGGCAGTCACCATCGCCTTCCACCACTGGCGCTTGATGTTCTCCTTCAGCTCCACGCCGAGCGGGCCGTAGTCCCAGGCCGAGCGGGTGCCGCCGTAGATCTCGCCGCACGGGTAGACGAATCCCCGGCGCTTGCAGAGGGAGACGACGTTGTCGAGGGCGGTCGCGGGGGCCTTGGCCACGAGTGGCTCCTTCGGTCGGCCGGCTGGCTGCCGGTCTGGAAGGAATCAGCCTAACGACCGGGTCGACGCGACGTTGAGGACGGTGTCCGGATCGACGATCTCGTAGGCGCCGGGCTCGTCGATCGCGCGGCTCAGCACGGGAACGGCGTGCAGCTTCACGTCGTACGACGAGAGCGCGCGCCGGTAGGCGCCGGGCCCATCCCACGTGGTCACCAGCACCCACAGCGTGGGCTCGTCCACGTTGCGGCCGATCCGGCCGTCGAGGTAGCCGTGGCACGCGGCGAGGGTCGCGAGCGCCTGCTCCAGGTCGCCTCGGAACGCCTCCGCGGCGTCGTCCGGGACGCGGAACCTGTTCACCACCAGCATGTGCGAACGGTACGGGGTCGCGTCTCATGAGGCCCGGTGGAGGCCTGGCGCGCACGCTCTCCGGGATCATCGAACGCGGGTGACGGCGCCCTGGTTCGCCCAGGACAGTTCAGCTGCGGTAGGCGGCCCACATCTGGTTGGCCCGCGTGACCTGTCCGTCGGTGAACTCGGTGTAGCAGCTGTCGTAGCTGTAGTCCATGTAGTTGTGGATCGGATCCAGCCCCGGCAGCGCACACGAGTCGCGGCCCTCGGGACAACCCGAGGTGGGACTGGACTGAGCCGGGGTGTCGGAGACCTCGTCGTTGGCGTTAGTGCACCCACCCTGGAACGTGTGGTAGAGCCCGAACCAGTGCCCGGCCTCGTGCGTGGCCGTCTCACCCAGGTTGTAGTTGGCAATGCTGCCGTCGGGCAGGGACGCGTAGTTGACCCGGATCCCGTCGATCGCACCATTGCGCTGGTAGTCCCAGGGGAACGTGGCGATGCCGAGGTACTTGAAGTCGACGAGCCACATGTTCAGGGCGTTCGCGCCACCCTTGCGGGTCAGCGAGCGGTACTTCGCGCTCGACTTGTCGTTGTGCCACGCGTTGTTGTTGTAGCGGTCGATGCTCGCCAGGGCGAAGGAGTAGCCGCTCCCCCCGAAGCTGCTGTTGAGCACCGCGATCTGGTCGGTGATCTGTTGGTCGCTCACGTCGCCGTTGCCGGCGGCGTCGCGCATCACGTGGACGTGGACGGGCACGACCGCACCGGCGGCGCCGGGCCGCCCGCCGCTTTCGGCCAGTCGTTTCGCCGTACGGCGTTCGATCGCGCCCTGCTCCGCGGCGGAGATCCCCCGATGGTCGAGGCCGGAGTGGCCGCCACGTGCAGCGGCGGCGCCTCCCCCGGTGTGGGGGTCGAGGCACACGCGGTCGATCTGAGGGACGCTGGCCTGGGCGATCCCGGCCGGACCGGCGAAGGTGAATGTGGACGCGCCGAGGGCCGCGACGGCGGCGAGGCGAAGGGTGTGCGATGTGCGCATGAAGGAAAGATCCTCACGGTCAGGGCCGCGCAGGTGTGCGGCCACGGGGTCACCACGCGAGCTCACCGGGATCGACAACCGGCTCGATGACACGTCACAGCATCGGCGACTTTTCCCTCCCGGTCCAGACTGCCGCGGGTGAAAATTTGCGGCGCTCCTGGTCGTCACGCTCGACTTGACAATGGTTCTCAACTGATCTGAGAATGGTTCTCATGCGCCTCGCCTCCACCCTCCTCCTGGTCTCCGGCCTGACCGGGTGCGGAGCGCTGGCCGACACCGGAGCCGGCGTCGAGGTCGCGGCGGGCTTCTACCCCCTGCAGTACGTCGCGGAGCGGATCGCCGGTGACCAGGCCCAGGTCGAGGTGCTGACCCAGCCCGGGGGCGAGCCCCACGACGCCACCCTGTCGGTCAGGGAGACCGCCCTGGTGGCCGAGGCCGACGTGCTGGTCGTGGCCGGCGGGGTCCAGCCGGCGGTGGACGACGCCGTCGCGAACGCGGCCGAGGGCGGCACCGTCGTCGACACCTCCAGCCCCGACTTCGAGACCAGCAACACGCCTGCGATCCGGCCCGACGACCCGCACTTCTGGCTCGACCCGCTGCTGATGGCCGACCTCGGTGACGAGGTGGCCGAGGCCCTGGCGACGCCGATCCCGACCACGCCGACGCCTACCGCGCCAACGCCGCCGACCTCCGCCACGACCTCCAGCGGCTCGACCAGGCCTACGAGGAGGGACTGGCGGACTGCGAGCGCAGCACCGTCGTGGTGAGCCACGACGCCTTCGGCTACCTCGACCGCTACGGGCTGGAGTTCGCCCCGATCGCCGGCCTCTCCCCCGGTGCCGAGCCGACCCCCGCCGACCTGTCGCAACTGCAGGACCTGATCCGCGCCGAGGGCATCACCACCGTCTTCTCCGAGCGCCTGGTGAGCCCGCGGGTGTCCGAGACCCTGGCCGACGACCTCGACATCCGGAACCGCGGTCCTCGACCCGGTCGAGGGGCTCAGCGAGGAGACCCAGGACGAGGACTACCTGTCCCTCATGCGCGCGAACCTCGCGGCGCTCCAGGAAGCGAACGGCTGCTGATGGTCACGGCGAGCGCGACCGGCGAGACGGTCGTCGACCTGCGCGGCGGCGCGATCGCGATCGCCGGCCGCCCGGTGGTGCGCGGGGTCGACCTCGCCGTCGGCTCCGGCGAGTTCCTGGCACTGATGGGCGCCAACGGCTCCGGGAAGTCCACCCTGGTCCGCGGGCTGACCGGGCTACGCCCCTTGGCCACCGGGGCGCTCCGGCTCTTCGACACACCCTTCGACGACTTCCGGGACTGGCACCGCGTGGGCTTCGTCCCCCAGCGGGCCGGGGCCGTCCTCCGGCGTCCCCTCCTCGGTGTGGGAGGTGGTCGCCTCCGGCCGACTGACCCGCCGACGGCTGCTCCGCCCGCTGTCGCGCGCCGACCGCGCCGCCATCGACGAGGCCATCAGCGTGGTCGGCCTGGAGCGCGAGACGAGGCAGGGCGTCTCCCAGCTCTCCGGTGGCCAGCAGCAGCGCGCCCTGATCGCCCGGGCCCTGGCCGGACAGCCGGACCTCTTCTTCCTCGACGAGCCGACGGCCGGCGTGGACCTGCCCAACCAGCAGGCGCTGGCCGAGGCGCTCGGCACCCTCAAGAGTCGCGGCAGCACGATCGTGCTGGTCGCCCACGAGCTGGGCGCGATGGCGCCGCTGGTCGACCGGTCGGTGGTGATGCGCGACGGCCGGATCGCCTACGACGGCGAGCCGCTGGCCGACCACGAGGTGCACCACCCCGACTTCGGCGAGGCGCACACCCACCACCACGCCGAGCCCGGTCGGCCGGGACCACTCGCCGCACGTCGGCTCACCCCTGGACAGGGGCTGAGCCATGGAGCTGCTCACCCTCGAGTTCATGCAGCGGGCGCTGCTGGCCGCCCTGCTCACCGGCCTCGCCGCCCCCGCGGTCGGCACCTACCTGGTGCAGCGACGCCTGGCCCTGATGGGCGACGGGATCGGTCACGTCGCCGTCACCGGCGTCGCCGTCGGCCTGTTCTTCCACACCTCTCCGCTCTGGGCCGCCGCCGTCGTCGCGGTACTGGGAGCCGTCCTGATCGAGGTGATCCGCGAACGCGGCCACACCAACGGCGACGTCGCTCTGGCCCTGCTCTTCTACGGCGGCCTGGCCGGCGGCGTCTTCGTGACCGGCCTGGCCGGACAGAACGCGGCCGAGCTGCAGGTGTTCCTGTTCGGCTCGATCACCACCATGTCGAGCACCGACGTGTGGGTGACGCTCGCGCTCGCCGCAGTCGTGGTGCTGGTCTGCGTGGGGCTGTCGCCGCAGCTCTTCGCCGTCGCCCAGGATGGCGAGTTCGCCAAGGTGGCCGGGCTGAACGTCCGCGCCTACAACGTGCTGGTCGCGGTCCTGGCGGCCGTCAGCGTCACCGTGGCGATGCGCACCGTGGGACTCCTGCTGGTCTCCGCGCTGATGGTGGTGCCGGTCGCGACAGCCCAGCAGCTGACCCGGTCGTTCCGCGCCACACTGCTCGGGGCGATGGCCATCGGCACGCTCGCCTCCGTCGGTGGCCTGCTGATCTCGGCGTTCGCGTCCTTCCACGCGCGGGTCGCACCGGGGCCGACGATCGTCCTGCTGGCCCTCGCCATGTTCGCCGTCACCTGGCCGCTCGGCGTCGCCCTGAGAGCCCGCCGCAGGATGCGGACCCCGTTCCCCGAGCTGGCGCCGGACCGCCACGAGATGACCGACGAGCACCCGCACGTCCACGGACCGGAGTGCGGCCACATCGCCGTACCGCACGGCGACCACGTCGACTACGTCCACGACGGACACCGGCACGCGGCCCACGGGAAGCACTATGACGAGCACTGACGGACCCGGCCCCGCCGCGGTCCCAGGAGGCCGCCCCACCCGGCAACGACGCGCGGTCGCGGAGGTCCTCGCGACGTTCTCCGACTTCCGCTCGGCCCAGGAGATCCACGAGCTGCTGGCCCAGCGCGGCGAGGCCGTCGGCCTGGCCACCGTCTACCGCACCCTGCAGCGGCTCGCCGAGGCGGGCGAGGTCGACCTGCTGCGAACCGAGGACGGCGAGGCGATCTACCGGCGGTGCTCCCCCGCCCACCACCACCACCTGGTCTGCCGGGCCTGCGGCGCCACCGTCGAGGTCGAGGGGCCGGCGGTCGAGCGCTGGACCCGGGCCATCGCCGAGGAGCACGGGTACGCCGACGTCAGCCACACCCTCGAGATCTTCGGTGTCTGCGGCTCCTGCCGCTGACCCCGGACTGCCCGCGGTTCAGCGGACCCACTGCGTGGCCCGCTCCCGGGCTGCCTCGACGTGCGAACCCGCCTGCCGCCGCGCCATCCGGCGCAGGGCGACGGGGGTGACCAGCATCCCGGCGAGCGCCCAGGCGCCGAGCACCAACACGGTCGGCACCGTGCGCCAGGTGCCACCCACCTCGAGGGCAGCCGCGGCATCGGGCAGGAAGGCCGATCGCATGCCGAGCCCGAGCCAGTACATGGGGAACACTTGCGCGACGACCTCGACCCAGTCCCAGAGCCGCTGGATCGGGAAGAAGATGCCCGAGATGCCCGCCAGGATCATGACCGGGACCATTCCCCAGGTGCCGACCTTCTGGACGCTGGGCACAAGGGCGCCGATCACCAGCCCGATCGGCATCGTTGCGAGCAACCCCAGGACCAGCACCCAGAGCAGCGTGAGCCAGCCCGAGGGCTCGGCCATGATGTCGTCGAACAGGAGGAGGCTCGGCACCACGACCAGGGCCAGCTGAGGCAGAGCCGCCAACGACTGGAACAGCAGCTGGCCGCCGACGTACCCGACCAGGCCGTGCGGCGCCGCCTTGTGCCTGAGCAGGGTGCCGTCCTCCTTGTCCATGGCCAGGCCGTTCGCCGGGCCCACGACCAGACCGAAGGCCACCAGACCCCCGAGGATGCTCGGCAGCGCCACCGACGGGAGCAGCAGGTCGCTGCCGGCCACCTCGGTGTCGCGCCGGAGGAAGAGGTAGCCCACGACGAGGAACGCCATGAAGGCGTACCAGAACCAGTCCTGGGTGCTGCGGATGCTCTGCTGAAACTCGATCCACCCACGGCGGAGTCCCAGCCGGACGGCATTCCGGCGCGGGTTGGACGGCGTGGTCACCGGGTCACCTTCGTGAACCGCTCGGCAGCTTCCTCGACCTGCCCGGTCTCGTGCTGCTGGACGAGCGTCAGGTAGGCGTCCTCGAGGCTGGCGCGCCTGATCTCCAGCTCCTCGACCTCCTCGCCGTGCTCGGCGAACAGCTCCCTGGCAAAGCGGGTGGCGTCATCGGTCGAGTGCACGAACCGTTCGCCGGCCCTGACCCAGGTGACCTGCGCCTCGCCCGCGACCCGTCTCGCGAGCCCGTCAGCGGTGTCGTCGGCGACGATCCGCCCGCCGGCGAGGATCAAGACGCGGTCGGCGAGCTTCTCCGCCTCGTCGAGGTCGTGGGTGGTGAGCAGGATGGTGGTCTGCTCGTGGTCGGACAGCTGGTGCACCAGCTGGTGGAAGTCGCGCCGGGCCTGGGGATCGAATCCGGCCGTGGGCTCGTCGAGGAACAGCAGGGTGGGGCGGCCGACGATCCCGACGGCCACGTCGAGACGCCGCCGCTGGCCACCGGAGAGGGTCACGATCTTCTGGTTCGCGACGGCGGTGAGACCGACGAGGTCGAGCAGGTGGTCGACGTCGTGCGGCCGCGGACGCTCCGGTGTCGAGTACGGCAGGTAGAACCCGCCCAGCAGCTCCAGGAGCCGGCGAGGTGTCCACCGCGGATGGTCACGCCACGACTGCAGCACCACCCCGGTCGACGCTCGCCAGTCCTCGTCGGCAGAGGCCGGGTCCTGGCCGAGAACGTCGACCTCGCCCGCGGAACGGATCCGGAAGCCCTCGAGGATCTCGATCGTGGTCGTCTTGCCGGCTCCGTTGGGCCCCAGGAGGCACACGACCTCTCCCGCGTTGACGTCGAACTCGACGCCGGTGAGGACGTCGTTCTCCCCGTAACGCATCCGCAGGTCGCGGACTGTCACCACCGCCTCGGCCACCATGGGCGCCCTCCGATGCAGCAGGTGTGCTGTCCCGGAAACGTAGTACGCCTGCCGAACCACGTCCACGGTTCACACGGTTCAGGCGGGGCCGTCCTAGATGACGGGTCCCCCCACGTCGCTGCCCACGGGAAGCCGGATCCGGAAGACGCTGCCGTGGCCGACCTCGCTCTCGACGTCGATCCGCCCGCCATGGCTCTCCACGATCGACTTGGCGATGCCCAGCCCCAGACCCAGCCCCTGGACCGACTGCTCCTCGGCGTGCTCGGCCCGGAAGAACCGGGTGAACAGCCGGTCCCGGTCGGCCGCCTGGATGCCGATGCCGGAGTCGGCCACGCAGATCTCGATCCGCGCTCCGTCCAGAGCGAGCCGGACCTCGACGTGGCCGTTGCGGGGCGTGTACTTGATCGCGTTGGAGACGAGGTTGTCGACGGCCTGCGCGATGCGCTGCCCGTCGACCAGGGTCACCAGCATCGAGGGTGCGTCCAGCCGCAGGTCGACCCCGGCAGCCCTCGCCGCCGGGGCGGCCGCCTCGACCGAGGCCCGCACGATCTCACCGAGATCCTGCCGCGTGCGCATCACCTCCAACGGGCCCTCGTTGACCCGGGCCGTGTGCAGGAGGTCGGCCACCAGCCTGTTCAGCCGTTCTCCGTTGCGTGCCACGACCTCGAGCTGGGCCCGCGTCTCGGCCGGCAGGTCGTCGCGTTCGAGCAGGATGTCGACGTACCCCCGGATCGACGTGAGCGGCGTGCGCAGCTCATGGGAGACCGACGGCCATGAACTCGTCCTTGACCCGCAGCGCCCGCATGAAGTCGGTGACGTCCTTGTAGGCAAGCGCGGCGCCGGCGAAGCGGCCCTGCTCGTCGCGGACGCTCCGGGCCGACACCGACAGGGCGCGCCACGTCAGCGGGTCGTCCCCCACCCACATCCGGCAGTCGTCGAACTCCTCCCCCTGGCTCGCGCGGTACGACGGCATCTGCTCGCGGGTCAACCGGGTCGATCCGTCCTCGCAGTACACGAGCCCCAGCTGACCGGCGTACCCGTCGTGGCCGTCGGGGAAGGCCAGTCGCATGAAGTCGCCGTGCCGCCGGTTCATGGTCTGGTAGGCGCCGTCGCGGTCGAGCAGGACCAGTCCGACGTCGACCGTGTCGAGGATCGCGTCGGCGAAGCGCTGCTGGCGGTCGATGGTCTCCCGGGCGCTGTCGAGCCGCTGTCGCTCGACCTCGACCGCGTCGAGGATGGAGGCGAAGGCGAGACTGAGGCCGGCGGCGCCCAGCGGCACGAGCAGCGACCAGGCCAGGCTCGCCCCCCTCGGCGCCTGGTGGAAGAGGCCGGGCAGCCCGTAGAGGACCAGGGTCGCGACGGTGGCGATGACGGCGCCACGGAGGCGGAGCTCCACGGCGCACCAGAGCAGGGGCAGCAGCATCAGCGGGGAGAGGGCCCAGCCTGAGGCGTCCATCCCGGCGACCCCCAGGGTGGCGATGTCCAGCACCGGGACGACACAGACGGCGGTGCGCGGGAGCCGGGACCACGGCACCAGAGGCGTGAGCACGGTGGTCACGGCGCCCATCAGCCCAGCGAGTCCGAGCCAGGAACGAGGCGTCGTGAAGGCGCCGCCGACGGCCAGCAGGAAGCAGTGCCACCGCGAGGGCAGCGGCGAACACGCACTGCCAGGCCCAGGGCGCGGGCCGCGCAGAGAGCAGCCCGCGAGCAGGCCGTCGCTCCGTAGCGTCCCCCATCCGTGCCCTCCCCGGTCCCGGCGCAGTCGCGCGGACAAGGATCCCAGAATCGGGGGTGGGCCGAAGCAGAACCGCGAGGTCTATCCTGCACCGGTGAAGCGATCCGCGCGCCCGCCCACGCCTCACCCTTCAGGTGCGCGGCCACCAGACGTGCCCCGGCAGCTGGTGCCGCGGCACGTGGCCATCGTGATGGACGGCAACGGCCGCTGGGCGAAGGAGCGTGGGCTGCCGAGGACGGCCGGGCACGAGCAGGGCGAGCACTCCCTCTTCGACGTCGTCGAGGGCGCCATCGAGATCGGGGTCAAGGCGATCTCGGCCTATGCCTTCTCCACGGAGAACTGGTCGCGCTCGGCGGACGAGGTCAAGTTCCTGATGGGCTTCAACCGCGACGTGATCCGCCGGCGACGTGACGAGATGCACGAGCTCGGGGTGCGAGTCAGGTGGGCCGGCCGCGCGCCGCGTCTCTGGAAGTCGGTGATCCGGGAGCTCCAGGTCGCCGAGGAGCTGACCCGCGACAACGACGTACTGACCCTGACGATGTGCGTCAACTACGGCGGCCGCTCCGAGCTGGCCGACACCGCTCGGTCGATCGCCCGCGAGGTCGCCGCCGGACGCCTCAATCCGGACCGGGTCGACGAGCGGACCTTCGCCCGCCACCTCTACGTGCCGGAAGTCGCCGACGCCGACCTCGTGTGGCGCACGTCGGGCGAGCAGCGACTCTCGAACTTCATGCTCTGGCAGGCCGCCTACGCGGAGTTCGTCTTCAGCGACGTGCTCTGGCCCGACGTGGACCGCCGGCACTTGTGGCAGGCCGTCGACACCTATGCGCGGCGGGACCGGAGGTATGGCACGGCCTAGGGGTTTCCCCACGCTGTCGCGGTGCACTCACCTGCCGATGAGCGGGCGCACCCGAGGACGTCATGCGGACGGTGCAACCGCTTGCTCCATCCGTATGACGTCCCACGGCCCACCGGTCGTGAGACGTCAGCGCTCGAGGTAGGCCAGCGACCGGAGGCCGCGTTCGAGGTGCCACGCGAGGTACGCCGCCACGACACCGCTGGCCTCCTTGAGGTGGCGCGGGTCGGCGGACTCCACCACCGGCCAGTCGCCCGCGAGCAGCGCCCCCAGGACCGTGATCGTCCCGGCCGCCGGGGTGGCCGATCCCGGAACCCGGCACGCCGCGCACAGCACGCCCCCCGCGGCCGGGTTGAACCACCGGTGTGGTCCCTCTTCGCCGCAACGGGCACAGTGCTCGAACGACGGCGCCCAGCCGGCCACGGCCAGCGACCGCAGCAGGTAGGAGTCGAGCACCTGGCTGGGTGCCGGTCGCCCGCCGACCATGGCGCGCAGACCACCCACGAGGAGCAGGAACTGCTGGGGGGAGGGCTCCCGCTCCTCGGCCACCAGCCGGTCGGCGGTCTCGAGCATCACCGTGCCCGCGGTGTAGCGGTCGTAGTCGTCTCCGATCCCACCCCAGAACGGGGTCAGCGTCTCGGCCTGGGTGATCACGTCGAGGCTGCGACCCTCCGCCAGCTGCAGGTCGACGTGGGTGAACGGCTCGAGCCGTGATCCCCAGCGCGAGCTGGTGCGGCGTACTCCCTTGGCGACGGCACGCACCCGCCCGTGCTGACGGGTCAGCAGGGTGATGATGCGGTCGGCCTCGCCCAGCTTGTGGGTGCGCAGCACGATCGCCTCGTCGCGATAGAGGGGCACTCAACCCATTCTGCCCCGCTCAGGAGCTGGTACGACGACGCCGGGCCGGTGTTTTCCAGCAGGTGAGGGCGAAGTCGGCCGCTTCGCGATTCAGCCGCTCCGGACGCGCCCGCCACTCGAAGATGCTGCGCGCCCGCACGAACGTCGGCGTTGGGCATCTCATCGGCGAGCATCGCTGCGTCCGCGGCCGGGTGGATCGGGTCTGCGGGATGCCCCACGATCAGGGCCGGCGCCTGGATGGCGCGCCGCTCGCGCGACGACGGGGCGACCCGTCCGAAGAAGAGTCCGTGCACGACCGCCGCCACCGAGTCGGCACGCTGGTCGCAGGTGTCGAGGCCGATGCCCACCCAGAAGGGGACCAGGCCACGCGGCACCGGCCGGGTGAGCAGCCGGACAGCGCTGACGGTGAAGGGAAGGAACCGCGCAGCGAACATCAACGGCGCGAAGGCCAGGATGCCGGCCTCGACCGCGTTGTTGAGGACCGGCATCTCGACGATCAGCCCGCGCACCCGTTCGGGCGCGAGGTCGGCGACCTCGAGCGAGACGTTGGCTCCCAGCGAGGTGCCGCCGACGACGGCCTGGGGAGCTCCCAGGTGGTCGAGCAGCGCGATCACCTGCCGGCCCCACGCCGTCATCGAGTAGGCGTGCGGGTCGGCCGGTCGGTCCGAGCGGCCGTGGCCAAGCAGGTCGAGCGTCACCACGTGCAGCCCCTCGGCGGCCAGCGCCCGGGCCAGGGGTTGGTGCATCCGGCGCGGCATCAGCTGGCCGTGCAGCAACACCACCCACGACTCGCCGCTGCCGTACTCGGTGTATTCGAGTCGGTCGCGAGAGGATTCCGTGTCGAGGAAGAATTGGCCGATCCGTTCGGAGACGAGCATGGTGCGCAATGTAGCCGTGACAGCGGGCTGCCACGGATACATGCGCCCAATCGGTCACATTCCGACGCCCCATGACCGACAATGGACGACATGACCGGCTCGGGCCGTTCCCCATACGTCGGCGCACTCTCTGCGCTCGGCGCGCTGGTCGCCATCTACGTCGCGGGCACCCAGGCGGTCCACTTCGCTCCCGAGGGAGGCCAGGTCGCCGCCTGGTGGCCGGCCGCCGGCATCGCGGTGAGCCTCCTGGCGCTGGCGCCACGCGCCTGGTGGCCGGCCCTGGCCGCCGGCGTCGTCGTCGCGGTCGCTGCCGCGAACCTCACAGCAGGCCGCTCGCTCGACGTCTCACTCTGCTTCGGCCTCGCCAACGCGGCCGAGGCGGTCGTGGCCGGCCCTGGTGCTGAGACGCGGCACCGCGACGCCGGCCACGCTTCGAGTCCCTCGACGACTTCCTCCGGCTGGTGCGCGCCTCGATCGCCGGTGCCGTCGTGATCGCCACGGGCGCGGCGCTGAGCGGTCGCCGCGCTCGAAGGAGGCGTGTTCCTCGATACCTGGCGCTACGTCTGGGCATCCCACGCGGCGTCCACCCTCGTGATCGTGCCGGTAGCGCTGACCCTGGGCCGGCAAGGCCGCAGGACCGGCGTCTGGTCGAGCTGGGGATCCAGGCCACGCGCCCTGTTCGCCGTGACCCTGCTCGTCTTCGCGCCGGACCAGCCGCTGGCCATCGCCTTCGCGCCACTCCCGCTCCTCGTGTGGGCCTCGCTCCGGCTGGGGGTCCGGGCCCTGACCTGGGAGCTGCTCGCCACCAGCGTGCTGGGGACCGTCATGACCGCCGAGGGGCACGGTCCGTTCGCCGCCAACGTCGCGACCGGGGCGAGCACGGTCGCGGGTGCGGGCGCCATGGTCCAGCTGTGGCTGCTCAGCGCCGCCCTGATGTCGCTCCCCCTCACCGTGACCGTCGAGCAGCGACGCCACCTCCTCGACGCGGTGACGGCCCGCGAGAGAGCTGTTCCGCCGCAACTTCACCGAGTCGCTGACCGGGATGCTGCTGCTGAAGCCACAGCGCGAGCGGCTCGAGATCGTGGACGCGAACGACGCGGCCCTCCGCCTGATCGGCGAGGAGACCGGTCCGTCGTCGGGCGCTACCTCGACCGGGTGGTCGACCAGCCGACCGTCGTGCGGGCCGCCGCGCAGCAGATGCTCGACGGCGACCGGGACGGCTGGACGGCGCAGCTCGGGCTGGTCGACCGTCCACGCACCCGCGTCGACGTCTCGGTCTCGCTCATCTCCGGCGGGGACGAGCCGGTCCTCGCGGCCCAGCTGCTCGACGTCACGGCCGAGCACAACGCGCGGGCCCGGATCGAGGCAGCCGAGAAGCTGACGAGCGCCACGCTGGACACGGCGGCGTGCATCATGATGGTCGCCGACATGGCAGGGCACGGTCGTCCGGGTCAACGCCGCCACCTTCGGCCTCACCGGCTTCAGTGAGGACCAGATCCTCGGTCGCCCCATCTGGGAGACGATCGTGCCGGAGTACCGCGTGCCCCTGGTGAAGGAGATCTTCTCCTCTCCCGACGGTGCGGCCGTCCCGGGAACCCGCGAAGCAGACGTGGCGAGGGCCGACGGCGGGCTGCTGCGGGTGGTGTGGAACAACAACATCGTCTTCGACGACGAGGGCCGCGCGGCGTACGTCGTGATGACCGGCATCGACGTCACCGCCGAACGCACCGCCGCCGGGCTGGTCGACCACCTGCTGCGGGCGTCGAACACGACGGCGCTGATCGGCATCGACCACCGCGGCCGGATCTCGCTCTTCAACTCCGGGGCCAGCGGCCTGCTCGGCTACGAGACCGACGAGGTGATCGGCATGCCGTTCACCGACCTGCTCGACCCCGAGGAGCTCGAGATCCGCACCATGGCAGCGCCACGCCCGGCACCTTCGCCGCGCTCGTCGAGAGCATCGGCGACGAGGGCGAGACGCCGCCGCAGGACTGGACGTGGCGTGGCGGCCAACGGCACGCGACCGACGGTGTCGATGACCCTGAGCGTGGCCGACGGACGCCGCCCGCGGCCCGCAACGGCTTCCTCTGCGTGGGCCGCGACGTCACCGAGCAGCGCCACAGCCAGGCCATGCTGATCACCGCGCTGGAGACCGAGCGCAGGGCCGTCGAACGGCTCCGCCGGCTGGATGCGGCCAAGAGCGAGTTCGTGTCCACGGTCAGCCACGAGCTCCGCACGCCGGTCACCAGCATCATCGGCTACACCGAGCTGCTGACCGACGGGTCCCTGGTGAAGCCGGACGCGGCCCAGCTCCCGCTGCTCGACACCATCGCCCGCAACGGCGAGCGCCTGATCACCATCTGCAACGACCTGCTCCTGATCGGGGAGCTCGAGTCCGGCGCGGCCGAGATCGCCCGGGAGGAGGTGGACCTGGTCGTGCTCATGAAGTACGCCGAGGCGTCCGCTCGGACACCTCGCGCGGGGACGGGACCTCAGCCTGAGCTTCGCAGTCCCCGGACGAGCCGACCGTGGTGCTGGGCGACCGGATGCAGCTCGAGCGAGCGATGGACAACCTGCTCAGCAATGCGGTCAAGTTCACCGAGGACGGCGGCGAGATCACGGTCCGTCCTGGAGCAGGACGGCTCCGAGGCCAGGCTGGTGGTGCGCGACACCGGCATCGGCATCCCCGAGGAGGAGCAGTCAGGCCTGTTCCAGAAGTTCTTCCGCTCCTCGACCGCCCAGGCCAAGGCGATCCAGGGCGCCGGGCTCGGGCTCTCGATCGTGGCCGGGATCGTCGCCTCGCACGGGGGCCGGGTCGGCGTCGCGGTCCGCGCACCTCCGCGGGACGGAGTTCACCGTCCTGCTCCCGCTGCACCGGGCGGCCCTAGCGGCTCGCCCCCCGGTTCACCGCCGAGATGACCGCCTTCAGCGAGGCGGTGACGATGTTGGGGTCCAGACCGACGCCCCACAGGACCTGAGTCGCCGACCGCGCACTCGACGTACGCCGCCGCGATGGCGTCACCTCCCGACGACAGGGCGTGCTCGTGGTAGTCGAGCACGCGGACGTCGAAGTCCTGGGGCAGGTCGTTGATCGCGTTGACGAAGGCGGCGATCGGCCCGTTGCCCTCACCGGACAGCGACACGGGCGAACCGTCGACGTAGACGTTGACCGAGAGCCGGTCCTTCTCCCCCGCCGCTGAGGACGTGTGCACGGAGTTCAGTCGCAGCGGCACCTCCGGTCGAGGTACTCGGCGGAGAACACGCCCCAGATCTGGTCGGCTGTCATCTCGCCGCCCTCGGTGTCGGTGCGCTCCTGGATGACGCGGCTGAACTCGATCTGCGCGCGCCGCGGCAGGTCCAGGTTGTGCTCGGACTTGAGGAGGTAGGCGACCCCGCCCTTGCCCGACTGGCTGTTGACCCGGATCACGGCCTCGTAGGTGCGGCCCACGTCCTTCGGGTCGATCGGGAGGTACGGCGCCTCCCACTCGATGTCGGCGACGTCGATCCCGGCCTCGGTGGCCCGCCGGTCGAGGTCCTCGAGGCCCTTCTTGATGGCGTCCTGGTGGCTCCCGGAGAACGCGGTGTAGACGAGGTCGCCGGCATACGGGTGTCGCGGGTGGACGGGCAGCTGGGTGCAGTACTCGACCGTCCGGCGGATCTCGTCGATGTCGGAGAAGTCGATCTGCGGGTCGATGCCCTGGCTGAAGAGGTTCATGCCGAGGGTGACCAGGCAGACGTTGCCGGTGCGCTCCCCGTGGCCGAAGAGACAGCCCTCGACGCGATCGGCGCCGGCCATCATGGCCAGCTCGGTCGCCGCGACCGCGGTGCCCCGGTCGTTGTGGGGGTGGAGGCTGATCGTGGTGTGCTCCCGCCGGGTGAGCTGGCGGGAGAACCACTCGATCTGGTCGGCATAGATGTTCGGCGTGGCCATCTCCACGGTGGCCGGCAGGTTCAGGATGATCTCGCGCCCGTCGTCGGGCTGCCACACGTCCGAGACCGCCTCGCACACCTCGACCGAGAACGGCAGCTCGGTCCCGGTGAAGATCTCGGGGCTGTACTCGTAGCCGATGACGGTGCGGTCGAGGTAGTTCTCGGCGTGCTTCATGACCACCTGGGTGCCGCGGACCGCGATGTCCTTGATCTCGTCGCGGCCGGCGTGGAAGACCACCCGCCGGAACAGCGGTGCCAGGGCGTTGTAGAGGTGGATGTTGGCGTGGTGCACGCCGACCAGGGACTGCACGGTGCGCTCGATCAGGTCCTCGCGCGCCTGGGTGAGCACCGAGATCGTCACGTCCTCGGGGATCCGGTCCTGCTCGATCAGCTGACGGACGAAGCTGAAGTCGGTCTCGCTGGCCGCCGGGAAGCCGACCTCGATCTCCTTGTAGCCCATCCGCACCAGCAGGTCGAACATCGTGTGCTTGCGGGCCGGCGTCATCGGGTCGATCAGCGCCTGGTTGCCGTCGCGCAGGTCCGTGCTCAGCCAGCGCGGCGCGTGGGTCACCGTCCTGGTCGGCCAGGTCCGGTCCGGCAGCTCAACCGGGGGAAAGGGTTGGTAGCGGTGGATGGGCATGCCGCTGGCCCGCTGGGTGTTGCCGAATGGTCCGGTGGTGGATGTCATGGGTTCCTCGCTGGGTTCGCCTCGGATGCCGGTCGCGCGTCCTCCGCAGCGAGGGGCCCGGCGGTGCTCAGACCTCGCTGCGGCGGCGAAGGAGAAGATGCGTCATGACGGGCCCACGATAACCCACGGTTTCCCGGAGCGGGGCGCTCTGGCCCCGACCACGAGACGGCCGCACCCTCGCATGCGCCCGTACGGCGCGGGTACGTTCCGGCTCGTGAGCACCAACAGCCGCCTGGTCCATGCCACCCCCGACCGGGTCTGGGCCGTACTGGCCGACGGGTGGCTCTATCCGCTCTGGGTCGTCGGAGCCTCCCGGATGCGGGACGTCGATGACCTCTGGCCGGAGCCCGGCGCCCAGCTGCACCACTCCGTCGGCACCTGGCCACTGCTGATCGACGACACCACCGAGGTGGTGGACTCGACCCCCGGCGTCCGACTCGGGCTCCGGGCACGCGCCTGGCCGAGCGGCGAGGCGGGGGTCAAGATCCACCTGCGGCCGAACGGCACCGGCACCGAGGTGGTGATCGAGGAGGACGCCGAGAGCGGACCGGCCACCCTCGTGCCCAAGCTGCTGCGGGACCCCCCGCTCGGCTGGCGCAACGTCGAGACCCTGCGCCGCCTGGCCTACCTGGCCGAGCGACGCCAGTGACGTACGACGCCGTCGTGGTCGGTGGTGGCCCCAACGGCCTCGTGGCCGCCAACCACCTCGCGGACCGTGGGTGGTCGGTGGTGGTGCTGGAGGCCCAGCCCGAGGTCGGCGGCGCCGTACGCAGCGCCGAGGACGTGCACCCCGGTTTCGTGCACGACACGTTCAGCGCGTTCTATCCCCTGGGCGCTGCCTCTCCCGCGATTCGGGAGCTGGGGCTCGAGCAGCACGGGCTGCGCTGGCGGCGCGCCCCGGCTGTCCTCGGGCATCCGCTGCCCGGGCAGGGTTGGGCCCTCCTGCACCGGGACCGGGAGATCACCGCCGGCCTGATGGACGCGGCGTACCCCGGGGACGGGCAGGCCTGGCTCGACCTCTGCGACGTCTGGGACCGGATCGGGGGTCACCTGGTTGACGGACTGCTCACCCCCTTCCCGCCGGTCCGTCCCGCTCTGGCCGGACTGGCCCGGCTCCGCGGGGTCGGCGGCCTGGACTTCGTCCGGACCCTGCTCACGCCGGCCGCCGAGCTGGGATCGTCCCGCTTCGGTGGCACCGCGCCCCGCATCCTGCTGGCGGGCAACGCGGGGCACAGCGACATCCCCCTCGACGCGCCGGGCTCAGGTCTGATGGCGCTGATGATGACGATGCTGGGCCAGACCGTGGGCTTTCCGGTCCCGGAGGGAGGCGCCGGGGAGCTGAGCGCGGCGCTGGCCCGGCGGTTCACCGCACTGGGGGGCGAGATCCGCTGCGACGCGGAGGTGACCCGGGTCCTGACGTCACGCGGCCGCGCGTGCGGCGTCGAGCTGGCCGCCGGGGAGCGGGTCGCAGCGCGCCGTGCGGTGGTCGCGGACGTGGCCGCGCCCCACCTCTTCGGCCGCCTCCTCGACCCGGCGGACCTGCCGGCCCGGGTGGCCCGCGGGATGCGTGGTTTCCGGATGGACCCGAGCACCATCAAGGTCGACTGGGCGCTGGACGGACCCGTGCCCTGGGAGCAGCAACCGGCGTACGCCCCCGGCACCGTGCACGTCGCCGACTCGACCGCCCAGCTCACCGAGTCACTGGGACAGGTGACGGCCGGAGCGGTGCCGGCCGAGCCGTTCCTGCTGGCCGGCCAGATGACCACCACCGACCCGACCCGCTCGCCCGCCGGCACCGAGTCGATGTGGGCCTACACCCACGTGCCGCAGGTGACCGTGCACGATGCGGGCGACGGCAGCATCCGTGGCACATGGGACCGCGACGACTGCGAGCGGTTCGCGGACCGGATGCAGGACCGGATCGAACGCCTGGCGCCCGGCTTCGGAAGTCGGGTCCTCGCCCGGCGGATCCTCGGGCCACGGGAGCTCGAAGCCCGCAACGCCAACCTCATCGGCGGCGCAGTGGGCGGTGGGACCGCCCAGCTGCACCAGCAGCTCGTGTTCCGCCCGGTCCCCGGCCTCGGCCGGGCCGAGACCGGGGTGCCTGGCCTCTACCTCGGCTCGGCCTCGGCGCACCCGGGCGGAGGCGTCCACGGTGCGTGCGGCAGGAACGCCGCGCGCGCCGCGCTGCTGCACGACCGGGCGCGGCGGCTGGTGCCGTGGAGTCGGACGTAACCGGCAGGTCAACCGGCATGAACCCGGGGTGGGCGGGCACGGGTCAGCATGCCCCTGACCGACCAGCAGGAGAGCCGTCTCGAAGCCGAGCCCGATGCCGACAAGCTCGACTCCCCGACCCAGCTCTCCTCGCGCTCGTGGCGCTACGTCGTGCGCCGGACGTGGCGGGAGTTCATGTCTGACGAGTGCACCGACCTGGCCGCGGCGCTGACCTACTACGCCGTCCTCGCGCTGTTCCCCGCCGCGATCGCGCTCATCTCGCTGCTCGGGCTGGTCGGCCAGGGTGACGATGCGGTCGACGAGGTGCTCTCGATCATCGACGACCTGGGCGGCGGGCTCGATCGTGAGCGGCGTCCAGGAGCCCCTGACGACGCTGAGCGAGTCGCAGTCCGCCGGGCTGGCGCTGGTCCTCGGTCTCGCGGGCGCGCTGTGGTCGGCCAGCGGGTACGTCGGTGCGTTCGGTCGCGCCATGAACCGGATCTACGAGATCGGTGAGGGCCGGCCGATCTGGAAGCTGCGCCCGCTGATGCTGCTGCTGACCGTGGTACTCGTCGTGCTCGCCGCGGCCGTGCTGCTGGCGCTCGTCCTGACCGGCCCGGTCGCGCTGGCCGTCGGCGACGCGCTGGGGCTCGGGTCCACCGGGGTGCTGCTCTGGGAGATCGCCAAGTGGCCGGTGCTGCTCGCGGTCGTCGTACTCATCGTCGCCCTGCTCTACTACGCCACCCCCAACATCCGGCAACCCCGGTTCCGCTGGGTCAGCGTCGGGGCCGTCCTGGCCATCGTGATCTGGGGTGCTGGCCTCGGCGGCGTTCGGCTACTACGTCGCGAACTTCGGCTCCTACGACAAGACCTACGGCACTCTCGGCGGCGTCATCGTCTTCCTGCTGTGGCTGTGGCTGACCAACCTGGCCCTGCTGTTCGGCGCCGAGCTCGACTCCGAGCTCGAGCGCGGGCAGGGAGCTGCAGTCCGGGCTGGCCGCCGAGGAGACCCTCCAGCTGCCGCCGCGCGACACCCGGAAGCTGGACAAGGACCAGGCCACCGAGGAGAAGGACCTCCGGCGGGGGCGGAGCCCTGCGCCGCAGCCATCGCAACAAGCACCGTCGACGCCGCAAGGACAGTTGATCGCCGCTACCGTCGTGCCGTGGCCCGCCTGCTGATCGTCCACCACTCCCCCACCGAGCTCGTGCAGTCCCTCACCGAGGCGGTGGTCGCCGGCGCGAACGACGACGACGATCGAGGGGGTCGAGGTGGTCGTGAAGCCGGCACTGGAGGCCGGCGCGGACGACGTGCTCGGCGCCGACGGCTACCTGCTCGGGACCACGGCCAACTTCGGCTACATGAGTGGAGCGCTCAAGCACTTCTTCGACACGATCTTCCTCCAGGCGGGCGGCGCGCTGTCGGACGACGGGTCCGCCGCGGCCGGCAGCGGGGGCAAGAAGCCGTTCGGCCTCTGGGTGCACGGTCGCTACGACACCACCGGCGCGGTCAGATCGGTGCTGTCCATCGTCAGCGCCCTGCCGTGGTACCAGGCGGCGGAGGTGCTCGAGGTGTTGGGTGACGTGGGCGACGACGAGCACGCTGCGGCGTACGACCTGGGCGGAACGCTGGCGGCACTCCTCATGGATTGAGGCTGGCCTGACCGGCGCGGCGGTAGCATCGCGGCCATCCCCGCTCCATCGCCGACCTGTCTGGAGGAGTCCGCGTGTCGCACGTCGTACGCGGTCTCGTCCTGCTCCTGGTCCTCCTGGTGACCGCATGTGGCGAGGACGGACAGGGCAGCAACGTCGACCCGGACCAGGTCGACGCGGTCGAGACGCCCGAGCTCGGGGCCTGCCGGTTGCTGACTCCCGACGACGTCGCGCTGCCGACCAACGCCACGGAGACCGTCGACTGCTCCGAGCGGCACAACGCCGAGACCTACGCCGTCGGACAGCTGCCGACCGAGCTCGACGAAGCGGCGTACGACGACGGCGAGGTCGGTGCCTTCGCCTACGACCGGTGCAGCAAGAAGTTCATGACGTTCCTCGGCGCCGACGAGAGCGTCGTGATGCGGACCGTCGTCAGCTGGGCGTGGTTCCGGCCCTCGGAGACGGCATGGGACAAGGGAGCGCGGTGGTACCGCTGCGACATCGTCGGCGGCGGCGACCAGAGCGAGTCCTACGTCGACCTGCCCGAGACCGCCGAGGGCCTCCTGCTCCGGCAGGCCGACAAGTGGATGGTCTGCGTCAACGGTGCCACCGTCGCGGGGTCGCCGAAGATCCCCTGCTCGGAGAAGCACAACTGGCGCGCGGTCACCACGATCAAGCTGGGCGACGACCGGCGACGAGTACCCCGGCGACCGGGTGGTCGAGGTGAAGACCCGTGACTTCTGCTCCGACTCGGTCGGCGCGTGGCTCAGCTATCCCGTCGACTACGACTTCGGCTACACGTGGTTCCACGAGGCCGAGTGGGAGGCCGGCAACCGGCGCTCCATCTGCTGGGCCCAGACCGACCAGTGAGCCATGCTCAGAACCCCAGCCGACGCAGCTGGCGTGGGTCCTTCTGCCAGTCCTTGGCGACCTTGACGTGCAGGTCGAGATAGACCGGCGTGCCGAACATCGCCTCGATCTGGTGCCGTGCGGCGGTGCCGACCGCGCGCAGGCGGGAGCCTTGGTGGCCGATGACGATCCCCTTCTGGGAGGACCGCTCGACGAAGAGGTTGGCGTGGATGTCGAGCAGCGGCTTGTCCTCGGGCCGGCCCTCGCGCCGGCCCATCTCCTCGACCACCACGGCGATCGAGTGGGGCAGCTCGTCTCGGACGCCTTCGAGGGCGGCCTCGCGGATCAGCTCCGCGACGATCGCCTCCTCGGGTGCATCGCTCAGGTCCCCATCGGGGTAGAGCTGCGGACCCTCGGGCAGCAGGCCGACCAGCAGGTCCTCCAGGAGCTTCACCTGGTCGCCACTCTCCGCGGACACCGGAACGATCTCCGCCCAGTCGGTGCCGGTCTCGGCGCCGAGCCGCTGGATGTCCAGCAGGTGCTGGCCGATCTGCTCGGACGTCGCCAGGTCGGTCTTGGTGGCGATGGCGACCTTGATGGTGCGCTTGACCTTCGCCATCTCGTTGACGATGAACCGGTCGCCGGGGCCGATCTTCTCGTTCGCCGGGAGGCAGACAGCCACCACGTCGACCTCGGCCAGCGTCGTCTTGACCAGGTCGTTGAGGCGTTCGCCGAGCAGCGTGCGCGGCCGGTGGAGGCCGGGGGTGTCGACGAGGATCAGCTGGGCGTCGGGGCGGTGCACGATGCCGCGGACGACCGTCCGTGTGGTCTGTGGCTTGGAGCTGGTGATGACGACCTTGCTGCCCACCAGGGCATTCGTCAGGGTCGACTTGCCGGCGTTGGGCCGGCCGACGAACGAGGCGAACCCGCTTCGGTGACCTTCTGGTGTGGGGTTATCCATCGCGCGCCTCGTCGTACTCCGCCCAGATCTGCTCGTCGGACTTGCCGGCGGCCTTTCCGGCCCGCCAGATCGGTCCGGGGTCCACGGCCCGCGGCTGGCGCCGGGTCGTGCCGCGCCAGTAACCCATCACGTCGTACGCCGTGCTCGGCAGCCGCCGCTCACGCATCAGGTGCTTGCGGATCGCCCGCATCTGGGCGGACTCCCCGGCCATCCAGAAGTAGCCGTCACCGGAAGGCCAGTCGATCGACTCGACCATGGCCGCGAGGGCGCTCTGCCCGGGGCCGGGCGGCTCGAGCCAGGTCACGTCGGGGCCGTCGGGGAGGTAGCCGCTCAGGTCGTCGGGCACCTCGGCCCAGATCCTGGTCTCCACCGGATCGGCTCCGGAGAGCGTCGTCTCGGCGATCCTCGCCATCGCCGGCATCGCCGTCAGGTCACCGACGAGCAGGAGCCACTCGGCGTCGCCCGGCATCGCGAACGACCCACGTGGCTCGGTGACGGTGACCCGGTCGCCGACGCAGTCGCGGGTCGCCCATTCGGTCACCAGCCCGACCTCGTGGACGACGACGTCGAGGACCAGCTCGCGCCCGTCCCACGACCGCACGGTGTAGTAGCGGCTCTGGAACTGACCGGGCACGATCAGCCCGACCCACTCGTCGGGGATGCCGGTCGACTCGAACCCGGCCAGGCCGTCGCCGGCCAGGGTGAGGCGGAGCAGGTGGGGCGAGAGCACGTCGCGGCGCAGGACGTGCGCGTCGTACCGCCGGGCCCGGGTGCTCACCCGACCAACGCTATCTGCCGGTAACTCGCGACGGCTCGGCGCCGCGTGGCCGGTAACTCGCGACGGCTCGGCTCAGAAGGTGGGGCGGAGCGGGAAGCCGTCGTCGCCGGACTCGGTGGTGCGCACGGCCAGGACGTGGTTGAGCTGGGTCTCGTTGCGCTCGAACCCCAGTCGCGAGCCCGCCATGTAGAGGCCCCACACCCGGGCGGTGCCCTCGCCCACCTCGGCGACGCACGCGTCCCAGTTCTCCCTCAGGTTGTGGCACCACGCGGTGAGGGTGAGGGCGTAGTGGCGCCGGAAGTTCTCGGCGTGCATGACCTCGAGACCGGCGTTCTGGGCGTCGGTGATGATCCGTCCGGCGCCGATCAGCTCCCCGTCGGGGAAGACGTAGCGGTCGAGGAACGCGCCGATGTCCTGGCGGTGGTTGTGCGGTCGGGTGATGCAGTGGTTGAGCAGGCGTCCCTCGGGACGGAGGCGGTCGCGCAGGTGCGTGAAGTACGCCGGGTAGTTGCGGATGCCGATGTGCTCGGTCAGGCCGATCGAGCTGACCGCGTCGAAGTCGGACTCCATCACGTCGCGGTAGTCGAGGTGACGCACCTCGGCGAGGTCGCCGAGCCCCTCGCGGTCGATCGCTTCCTTCCCCCAGGAGGCCTGCTGCCGCGAGAGGGTCACGCCGAGGGCCCGGACGCCGTACTCCCGCGCGGCGTGCCTGACCATCCCGCCCCAGCCGCAGCCGACGTCGAGCAGGCGTTGCCCGGGCTTCAGGTCGAGCTTGCGGGCGACCAGGTCGTACTTCTCGAACTGTGCCTCCTCGAGCGTCGCGTCGGCGTTGGGGTAGACGGCGCAGGTGTAGGTCATCGAAGGCCCGAGCACGTGCTCGTAGAACGTGTTGGACACGTCGTAGTGGTGGGAGATCACCGCGGCGTCGCGGCTCATCGAGTGCCGCAGGCCCTCCATCGCGCGCCGCCAGCGCGGCAGCGCCTCCCCGGGCGGGGGAGGGGGCGGACGGAGGCTGCCCAGGCCGAGGCTGCGGACGAGCTCCAGCGCCTCCGACGGCGCGGGTGCCCGGAAGCGACAGGTTGTTCTGCAGCAGGACCAGCGCGTCGTAGGGGTCCCCGGGGTGCACGCCGTGCAGGAGGAGGTCCCCGGCCACGTAGGCGCGCGCCATGCCGAGGTCGCCGGGGGCGGTCAGCAGGTAGGCCAGGCCGCGCGGGCTGACCAGCTCCAGCGTGATGTCCGCGTCCGGCGGGCCGGCCGCGCTGCCGTCGTACGCCGTGAAGCGCACGGGCAGGCCCCCGCGCAGGAGGGACTCGATGGCATCGCCGATCTTCATCGTCACTGTCGTCGCACCGCCTTGTCGTAGAGGCTGGTCAGTCGGTCGTCGGGGTCGTAGGTCGCCTTGACCCGGGCGAGGTTCGGGCCGTCGTAGAGCCGGTCGAAGGTGTCGCGGTCGTAGAACGCCTCGGAGTAGAGCGACTTGTGGCCGCCCAGCTCGAGCATCTTGTCCTCGATCGCGCGGTTCACCGGCGCGTCCACGGCCTCCGGGCCGACGTGGACGGTGCCCCAGAAGCCGATGTTGACGTAGGTGACGCCCGGCTCGAGGGGATACGAAGGCCAGGCCCGGGTCGCGACCACCGGGCACAGCCAGACCGGCCGCATGCCGACCCGCTCGTCGAACCAGGCCAGGAACTCGGGCAGCCTTTCGACCGGGACCTCCACGTCCTGGATCACCGCCTCGCGCTGCGGCCGTCCGGCCCGCCGGTCCAACCGGTCGGCGATCCGGAAGCGCCGGTCCAGCCGGACCAGCCGGTGGTAGACGTCAGAGCGCCGCCAGCGGCGCGGCCAGAGACGGCGTACGACGGGGTGCTGGACGCCGAAGGCGCGCGAGCACCAGAACCAGTCGGTGTCCCAGCGCCACAGGTAGTCGTACGTCGTCAGCCGGTCGGTCTCGCGCTCCTGGAGCGACCGGTAGTAAATGCGCGTTGCCTGTGTAGTCACTGGTGGGTGCTGCTCCCTCACCGTGGTCACCCGTGGGGGCGGAGCGGTCCCAGCGGGCGAGGGTCAGGTAGAGCTCGTCGGGGGCGAAACCGACGCCGTCGAGGGCGTCCACCGGGGACCCGGCGTACGCCCCGGTCTCGACGATCTCCGCGACCGTCTTGGCCAGCATCCCGGGGTCGTCGAACCGCACGTGCTGCAGCGCGACGTGGCCCGGCACCTCCTCGAGGCGGATCTGCAGCCGGGTCGCGTAGCCCAGCGATCCGTAGGAGTTGGGGAACGCGTCGAAGAGGTCCTCGCCGGGCCGGGTCGTGACGACCTCGCCGGCGCCGGTGAGCACGTCCATCTCGAGGACAGACTCGTGCGGGAATCCGCTCCGGAAGCTCGTGGACTCGATCCCGAGGCCGGTCACGGCTCCACCGAGGGTGATCGTGCGCAGCTGGGGCACGACCAGCGGGATCAGCCCGTGCGGGAGGGTGGCGTCGACCAGGTGCTCGTAGGTGCACATCCCCTGCACGTCCGCGATCCGCGCGGCCGGGTCGACGTCGATCACGCCGGTGAGGCCCGGAGACGTCGAGACCGGCTGCGGAGCGCGCCCGCGGGCGGAAGAGGTTGGAGGTGTTCTTGGCCAGCCGGACCGGGGCATCGTCCGGCAAGGCAGCGAAGGAGGCGCTCAGCCGGTCGACGGCTGCGCGGTGCTGGTCCCAACCACGCCGGAGAGGCACGACCCAAACCTAGCCGAAACGACGGGTCAGGGGTTGCGAACCGTCTCCAGGCCCCGTCCCGCCGGGTCGCCCCGGTGTACGACGACGCCCGGGCCGCCGAAGTCGGCCAGCACCGCCAGGTCCTCGGGAGCCACCGCCTCGGCCTCGGTCAGCACCACGGCGGCCTCCAGCCCGCGCGAGCCCGAGGCGACCGCCATCGCGACGCAGACCTGGATCGCGGAGAGCCGCAGCGAGGGCAGGTCGACGGTCGCCGCGGCATAGGTGCGTCCGTCGCTGTCGCGGCAGGCCGCGCCCTCGGCGGCCCGGACCCGGGCGCGGGTCGCGCGCGCCAGGGTCACCAGCTTGGCGTCCTCGGCGGAGAGCATCACCCATCGGCGGTCTCCCGGTGGGCCTTCGGTCTCCCGGGCCGGTGCCGCCACGCTGATCAGGACGGTGCCGATCTTGTTGCGACGCCCTGTCGCCTGCTCCGCCTCGAAGCGCAGGCCGTGGGCCTCCACGTGCGAGCCGGGGATGGGGACGCGGCCGAGGTGCTTGGCCATCAGGCCGCCGACGCTGTCGACGTCCTCCTCGTCGACCTCGAAACCGAACAGCTCGTGGAGGTCGTCGACGGGGAAGCGCGAGGAGACCCGGGCGGACCCCTCGTCGAGCACCTCGACCTCGACCTCGTCCTCGTCGAACTCGTCGGTGATCTCGCCGACGATCTCCTCCAGGAGGTCCTCGATCGTGATCAGCCCGGCCGTGCCGCCGTACTCGTCGACGACGACGGCGATGTGCTGGCGATCGGCCTGCATCTCCGCGAGCAGGGCGTCGACCGGCTTGGAGTCGGGCACGTAGTGGGCCGGACGCATCACCTCCTCCACCCGCTGGGTGAACTCCACGTCGGGCGCCTCGAAGTCGCGGCGTACGAGGTCCTTGAGGTAGGCGAAGCCGCGGATGTCGTCGAGGTTCTCGCCGATGACGGGCACCCGGGAGAAGCCGCTGCGCAGGAACAGCGACATCGTCTGGCGCAGGTTCTTGTAGCGCTCGATGTAGACCACGTCGGTGCGCGGCACCATCACCTCGCGGGCGATGGTGTCGCCGAACTCGAAGACCGAGTGGATCATCTTCCGCTCGCCCGACTCGATGACCGCCGACGCCTCCGCGAAGTCGACGAGCTCGCGCAGCTCGGTCTCCGTCGAGAACGGCCCCTCGCGGAAGCCGCGGCCCGGGGTGATCGCGTTGCCGATCAGGATCAGCAGCCGCGGGAGCGGTCCGAGGACGGTCGTGACGACGTAGAGCGGCGTCGCGGAGGCGAGCGCGACGCGCTCGGGGTGCTGGCGGCCCAGGGTGCGCGGGGCGACCCCGATCACCACGAACGAGACGACCAGCATGATCCCGATCGAGGTGGCGGCGGCGGCCCAGAACGCACCGTCCCAGGCGTTGCGGACCAGCTGGGTGACGATCACCGTCGCTGCGATCTCGCAGAGCAGGCGCAGGAAGAGCGCGGTGTTGAGGTAGCGGACCGGGTCGGCCAGCAGCACCGTCAGCCGGCGCGCTCCGGCGCGCCCGTCGGCCAGCAGCTCGTCGGCACGTGCCCGGGAGGCAGAAGACAGGGCGGCGTCGGCCGCCGAGAAGAGCCCGGCGAGGACGACCAGGGCGGCGGCCGCGACGACCAGCCACACGTCGGCAGAGGTCATCGGGGTCGAGGGCCCGCCACTCGGCGAGCAGCCGGTCCTGCAGGCCGAACATCTCCGCGTGCTCCTCGGGCTCGGCGTGGTCGTAGCCCAGCAGGTGGAGGATCCCGTGGACGGTCAGCAGCTCGACCTCGGCGAGGGTGCCGTGGCCGGCGGTCTCGCCCTGGCGCTCGGCCACGGCCGGGCACAGCACCAGGTCACCGAGCACGCCCTCCTCGGGCTCCTCGTTGACCAGACCGGGCCGGAGCTCGTCCATCGGGAAGGCGAGGACGTCGGTGACGCCCTCCTTGTCCATCCACTGCGCGTTGAGCCCGGCGATCGTCTCCTCGTCGACCGCCTTGATGCACAGCTCGGCCAGCGGGTGCACCCGCATCCGGTCCAGCACGAAGCGGCTCAGGGACGCCAGGTGCCGGACGTCGACGTCACGGCCCGACTCGTCGAGGACCTCGATGCTCACGTGGTCGGTTCCCGGGCTTGGAGGCCTTCTGTGCGGAGAACTCGTTGCGGGCGTCGAAGTCGTCGTAGGCGGCCACGATCCGCCCGACCAGCTTGTGCCGGACGACGTCGTGGCTGGTCAGCCGGTTGAAGGAGACGTCCTCGACGCCTTCGAGGATGCCCTCCACCACCTTGAGCCCGGACCGCGTCCCGCCGGGCAGGTCGATCTGGGTGACGTCACCGGTGACCACCATCCTGGACCCGAAGCCGAGGCGGGTGAGGAACATCTTCATCTGCTCGGGCGAGGTGTTCTGGGCCTCGTCGAGGATGATGTAGGAGTCGTTCAGCGACCGGCCGCGCATGAACGCCAGGGGCGCGACCTCGATCGTCCCGGCGGCGAGCAGCTTCGGGATGGAGTCGGGGTCGATCATGTCGTGCAGGGCGTCGTACAACGGCCGCAGGTAGGGGTCGATCTTCTCGCTGAGGGTGCCCGGCAGGTAGCCGAGCCGCTCGCCGGCCTCGACCGCGGGGCGGGTCAGGATGATCCGGTTGACGCTCTTGGACTGCAGCGCCTGGACGGCCTTGGCCACGGCCAGGTAGGTCTTGCCGGTGCCGGCCGGGCCGATCGCGAAGGTGATCGTGTGCTTGTCGATGGAGTCGACGTAGCGCTTCTGGTTCAGCGTCTTGGGCCGGATGGAGCGGCCCCGGTTGGACAGGATGTTGAGGGAGAGTACGTCGGCGGGGCGCTCGCTGGTCTCGGCCCGGAGCATGTGGAGGACCCGCTCGACGGTCTCGACGGTGACGCCCTGACCGGTCCGGATGATCGCCACCAGCTCGTCGAGGAGCCGCTCGGCGAGGGCCACCTCGCCGGGATCGCCGGTCATGGTGATCTGGTTGCCGCGGACGTGGATGTCGGCCGCGAAGGACTTCTCGATCAGGCCGAGGTGCTCGTCGCCGGGCCCGAGAAGGCTGACCATGTTGATGCTGTGCGGAACCTCCACCGTGTGGCGGGTGCCGGGGGTTCCTTCGCCATGTTGCGTGTCAGTCATGGATGCCCGGTTGGGGCGGTCCTTCCGGTCGGCGATGTGAGCACATCCATGCTACGGGAGCGAGCGCGCTGCGCCCACCGGAAACTGGACTCAGGGCCGGGTGACCTGCAGGATGCCCAGGCACATCTCGTCGGTCGTGCCCTCACCCCACAC
Source organism: uncultured Actinomycetota bacterium (assembly GCA_963848795.1). GTDB lineage: Bacteria > Actinomycetota > Actinomycetes > Propionibacteriales > Nocardioidaceae > Nocardioides. Next base: position 49,006 of record CAWKEX010000003.1, read on the forward strand.
GACGTACCGGTCGGGCTGGCCCTCGAACGCCGGCAGCTGGTCGCGCAGCCACTGCACGTGCCGGCAGGTGACCTTGACGGTGTCCCCGGCCCGCAGCCGGTAGGGCGACACCGGCTTGGCGCCCTGGTTGTCGAAGTCCCAGACCGGGATGTCGAGGACGGTCCTCGCCCGGTCCGTGCCCGGGTTCACCTCGATCCTGATCGAGCGACCCAGCAGGTGCATGTGGCCGGCTGCGCCGCGCACGGTCGCCGGCTCGGAGAGGGTCCGGGTGCACGACTGGACGTTGCCCGGCCGGGGCCGGCCGCCGCACAGGAAGTAGAGGCCGTCGGCGGTGGCGCCGGCCTGCCCGAAGCGCTCCTTGACGTCGGCGACCGCCGCGTCGCGGTCGCAGAGCGCTCCGTCGTCGTGCGCGGGTCGGCAGGGCAGCTCGACCGGGGCGGGCAGCAGCATGGTCTTCAGCTCGGTGAGCCTCCGGTCGACCGGGGCGAGCCGCAGCTGCGTGGCCGAGACGTCCTCGTCGGTGCCGGCGAGCAGGTTGTAGTGGACCTGCATCACGATCCGAGAGCCCTTGTCGAGGCGGACGCCGTACCCGGCCTGGTGCACCGTCTCGCCGCCACCGGGCGCCCAGGCGCCGAGCCACGGAGCGTCGTCGAGGCTCTCGACCGCGTCGAGCCCGGTGCCTCCGAAGCAGGTCCAGCCCTGCCCGCTCGTCGCGGCATCCATGCTCTCGGCGCTGGCGACCTGGTCCGGCGGGACCCGGAAGAGGATGACGTGGTGGACGACGTCGGGGTTGCCCGGCAGGACATTGGTGCCGGTGAGGTAGGCGTCGTGCTCGAGCCGCGGATCCAGCAGGAAGCAGCGGTAGTCGTCGGTGCCGACCCCGGTCGGGGCGGACGGCTCGTAGGGCTCGGGCATCCGCAGGGTGACCCGTCGCTCGCCCGGGCCGCAGCGGCTTCGGCGCGGAGGCGGCTCCCTGGGCGTCGTGGCCGTCGTGCGCCCGGTCGGAGGCCGTGGCCTCGCTCGGCCGGCTCGAGGAGCTGTCCTGCTCACCGGCCGCGCTGCACGCCGACAGCGCGAGGAGCAACACCCCCGCGGCCGCGAGTCGACGCCGTGGCAGCGTCGACGGTCAGGGTCACCCTCACATGCTGTCACGGCGCCGGTGACCGCCGTACGCTTGAGGACGACGCTCGCCGGACGAGGAAGGGTGCGCCATGTCCGATCGCAGGCTCGACGCCTCGGGCGACCCGGGACACGGTCCGGTCGGGCACGACATCTGGCAGCCCCCGGAGATGCCCGACGACCTGCGCCGGATGGGCCTGACCCGCAACACCGAGGAAGGCGCCTGGATCGAGTTCGCCTCGATGCTCGACCGCTCGAAGCCGTCCCACGTCGCGGTCGCCTGGCTGATCCTGCTGGCGCTGTTCGGGATCCCCCTGCTGATGACCGTGTCGGACCTGCTCGGCTGTGACCCTCGATCAGCCGGGCGGCCAGGTCATCGGGCGTCCGCCGAGCACGTGCAGGTGGGTGTGGAAGACCGACTGGCCCGCACCCTCGCCGGTGTTGAACACCAGCCGGTAGTCGGGGATGCCGTCCTCCTCCGCCACCTTGGCCGCCACGTCCACCAGGTGCGCCAGGGTCGACGGCTCCGCGGCCGCGAGGGCGGCGGCGTCGGCGTGGTGGCTGCGCGGGATGACCAGCACGTGCGTCGGCGCCTGCGGGTTGATGTCGCGGAAGGCGACGGCGTGACCCGTGGTCAGCACGACGTCCGCCGGGATGTCGCCGGCCACGATCTTGCAGAACAGGCAGTCCTCGGAGCTCATCTCGCCACCCTGCGCACATTGCCCGCGGCGATAGTCGCGGGCACGCCGATGTAAACCACCGGGCTGCCTCGCGCGTGGGACTAGCGTGATGACCCATGCGATGGCGGTGCCCGGGGCCGGTGCGGTGAGCCCGCCCGAGTCCACCTGGGACGCCGACACCGCGCTGACGAACCTGTACGCCGCCCACTGGCGGCAGCTGGTCCGGCTCTCGGTGCTGCTCGTGCGCGACGTCGCCACGGCCGAGGAGGTCGTGCAGGACGCCTTCGTCGCGGTGCACGACCGCTGGTCGCGGCTGCGCGACACCGACAAGGCGCTCGCCTACCTGCGGCAGACCGTCGTGAACCGGTCCCGTTCGGCGCTGCGGCACCGCACGGTCGTGGCACGGCACGCCGCCCGCGAGACGGTCCAGCCCAATGCTGCGCCCGCGACGCGCCGGTGCTGGCCGCCGCCCGACGGGCCGCCGTACTCGACGCGATGAGGGCACTGCCCGAGCGGCAGCGTGAGGTGCTGGCCCTGCGCTACTACCTCGACCTCTCCGAGGCCGAGATCGCCGACGCCCTCGGCATCAGCCGGGGTGCGGTCAAGAGCCACGCCTCGCGCGGGTCCGCCACGCTGCGGACCCTGCTCGGCGAATACCTGGAGGACCGGTCATGAACGACATCCATGACGAACGGGACCCTCGTCTGTCCCACCTGCTCTCGGACGCCGTGTCCGACGTCGAGCCGCAGGACGCACTGGCCGAGATCCGCAACCGAACGAAAGTGACCCCCATGGCTGCTCGACGTCCCTGGCTCTTCGCGGTCGGTGGTGCCGTGGTGGCGACCGCCGCAACGGTGGCCGTGGTGGCCGCCCTCGGTGGCAGCCCCCAGAACACCGCCCAGGACCCCGACCCCGCGACGTCGCAGACGCCGACGGAGGAGCCCGTCCCCACCGAGGACACCGAGCCGACCGAGCCGACCGGCCCCGACGGCCCAGCGAGCCGCGGGCCGCGGCGGAGACCACCCTGCCGGCGTACTACCTGCGGGACACGCCCCAGGGGCTGCGCATCACCCGCGAGTTTTCCAGTCGGTCGAGGTGCCGTGACCCGGAGACCGAGGCAGTCCGGCTCGCGGTGACCGGCCAGGCCCTCGACCCGGACTACCGGACCGGCTGGCCGTCCGGGAGCGACGTCAGCTCCGTCACCGTCAGCGGCGGCACGATCACCGTCGACCTCACCGGCGACCTGCGAGACCGCCCCTCCGGCATGAGGAAGGAGCAGGCGGAGCTGGCCGTGCAGCAGGTGATCTACACCGCCCAGGCTGTCGCCGAGCAGGGGCGGCTGCCGGTGCAGCTGACGCTCGACGGCGCCAGCACCGACCAGATCCTGGGGGTCCCGGCCTCCGGGCCGCGCTCGAACGCATCGGAGAACGACGTCCTCTCGCTGGTCTCGGTGAGCAGCCTCTCCGAGGGTGAGACGGTGGACGACCGGTTCGTCGTCTCGGGCATCGCCAACTCGTTCGAGGCCACCGTCCCGTGGGAGGTCCGTCAGGGCGACCGGGTCGTGGCGAAGGGCTTCGCCACCGCCGAGGGCTGGATGGACAAGCTCTACCCGTGGACCACTCAGGTCAACGTCTCGAAGCTCGCCCCCGGCACCTACACCTTCGCCGCGATGACCGACGACCCGTCCGGGGGCGCCGAGGGCGCGGGCCCGACCGAGGACACCAAGACGATCGTCGTCGAGTAGGACAGATCACCGCCCGGGAGGAGCGGGACCGCTGTTAGTTTCGACGGGTCGACGTCGCCAGGAGGTCCCATGTCGTACTCGTGCCTGTCCAATCTCGAGTGCTCCCGCACCGGGGAGCGCTACGACGCCGACCAGGTGCAGGGGGTGAGCAAGGTCGGTGCACCGCTGCTGGCGCGCTACGACCTCGAACGGGCCCGGGCGAGCGTCACGCGCGAGGAGATCGCCGGCCGGCCGCACGACCTGTGGCGCTACCACGAGGTGCTCCCGGTCCGGGATCCCGCGCACGTCACGACGCTTGGGGAGGGGATGACGCCGTTGCTCCCGCTGCCGACGTACGGCGCGGCGATCGGCGTCCCCGGTCTGCTGATGAAGGACGAGGGACTGATCCCCACCGGGACGTTCAAGGCGCGCGGCGCCGCGGTCGGGGTGTCCCGGGCGCGCGAGCTCGGCGTGAAGGCGGTGGCGATGCCCACCAACGGCAACGCGGGCGCCGCGTGGTCGGTGTACGCCGCGCGCGCCGGGATCGGCAGCCTGATCGTGATGCCGGTCGACGCCCCCGAGATCACCCGGCGGGAGTGCGTGGTGTCCGGTGCCGAGCTCTATCTGGTCGACGGGCTGATCACCCACGCGGGCGCGTTGGTCAAGGCGGCCGTCGAGGAGCGCAGCGGCTACCAGGAGGCGTCGACGCTCAAGGAGCCGTACCGCATCGAGGGCAAGAAGACGATGGGCTACGAGATCGCCGAGCAGCTCGGCTGGCAGGTGCCCGACGTGATCCTCTACCCGGCCGGCGGCGGGGTCGGGCTCATCGGGATCCACAAGGCGATGCAGGAGATGCGGGAGCTCGGCTGGATCGGCGGCAAGCTGCCGCGACTGGTCGCCGTGCAGGCCGAGGGCTGCCCGCCGATCGTGGACGCGTTCGAGGCCGGACCGACGAGAGCACCTGGTGGAGGGCACGCACACGCTCGCGTTCGGCATCAACGTGCCCAAGGCGCTCGGCGACTTCCTCGTGCTCCAGGCGGTGCGCGAGACCGGGGGCACGGCGATCGCGGTCACCGACGACGAGATCCTCGAGGAGGTCCGGAATCTGGCCGCGGCCGAGGGCGCTGGATCTGCCCCGAGGGCGCGGCGTGCATGGCCGCGGCCCGTGAGCTCCGCGAGGGCGGCTGGATCGGCGAGCACGAGCAGGTGGTGGTGCTCAACACCGGGGCCGGGCTGAAGTACCCCGAGACGGTGGGAGTCGACGTGCCGGTGCTGCCGCGCGACGGGGCCGTGCCGGCCAGCCGCAAACTGAGCACCTCGACAGCCGTCTACTCGGCACGGTGACTTCACGTTCTCGCAACGCTTCTTCCTGGTATGCTATCTTTATCGCCGGAGGTTGGGGAGGCGATGTCCATGTCCCCGCGACGTGCGACAGAACGGCGATCGCCGGGAGTTGTTCCCGGCCATGCGTCGTTCCAGGTCGAGCGGATGGGTAGCTATGCGGTCGTGCATGCCGGCGGGGAGCTGGACACGCGCACAGTCCACGGATTCGACGAGGCTGTGACCAGAGCCGCCAGCCTGTCCGCCCATGTGGTCATCGACCTCTCTCAAGTGACGTTCGTCGACTCCTTCGGGGCTGGGGGCGCTGATCGTCGCTCGCAAGGCCGCGAGGAAGCGCTACGGCTCGATGTCGCTGGTCTCGCCACCGCCCGTGGTTCGAAGGCTGCTGGGTTCGACACAGCTCCACGATGTCTTCGCCATCCATGACTCGCTGGACGGGGCCATCACCGCCTGCCACGGAGCGCTGACTCGGAGCGCGTCCGTGCAACGAATCAGGCGCGGTAGGCGGCCCACATGCGGTTCATCCGCTCGGCCTGGCCCTGGGTGAACTCGGTGTAGCAGCTGTCCCAGCTGTAGTCCATGTAGTTGTGGACCGGGTCCGCGCCGGGCAGCGTGCAGGAGTCCCGGCCCTAGGGGCAACCACTAGTAGGGGTGGCCTGGGCGGGGGTGTCGTCGACCTGGTCGTTGAGCCGCGTGCCAGCCACCCTGGAACGTGTGGAACAGCCCCAGCCAGTGACCCGTCTCAGTGGGTCGCCGTCCTGCCCTGGCAGTAGTGGATGATGCTGCCGCCGGGCAGGGACTCGAAGTCGACGCGGATGCCATCGATGTCGCCCTCCGCGAGGTAGTCCCAGGGGAAGGCGCCGATGCTCTCCGAACCACCGGGAGTCGACCAGCCAGATGTTCAGGGCCCTGGCGCCACCCGACCCGGGTCAGCGAGCGGTAGCGGGCGGACTGCCAGTCCTTGTGCAAGGAGGTCGTTGTTGTAGCGGCGGGTATCGATCAGGTTGGAAAGGAGACACCCGCTTCGGCGAAGTCGCTGTTGAGGACCGCGATCTGCACGCGGGTGATCTGCACGTTGGTGACGTCACCGGCTCCGGCGGCGTCCCGCATGACGTGGACATAGACCGGGACCGTCTTGGCGACGAGGGCGGTGCCCGCCCATTGCGCTGGGGCCGGAGTTGCCCGCTGAGGCCGGTTCCGCTGGCTGCGAGGCGGCTGCTGGATCGTCGCGTGATCGCCCGCTGCGCAGCAGCCAGATGCCGCGGTGGTCGACCCCGGTGGGTCCTCCGCGAGCCGCGACGGCACCTGCGTTGGGCTCGGGGGTGTCGCAAGCGGGCTCGGCGTCGGCGACCCTGCCCTGGACGGGGGCGGCAAGGCCACAGACGGTCAGTGCAGTTGCCCCGAGACCTGCAGCGGCTGCCAGACGGATCGGCTTGCGGTAGAGGCATTGCGGGATCCCTCTCCTGGATGAAACCCGCACCTTCTTGAGCCCCCGGAATTACCCACCGCGGAGTAGTAGTAGCCATTGACCTTTCGTCTTCGGCGAGAGCTCCCGCTCTTGGCCCGCGGCGCACGCGTGCCGGTCACCCCGCCCGAGGTGGCTGGCGGGCGGGGTTGGGGCGGGGTGGTTACTCGTCGGGGGGCGGGGCGGGTGAGCGTCGGTCGGCGGTGACTTGGTGGTGACGTCGAGGGTGCCTTCGTGGTTGCGGAGGTACTGGTAGCGGTGCGGGGACGACCAGAGGTAGGTGCCGGGTTCGAGGATGGTGTAGGTCCAGCCGCCGTGGGTCTTGAGCCGGTGGTGCCGCCGGCACAGCGGGGCGAGGTTGCAGGTGCAGGTCGGGCCCGCCCTGGGCGTGGGGGACGACGTGGTCGCAGTCGCAGCCGTGTTCATCAGTTCGGAGCCGGCGGGCGGGCCTGGTGCACCAGGGGAAGACGCAGGTGTGGTCGCGCAGCGCGACGGCCTCGACGATGCGGTCGGGAACCTCGTAGGCCTCGACGTGGACGTGGTCGGCCAGGTCGAGCACCGGCTTCACCACCACCTGGGCGTCCCGGTGGCCGCACCAGGTGCGGATCTGCTCGACCGTGACCGGGCTGCGGGTGTTCTCCACCCGTCCCACCTGATGGCCCACACCCTCCAGGGCGCTCTGGTGCAGGTGCAGGAACAGGGTGATGGGGCGGCGTGGGTTTCGAGACGGTTGCTGCGCAACCTCCTCAAACCTCGAGGGGTCGCCGGTCTGCAGGTCGAGGGCGAGCTGACGGCGGGCCAGGTCCCCGACGGCCATCGCCCGCCGCACATCCAGAGGCTCCGCACACCCGAGATCCTTGAGGTGGTCTGCGCGGACGCCGACCGCCTGGTCGAGGTCGAGGGCGTCGGCCAGATCGAGCTCACCAGAGATGAGCGAGGTGCCGGCGAAGGAGACCTGGTCGTGGTCGATGGTGAAGTGCCGCCCGTCGGCGGCGCGGCGGCGGGTCTCCTCGGCGGTCTCGGGCATGAACCGGGCGATCGCCTCCTCGACCAGCCGGTCGATCACGCCGGCGCCGATCTTGTGCGCGACCGGACCGAGGTGCCGGTCGACGTAGGCCGCGGCCTCGGGGCTCAGCGCGTGGGAGATGGTCTGCTCGGCGACCCGTCGCGCCTTCCACGCCGGCAGGTCCCCGGTGGTCACCCGCTTCCACAGCCGCGGGAGCCGGTAGCGCAGTTCGAGGGCGTGGCCGACGTAGCGCTTGCCGGCCTCGGTGGACAGCCCGACCGCGGCCGCGAACTCCGCGATCGAGAACTCCGCCACCAGCGGCGCCCCCGGCCCGGCGAGCGGGACCGCGGTGTCCCCGAACCCGCCCGCGTAGCCGGAGGTGCGGAACACCTCGGCGGCCTCCAGCGACTCCGCCGGATGCTGGGCCGCCCAGACCACCGCCGCCTGCAACAGCTCGGCCTCGGCCCGGTCCGCCACCGCCCGCTCACGCCGGGCGAACGCGAGCACCTCCGCCGGGGCATCCAGGTCCCCGACGGGAACGGTGGCGGTGGTGGCTTCCATGACCCAACTCAACCAGCGACCACCGACACTCCGGGCCCGAAGCGAGCGGAGGTTAAAATAAAATTCGACGAACCCCAGCACCGCAGCCAAAAATCAACTTGGTCCTCATGCCCGCCCCCACATCTCTGCCGTCCGCGAACACTCGCTCTCTCCCCTTCGGGTCCCCCCCCCCTCCCTCAACCCCCCCCCCTCCCTCAACCCCCCCCCTCCTCCACCGCCCCCTCACCTCGACCCACCGAAGGGCGGGCGCCGTAGGACCGAAACCGGAGCGACTGTGAGCTTCCGCCGTACCCCCAGCCGCACCGCAACCACGAACCCCGAACCGCTCGGCCGAAGGCCGGACGGGAGAGGGTAGGGTCAGCCCCAGCGGGACGTCCGCGCCAGCAGCGCGGACACCGCGGCGACGCCCGCGGTCGACGTCCGCAGCACCTCGGCGCCCAGCCGTACGGCTGCGCGCCCGCCGCGGCGAACGCGGCGACCTCCTCGTCGGTGAGCCCGCCCTCGGGCCCGACCACGACACGACCGGCCGCGCGGCCGGGACCTCCAGCGACGGCCAGCGGGCGCCGACGCCTCCTCGTGGAGCACGACCGCCAGGTCGGCCGAGCCGACCAGCGCACGACGTCGGCGGTCGAAGCGAGCTCCGCCACGACGGGGAACCACGACCGCCGCGCCTGCTTGGCGGCCTCGCGGGCGGTCGAGCGCCAGCGGGCGAGCGACTTCGCGGCCCGCTCGCCCTTCCAGACCGCGACGACGCGCGCGGCCGCCCACGGCACGATCGACGTCGACCCCGACCTCGGTCAGCACCTCGACCGCCAGCTCGCCGCGGTCGCCCTTCGGCAGCGCCTGCACGACGACGACGCGCGGGCTCGGGCCCGGGCGACGTCGACGACGGCCGAGACGCGCACCGCGAACGACCCGCTTGCCGGTCGAGGACACGACGCCCTGCGCCGACGGTCCCGGCGCCGTCGGTGAGGACCACCGACTCCCCCACCCGCAGCCGGCGTACGGCGACCGCGTGGTGGGCCTCGTCGCCCGTCGACCGTGACGACCGACCCCGCGGTCGACGCCGGCCAGCGACGGGACGAGGTGGACCGGCAGCGACATCAGTGGGGGTTGAACGCGTCGCGCAGCCGGCCGAACACCGACTTCTGCGCCGGCCGGACCTGCCCGGTCGGCTCCTCCTCGCCGCGGAGCGCGGCCAGCTCGCGGAGCAGCTCCTCCTGGCGCGGGTCGAGCCGCGGTCGGCGTGTCGACGACCACGGTGACGACGAGGTCGCCGCGACCGCCGCGCAGCGCCGGGCACGCCGCGGCCGCGCAGCACCTGCTCGGTGCCCGACTGGGTGCCGGGCCGGATCTCGAGCTCGAACTGGTCTCCACCCCGGTGTCGCCGCCCTGGCTCGACGTCGGCCTCGAGGGTCGGCAGCGTCAGCGTGGTGCCGAGCGCGGCCGCGGTCATCGGCACGGTGACCGTGCAGTGCAGGTCGTCGCCGTTGCGGGTGAACGTCGTCGTGCGCGGCGACGCGGATCTCGACGTAGAGGTCGCCGGCCGGGCCCGCCGCCGGGGCCGACCTCGCCCTGCTCGGCGAGCTGGACGCGGGTGCCGGTGTCGACGCCGGCCGGGATCTTCACGGTCAGGGTGCGGCGCGAGCGGACCCGGCCGTCGCCGGAGCACTCCCGGCACGGCTCGGGGATGATCGAGCCGAAGCCGCGGCAGGCCGCGCACGGCCGCAGGGTGCGGATCTCGCCGAGGAACGACCGCTGCACGTGGGCGACCTCGCCGCGCGCCGCGGCAGGTCTCGCAGGGCACCGGCCGGCTGCCCGGGGCGGCGCCGTTGCCGTGGCAGGTCGTGCAGACGACGGCGGTGTCGACCTTGAGCTCGCGGGTGACGCCGAACGCCGCCTCGGCGAGCTCGATCTCGAGCCGGATCAGGGCGTCCTGGCCGCGGCGGACCCGCGGCCGCGGTCCGCGGCCCTGGCCGCCGCGCCGCCGCCGGCCGCCGAAGAACGCGTCCATGATGTCGGTGAACGAGAAGCCGGCGCCCTGGCCGAAGCCGCCGCCGCCGCCGAACGGGTCGCCGCCGCGGTCGTACGCCGCGCGCTTCTGCGGGTCGGACAGCACCTCGTAGGCGCGGGAGACCTCCTTGAACTGCTCCTGCGTCGCGGGGTCGGGGTTGACGTCCGGGTGCAGCTGCCGGGCGAGCTTGCCGGTAGGCCTTCTTGATGGCGTCGGCGTCCGCGTCGCGGGGCACACCGAGGAGGTCGTAGAGGTCCTGGCTCAAGTTCGGTCCTTCGTCGTCGGCTCGTCGGGTCGGTCGGGTCGGTGGCGGTCATGCCTCGTCGAGGATCCGGGACACGTAGCGGCGCGACGGCGCGCACGGCCGCCATCGACGCCCGGGTAGTCCATCCGGGTCGGGCCCACGATGCCGAGGGTCGCCAGCGGCCTCGTCGCCCGGGACCGTAGCCGGTGGCGACCACCGAGGTCGACGGCGAGCTCCTGGTAGGGGCCCTCGGCGCCGATCCGCACGGTGAGCGTGCCGCCGGTGTGGCCTCGCCGAGCAGCTTGAGCAGCACGACGTGCTCCTCGAGCGCCTCGAGCAGCGGCCGGATGGCGGCGTCGAAGCTCGTCGCCGAAGCGGGCCAGGTTGGCGGTGCCGCCGACCACGACCCGCTCGTCGGAGCGGTGGTCGGACATCGCCTCGACGAGCGCGTCGACGACAGCGCGGCCGTGGCCGGCTCGTCGCGCTCGGGCACGGCGGCCCGCAGCGCGGTCGGCCGCGTCGGCGATCACCTCGCCGGTGGCGGCCCGGTTGAGCCGGGACGCGCAGGGCGGCCGAGCTCGGTCGTCGTCGAGGCTCGGCGCGGCAGCTCGACGACGCGCTGCTCGACGCGGCCGGTGCTGAGGATCAGGACGACCAGCAGCCGGTTGCGCGCGAGCGCCACGAGCTCGACGTGGCGGACCGTGGAGCGGGACAGCGTGGGGTACTGGACGACGGCCACCTGGCGGGTCAGCTGGGCGAGCAGCCGCACCGAGCGCTGCACGACGTCGTCGAGGTCGACCGCGCCGTCGAGGAGCGTGGTGATCGCCCGCCGCTCGGCGGCGCTCATCGGCTTGAGCTCGGTGAGCCGGTCGACGAACAGCCGGTAGCCCTTGTCGGTGGGGACCCGGCCCGCGCTGGTGTGGGGCTGGGTGATGAACCCCTCCTCCTCCAGCGCGGCCATGTCGTTGCGGACGGTCGCCGGCGAGACCCCGAGGCCGTGCCGCTCGACCAGCGCCTTGGAGCCGACCGGCTCCTCGGTGGCGACGTAGTCCTCGACGATCGCGCGGAGCACGGCGAGCTTGCGGTCCTCGCCTGCATCGCTCCGCCTCCTCCGTGCGACTCGCTCCGCTGGCACTCACCAGAGTGCCTCCGAGTGCCAAGGGTACTAGGGTCGCCGTCCCGATCCCGCTGTCCGACTTCGCCGAGGTCGCAGACCGGGTCTGGGTCGCGCGCTACCCGTGGTTCGACGTCAACGTGACCGTGGTCGGCGGCGAGCGCGGGCTGCTGGTCGTCGACACCCACGGCTCCGGCGGCCGCCGCGCGCGAGGTGGTCGACGACGTACGCCGCCTCGGCGCCGGCGAGGTGGTCGGCGTCGTCAACACCCACTGGCACTTCGACCACACCTTCGGCAACGCGCACCTTCCGCGACGAGCTACGGCGCCGGTGCCGATCCACGCCCACGAGGACGCCGCCGCGACGAGCTCGCCGACGGCGCCGAGCGGATCAAGCAGCGCTACGCCGACGACGCCGACGACCCGCACGCGCGACGGAGGTGATCGCGACCGAGATCGTGCTGCCGGACCACACGTTCTCCTCGGCGCGGGTCGCTCGACCTCGGCGACCGCGCGGTCGAGCTGGTCCACCCGGGCCGCGGCCACACCGCCGGCGACCTCGTCGTCCGGGTGCCCGACGCCGACGTCGCTGCTCGCCGGCGACCTGGTCGAGGAGTCCGCCCCGCCGTCGCTCGGCGACGACTCGTGGCCGATGGAGTGGCCGCTGACGCCTCGACCTCGTGCTCGGCCTGCTCACGCCGGCCACCGTCGTCGTGCCCGGCCACGGCGCCCCGGTCGACCGGCGACTTCGTCGAGGAGCAGCGCAACGAGATCGGGATCGTCGCCGAGACGATCCGCGACCTCGCCGGCCGCGGCGTGCCGCTCGACCGAGGCGCTCGACGCCGCCGAGTGGCCGTACCCGAGCGAGCGGCTCGCGGCCGCCGTGCGCCGCGGCTACGAGCACCTCCCCCGCAGCCAGAAGCGACTGCCCCTGATGTGACCCCGGGCGGCCGTTAGGTTCAGGGCATGAGCGAATCGAGCAACGAGCAGAAGGACCAGTCCAGGACGAGGAGGACGCGCCGGCATCAGCGACGAGCAGCTGCCCGAGGACCTGCAGCCCACCGAGGACAACCCGCTGGCCGAGCCGCTGACCGAGGAGGACGCCCGATGACGGACGACCTCGACATGATGGGCGGCGGGTCCTCGAACGACTCGGACGAGTCGACGAGTCGGACGAGTCGGGGAGTCCGCCGAGTCCTCCGGGTCGGGCGCCGAGCAGTCCACGGACGGCGAGTCCGCGTCAGGACGACGAGGACTGCCTAGCGTTGCGCGGTGACCACCTTCGGCACGACCGCTACGGCACCGACGTCCTCGCCACCGACTGGCGCGCCCCGAAGCGCGGGCGGGCGGTCGAGCATCCCGCCGAGCAAGGGCGCGGTCGTCGAGGAGGTCACCACCGACTTCTGCGGTGAGATCGTCGCCGTCGACCGCGACCTGCACACGGTCACCCTCGAGGACCGCCGCGGCAGGCGGCGTACCTTCCCGCTCGGGCCGGGCTTCCTGCTCGAGGGGCGGCCGGTGATCCTGACCGCGCCGGTCCAGCAGCCAGGCTCCCGCGCAGCCGACGCGCACGGCGTCGGGTCGGTCGCCGTCCACGGCGCCAGGGCCCGGGTGGCCCGCGCAGAGCCGGATCTACGTCGAGGGCCGGCACGACGCCGAGCTGGTCGAGAAGGTCTGGGGCGACGACCTGCGGATCGAGGGCGTCGTCGTGGAGTACCTCGGCGGCGTCGACGACCTGGCCGCCCACCTGCGCGACTTCCGGCCCGGCCCCGGGCGCCGGGTCGGCGTGCTGGTCGACCACCTGGTCCCGGGCTCCAAGGAGAGCCGGATCGCCGAGGACGATCGCGCGGTCCCCGATCGGCGCGCCACGTGCTGGTCGTCGGCCACCCGTTCATCGACATCTGGGCAGGCGGTCAAGCCCGAGCGGCTCGGGCTCGCGCGCTGGCCCGACGTCCCCCGCGACATCGAGTGGAAGCGCGGCGTCTGCCAGCAGCTCGGCTGGCCGCACCGCGACCAGGCCGACATCGCCCGCGCCTGGCAGCACATCCTGTCGCGGGTGGCGTCGTACGCCGACCTCGAGCCGGCCCTGCTGGGCCGGGTCGAGGAGCTGATCGACTTCGTGCGACGGCTCCCTGAGCCGACCCTGAACCGACCCTGAACCGTCCCCGGAACCCACTTCGAAGCGGCTCGACGCGAGTAGGCTCGACGTCATGAGCGATCCCTACGGTCCCCCTCCTCCGGAACAGCCCGAGGGAGACATGCCCACCCAGCAGCCCCCGGGCCAGCCCGCACCCGGCCAGCCGCCGGCACCGAACCCCTACGGCCAGCAGCCGCAGTACGCCCAGCAGCCGCCGTACGCCCCGCAGCCGGGCTCCGGCGCGCTCACGCCGGACGAGCGAACCTGGGGCGGCGCGGCCCACTGGGGCGCCCTGGTCGCCGCGCTCGTGGGAGCGCTGGCATTCCTCGGGCCGCTGCTCGTGCTGCTGATCAAGGGCAACGACTCGCCGTGGATCCGCAGGCAGGCCGTCGAGTCCCTCAACTTCCAGATCTCGATCCTGATCTACGCGATCGTCTCCGCCGTGCCTCATCATCGTGCTGGTGGGTCTCATCCTGCTGCCGATCGTCGGCATCTTCTGGCTGGTCTTCACGATCATCGGCTCGGTCAAGGCCAGCAACGGCGAGGACTACCGCTACCCGCTGACGATCCGGATGGTGTCCTGACCCGGCTGTTCAGGGCAGCAGGTCGCGGACCACCGCGTCGGCGAGCAGCCGGCCGGTCGCGGGTGAGCACCAGCCCGGCCTGACGCGTCCTCCGCCCGTGGGCGCGAGCAGGCCCGCGAGCCACCAGGTCCGGGCACCGCCTCGCGGCCGACGTCGTCGAGCACGTCGCAGGACAGGCCGTCGCGCAGCCGGAGCTCGAGCAGGACCCGCTCGACCCGGCGGGTCTCGTGGTCGAGCACCTCCCGCGCGTGGGCCGGGCTCTGGCCCGCGGCGAGCCGGTCGGCGTACGCCGCGGGGTGCTTGACGTTCCACCAGCGCACGCCGCCCACGTGGGAGTGCGCGCCCGGGCCCGACGCCCCACCAGTCGGCGCCGGTCCAGTAGAGCGAGGTTGTGCCGGCAGCGGGCCGCCTCGTCCCGGGCCCAGTTCGACACCTCGTACCACGACAGCCCGGCCGCCGTCCAGGCGCTCGTCGGCGAGCAGGTACTTGTCGGCGAGGTCGTCGTCGTCGGGCATCGGCAGCTCGCCGCGGCGGACCCGCCGGGCCAGCGCGGTGCCCTCCTCGACGATCAGGGCGTACGCCGAGAGGTGGTCGGGCGCGCAGGCGAGCGCCGCGTCCAGCGAGGTCTCCCAGTCGGCCAGCGACTCCCCCGGCGTGCCGTAGATCAGGTCGAGGCTGACCTGCTCGAAGCCGGCGGCCCGCGCCCAGTCGACCACCGCCGGCACCCGGAGCGGGTCGTGGGTGCGGTCGAGGGTGGCGAGCACGTGCGGGACGGCGGACTGCATGCCGAAGGAGATCCGGTTGAAGCCGACCGCGCGCAGCTCCTCGAGGTCCCACTGGCGCCACGCTGTCGGGGTTGGACTCGGTGGTGACCTCCGCGCCGTGCGCGAGCCCGAACTCCGAGGCGACCGCCGCCAGGACCGCACCCAGGTCGACCGGCCGGCAGCAGGGTCGGCGTACCGCCGCCGAGGAACACCGTCGAGACCGGCACGTCGACGTCGCCGAGCACCCGGCGGGCCAGCCGGATCTCGGCGATCGCGGCCTCGGCGTAGCGTCGCCCGGGAGGCGCCGGGCGCCCCGCCGAGCTCCTCGGCGGTGTAGGTGTTGAAGTCGCAGTAGCCGCAGCGCACCGTGCAGAACGGCACGTGGACGTAGAGCCCGAACGGCCGGTCCCCGAGGCCGGCCAGCGCGGCGTCGGGCAGGGAGCCGTCGGCGGGCGCGGGGTCACCGGCGGGCAGGGCGGAGGGCACGCCCATCCATCACAACCACGCCGGGTGCCTGCTGGACTTCGCACACCCGCTGCCGAGGTCCGGCTCAGGCGTAGAACGCGTCGATCTTCTCCTTGTAGTTGTCCTCGACGACGTTGCGCTTGACCTTCATCGACGGGGTGAGCTCACCGGACTCGACCGACAGGTCGTGGTCGAGCAGCTCCCACTTCTTGATCGTCTCCCACCGGTTGAGCCGGCTGTTGAGCTCGTCGACGTAGCCGCCCACCATCGCCTGGACCGCGTCGGAGCTCGACGATGTCGGAGTACGACGCTCCCGCCATGCCGTTCTCCTCGGCCCAGCCGGCCATCGCGTCGGGGTCGAGGGTGATCAGCGCGACGCAGAAGTTGCGCTCGTCGCCGAACACCACGAACTGGCTGGCGTAGGGGCAGATCGCCTTGAACTTCGACTCGATCGCCGGCGGCGCGATGTACTTGCCGCCGGAGGTCTTGAAGAGCTCCTTGATCCGGCCGGTGATGGTGAGGTAGCCCTCGCTCGTCGAGGCTGCCCTTGTCGCCGGTGTGCAGCCAGCCGTCGGCGTCGAGCGTCTCGCGCGGTCTCCTCGGGGAGGTTGTGGTAGCCGTCCATGATGTGGGGGCCCCGGAGCAGGACCTCGTCGCCGTCGCCGATCTTGACCTCGGCCCCGGGCAGCGCGCGGCCGACGGTGCCGATCTTGTTGTCGTCGGGGTGGTTGACGGCCGCACCGGCGGAGTTCTCGGTCATGCCGTAGCCCTCGAGGATCACGATGCCCGCGGCGTTGAACCACTCGGCGATCTCCCGGTTGAGGGCGGCGGCGCCGGAGATGAAGAACCGCACCCGGCCGCCGAAGCGCTCGCGCACCTTGCTGAAGACCAGCTTGTCGAAGAGGCCGTGCTGGAGCTTCAGCGGCAGCGGGACCGACTTGCCCTCGCGCTTGAGCCGGTCGACCTTGAGCCCGACCTCGAACGCCTTGTTGAAGATCTTCTCCTTGGCGCCGCCCTCGGCGGCCTGCATCGTCTGGATCCGGCCGTAGGCCTTCTCGAAGATGCGGGGCGCAGCGCCCATGAAGGTCGGCTTCACGGCGGCGCAGTTGTCGACGATCTTCTCGACCCGGCCGTCGACGGCGGTGGCGAAGCCGCACGCCAGCTGGGTCGGAGAGCAGCACCTTGCCGAACGAGTGGGCCATCGGCAGCCACAGGAACTGCAGGTCGCTCCTCGTCGAGGATGTCCTGCGCCTGGATCGCGGCGCCCTCGTAGACCCACGACTGGTGGCGGAGCCGCACGCCCTTGGGGCGTCCGGTGGTGCCGGAGGTGTAGATCAGCGTGGCGAGCTGGTCGGGCGGATCGCCTCGGCCTTCTCCTTGATCACGTCAGGGTGCTCGGCGAGGTAGTCCTCCCCGAGCTTGGCGAGGTCGTCCATCCCGATGATCCAGTCGCCGTCCGCGGCGCCCTCGAACGTCACGACCTTCGACAGGTGCGGCAGCTCGGCCTTGCGGTCCTGCAGCTTCGCGATCTGCTCGTCGTCCTCGGCGAAGACCACCCGGCACTCGGAGTCGCTCAGGATGTACGCCGTGTCCTCGGCGTTGGTGGACGGGTAGACCGTGGTCGTCGCGCCGCCGGCGCACATGATCGCGAGGTCGGCGAGGATCCACTCGTAGCGCGTGCTGGACGCGATGCCGACCCGCTGCTCCATCTCGATGCCGAGCGCGAGCAGGCCGGCGGCGAGTCGCGACACCTCCGCGCCGGTGTCCCGCCAGGTCACGGACTCCCAGGACTCGCCCCGGGGAAGCGGTAGGCCTCGGCGTCGGGGCTCTTCTCGACCCGGTCGAGGAACTGGATCGCGACGTTCGGGGTCAGGTTGTCGACGAAGCTGGTGTCGATGTTCCTCGGGCTGGTGACTGGGCATGACACTCCTGCTGCGTCTCGGGAACGGCGCGTCGCGACGGCGGAGACCGCAACGTCTTGCGCGCAGTAACCTAGATCACCCGGTTACGCGACCGGTAGCACGACCCGCACTTTGGTCATCCTCTTCCGGGCTGGCCCGGTCTGACGTCGCGGCGACGTACTTCTCGGCTGCCTGCCTGGCCTCGGCGACGAGTCCGTCGACCTGAGCAGCTCCGGCAGCAACGAGCGGTCGGTGGTCAGGGCCCGGAACATGGTCGACACGGTGACGCCGTGGCCGGGCCGGTGCTCGACGACCAGCGCATCGCCGGCCTGGAGCGTGCCCTCCTCCACGACCCGCAGGTAGGGCCCGGGCCTGCCCACCGCGGCGAACCGCTTCACCCAGCCGGCGTTGTCGAAGCCCGACTCGCCCATCCAGCCCTTGAAGTCGTTGCAGGGGATGCGCACGGACGCCACCTCGAACAGGGCGCTGCCGACCCGCCAGCGCTCGCCGACCTCGGCCTCGTTCACGTCGATGCCCGACGTCGTGAGGTTCTCGCCGAACATGCCGTCGGCGAGCGGCGCCCCGAGCCGCTCGGCCCAGTCGTCGAGGTCCTCGCGAGCGAACGCGTAGACGGCCTGGTCGATTCCTCCGTGGTGGACGGTGTCGCCGACCTGGTCGCCCGCGAGGCCGAGGGCCCTGACCGTGCACCGGCCCGGTGACCGCGTGCTTCTCGATCGCGGTCCGGCCGATCTCGGCCCACTCGCGTGGGCGCGGAGTCGCCCGACGTTGACGGAGCGGATGATCGCAGTCATGCCGCGATCCTCTCAGTCCTGGACCGCCTTCACGATCGCGATACAGCTGGTGATCCAGTCCCGCTCGTCGGCCGAGAGGTCGCGATCCCGCCCGTTGGGCGTCCTCCACCGCCCAGTGGGCGTTGAGCACCATCCGGACGATGACCCAGTCGCGGGCCCGGGCCTCGTCCAGCCCGGCCGCGTCGACGAGCGTGTGGAAGCGCCGTCGTACGCCTGCCCGGACGGCGTCGCCCAGCTCGTCCATGCGGTTCCAGAGCATCGGCGCGAGCTCGAAGTGCGGGTCGCCGGACATCGGCTTGGGGTCGATCGACGAGCCAGGGCTCCCGGTCGGCCGCGAGCACGTTCAGGTAGTGCAGGTCGCCGTGCACGATGACGCCCGTGCTGGCGGGGTCGGCGACGAGGTCCCGCGCCAGTGACAGGGCCTGCTCCACCATCCGCCGCGGGATCGGCGCGCTGCGGGGCATGGTCGCGAGAGCGGCCGACCAGCGCTCGACGTACGACGTGACCGTGCGCAGCTGGGGCAGCGCGGGCAGGTGCAGCCGGGGGTAGAGCGCGGCGACCACCTCGCACGCCTCGAGGTCGGGCAGCCGCGGTCAGGTCCTCGTGGTGCAGGCGTTCGAGCAGCATCGCCCGCCGGTGAGGGTCCGCGCGCAGGAGGCGTACGGCGCCGCGTCCGCCCCAGTGCCGCAGGGCGAGGTGCTCGTGCTCGGACTCCTCGTCGACGTCGAACGCCACCTTGAGGACCGCGGTCTCCCCGTCACTGGTCCGTACCGGCACGACGATGGAGCAGTAGCCGTGCATCGACCAGCCGTCGGGGGTCAGCTCCCACTCCTCGAGCAGCGACGCGAGGCGCCCGGGCAGGCGTTCGACCCAGCGCGCCCAGTCGGGACCACGCCCCGCCATGCCGAGGACGCCGTCGGGAAGTTTCATCGCTGACCAGTGGCTCGATTGCATCCGGCCCACCATTTCACGCCGCCGTGACGGCTGGGACCGACCATGGACAGGAAGCCCCGGCGTCCGCCTGGCGCGGCGTTGGGAGGAGCAGTCAAATGAACGCAACCACGGTGGAGCCCGTCGCAAGGGCAGGACCAGAAGGCTGAAGGCCGCAGTGGCGGTCGCGAGTGGCGGCGCTGGTGCCGACGATGCTCAGCACCACGCCGGCACAGGGAACTGTGGTGGATGATGGACGACGGCCACAACATCACCGTCTTCCACAACATCGACTTCGTCGCCGTCTTCGGCTACGCGCTCGGCGAAGAGCTGACCGTCGAAGTTTTCCGGGACGACGCTCATCGGCACCGCCACCGGTCGGCCCGCGGCGAGGCGAGGCACAGGGATCGGACTCGAGGTCAACCACGGCCCCGAGGGCGCACCCCTCCCCGGGGACTGCTGGGAGGGCAGCCACGCCGAACATCCGACCCGGTGACCGCATCGTGGTCACCTCGGCGGCCGGCAGCGACGAGGTCATCGTCGACCGGATCAAGTTCGGGGCCAGGGGCCCGCGCGCAGTTGGCCAACGGCGACATCGTCGTCCCGTTCGTTGCTTTCCGCGCCGACGGCGACCGCGATCGCGCCGGGGTTCATCGACTCCGCCGAGTTCCGGGCAGCGGCCAACACCCAGGTCCGGTTCGAGGCCGGCCCGTGAATCTCGTCGAGCGCCGGCCGGGCGCCCTGCCGGGCCAGCTGCGGGTGCGCTACAGGACACCGTTCCGCCCCGCGCGCAACCGGCCCGGTTGGAACCAGGCCCAGCTGCGCCGTGCGCTGCTGGGTGACGGCCACGCGATCGGGTTCGGCCACGTCGAGGTGCTGCCCGCGGAGGGCATGCTCGTCGACGGCCTGACCGACACGCCGGGTCCAGCCCTGGGCTGCTAGGGCGCCAAGCAGCACCGAGAGCCCCGGCGTCCGCCTACGCAGGCGGGACACCGCGGGCGACGCCGGGTTCCGGACGCCCCCTCCGGAACCCGGCGTCCTGCTGTCCGCGTCCGGGTGCTGCGGCTGGGCTACTTCCGGCCTGACTTCTCGCCGGTGGGGGCGTTGGAGAGCGCGGCGATGAAGGCCTCCTGGGGGACCTCGACCCGGCCGACCATCTTCATCCGCTTCTTGCCCTCCTTCTGCTTCTCCAGCAGCTTGCGCTTGCGGGTGATGTCGCCGCCGTAGCACTTGGCGAGCACGTCCTTGCGGATCGCCCGGATGTTCTCCCGGGCGATCACCCGCGACCCGATCGCGGCCTGGATCGGCACCTCGAACTGCTGGCGCGGGATCAGCTCCTTGAGCTTGCCGGCCAGCATCACGCCGTAGGCGTAGGCCGCGTCCTTGTGCACGATCGCGCTGAACGCGTCGACGGGCTCGCCCTGGAGCAGGATGTCGACCTTGACCAGGTCGGCGGCCTGGTCGCCGGTGGGCTCGTAGTCGAGCGAGGCGTAGCCCTTGGTGCGGGACTTCAGCTGGTCGAAGAAGTCGAAGACGATCTCGGCCAGCGGCAGCGTGTAGCGCATCTCGACGCGGTCCTCGGACAGGTAGTCCATGCCCTGGAGGCTGCCGCGCTTGGCCTGGCAGAGCTCCATGATCGTGCCGATGAAGTCGGCCGGGCGTCAGGATCGTGGCCCGGACCACCGGCTCGCGGACCTCGGCGACCTTGCCGGCGGGGTACTCGCTCGGGTTGGTCACCTCGTACTCGGTGCCGTCCTCCATCGTGACCTCGTAGACCACGTTGGGGGCGGTCGAGATCAGGTCGAGGTTGAACTCGCGCTCGAGCCGCTCGCGCACGATCTCCATGTGCAGCAGGCCGAGGAAGCCGCACCGGAAGCCGAAGCCGAGCGCCCCCGAGGTCTCCGGCTCGTAGGCCAGGGCGGCGTCGTTGAGCTGCAGCTTGTCCAGCGCGTCGCGCAGCGTCGGGTAGTCGTCGCCGTCGATCGGGTAGAGCCCGGCGAACACCATCGGGTTGGGGTGCTTGTAGCCGCCGAGCGGCCTCGGTCGGCGCCGTGGTGCTGGGAGGTGACGGTGTCGCCGACCCGGGACTGGCGCACGTCCTTCACCCCGGTGATCAGGTAGCCGACCTCGCCGACGCCGATCTCGCCGGCCTTGACCGGCTCCGGGCTGATCACGCCGACCTCGAGCATCTCGTGGACGGCGCCGGTGGACATCATCTTGATCCGGTCGCGGTGGCTGAGCTTGCCGTCGACCACGCGGACGTAGGTGACCACGCCGCGGTAGGTGTCGTAGACCGAGTCGAAGATCAGCGCCCGGGCCGGCGCGTCGGCGTCGCCGACCGGCGGCGGGGTCTGCTGGACGATCTCGTTGAGCAGCGTCTCGACGCCCTCGCCGGTCTTCGCCGAGACCCGGAGCACGTCGTCGACGGGTCGCAGCCGATGATGTGCGGCGAGCTCCGCGGCGTACTTCTCGGGCTTGGCGGACGGCAGGTCGATCTTGTTGAGCACCGGGATGATGTGCAGGTCGGCGCCGAGCGCGAGGTAGAGGTTGGCCAGGGTCTGCGCCTCGATGCCCTGCGCGGCGTCGACCAGCAGCACCGCCGCCTCGCACGCCTCGAGCGACCGGGACACCTCGTAGGTGAAGTCGACGTGGCCGGGGGTGTCGATCATGTTGAGCACGTAGGTGCCGGGCTCGGCGCCCTCGGCGTTGTCGTCCGGGACGGTCCACGGCATCCGGACGGCCTGGCTCTTGATCGTGATGCCGCGCTCGCGCTCGATGTCCATCCGGTCGAGGTACTGCGCCCGCGCGCTGCCGCTCGTCGACGACCCCGGTGAGCTGCAGCATCCGGTCGGCCAGCGTCGACTTGCCGTGGTCGATGTGCGCGATGATGCAGAAGTTCCGGATGATCGCGGGGTCGGTGCGGCCGGGCTGGCGGCGCGGTCTTGGAGGACACAGATGGCTTTCGGGTACGACGTCGAGGGGTCGCGTCATTCTTCCACGCGGTCCCCAGGCGCCGGACGATCGGCGACCGCACGTCGGCGTTCGACGCACCCACGCCCGCGAGCGAGGATGCCGCCCATGACGACGTACCCCGCCCCGTCCGGCCGCACCGCCCGCCGGCTGGAGTGGCCGTTCCTGCCGCCCGACCTGCGCGCCTGGTCGAGCGCAGCTGCGGGTCGCCCGTCGTCGAGGCGGAGTCGCAGGGCGCCGGGTTCACCCCGGGCTTCGCCTCCGTGCTGACCTGCGAGGACGGCTCCCGGCACTTCGTGAAGGCCGCCTCGGTGAAGGCGCAGAGGATCGTTCGCGGCGTCCTACCGCGAGGAGGCGCGCAAGCTGGCCGCCCTGCCCGGAGGCGTGCCGGCGCCGCGGCTGCTGTGGCTGCTACGACGACGACTGGGTGGTGCTCGGGCTCGAGTACGTCGACGGGCCGGCACCCCGCGCGGCCCTGGCGGCGCGACGACCTGGACGCCTGCCTGGACGCGCTGCGAGGTCGTGGCCGCCGAGCTCACCCCGCCGCCCGACGGGCTCGCGCTCGACACCTTCGCCGACGAGTTCGCCGACCTGGTCGGCGTTCTGGGACCACGTCGCGGGCCACCCAGCCCGGCCTGCCCGCACCTCGACGAGGCCGCCGCGCTGGCCGGCCCGCTTCGCCGAGGTCGACCGCCGGCGACACCGTCGTGCACACCGACGTCCGCGACGACAACTTCCTGCTCGGCGCCGACGGCACGCGTGTGGATCTGCGACTGGAACTGGCCGGTCCTCGGCGCCGCCTGGCTCGACACGCTGTTCACGCTGATCGGGCCGCGCGGCGACGGCCTCGACGTCGACGCGGTGCTCGCCGCGCCGGCCGCTGACTGCGCGACGTGCCCGCCGAGCACGTCGACATCGTGCTGGCGCTGCTGGTCGGGCTACTTCTTCAGCAGCGCGACGAGCCGGTGCCGCCGACCTCGCCCGCACCTCCGCGACCACCAGCGCTGGCAGGGCGAGGTCTGCTGGGCGTGGCTGTGCGAGCGCCGCGGCTGGTCTGACGGTCGGCCGATTTGGGCGGCTCGCGCGGCCCGCTGCTAGTCTTGCTCGTCGCGTCCGGCGCCGTGTCGCGCCGACGCACCCGAACCTCAGCAGCACCACCGACACCGACACGACGAAGGCTGCAGCAGTGGCGAACATCAAGTCCCAGATCAAGCGCAACAAGCAGAACGAGCGGCCGGCACGAGCGCAACAAGGCCGTCAAGTCCGGCCTGAAGACCGCCGTGCGCAAGTTCCGCGAGGCCGCCGAGGCCGGCGACAAGGACGCCGCCATCGCCGCCGGCCGCGACGCCGCCCGCAAGCTCGACAAGGCCGCCTCCAAGGGCGTCATCCACAAGAACCAGGCCGCGAACCGCAAGTCGGCGATCGCCAAGAAGGCCGCCTCGCTCTGAGCCACCGCGCTCCGCGCTGACCCGTCGCGAGACTTCGCGACGGGTCAGCTGCGTCATTTCCGGGCGCGTCAGCGCTCAGCGCGCGCAGGGCGGTGACGGTGAGCACCAGCCGCTCCAGGGTGTACGACGCGTCGCTGGCCGCGCCCTTGATGTCGGCGTCGGCCTGGGCGACCGCCCGGATCGCCCGGGCGATGCCCGGCGTCGGCCCAGCCGCGGGACTGGTCGCGCAGCGTGCGCAGCTTCCACGGCGGCACCCCGACCTCGCGGGCCAGGTCGGCCTCGCGCATGCCCGCGCGCGGCGCCGCTTGTAGCGGGCCAGCCCGCGCGCGCTGCCGGCGAACGGCGCAGGTGACCAGGACCGGCGGCGGTGCCGGCGTCGAGCGCCCAGCGCAGCTCCTCGAGCGCGGCCTCGCGGCGCCCGTAGAACGCGGCGTCGGCGACCGCGAACGACTTGGCCTCGGCCCGGCCGCCGAAGTACTGCTTGACCAGCTCGACCGTCGAGCGGCTCGCCCGGGAAGTCGTTGGCCAGCTGGTGGGCGGCGGCGGCCAGCGACCGCAGGTCCTGGCCGACCGCCTGGACCAGGAAGCCGGCGGCCTCCTGGTCGATCGTGCCGCCGTGGCGACGCGCACCTCGGCGGCGACGAAGCCCGGGAACTCCGACGCCTTGAGCTCGCGCCGACTTCGACTCGGTGACCGGGCCGAGCTTGCGCAGCTTGGTGAGCACGCCGCTGCCCTTCTGCCCGCCGCCGTGGACGAGCACCAGCGCGACGTCCTCGGCGGCGCGGCGGCGTAGCCGAGCAGGCCGTCGACCGACTCCTCGGGCAGGTCCTCGAGGCCGCGCACCACGACGCAGCGGGTGCGTGGAGAACAGCGACGGCGCGGCCAGCTCGCCGAGCGTCGCCAGCGTCGAGGTCGGCGCCGCGGGTCTCGGAGAGCTCGGCCTCGGCGTCGTGGCCGACGGACCGCGGCGCGCACCGACGGCGACGGTGCGCTCGTTGAGGAACTCCTCCTTGCCGGTCACCAGGGTGACCCGGCCGAGGACGTCGGCGGGCGCGGGGCCTGCCATGGTGCGCGCACCTTCGCCACAGCGCACCCCCGCGCCGTGCGGGCCGCGCGAGTCACGGCCCGGTCGCGGCGTCCAGCTCGCCGTCGCGGACCACGACAGCGACGTCGCCGTCCAGGTCGGTGCGCAGCACCTCGGCGCCGCCGCGGCCAGCGGCGTCGAGCGTCCCGGCGCCGGGTGGCCGTAGTCGTTGTCCTCCCCCACCTGACACCAGCGCGACCCGGGCGCCGAGGCCGATCAGGAAGGCGAGGTCCTGGTAGCGGCTGCCGTGGTGCGGCACCTTGAGCACGTCGACGCCGCAGCCCGGGCCAGGTCCGGGCCAGCGCGGCCTGGGCCGCGCGGCTCGACGTCGCCGGTCAGCAGGAGCCGCACCCCGCCCACCTCGACCAGCAGCACCACGCTGGCGTCGTTGGCGGCGCTCCCGTCGCCCGGCCCGGTCGGCGCCGGGCCGGGCGGCGGCCACAGCACCTGGAGCGTGACGGCGCCGACCGTGCGGGTCTCGCCGTACGGCGCCGCGTGCGGCCGCCAGGCCCGCCGCCCGGCCGCCTCGGCGACCACGCGCGGCGCCGTCGGGCGGGTCGGCCAGCCCGGTGACCACGACCTCCCCGACCGGCGCCCGTCGAGCACCCCGGCCAGCCCGTCGACGTGGTCGGCGTGGAAGTGGGTGAGCACGCACCAGCGGGCACCTCGTCGATGTCGAGCCGGTCGCAGGCAGCCGTCCACCGCGGCCGGGTCCGGGCCGGCGTCGACGACCACGGCCGCGCCCGGCGCCGGCGTTCAGCACGAGCGCGTCGCCCTGGCCGACGTCGCAGGCCACGAGCACCCAGCCCGTCGGCGGCCAGCCCGGGGTCGGCGGCCGGACCAGGACGGCGACCACCAGCAGCGCCGCAGCAGGCGAGCGCCGCCGACCGGCGCCGCAGCAGGCACGGCGCCGCGAGCGCGACCAGCACGGTCAGGAGCGGTGAGCACCGCCAGCGGCCAGGACGCCGGTGCCCCAGTCGACCGCGGCCGCGGGCAGCGCGGCGCCGTGCTGGCGACCGTCGACGATCCAGGCCACGCAGCAGCCGCGAGGTGCCGAGCAGCCGCCCGCGCGGCGGCCAGACCAGCCCGACCAGCCCGCCGGCCAGGCCGAGCACGGTGGCCGGCCCGACCGCCGGCGCCGACCGCGAGGTTGGCGGCGACCGCGACGAGGCTGACCTGGCCCGAGATCGCGGCGACCACCGGCGTGCAGGCCAGCTGGGCGGCGGCCGGGACCGCGATCGCCTCCGCCAGCCACCGGGGCAGCCACCGCGCCAGCGCGTCGCGCCAGCCCGGGCGCGAGCAGCAGGATGCCGGCGGTGGCGAGCACCGACAGCGCGAAGCCGACGCGACACGGCCAGCCACGGGTCGACCAGCAGCAGCACCACCACGGCGACGCCGAGCGCCCGCGGCGCCGCGGTGCCGCCCGTCGGTGCCCATCGCCGAGCAGGGCGACGGTCCCCATCGCGGCCGCGCGCACGCACGCTCGGCTCGGTGCGGGCCAGCAGCACGAACCCGACGATGCCCAGCGCGCCGACGACGTACAGCCAGCGGCCGCGCACCCCGCACCAGCGCGCCAGCACCAGCAGGAACCCGACCACCAGGGTGAGGTTGGTGCCCGACACCGCGATCAGGTGGGTCAGCCCGGTCGTCGCGGAAGTCGTCGGCGAGGTCCGGGTCGAGCCCGGCGTCGTCGCCGTCGACCAGCGCCGGGCACCAGCGCCCGCTGGCTGGGGGGCCGGTGCGCGACCGAGTCGCGGATCGAGCTCGCGGACGGCGTCCGCGCCGCGCCACCACACGGCCGGGCCGGCCGACCAGCTCGGGTCGCCCGTGGACGGACACGACGGCGGCGACTCCGTGACCGTCCGCCGGCGACAGCCGCCCGACGGTGCGCAACCGGCTCCCCAGCCGCACCCCGGCCCAGGCGTCGTCGGCGAGGACCAGCACGGGGGTGCCGAGGGCGTGCACCCGCCCGCGCCCGGCGACCTCGGTGACCCGGGCGCGGAGCAGCACCTGCTCGGCGTACCTCCCGTCCACGACCCGCGGGTCGGAGGTCACGGTCAGCTCGAGGGTCGCGACCGCGTGCTCGTCGGCCAGGGCGGCGACCGGGTTGTGCTCGACCTGCTGCCTGGCGGAGCACGGCGCTCGCGGCCACCGCCGCGAAGACCAGCAGCACACCGCAGAGCGTGACCGCGCGGCCGGCGGTGCAGCCGCGTGCGGACGACGAGCAGGCCCACGACCGCACCGGCGACCGCCGGCCACCGCTGACGCCCAGCCGGCAGCAGGTGACCGGCCAGCCCACCGGCCCAGGCCGCCACCCCGAGCAGCGGCAGCCGGAGGTCGGGGACGTCGCGGTCCTCCGCGTCACCGCTCACACCGTGACGTGGGGGGTGATCGTCGCCAGCGTCGCGTCGCCGATGCCGTCCACCTCGAGCAGCTCGTCGACCGCGGTGAACCCGCCGTGCTCGGTGCGCCAGGCGAGGATCGCCTCCGCGGTCACCGGCCCGACCTCGGGCAGGGTCTCGAGCAGTGCCTGGTCGGCGGTGTTGAGGTTGACCAGCGGGCCGGTCGGTGGCGCCCGGTGGGATCGGCAGGCCGCCGCGCCGGCCACGCCGGTCGGCGCCGCCACCCCGACCACGATCTGCTCGCCGTCGACGAGCAGCCGGGCCAGGTTGAGCGACGTGAGGTCGACCCCCGGCCGGGCCCCGCCGGCCGCCTCGAGCGCGTCGATCACCCGCGCCCCGGCGTCGAGCACGGCGATGCCGGGGCGGCGTACCTTGCCCGCGACGTCGACGGTGACCTTGCCGTCGGTCTCCCCCGCCTGCCGCGGAGGCCGACGCCGACGCCGACCGGGACGGCCGGGGTGGCCAGGCCGCCGGCAGGGCTGCTCACCGACGGGCGCCGCCACCTCCTGCGGCGTCGCCGCGGATCACCCACCAGCAGGTCACCGCCAGTCCCAGCGCGACGAGGCCCGCCACGAGGGCGAGCTGCGCCGGCCCCAGGGCCACGCGACCGCGCAGTGTCGGTGGCACCGCGTCGGCCAGGCTGCGGCCCGGCCGGCGGGAGGCGTGCCGCCCCGGTGGGGCGACGAGCGGCGCGGGCGCCGGATCGGGCTCCGGGGCCGGCTCGGGTCCGGGAGCCGGTGAGGGTCGCGCCGCGGGACCCGGGTGTGGGTCAGCGGCATCGCGAACCCGTCCGGCTGCGGCACCGCCGGGCCACGGTCGGGTCGTCCAGCCGCCGGCCCCGGACACCGTCGAGCTCGGCGCTCAGCAGCGCGAGTCGCCGGGAGACGGCTTCCTGGTGCTCCTGGCTCGGACGACGGTTCCCCATGCCGCCGAAGGTAGGAACGCACGCGGCCGCTCGGGAAGTCCGGGATCGTCGCCTGTGGAGAACTGGCGCGGCCACGCGGGCCTGTGCGACGGTTACCGGTCGAGGACCGGCGCGACGCAGACCGCGAGCATGCCGGGGCCGACGTGCGCGCCCAGCACGGCGCCCAGCTCCCCGCACCAGACCTCCCGGCCGGAGAGGTTGTCGGCGAGCCGTTCGGTCAGCGGCTCGGTGAGCTGCCCGGCCCGGTCGGGGCTGGCCAGGTGGGCGACGCACACGTCCACCTGCTGGTCCTCCGCGGCCAGCACCGCCAGCTCCTCCAGCCGGCTGAGCGCCCGCGCCGACGGTCCGCACCTTCTCGAGCGTGGCGACCACGCCGTCGTCGATCGTCAGCAGCGGCTTCACCGCGAGCGCACCGCCGAAGAGGGCGGCGGCCGCGCCGATCCGGCCGCCGCGGCGGAGGTACTCCAGGGTGTCGACGTAGAACAGCGACGACGACGCGGCGGCCCGGGACCGTGCGGCCTCGGCCGCGTCCTCCGCCGAACCGCCCGCGTCGAGCACGTCGGCGGCCGCGAGCACGGCGTACCCGGTCGCGATCCCCACCTGGCGGGTGTCCACGGCGGTCACCGGGATCGAGGCCTCGCGGGCCGCGAGCTGGGCGGACTCGAAGGTGCCGCTCATGTCGCCGGAGAGGTGGATCGACACCACCGCGGTGGCGCCCTCCCGGGCGGCACGTTCGTAGACCTCGAGCATCACCGAGGGTGAGGGACGGGACGTGCTCACCGGACGGAACTCCCGCAGCGCCTCCGCCACCAGCTCCGGCGTGGCGCCCTCGGACCCCTCGTCGAGCACGTCGGCGCCGATCACCACCTGGAGGGGTACGACGACGATGCCGCGCTCGGCGACCACCTTCGCGGGGAGCGAGGCGGTCGAGTCGGTGACGACGACGATCCGGGACACATCGGCAGGCTAGCGAAGCCTGTCACGAGTGCTCGCGGCCGCTCACCTGCCGTCCCACCCTTGCGACCGGCCACCGGCCCGGATTCAATGGCGCGCGTGGCCGATGTCGTCCGGGAGCTTCGCCGAGGTGCTGCGCACCGCGATCGAGGTGCGTGGCCTCGGCCTCGAGCGGATCAGGGAACGGCTCGAGGCCCGGGGCATCTCCGTCAGCGTGGCGACCCTGAGCTACTGGCAGTCCGGCCGGAGCCAGCCCGGTCGCAAGCAGTCCCTGGCCGCGCTCCCCCATCTCGAGGAGCTCCTCGAGCTCGACCGCGGCAGCCTGCAACACGCCCTGACCCCGCCCCGCGAGCGCGGACGTCGCTGCCAGGTCGTGGACCTCGACGCGGTCTGGCCCGAGCCGCCCCAGACGAGGGTGCTGCGGAGCCTCGACACCCGGTGGGACGCCGAGCTGGAGCGGATCAGCCTCCACGACGTCGTGACCATGGGGCCCGACCGCGGCCAGCTGTCGATGCAGGTGCGTCAGGTGCTGCGGGCCCGGTGCGACGGACCCGACCGCCGGGTGGTCATGCACTGCCTCGAGGACCCGCAGGCCGGGCCACCGGAGATCCATGCGCTGCGAGGCTGCCGCCTCGGGTCGATCGCCCGCGACGTCGACTCGGGCATCATCGGCTGCGAGCTGGTCTTCCTCGAGCCGCTGCGCCGAGGCCAGACCGTCGTGGTCGATTACGAGGTGCTGAGCGGCGACGCCGCGCCCCTACGAGGTGCGGCACACCCGCCGGCTCCGGCTGCCGATGCGGCAGTACCTCCTGGAGATCAGGTTCGACCCGGGCGCGCTGCCGGCCGAGGCGTTCCACGTCCAGGACGGGAAGGACGGCCAGCGCCTGGAGCTCGATGCCGAGCACAGCCTGCACGTCGTCGACACCGACTGCACCGCCGGGATCACCGGGGTCCGGTGGGTCTGGCCGAAGAAGCGAGCCGGCGTCCGCGAGGGACCCGAGTTAACTGTTAACGGGTGCCAGCCCTTGTGACCCAGGCCACAAGCGGTTCAGTCTCTCCGGGTCACTCACTCTCGGAAGGGATCACCCATGTCCGCACGACACCCCCGCCTCGCGGCCGCACTCCTGGCCGCGACGACGAGCGCCGCCCTGGTGCTCGCGCCGACGGCAGCCACCGCTGACCGACCGGCGAAGGACAAGCACACCCCGGCCGACGCCGGCCCGGCACCCGTCCACGGCACGTCCGCGAGCGACCGCTACATCGTGGTCTTCGACAAGGGCTCGTCCAAGGCCAGAGTCAAGGACGCGAAGGACAAGGCCAAGGACAAGGGCGCCAAGGTGCACCACACCTACAGCAGCGCGCTGGACGGCTTCGCCGCCACCCTGTCGGAGTCCGCGCTCAGCGAGCTGCGCAACAACAAGCACGTCTCGTTCATCGAGGCGGACAACAAGGTCACCATCAGCGACACCCAGTCACCGGCGACGTGGGGCATCGACCGGATCGACCAGCGGGCGCGTCCCCTCAACAACTCCTACACCTACCAGCGCTCCGGCGCCGGAGTGAAGGCCTACATCATCGACACCGGCATGCGTCGTACGCACGCGGAGTTCAGCGGCCGCGCGACCTCCGGCTACAGCGCGATCAACGACGGCCGCGGCACCGACGACTGCCACGGCCACGGCACCCACGTCGGCGGCACCGTCGGCGGCGAGACGTACGGCGTCGCGCAGGACGTCAGCCTGGTGGCGGTCCGGGTCCTCGACTGCCAGGGCAACGGCACCGACTCCGGCGTCATCGCCGGCATCGACTGGGTGACCGGCAACCACACGGCCGGCACCCCGGCCGTCGCGAACATGAGCCTCGGCGGCGGGGTCTCCTCGGCGCTGGACACCGCGGTCATCAACTCGATCAACGACGGCGTCACCTACGCCCTGGCCGCCGGCAACGACTACGGCGCGAACGCCTGCAACAGCTCGCCCAGCCGGGTCGCCGCCGGACTCACGGTCGGCTCCACCACAAGCACCGACGCCCGCTCGGACTTCTCCAACATCGGCAGCTGCCTCGACTTGTTCGCACCCGGCTCGAGCATCACGTCCTCCTGGATCGGCAGCGACTCGGCCACCAACACGATCAGCGGCACGTCGATGGCGACTCCGCACGTCGCCGGGGCGGCCGCGGTCTACCTGCAGGGCAACCCGGGTGCCTCGCCGGCGACGGTGAGCAACGCGATCGTCTCGAGCGCCACGACCGGCATGGTGACGAACCCGGGCTCGGGCTCCCCGAACCGGCTGCTGTACAGCGACCCGGGCGGCACCCCTCCGCCCCCGCCGCCGACCGGCTGCAGCAGCCTTCCGGAGACCGCCACCGGCTCGCTCAGCGGTGCCGGTGACCTCGACTACCACCCGGGGCCCAACGGCTACTACTTCTCCTCGATCTCGGGCACCCACGTCGGGTGCCTGGACGGACCGACCGGCGTCGACTTCGACCTCTACCTGGAGAAGTGGAACGGCTCCTCGTGGGTGGTCGTGGCCCAGAGCCTCAGCTCCGGCCCGGACGAGCAGATCAGCTACTCCGGCACGAGTGGCAACTACTCGTGGCGCGTGGAGTCCTACACCGGCTCCGGCAGCTACACGTTCGGCTTCGACCGGCCGTGACGCATCCCCGTTGAGTGGGGGATTTGCATCATGCGAGTGGGGGATTTCTGTCGCTACCGATGACAGAAATCCCCCACTCACGCGTCAATTGCCCCCCACTCAACGAGTCGGCCCGGGTCAGACGACCAGGTTGACCAGCTTGGGCGCCCGCACGATCACCTTGCGGACGGTCCGCCCGTCCAGTGCGCGTACGACGGCGGGGTCGGCCAGCGCGGCGGCCTCCAGGTCGGCCTCGGAGATCTCGGGCGACACCTCGAGCCGGGCGCGGACCTTGCCCTGCACCTGCACCACGCAGGTGACTGTGTCCTGGACCAGCAGCGCGGGGTCGACCGTCGGCCAACCGGCCCGCGCCACCGACGGCTCGTGGCCCAGCCGGAACCACATCTCCTCCGCCGTGTAGGGCGCGACCAGCGACAGCAGGATCGCCACGGCCTCGACGGCCTCGCGGACGGCCGGGTCGGCCGGACCGCACCCGGAGTCGATCGCCTTGCGGGTGGTGTTCACCAGCTCCATGGTGCGCGCAACCATCACGTTGAACCGCTGCGACTCGATCAGCTGGGCCGCCTCGTGCAGCGTCCGGTGGGTCGCCCCGCGCAGGGCGGCGTCGCCGTCCTCCGGAGCCGCGCCGGCCGGCGAGGTGACGTCGCCGGACAGCCGCCAGGCCCGCTGCAGGAATCTCAGCGAGCCGCCGGGAGCCATGTCGGCCCAGTCGATGTCGTCCTCGGGCGGACCCGCGAACACCATCGTCAGCCGCACCGCGTCCACGCCGTACTCAGCTAGTTGGTCCCCCAGACTGACGCCGTTGCCCAGCGACTTGCTCATCTTCTTGCCCCGGTTGATGACGATGCCCTGGTTCAGCTGCGCCGCGAACGGCTCGCCGAAGTCCAGCAGACCCATGTCCCGCAGCACCTTGGTGAAGAAGCGGGCGTACAGCAGGTGCAGGACGGCGTGCTCGACACCGCCGATGTAGATGTCGCACGGCATCCACTGCTTCACCAGCGCCGGGTCGAAGGCCTGGGTGTGGTCGTGGGGTGAGCAGTAGCGCAGGAAGTACCACGACGAGTCGACGAACGTGTCCATCGTGTCGGAGTCGCGCCGGGCGGGACCGCCGCACGACGGGCACTCCACCTCGACCCAGTCGGTGGCCGCGGCCAGGGGCGAGACGCCCTTGGGCTTCAGGTCGGCGCCCTTCAGCTCGGGCAGGGTGACCGGCAGCTGGTCGTCGGGTACGGCGACCTCCCCGCACTCCTCGCAGTGCACGATCGGGATCGGCACTCCCCAGAAGCGCTGCCGTGACAGCAGCCAGTCGCGCAGCCGGAAGTTGACCGTGCCCCGGCCCAGACCTTGCCGCTCCAGGTAGGCGATCGTGGTGGCCTTGGCCTCGTCGACCCCCATGCCCGACAGGTCGATCTCGTCGTTGGCGGAGTTGATCGCCGGGCCCTCGCCGGTGTACGCCTCACCCTCCCAATCGGCCGGCGGCTCAACCGTGCGGATGATCGGCAGGTCGAAGACCGTCGCGAACTCCCAGTCGCGCTGGTCCTGTCCCGGGACCGCCATGATCGCGCCGGTGCCGTAGTCGGCCAGCACGTAGTCGGCGGCGTAGACCGGGATCCGGGTGCCGGTCAGCGGGTTGGTGGCGTGCCGGCCCAGGAAGACGCCGGTCTTGGGGCGGTCTGAGGCCAGCCGGTCGATGTCGGTGGACCTGCGCACCTCCTCCCGGTACGTCTCGAACGCGTCCCGGTACTCGTCGGCCACCAGCTCGGCGGCCAGCGGCGCGTCGGCCGCGACCACCATGAAGGTCGCGCCGAACAGCGTGTCCGGCCGGGTGGTGTACACGGTCAGCGGCTCCTCGCGGCCCGCGACGACGAAGTCGACGTGGGCGCCCTCGGACCTCCCGATCCAGTTGCGCTGGGCGGTGATGACCCGCTCGGGCCAGGTGGGCGCCAGGTTGTCCAGCTCGTCCAGCAGCTCCTGGGCGTAGTCGGTGATCTTGAAGTACCACTGGGTCAGCTCGCGCTTGGTGACCTCGGCGCCGCAGCGGTCGCACACGCCGCCGACGACCTGCTCGTTGGCCAGCACGGTCTGGTCGTTGGGGCACCAGTTGACCGGGCTGTTCTTCCGGTAGGCCAGCCCACGCTCGCGGAACTTCAGGAACAGCCACTGCGTCCAGCGGTAGTACTCCGGGTCGCTGGTGTTGAACGTGCGCGACCAGTCGAAGGCACAGGCGTACTCGTCGAAGGACCGGCGCTGGGTCTCGATGTTGGCGTAGGTGTAGGTCGCGGGGTACGCGTTGTTGCGGATCGCGGCGTTCTCCGCCGGCAGGCCGAAGGAGTCGAACCCCATCGGGTTCAGCACCTCGTAGCCCTGGTGCCACCAGTAGCGCGCCACCACGTCGTGCAGGGCCATCACCTCGGCGTGACCCATGTGCAGGTCGCCGCTGGGGTAGGGGAACATCGTCAGCGCGTAACGCTTCTCCCGTTCCGAGTCGTCGTCGGCACGGAACTGGTCCAGGTCGTCCCAGACCTTGCGCCACTTCTCCTGCACCGCGTGGACGTCGTACGTCGCCCGCTCCTGCTCGGCTGTGGTTGCTGGGGCTGCGCGCAGCTCGATGTCGCTCATCGTCGTCTCTCTCACGTCGGTGGGTGGATCCAGCGCACAAAAAAACCCCTCGGGCACGAGGGGCAGCCGCATCGGGGTGTGCGCACCGATGCGGCTAGGTAAGGAGCAGGATCCTCCGCATGTCCTCATGGTAGCGAATGCCCGCCGTCGGGTCTCGCCGCTACCGCCCGCCTGCCCTAGGGTCCAGTCCATGACAGTCACCGACATGTTCCGGCTCGACGACCGGGTCGCGATCGTCACCGGGGCCTCGTCCGGTCTCGGCGTGGCGTTCGCGCAGGGGCTGGCGGAGGCGGGCGCCGACGTGGTGCTCGGAGCCCGCAGGGTCGACCGTCTCGAGGACACCGCCACGCTCGTGCGCGAGGCCGGTCGCCGAGCCCTCACGGTCGCGACAGACGTGGCTGACCCCGACGCGTGCACGGCCCTGGTCGAGGCGGCGATGGCGGAGTTCGGCCGGGTCGACGTGCTCGTCAACAACGCCGGGATCGGCACCGCCGTACCCGCCACGCGGGAGAGCCCCGAGCAGTTCCGTTCGGTCATCGACGTCAACCTCAACGGCTGCTACTGGATGGCCCAGGCCTGCGGCCGGGTGATGCAGCCCGGGTCCAGCATCGTGAACATCTCCTCGGTCCTCGGGCTCACCACCGCCGGCCTCCCCCAGGCGGCGTACGCCGCGTCCAAGGCGGGCCTGATCGGGATGACCCGCGACCTGGCCCAGCAGTGGACCGGCCGCAAGGGCATCCGGGTGAACGCGGTCGCCCCCGGGTTCTTCGCCTCCGAGATGACCGAGCAGTATCCCGACGGCTACCTGGAGTCCCAGGAGGGGCGGATCCCGGTCGGGCGCAAGGGCGACCCCGCCGAGCTCGCCGCCGCCGTGGTGTTCCTCGCCTCCGACGCAGCGGGCTACGTCACCGGGCAGACACTGCCGGTCGACGGCGGCATGACGATCACCTGATGGCCCCAGCATGACGACGCCGCCCAACGTCCTGGTCAGCGGGGCCGGCGAGCCGCGCGACCCCGCTCTTGTGCAGGCCGCGACGACGGCCGGCCGGCTGCTGGCCGAGCGCGGCTGGCTCGTGCTCACCGGCGGGCTGGGCGGCGTCATGGCCGCGGCCGCGGCGGGGGTCGACGCGGCCGGGGGCACCGCGGTCGCGATCCTGCCCGGCGTGGACCGGGCCGATGCCTCGCCCGGCCACGCGGTGGTGCTGCCGACGGGGATGGGTGAGATGCGCAACGCGCTGCTGGTCCGGGCCGCCGACGCCGTGCTGGCGATCGGGGGCTCCTGGGGGACGCTCTCGGAGGTCGCGCTGGCCGCGCGCACCGGCGTACCCGTGGTCACGATCGGGACCGACCTGCCGGCGTTCGCGGGCCCTGAGGTGCGGGTTGCCGCTTCGGCCGAGGAAGCCGTCGAGGTGCTGGCCGAGATCCTGCGGATCTCCTGACGCGGACACCGCAGACGCCAAGCGGCACGGCAGCGTCCGTCTGTGGGGGTCGGGACGCTGCCGCGCCGTCAGTGTCGCTCCTGTGGAGCGGCCGGCTCGACGTGGGCTGGGGGCGAGCCCTGGGTGATCGAGCCGGAGCGTGCCCTCGCCGGGCCCGGCCGGGCATCAGCGGGGGCACGTGTCTTCCTGGAACCCTCCCTCTGCCTGAGGGGTGTCGAGCCCAACTCTGGACCCGTGAGCGCCACCCTGACCGCACGACGTGAAACGGCCATAAAACCGCTGCCCGTCGGGGCTCGGGATCGCCGCACCTCGCTCTGACAGGTTTCGATCCACCGACCGAAGGGGGTGGTCGGTGGATCGAATCCTGCGATGAGGTTGTCGGCCGCGAGTAAAGCGAACGTCAAACCGATGGCGCCGTGCGCCGGATGAGATGGGTGGAGCTGAGGGGACTCGAACCCCTGACCCCCTGCATGCCATGCACGATCCGACGCAGCCGATACCAGCTGCGCCCGGCGCAGCAAGGTCCGCGTTCCTGAGTGGAGCTGAGGGGACTCGAACCCCTGACCCCCTGCATGCCATGCACGATCCGACGCAGCCGATACCAGCTGCGCCCGGCGCAGCAAGGTCCGCGTTCCTGGGTGGAGCTGAGGGGACTCGAACCCCTGACCCCCTGCATGCCATGCAGGTGCGCTACCAGCTGCGCCACAGCCCCATTCGTTGCCGGTCGGCAACTCGCGGAATCCTAGCCAACTCCGGGAGCGGACACGAAATCGGGTGCGGTGCGATTCCAGGCCGCCAGCCGCAGCCGCCTGTCGACCCCGCTGTCCTCGAGGACCGCCCACCCGCAGTTGTCCAGCGCCTGCAGGCCGGCGGCGGCACCCTCCGACCAGCCGAGCAGCTCCAGCACCGAGACCTTGAGGGATCCGCCGTGCCCGACGAGCACGCCGCAGTCCCCCGGCGACAGCGCGGCCAGGGCCGCGTCGACGCAGGCGGTCACTCGGGCGACGACGTTCGGCGCGAGCCTCACCCCCGGGGACGACGTCGTAGTGGCCGGCGCGGAACTCGCGGTACTCCTCCGGGTAGGCCTCGGCGAACTCGGTCATGGTCAGGCCGGTGCGCTCACCGAGGTCGAACTCGCGCAGTCGCGGGTCGAGTCGCAGGC
This sequence comes from uncultured Actinomycetota bacterium, assembly GCA_963848795.1. Lineage (GTDB taxonomy): Bacteria > Actinomycetota > Actinomycetes > Propionibacteriales > Nocardioidaceae > Nocardioides. The sequence goes on from CAWKEX010000003.1 coordinate 85,522, forward strand.
TGACCGGCGCCTCCTTGGCGACGTACTCCGCCGTCTGCCGGGCACGAGCCAGGTCGGAGGACCACAGCAGCACCGGCGTCAGCCCGGCGAGGTACGGCGCAACCGCCGCCGCCTGCGCGTGGCCGGTGTCGTCGAGCTCGACGTCGCTGTGGCCCTGGGCGCGGCGTTCGAGGTTCCACGACGTCCGACCGTGTCGGAGCAGGACCAGCGTGCGGTCAGGGTTTCGAGACGGGCCTTGACGGCCCTCCTCAACCACCGGAGACCACGTCGGCGGGCAGCTCGATGAGCGGGCAGTCACGCCAGAGCCGCTCGAGCGCGTAGAACTCCCGCTCCTCCTCGTGCTGGACGTGCACCACGATCTCGCCGTAGTCGATCAGCACCCAGCGCCCGTCGCGCTCGCCCTCGCGACGGATCGGCTTGGCCCCGATCTCGCGCAGCTTGTCCTCGACCTCGTCGACGATCGACTTGACCTGCCGGTCGTTGCTGGCCGAGGCGAGCACGAACGCGTCGGTGATCGCGAGCTGGTCGCTGACGTCGAAGGCGATGATCTGCTGTCCGAGCTTTTCGGCCGCCGCAGCGGCAGCGGCACGGACGAGGGTGAGGGCGTGTTCGGTTGCGGTCATGCGGGGTCCCTGTTCAAAGCGGAACGAAGTGAGCATTTGAATGGGGTGCTCATGCGGTGTCTTTCGCTGGGTAGAGGTTGTGCTTGGCGATGTACTGGACCACGCCGTCGGGAACGAGGTACCACACGGGCTCGCCTCGCTGCTTGCGTGCACGGCAGTCGGTGGAGGAGATCGCCAGGGCGGGGATCTCGACCAGGGTCACCCGTTCGGCGGGGATCGAGCCGAGGGTCGAGGCGTCCATCTCGTACCCGGGCCGGGTGCAGCCGACGAAGTTGGCGAGCTCGAAGAGCTCCCCGACGTTGCGCCAGGTGAAGATGTCGGCCAGCGCGTCGGCGCCGGTGATGAAGTAGAGCTCGGCGTCGGGCATCTCGGCGTGGAGGTCGCGCAGCGTGTCGATGGTGTACGTCGGCCCGGCGCGGTCGATGTCGACCCGGGAGACCCGGAAGCGCGGGTTGGCCGCGGTCGCGATGACCGTCATCAGGTAGCGGTGCTCGGCGGGCGAGATGACCCGGTCGGACTTCTGGTAGGGCCGGCCGGTCGGCACGAACACCACCTCGTCGAGGTCGAACCACGCCTGGACCTCGCTGGCGGCCACGAGGTGGCCGTGGTGGATGGGGTCGAACGTGCCACCCATCACCCCGACCCTGCGGGCCCGGGGCTCGGTGGAGGCGGGATCGGCGCTCAGCTGTGCTCGCGTCCCCCGCCGAAGGCGACCAGGACACCCATCAGCGCCATCAGGATCAGGAGGCTCCCCCCGCCGATGGCCCAGTTCAGGGTCTCGTTGACCTCTTCGTGGGACTCCGCGGCCAGGACGACGGTTGACAGGACGGGCGACATGCCGGCAAGCCTACCGGGGAGAGGGTCAGCGGACGTGACCGTCCCCGGTGACGACGTACTTGGACGTCGTCATCTCCGGCAAACCCATCGGACCGCGGGCGTGGAGCTTCTGGGTGCTGATGCCGATCTCGGCGCCGAAGCCGAACTCGGCGCCGTCGGTGAACCGGGTGGAGGCGTTGACGAGCACGGCGGCGGCGTCGACCGCGGCGACGAACCTCCGGGCCGCTCCCTGGTCCTCGGTGACGATCGCGTCGGTGTGGTGGCTGGAGAAGCGGTGGATGTGCTCGATCGCGGCGTCGAGGTCGTCGACGACGCGGGCCGAGATGTCGAGGGAGAGGTACTCGGTCGCGTAGTCGTCGTCGGTGGCCGCCACGACGCCGTCGTACGCGCCGAAGTGCGCGGTCGCCGTGGATCGTCACCCCGGCCTCCTGGAGGGCCGGGACCAGCCGGGGCAGCAGCGCGTCCGCGACGTCGGCGTGGACCAGCAGCGACTCGGCGGCGTTGCAGACGCTGGTCCGGTGGGTCTTGGCGTTGACCACGATCGCGAGCGCCTTGTCGAGGTCGGCGGCGCGGTCGACGTAGACGTGGCAGTTGCCGACCCCGGTCTCGATCACCGGGACCGTGGACTCCTCCACGACGCTGCGGATCAGGCCGGCGCCGCCGCGTGGGATCAGGACGTCGACCAGCCCGCGGGCCCGCATCAGCTCCTTGACGCTCTCCCGGGAGTCGCCCGGGACCAGCTGGACGACGTCCGCGTCGAGGCCGGCGGACTCCACAGCGGCGCGCAGGGCCGCGACGATCGCCGCGTTGCTCGACCGGGCGCTGGAGCTGCCACGCAGGAGGACGGCGTTGCCGGACTTCAGGCAGATCCCGGCGGCGTCGGCGGTGACGTTGGGGCGGGCCTCGTAGATCATCCCGACCACGCCGAACGGCACCCGGACCTGGCGCAGCTCCAGCCCGTTGGCGAGGGTGCTCCCCCGCAGCACCTCGCCGACCGGGTCGGGGAGCCCGGCCACGTCGCGCAGGCCGTCCGCCATGGCCGCGAGCCGTTCCGGCGTCAGCCGGAGCCGGTCGACGACGTTGGCGGGTGTGCCACCGGCCTCGGCCCGGTCCACGTCCTCGGCGTTGGCGGCGAGGATCTCCTGCTCGGCCCCGCCGAGCGCGTCGGCCATCGCGTGCAGCGCCCGGTCCTTCTGCGCCCGGGTGGCCAGGGCCAGGCCGCGGCTGGCCCGGCGGGCGCGTCCGGCGGCCTCGGCGACCGAGGTTGCGGTGCTCATGGGACGAGCCTAGAACGCGCTGACCCGCCCGATAAGTTTCGGGCGGGTCAGCCCTTGCGCTCGTTGATCTGCTCGGTGGCGGCAGGCAGCACCTTGTGCAGGTCACCGACCACTCCGAAGTCGACGAGCTCGAAGATCGGGGCTTCCTCGTCCTTGTTGACGGCCACGATCGTCTTCGAGGTCTGCATGCCGGCGCGGTGCTGGATGGCACCGGAGATGCCGTTGGCGATGTAGAGCTGCGGGGAGACGGTCTTGCCGGTCTGGCCGATCTGGAAGCTGTGCGGGATCCAGCCGGAGTCGACGGCGGCACGCGAGGCACCGACCGCGGCGCCGAGGGCGTCGGCGAACTCCTCGATCGCGCCGAACTCGCCGCCGGTGCCACGCCCACCGGACACCACGATCGCGGCGTCGGTGAGCTCGGGGCGGCCGGTCGACTTGCGCGGCTGCGAGGCCACGACCTTGGCGCCCTTGGCGACCGTCGGAGATGGTCGCGGCGAACTCCTCGACCGCGGCCGCACCCTCGTGCTCCTCGGGCGTGGCGGAGTTCGGCTTCACGGTGATCACCGGCGTGCCCTTGGTGACCTTGGCGGTCACCGTGTAGTTGCCGGCGAACACGGACTGGGTCGTCAAGGGACCCTCCTCGACGTCGACCGCGTCGGTGATCAGGCCGGACTCGATCTTGATCGCCAGCCGGGCGGCGATCTCCTTGCCCTCGAAGGACGACGGGATGAGTACGGCGTCCGGGGACGCCTTCTCGACCAGCTGCTGGAGCACCTCGGCCTTGGGCGCGACGAGGTAGCCCTTGATCTCGCTGTCGTCGACGACGTAGACCTTCTCGGCGCCGTACTTCTTGACCTTCTCGGTGGCCTCGGAGGCCTTGTCGGCCGGTCCGATGTACACCGCGGAAGGGTCGCCGAGGCGGCGCGCCAGCGTGAGGAGCTCGTAGGTGGGCTTCTTGACCGCGCCCTCGGCGTGGTCGATCAGAACCAGGATCTCAGACATGCTCTCTCTTTCGGTTCCTGAGGAGGTCGCGCAGCGACCGTCTCGAAGGGCTCAGATGAACTTCTTGGAGGCGAGGAACTCGGTGAGCGCCTTGGCGCCCGAGCCGTCCTCGTCGGTGACGATCTCGCCCTGGGTGCGGGGCGGCCGCTCGGTCGTCTCCTGCACCTCGGACCAGGCGACCGAGAGGCCGACCTGGTCGGCCTCGACGCCGAGGTCGCCGAGCGAGAAGGTGTCGAGCGGCTTCTTCTTGGCCGCCATGATCCCCTTGAACGACGGGTAGCGGGCCTCGCCGGACTGGTCGGTCACCGAGAGCACGAGCGGCATCGTCGCGCCGATCACGTCGGTCGCCGAGTCGCTGTCGCGCTTGATCCGGACCTGGTCGCCCTGGGTCTCGATCACCGAGGCGAGGGTGACCTGCGGGAGCTCGAGCCGCTCGGCGAGCATCGCCGGGACGACGCTCATGCTGCCGTCGGTCGACGACATGCCGCAGACCACGAGGTCGGTCGACCCGATCTTTTCGATCGCCTTGGCAATCACGAGCGAGGTCGCGATGGCGTCGGAGCCGGCGATCGCGTCGTCGAGCACGTGGACACCCTTGTCGGCGCCCATCTGGAGGGCCTTGCGGACCGCGTCCACGGCCTGCTCGGGACCGACCGTGAGGGCGATGACCTCGACGTCGTCGGGGTTCTCGGCCTTCTCCTTGATCTGGAGGGCCTGCTCCACGGCGTACTCGTCGAGCTCGGACAGCAGTCCGTCGACGCCAACGCGGTCGACGGTCTTGTCGTCCTCGAAGTGCCGGTCGCCGGTGGCGTCGGGAACGTATTTCACACAGACAACAATGTTCATGGTGTGGCCGTTGCGGCCCCTCCTGTGCACTCGGGTGTCGCCGATGAGGTTGTGCGGCGAGGTTACTAGCGGGAAACCTTCGGCGAAACACGCCAGCCGGTGGGGTCGCTCACAGCGAGTCGTGGGTCACAACCACGGACCCTCACGGCTGGATGATCTTGCACCACGATCCGCCCGACGATGAGCCACACGATCGCCCCGATCCCCCAGTTGAAGAGGGCGTTCTTGACGTCGGCGTTGCTGCCGTCGAACGTCTTGATGCCGCCCTTGCGCGAGAAGATGTCCAGGTCGAAGAAGTTGGCGCCCGCGATGAAGAACTCCACCAGTGGGTTGTTGGGGTTGAACGACAGCGCGACGCAGAGGGCGCCCACCGACAGGAAGACCGCCGCCACCACGAAGACCAGCCACACCACCTGCGCCACTCGGGTGCGCACCTGCGACACGGTGGTGCTGCCGCCCTTGATGGAGCGCCTGCTGCCGTCGCCGTTCTTGTCGCTGTCCTTCTTGCCTGACTTGTCTGCCACTGACATCCCTTTGCTCGAGCGGTCCGTTCGGACGTTGAACGAAGGATGGCAGATTTGGTCCCGCCACGGATCAGCGCCCGCGGAACTGCGCCTTCCCGGGGCCGTTCTCGACGAACGACTGCATACCAATGGTCCGGTCCTCGGTCGCGAACAGGGCGGCGAACTGCTGCCGCTCGATCCCGAGCCCGGTCTCGAGGTCGACCTCGAGTCCCCGGTCGATGGTCTCCTTGGCCGCCCGGAGGGCGTACGTCGCCGCGCCGGCGAACTGCGTCGCCCACGTCACGGCTTCCTGATAGACCGCCTCGGGGGCCACCACTCGGTCAACCAGGCCGATCGCGAGCGCCTCCTCGGCCTTGACGAACCGGCCGGAGAAGATCAGGTCCTTGGCCCGGCTGGGGCCGACCAGCCGGGTGAGTCGCTGGGTGCCGCCGGCGCCGGGGATGATTCCGAGCAGGATCTCGGGCTGACCCAGGACGGCGTCGTCGGCGGCGAAGCGCACATCAGCGCACAGCGCCAGCTCACAGCCACCGCCCAGGGCGTAGCCGGTGATCGCGGCGACGACCGGCTTGGGGATCTTCGCCACCGCCGTGAAGGCGGACTGGAGGCCGCCGGAGCGCTTGACCATGTCGGTGTACGACATGTCGTTCATCTCCTTGACGTCGGCCCCGGCGGCGAACACCCGCTCGCCGCCGTACACCACGACCGCCTTCACGTCGTCGCGGGCGGCCGCCTCGTGTGCCGCTGCCCGGATCTCCTCCTGGACCTGCTCGTTGAGGGCATTCATCTTCGGCCGGTCCAGCCGGATCGTGCCCACCCCGGCCTGCTCCCCGGAACCGACTTCGAGTCGTGCGTACTCACCCATCAGGTCGTGCTCCTTTCCTCGTCAGAACGTGATGCCGCGGGCCGCGAACCGCTCGCGCACCAGGTCGGCCGCCGCTGCGCCGTCGCGTTCGAGCGCCTGCTCGTAGGTCGTCTCCGCGGCCGCCTGGAAGCTGGTGTCGGGGGCGTAGTCGAACTGCGAGCTGATCAGGGTGGTGTCCCACGCCTCGGTGGTCAGGCCCTGGGCGACGTAGCCGAGCCGGATCTCCCAGAGCGCCTGGCTCCAGATCTGGCCGACGCTGTGGATGCCCCAGTTGTCGGGGTGGTTCTGGAGGGTGAACCCGGTGTGGAAGTTGCGGATGCAGTGGGGCGCGGTCGGGTCGTAGGAGGTCGCGTCCCAGTCCATCGGGCAGGACTCCGCTGCCCGGACCGGCCACGCGTTGTCGCGGGCTGCGTCGAGACCGACCGACACCCCGAAGTAGTCGCCGAACGACTCGCCGATGGCGCCGGCGTCGAAGCTCCTGCCGAACCCTGGGACCTGGTCGTGGTGCACGGCGTGGCCGTACTCGTGCACGATCACCTCGGCGTCCTCACCGTCGTCGACGCCGCCCTTGCCGAGCCTGATCAGGTCCTTCTTGTCCCACATGTAGGAGTTGTCGATCCCGTTCTGGTTGATCCGCACGTCGTAGGGACGCTTCAGGATCGGGGGCAGGCTCGACCCGAAGCCGAGCGACTGGAGGTACTCCTGGGCCTGGTTGATCCAGAAGTAGCCCATCACCTGCTCGAACTCGTCCTCGCTGCGGTCGTAGACGAACTCGTTGGTGTCGCTGTGGGCCTGGGCGCCGGTGGTGCTGCGCACGTTGGCCCAGGCGCCGGAGAGGTTGCCCGAGCCGTCGAGGTTGCGCAGGGCCACAGTGGCGTACTCCGACGCCGGGACGGCCGTGGCGGAGTCCTTCTGGTCGCGCAGGGTCTGGTCGCCCGACGACTGGACGGGGTTGACCATGAACACGGAGGCGACGCCGGTCGACGTAGGGCTCCCCGTCTGGCCGGCGTGCGTGGGTGCGGCGGTCAGCGCGGCCACGGTGGTGGCGACGGTGAAACCTGCAATGGCGAGCCGAGTCTTGTGCACGGTGTCCCTCCTGGTCGGCCGGCGCCTGGATGTGACGCCGGTCACCGGGGCATCCTGCCCTGCCGACCCACCGAAGGCCAACACGACATGACCAACCGGGAACGGGAACAATGGTCGACGTGAGTCCGAACCGCTGGCGATGGCAGCACCGTGACCAGACAGCGCCGGTGTGGCCCGGCTCCCACCAGCGGCTCGGCGCCACCTGGACGCCGGAGGCCACCAACTTCGCCGTCTGGTCGCCCGAGGCGACGGCGGTCTGGGTCTGCCTCTTCGCGGAGGACGGCACCGAGTCCCGCCACCAGCTCACCGAGCACACGCTCGGCGTGTGGCACGGCCAGACTCCCCGACGTGCCGGTGGGGCAGCTGTACGGCTTCCGGGCCGACGGCCCGTGGGACCCGAGGCACGGGCGGCGCTTCAACCCGGCCCGGCTGCTGCTCGATCCGTGTGCCCGGGCGATCACCGGTGAGGTTCGGCACGGACCCGAGCTCCTCCCCCACGACGACCCGGCCCACCCGCATGGCGACCGGAGCGAGCGACGACTCGGCGGCGTCGATGCCCCGGAGCGTGGTCGTGCACAGACGACTTCGACTGGGAGGGCGACACCCAGCTGCGCACCCGCTGGCGGGACACCGTCGTCTACGAGCTTCACGTCAAGGGCTACACCCAGCTGCACAACGAGATCCCCGAGCACCAGCGCGGCACCTACGCGGGGCTGGGCAGCCCCACGGTGACCCGCTACCTGCAGGACCTCGGGGTGACCGCGGTCGAGCTGCTGCCGGTCCACCACTTCGAGACCGAGCCGCACGTCGCCGCGCGCGGGATGCGCAACTACTGGGGCTACAACTCCGTCGGCTACTTCGCCCCGCACGCCTCCTACAGCTCGACCGGCGACCGGGGACAGCAGGTCACCGAGTTCAAGCAGATGGTCAAGGACCTGCACCGGGCCGGGATCGAGGTGATCCTCGACGTCGTCTACAACCACACCGCCGAGGGCTCCGCGGACGGGCCGACGTACAGCTTCCGCGGGCTCGACGACGTCGGCTTCTACAAGCGCGCCCACGCGGCGGGCGACGCCTACTGGGACGTGACCGGCTGCGGCAACACCGTGGACTCGGGCAACATCGGCGCGCTGCGCCTGATCCTCGACTCCCTGCGCTACTGGGTCACCGAGATGCACGTCGACGGGTTCCGCTTCGACCTCGCGTCTGCGCTCGCCCGCACCGGCCACGACATCGACATGCACTGCGCCTTCCTGACCACGATCGAGCAGGACCCGGTGCTGCGGCACGTGAAGCTCATCGCCGAGCCGTGGGACGCGTCGATGGACGGCTACCTGGTCGGATCCTTCCCGCCGCCGTGGGTGGAGTGGAACGACCGCTTCCGCGACACGATCCGGGACTTCTGGCGTCAGGAGTCGCGGGGCATCCACGACGTCGCCTCCCGGTTGGCCGGCTCGTCGGACCTGTACGCCGACGACGGGCGCTCGCCGTACGCGTCGGTCAACTTCGTCACCTCCCACGACGGCTTCACCCTGCGCGACCTCGTCTCCTACGAGCAGAAGCACAACGAGGCCAACGGTGAGGAGAGCCGCGACGGCACCGACAACCACCGGTCGCAGAACTGCGGGGTCGAGGGCGAGACCGACGACCCCGAGATCGTGGCCCTGCGGCAGCGGATCGCCGCCGGCCTGATGGCCACCCTGTGCCTGTCCAACGGGGTGCCGATGATCACCGCCGGCGACGAGCGGGGTCGCACCCAGCGCGGCAACAACAACGCCTACGTCCAGGACAACGAGGTGTCATGGGTCGACTGGCGGCCCGACGACGCGTGGCTCGACCTCTACGAGATCACCAAGGCCGCGCTGAAGCTGCGCAAGGAGCACCCCGCCCTGCGGCAGCGCCACCACTTCGACGGCACTCCGTCGATCGCGGGCGGGCCCAAGGACCTGGCCTGGTTGCACCCCTCCGGCCGGGAGATGACCGAGGCCGACTGGCACGACGACTCGCTGCACGTCGTGGGCATGTTCGTGTCCGGCGACCCGCTCCGTGCTCCCGGCCCCCGGGGCGAGCAGCAGCGGGACTCGTCGTTCCTGATCTGGCTCAACAGCAGCGCCGACCCCGTCGAGGTGGCCCTGCCCGAGAACGAGTGGGTGAAGTCGGGCGAGGTCGTGCTCTCGACCGACCCCGCCCTCGACCGGGGCACCCCCGTGGCCGCCGGCGACGTCCTCACCCTCGGCGCGCGCACCGTCGTGGTGGCCGAGTCGGGGTAGTTCGCCGAGCCGTCGTGAGTTACCACCGCATGCCGCCGAGCCGTCGTGAGTTACCGCCTGTTGCGGTAGCTCACGACGGCTCGGCAGGATTTCTGGGTAACTGGCGCCGGGTCGGCGGTCAGGGAACCGCGACGACGCCGAGCTCGGCGGGCGAGATCAGGAACTCGTTGCGGGGGATGACCCGCACCGTGTAGCCGAAGCCACCGCTGCGCTCGAGCTGGACGGATCCGTCGAACCGGTGCCGGCCGCCCTCGTAGCTCTCCACCACCGCCAGGGACTCGACCGTGGTGTTCACGAGGGTGTCCTCGGCGGTGACGACACCGTGCACGAGCTGCACGTCCACGTCGTCGGGCAGGAGGTCCCCGAGGCCCACGTAGGCCTGCACGGTGAGCGTGGCGCCGACCTCCGGTGAGTCGCCGACCCCCTGGCTCTCCACGTGTTCGACCCGGACCGCCGGCCAGCCCGCGCGGATCCGCTGCTTCCACTTCGCAAGCCGGGCGGCGCCCTGGTAGTCGGCGTTGAGCCTCCGTCCGGCGACCGCGGCCGGACCGTACAGCTCGGTGACGTAGTCGGACACCATCCGGGTGGCGAGCACCTTGGGGCCGAGCGACTTCAGCGTGTGCCGCACCATCTCCAGCCACCGGGACGGCACCCCTTCGGCGTCGGTGTCGTAGAAGCGGGGTGCCACCTCGTTCTCGATCAGGTCGTAGAGGGCCGCCGACTCGATGTCGTCGCGCCGGTCCGGGTCGTCCACGCCGTCGGCGGACGGGATCGCCCAGCCGTTGTCGCCGTCGTACCACTCGTCCCACCAGCCGTCGAGGATCGAGAGGTTGAGGCCGCCGTTGAGCGCGGCCTTCATCCCCGACGTGCCGCACGCTTCGTAGGGACGCAGCGGGTTGTTGAGCCAGACGTCGCAGCCGGGGTAGAGCGGCTGCGCCATCGCGATGTCGTAGTTCGGCAGGAAGACGATCCGCTGCCGGACCTCGGGGTCGTCGGCGAACTTCACGATCTCCTGGATCAGCTTCTTGCCGCCGTCGTCGGCCGGGTGCGACTTGCCGGCGATGATCAGCTGCACCGGCCGCTCGGGGTGCAGGAGCAGGCTCTTGAGGCGCTCCGGGTCGCGCAGCATCAGGGTGAGGCGCTTGTACGACGGCACCCGTCGCGCGAAGCCGATGGTCAGGACGTCGGGGTCGAGGGCCGAGTCGATCCAGCCGAGCTCGGCCGGCGCGGAGCCCCGCTTGGCCCACGAGCGGGCAAGCCGGCGTCGTGCGTCTTCGACGAGGCGCTGACGGAGCATCCGCTTGGTCGCCCAGATGTCGGCGCCCGGGACCTTGTCGACCAGCGCCCAGAAGGCGTCGGGGTCGTCGGAGTCCCGGTCCAGCCCGTGGGCGGCGGCGAGCTCGAACACCTCACGACCCACCCAGGTCGGCGCGTGGACGCCGTTGGTGATCGACCCGATCGGCACCTCGGCCTCGTCGAAGGCGGGCCACAGGCCGTTGAACATCCCTCGGCTCACGTGGCCGTGGAGCTGGGAGACGCCGTTCGCCCGCTGGGCCAGCCGGAAGCCCATGACCGCCATGTTGAAGACGGAGGGGTCGCCACCGTCGTAGTCCTCGGCGCCGAGGGCGAGGATCCGTTCGACCGGGACGCCTGGAGTGGCGCTGGAGCCGCCGAAGTACTGCTCGACCAGCTCGCGGGGGAACCGGTCGATGCCGGCCGGCACGGGCGTGTGGGTGGTGAAGACCGTGGAGGCGCGGCCGACCTCGAGGGCGGTGTCGAAGTCCAGGTGGGGGCCGGCCTCGGCCACCGTCAGCTCCCGGATCCGCTCCAGCCCGAGGAACCCGGCGTGGCCCTCGTTGGTGTGGAACACCTCCGGCTCCGGCGCGCCGGTGATCCGCGAGAACGCGCGCAACGCCCGGACCCCGCCGACGCCGAGCAGCAGCTCCTGGCGGAGCCGGTGCTCGCTGGTCCCGCCGTAGAGCCGGTCGGTCACGTGTCGGAAGTGGTCAGGGTTCTGCTCGACGTCGGAGTCGAGCAGCAGCAGAGGCACCCGGCCGACCTGGGCCACCCAGATCTGGGCGACCAGCTCGGCCTCCTCCGGCATGGTGATCGACACCAGCGCCCGGGAGCCGTCGTCCTCCTTGAGCAGGGTCAGCGGGAGCTCGTCGGGGTCGAGCACCGGGTAGGTCTCCTGCTGCCAGCCCTCGCGGGACAGGGCCTGCTTGAAGTACCCGTGCCGGTAGAGGAGGCCGACGCCCACCAGCGGCACCCCGAGGTCGCTCGCCGCCTTGAGGTGGTCACCGGCGAGGATGCCGAGACCACCGGAGTACTGCGGGAGCACTGCGGTGATGCCGTACTCCGGTGAGAAGTAGCCGATGGCCCGGGGCACGTCCTGGCTGTCCTCGCGCTGGTACCAGCGCTCACCGGTGAGGTACTCCTCCAGGTCAGCGCGCGCGGTCTCGAGCCGGCCCAGGAACTCGGCTGTCGCCTGCGAGCTCGTCGAGCCGGGTGCGGCCGACCGCACCCAGGAGTCGGACGGGGTCGTGCCCGACGGAGTCCCACACGTCGGGATCGACGGCCTGGAAGACATCCTGGGTCGGCGGGTGCCAGGACCACCTCAGGTTGCCGGCGAGGTCGCCGAGGGCCGCCAACGGGCCGGGGAGGACGGGACGGACGGTGAATCGTCTGATCGCTCGCACTTGCCGACGGTAGCGCCGATCTGTGGAACGTTCCAAGTCCGCTGGATCCCCGGCTTGCGCGGGCGGGTCCCGATTCGCAAGTGTGGGGGGCATGGTCGGACGCATCCCCGTTATGGACGTCATGCCCCTGGTCGACTTCGGGCGTCAGCCCGCGAAGGCGACCGTGGGCGAGCCGTTCCCCGTCTCCGCCACGATCTTCCGGGAGGGCCACGACCAGCTGGGCGCCGACGTGGTGCTCATCGGCCCGGACGGCGTCCGGCGTCCGCCGGTCCGGATGGCGCCGGACCCGCACGTCCCCGACCGTCTCGCGGCCTGGGTGACACCGGACGCCGAGGGTGCGTGGACGTTCGAGATCCAGGCGTGGTCCGACCCGCTGTCGACCTGGGAGCACGACGCCGGGCTCAAGATCCCGGCCGGGGTCGACGTCGAGCTGATGTTCACCGAGGGGCGGCTGCTGCTGGAGCGGGTCGCGGCCGGGCTCGAGTCGACCACCGAGCTGAAGGTGGTGACCGGTGCGATCGACGCCGCCGCGGACACCGACCGGCCGGCCGGGGCCCGGCTGGCCGCCCTGCAGGACCCCGAGCTCGTGGAGGTGCTGCGCGACCAACCCGTTGCGCGAGCTGCTGACGGTGGAGGGCCCGTTCCGGGTGTACGCCGACCGGACCCGGGCGCTCTACGGCAGCTGGTACGAGTTCTTCCCCCGCTCCGAGGGCGCGACCATGGACCCCGACACCCACAAGGTCACCAGCGGGAACCTCCGGACTGCGGCGAATCGGCTCGACGCCGTCGCCGAGATGGGCTTCGACGTGATCTACCTCCCGCCGATCCACCCGATCGGCGAGGTCAACCGCAAGGGACCCAACAACACGCTCACCCCCGGCCCGGACGACCCGGGCTCGCCGTGGGCGATCGGCAGCCGCGAGGGCGGCCACGACGCGATCCACCCCGACCTGGGCACGTTCGAGGACTTCGACGCCTTCGTGGCGCGGGCCGGCGAGCTCGGGCTGGAGGTCGCCCTCGACCTCGCCCTGCAGTGCGCCCCGGACCACCCCTGGGCCACGAAGCACCCCGAGTGGTTCACCACCCGCGCCGACGGCAGCATCGCCTACGCGGAGAACCCGCCGAAGAAGTACCAGGACATCTACCCGCTCAACTTCGACAACGACCCCAAGGGCCTCTCCAAGGAGATCCTGCGGGTGGTGAAGCTCTGGATGAAGCACGGGGTGCGGATCTTCCGCGTGGACAACCCGCACACCAAGCCGGTCGCCTTCTGGGAGTGGCTGCTCGCGGAGATCCGGCGCACCGACCCCGACGTCGTCTTCCTGGCCGAGGCGTTCACCCGCCCGGCGATGATGCGGGCCCTTGGTGCGATCGGCTTCCAGCAGAGCTACACGTACTTCACCTGGCGCACCGCCCGCGGGGAGATCGAGGACTACCTGCGCGAGCTGGCGCACGAGACCGACCACCTGATGCGGCCGAACTTCTTCGTGAACACGCCCGACATCCTGCACGCCTATCTGCAGTACGGCGGCCCGGCGGCGTTCAAGGTCCGCGCCACGCTGGCGGCCACCTCGTCGCCGAGCTGGGGTGTCTACGCCGGCTTCGAGCTGTTCGAGCACGTCGCCGTGAAGCCCGGGAGCGAGGAGTACCTCGACTCGGAGAAGTACCAGGTCCGGGTCCGGGACTGGGAGGGCGCGGCGGCCGAGGGCCGCACGCTCGCGCCGTACCTCCGCCGGCTGAACGAGGTTCGCCGGGACCATCCGGCCCTCCAGCTGCTGCGCAACATCACCATCCACAGCAGCGACGACGACAACATCCTCGTCTACAGCAAGCAGGCCGCCCTCCCGGATGGGCAGAGTGATCTGGTGATCGTGGTGATCAACCTCGACCCGCACGCCACCCGCGAGACGATGGTCCACCTCGACCTCCCCGCGCTGGGGATGGACTGGCACGACTCCTTCCTGGTCCACGACGAGTTCACCGACCAGACCTGGACCTGGGGCCAGCACAACTACGTCCGGCTCGACCCCGGCCACGAGCCGGCGCACGTGCTGACCGTCAGGAGGCCGCTTTGAGCACCTCGAGGAGCGTCGAGGAGGCGGTCGAGGAGGCGCACCAGGGCCCGGAGTGGTTCAAGACCGCCGTGTTCTACGAGGTCCTGGTCCGGTCCTTCCGCGACTCCAACGCCGACGGCACCGGTGACTTCAAGGGGCTGATCGAGAAGCTCGACTACCTGGAGTGGCTGGGCGTCGACTGCCTGTGGATCCCGCCGTTCTTCACCTCGCCGCTCCGCGACGGCGGGTACGACGTCGCCGACTACACCGACATCCTCCCCGAGTGCGGGACGGTCGACGACTTCCACGAGCTGCTCGACGAGGCCCACAAGCGCGGCCTCCGGGTGATCATCGACTTCGTCATGAACCACACGAGCGATGCGCACCCGTGGTTTCAGGCCAGCCGGGAGGACCCCGACGGCCCGTTCGGGGACTTCTACGTCTGGTCCGACACCGACGACCTCTACCAGGACGCCCGGATCATCTTCGTCGACACCGAGCCGTCGAACTGGACCTGGGACCCGGTCCGCCAGCAGTACTACTGGCACCGGTTCTTCTCCCACCAGCCCGACCTCAACTTCGACAACCCGAAGGTGCGGGAGGCGATGTTCGACGCCCTCTCGTTCTGGCTCGACATGGGCCTGGACGGGTTCCGGCTCGACGCCGTCCCCTACCTCTACGAGCGCCCGGGCACCAACGGCGAGAACCTCCCCGAGACCCACGAGTTCCTGCGGCAGGTGCGCCAGTTCGTGGACACCAACTACCCCGGGCGGGTCCTGCTCGCGGAGGCCAACCAGTGGCCGGCCGATGTCGTCGACTACTTCGGCGACTTCGAGAAGGGGGGCGACGAGTGCCACATGTGCTTCCACTTCCCGGTCATGCCGCGCATCTTCATGGCGGTCCGGCGCGAGTCACGCTTCCCGATCTCGGAGATCCTCGAGCAGACCCCCGCGATCCCCGACGGGTGCCAGTGGGGCATCTTCCTGCGCAACCACGACGAGCTCACGCTCGAGATGGTCACCGACGAGGACCGCGACTACATGTGGGACGAGTACGCCAAGGACCCGCGGATGAAGGCCAACATCGGGATCCGGCGCCGCCTCGCCCCCCTGCTCGACCACGACACCAACCGGATGGAGCTGTTCACCGCGCTGCTGCTGTCCCTGCCCGGGTCGCCGGTGCTCTACTACGGCGACGAGATCGGCATGGGCGACAACATCTGGCTCGGTGACCGCGACGGCGTCCGCACCCCCATGCAGTGGACGTCGGACCGCAACGCCGGCTTCTCCTCGGCCACGCCCGGGCAAGCTCCACCTCCCGCTGATCCAGGACCCGGTCACCGGCTACCAGAGCGTCAACGTCGAGGCGCAGACGGAGAACTCCTCCTCGCTGCTGCACTGGACCCGGCGAATGATCCACGCCCGCCACCAGCACCCGGCGTTCGGCCTCGGCTCGTTCACCGACCTCGGTGGCTCCAACCCCAGCGTCCTGTCCTACGCCCGGGAGCACGACGGCGATGTCATCGTGTGCATCAACAACCTGTCCCGCTTCCCACAGCCGGTGGAGCTGGACCTGCGCCCGTGGGAGGGGATGATCCCCGTCGAGCTGCTCGGCGGGGTGCCCTTCCCGCCGATCGGTGAGCTGCCGTATCTCCTGACGCTGGGTGGGTACGGCTTCTACTGGTTCCGGGTGACCACACCGGCCACGGAGGAACTGACCGCCCCATGACGAATCCCATCGCAGACCCGCTCGAGCTGATCGCGGCCTACGTCGGCCACGCGCGCTGGTTCGGCGGCAAGGGCCGACCGTTCACGCTCACCGGACGACGCCGGCTCGGCGAGGTGCCGGGTGGCAAGGTCCCGGCCGACGAGAGTCACCGACCGCGCGCGGCCATCGACCTCGTCACCATCGAGTACGGCGACTCGGTCGGCGGCACCGAGTACTACCAGCTGCCGCTGGCGTTCTACGTCGCGCCGCAGGAGCACCTGAGCCACGCGCTGATCGGGATCTGGGAGGACGAGGACTTCGGCCCCAGCCATGTCTACGACGCCGTCCACGACCGCTACGCCATGGCCCACTGGCTGAGCTCCTTCGCCGAGCCGGACGCCGAGGGGCTCCTGCGCTTCCACCGGCTCCCCGGCCACGAGTTCGACCTGGAGGCGCACTCGACCCTGTTCTCCGGAGAGCAGTCCAACTCCTCGGTGAGGTTCGGCGAGGACTCCCTGCTGAAGGTGTTCCGCAAGATCACGCCCGGGGCGAACCCCGACATCTCCGTCCACGAGGTGCTCACCAAGGCCGGCTCGGACCACGTGGCGGAGCTCTACGGCTGGCTGGAGGTCGAGGACGGCGACGAGGTGCTCCAGCTGGCCATGCTCCAGCAGTTCCTCCGCACCGCCAGCGACGGCTGGGACCTCGCCCTCAACAGCGTCCGCAACCTGTTCGCCGAGGCCGACCTCCACGCCGACGAGGTGGGCGGTGACTTCGCCGGGGAGTCGGCCCGTCTCGGCGTGGCGCTGGCCGAGACCCACGCCACCCTCCAGGAGCACTTCCCGACCCAGCAGTGGTCCGCCGAGCAGGTCACCTCCCTCGTCGACGGCATGCACCGCAGGCTCGACGACGCGCTCGACGTCGTACCCGAGCTCGCGGAGCACGCCGACCGGCTGCGGGCGACGTTCGACCACGTCCGCCGGATCCGCGACCTCACCGTGCAGCAGATCCACGCCGACCTGCACCTCGGCCAGACCCTGCGGACGGTCAAGGGCTGGAAGATCGTCGACTTCGAGGGCGAGCCGGCCAAGCCGCTGTCCGAGCGGCTGCTCCCGGACTCCCGCTGGCGCGACGTCGCGGGCATGCTGCGGTCGTTCGACTACGCGCCGCGGGTGGTCGAGCGCACGGTCAAGGAGAGCGAGTACGTCGGCGCCGCGCAGCGCGAGTTCCGGGCCGCCGAGTGGGCCGAGCGCAACCGCGACGCCTTCCTGTCCGCCTATGCCGGGGGTGACCTGACCGTGGACCAGGAGACCCTGTTGTCCGCCTATGTCGCCGACAAGGCGGTCTACGAGGTCGTCTACGAAGCACGCAACCGGCCCGGCTGGGTGGAGATCCCGCTGGACGCCATCAGGAGGATCGAGAAGTCGTGACTGGAACCAGGCCCATCTCCCGTGCCGAGCTCGACCAGCTCGTGAGCGGCGGACACGGCCACCCGCACGGCGTCCTCGGTCCGCACCTGCACGACGGCGCGGTGACGGTCCGGGTGCTCAAGCCGCTGGCGTCGGCGGTCAGCATCGTCTACGGCGACGAGTCCGTCCCGCTGGAGCACGAGCACTCCGGGGTGTGGGTGGGCGTGCTGCCCGGCGCCGGGAACGGCACGCAGGTCGACGTGCCGGACTACCGCGTGCGCGTCGACTACGGCCAGGAGCCGATCGTCGTCGACGACCCCTACCGCTTCCTGCCCACGCTGGGCGAGGTCGACCTCCACCTGATCAACGAGGGCCGGCACGAGGAGCTGTGGGAGGTCCTCGGTTCCCGGGTGCACCACTACGAGACCCCGCTGGGCGGCACCATCTCCGGCACGTCGTTCGCCGTCTGGGCACCGTCGGCACGAGGCGTGCGGATCAAGGCGTCCTTCAACGACTGGGACAGCCGGTCCCACCCGATGCGCCAGCTCGGGGACTCCGGGGTGTGGGAGCTGTTCGTGCCCGACGTCGGCTCCGGAGCCAGCTACAAGTTCGAGATCCTCGGGGCCGACGGGGAGTGGCGCGAGAAGGCCGACCCGATGGCCTTCCACACCGAGATCCCGCCCGCCACGGCGTCGGTGGTGTTCGAGTCGACGTACACGTGGGGTGACGACGAGTGGATGGCCGAGCGCCCGTCGCGGCAGCCGGTGCAGGAGGCGATGTCGGTCTACGAGATGCACCTCGGCTCGTGGCGGAAGCGCGGTGGCGAGGCGCTGACCTATGCCGAGATCGCCGACGAGCTCATCCCCTACCTGACCGACCTCGGGTTCACGCACGTGGAGTTCCTCCCGGTGATGGAGCACCCGTTCGGGGGGTCGTGGGGCTACCAGGTCACGTCGTACTTCGCCCCGACCTCGCGGTTCGGTGACCCTGACGGATTCCGGTATCTCGTCGACCGGCTGCACCAGGCCGGCATCGGCGTGATCGTGGACTGGGTTCCCGCCCACTTCCCCAAGGACTCCTTCGCGCTGGCCCGATTCGACGGCACCCCGCTCTACGAGGACCCGAACCCCTCCCGCGGCGAGCACCCCGACTGGGGCACCTACGTCTTCAACTTCGGCCGCCGCGAGGTCCGCAACTTCCTGGTGGCGAACGCGCTCTACTGGCTGGTCGACTACCACATCGACGGACTGCGCGTCGACGCCGTCGCCTCGATGCTCTACCTCGACTACTCGCGCGAGCCGGGCGAGTGGAGCCCCAACGTCCGCGGCGGGCGGGAGAACCTCGAGGCCGTGGAGTTCCTGCAGGAGATGAACGGCACCGTGGGCAAGCGGGTGCCGGGCGCGATGACGATCGCCGAGGAGTCCACCTCCTGGGACGGGGTCACGCGCCCCACCACCGAGGGCGGGCTCGGGTTCGGCTTCAAGTGGAACATGGGGTGGATGCACGACTCGCTGGGTTACTTCCAGTACGACCCGATCCACCGCTCCCACCACCACAGCGAGCTGACGTTCTCGATCGTCTACGCCTGGTCGGAGAACTTCGTGCTCCCGATCAGCCACGACGAGGTGGTCCACGGCAAGGGGTCGCTGCTGCGCAAGATGCCCGGAGATCGCTGGCAGCAGCTGGCGAACCTGCGGGCCTTCCTCGCGTTCATGTGGGCCCACCCCGGCAAGCAGCTGCTGTTCATGGGTGCCGAGCTCGGCCAGGAGTCGGAGTGGGCCGAGGCCCGCGAGCTCGACTGGTGGCTCCTGGACCACCCCGAGCACGCCGGCGTCCATGCCTTGGTGCGAGACCTCAACCGCGTCTACGCCGACAGCCCAGCGATGTGGGCGCGTGACCACGAGCCCGAGGCCTTCTCCTGGATCGACGCCAACGACGCCAGCCGCAACGTCTTCTCGTTCGCCCGGCTACGGGGGATTCGGAGCCGGACCTCGTGTGCGTCGCCAACTTCGCCGCGATCCCCCACGACTACCGGCTCGGCCTGCCGGCCGCGGGCACCTGGGAGGAGGTGCTCAACACCGACGCCGAGCTCTACGGCGGCTCCGGGGTGGGCAACCTCGGGCAGGTGAAGGCGGTGGTCGGCGAGCACGCCGGCCAGCCGGCCTATGCCGACATCGCACTCCCCCCGCTCGGGTGCTGTCTGGCTCCGCCGGGCGTGATCCCTGGTTTCCCCGTTGAGTGGAGGATTTGCACCATGCGAGTGGGGGATTTCTGTCTCTGCCGACGACCGAAATCCCCCACTCATGCGTCAGAAACCCCCCACTCAACGAGCCGTTAGGGTGGCCGCGTGAGCCAGGACCCGACGACCGTGACGACCGTCGCGGACGGGATCGCCCGGATCAGCTGGATCCCGGCGCTGCACGACGAGGGGCTGTGGGGCGCCGCCGACGTCGTACGACGCGAGGTCGAGGCCGCGTTGTCCGCGCACGGCCGGGTGGAGACCCTCGTCGATCCCGACGACCAGCTCGGCCAGCGGGTGGCCACCTGGGCCGGGATGCGCCGCGAGGGCGTGATGCGCGGGGTGGACGTCGAGGGACGGTCGGGTGACCGGATCGTCTACGCGCGCCTCGCGACGGACGTGCCGGTGAGCGAGCCCGGTGGTTTCCGGGCCCTGCTCAACTCCTTCCTCCCGCGCAAACGCGCGATCAGCCAGATGCTGATCCGCGACACCGCGGAACGAGTCCTGCTGTGCGAGCTCACCTACAAGCAGGACTGGGACCTGCCCGGCGGCGTCGTGGAGGTCGGCGAATCGCCCCAGCTGGCCGTCGGGCGAGAGGTCGAGGAGGAGCTCGGGCTGTCCATGGAGGCCGGCGCCCTGCTCCTGACCGACTGGCTGCCGCCGTGGGGTGGCTGGGACGACGCGCTCTGCCTGGTCTTCGACGGCGGGACCCACGACCCGGCGGTGGCCGAGGACATCGTGAAGCAGGACCGCGAGATCCGGGCCGCGGCCTTCTGCACGATCGACGAGGTCCGCGACCGTGCGGCCGACTTCACCGCCCGACGGGTCGAGGCAGCGCTGGCGAACCTGAAGGCCCCGGGGCCGGCGTACACCGAGTCCGGCCGCTGACCCACCGGGCCGACCTTCCCGCTCGACGCCCGAAGAGGGCAGTATCAGCGCGTGACCTCATTCGTCCACGACTTCGCCGACGGCAACAAGGACCAGAAGGACCTGCTGGGTGGCAAGGGCGCCAACCTCGCCGAGATGACGAACCTCGGGCTGCCCGTGCCGCCCGGCTTCACCATCACCACCGAGGCCTGCCAGGCCTACCTGGCCGAGGGCCGCGAGCCGGACGAGATGGCCGACGAGGTCTCCGAGCACCTCGCCGCCCTCGAGAAGGCCATGGGCCGCACCCTCGGTGACCCCGAGGACCCGCTCCTGGTCAGCGTGCGCTCCGGTGCGAAGTTCTCGATGCCAGGAATGATGGAGACCGTCCTCAACGTCGGCCTGAACGACGAGTCGGTGCGCGGCCTGGCGAACCAGAGCGACGACGAGCGGTTCGCGCTGGACTCCTACCGCCGCCTGCTCCAGATGTTCGGCGCCACCGTCCTCGGCATCGACGCCGAACACTTCGCCGACGCCCTCGACGAGGCGAAGCGTGCGCACGGCACCGACAACGACCTCGACCTCGACGCCGACGACCTGCGCGGACTCGTCACGACCTTCCAGCAGATCGTGGAGAAGCACGCAGGGCGGCCCTTCCCCCAGGACCCGCGCGAGCAGCTCGACCTGGCGGTCCGCGCCGTCTTCGACTCGTGGAACACCGACCGCGCCCGGCTCTACCGCCGGCAGGAGCGGATCCCCGAGGACCTCGGCACGGCGGTCAACGTCCAGGCCATGGTCTTCGGCAACTTCGGCATGGACTCCGGCTCGGGCGTCGCCTTCACCCGCGACCCGGCCAGCGGGGCCCAGGGCGTCTACGGCGACTACCTGCAGAACGCCCAGGGCGAGGACGTCGTCGCCGGGATCCGTAACACGGTGTCGCTCGCCGACTTCAAGACGGTGGACCAGGGGTCCTACGACGAGCTGATGACGATCATGGCGAGGCTGGAGCGCCACTACCGCGACATGTGCGACATCGAGTTCACCGTCGAGCGCGGCAAGCTCTGGATGCTGCAGACAAGGGTCGGCAAGCGCACGCCTGAGGCGGCGTTCCGGATCGCGATTCACATGGTCGACGAGGGGCTGGTCGGCATGGACGAGGCCGTGCTCCGGGTGACCGGTGACCAGCTGGCCCAGCTGATGTTCCCCCGCTTCGACGCCGATGCCGAGCGGACCCTGCTCGCGACCGGGATGAACGCCTCACCCGGGGCCGCGGTCGGCAAGGTCGTCTTCGACTCCGACACCGCCGTCGCGTGGGCGGAGAAGGGCGAGGACGTGATCCTGGTCCGCAAGGAGACCAACCCCGACGACCTGCGCGGGATGGTGGCCGCCCGCGGCATCCTCACCAGCCGGGGCGGCAAGACCTCCCACGCGGCGGTCGTCGCGCGCGGCATGGGCCGGACCTGCGTCTGCGGCGCGGAGGCCCTCCTGGTGGACGCCAAGGGCAAGGAGTTCCGGGTCCGGGACGGCGAGACCGTCCGCGAGGGCGACGTGATCTCCATCGACGGCACCACCGGGGAGGTCTTCGCCGGCGAGGTGCCGGTCTCCGACTCCGCTGGTCGTGCGCCACTTCGAGGGAGAGAAGATCGACGACGACCTGGTCTCCGCGGTCTCCCGGATCATGGCGCACGCCGACGGCGCCCGTCGGTTGCGGATCCGTGCGAACGCCGACACCCCGGACGACTCGGCGCGCGCCCGGCGGTTCGGCGCCGAGGGCATCGGCCTGTGCCGCACCGAGCACATGTTCCTGGGCGACCGCCGCGAGCTGGTGGAGCGGCTGATCGTGGCCGAGGACGAGTCCACCCAGTCCGAGGCCCTGGACGCACTGCTGCCCCTGCAACGGCAGGACTTCACCGAGATCCTCGAGGCGATGGACGGGCTGCCGGTCACGATCCGGATGATCGATCCCCCGCTGCACGAGTTCCTCCCGGACCTCACCGAGCTGTCGGTCAAGGTCGCGCTCGCGGAGGAGCGCGGCGAGGTGGACGAGCACGACCGGACGCTCCTGGCCCACGTCCGACGGCTGCACGAGCAGAATCCGATGCTCGGCATGCGCGGGGTCCGGCTGGGCATCGCGATCCCCGGGCTGTTCCGGATGCAGGCCCGGGCCATCCTGGAGGCGGCGGCCGACCGCACCGAGTCCGGCGGCCGACCGTTGCCGGAGATCATGATCCCGCTGGTGGCCAGCGTCCGCGAGTTCGACGCGGTCCGGTCGGGGATCCTCGACGTCGCCGAGGAGGTCCAGCGCGATCGCGGCGTACCGCTGGAGTTCCAGGTCGGCACGATGATCGAGCTGCCGCGCGCCGCGTTCCTCGCCGACCGGATCGCGAAGTCCGCTGAGTTCTTCTCCTTCGGCACCAACGACCTGACCCAGATGGCGTGGGGCTTCTCCCGCGACGACGTCGAGGCCGCGTTCTTCTCCCGCTACTTCGAGCACGGGATCTTCGACGTATCGCCGTTCGAGTCCCTGGACCAGCTCGGGGTGGGTGGCATGGTCGAGATGGGCACCAGCAAGGGGCGAGAGACGCGCCCCGCCCTCAAGGTCGGGATCTGCGGAGAGCACGGCGGCGATCCCCGCTCCATCCACTTCTTCGACCGGGTCGGCCTCGACTACGTCTCGTGCTCACCCTTCCGGGTCCCGGTCGCGCGGCTGGAGGCCGGGCGGTCGGTGCTAGCGCTCAGATAGTCCGTCACGAAAAGCTCCTGAACTCCGCGGAACATGGAGCTTTGCGTGACGGACTATCTGCTAGAACAGCGCTGAGGCGAGGTTCTGCCGGCCGCGCAGCACGCGCGGGTCGTCGTTGCCGACGGCGCCGAAGAGTCCGAGCAGGTGCTCGCGGGCCTGGTTCCTGGCGTCGCCCTCGCTGCGGCGCACCAGCTCGACCAGGCGGCTGAAGGCGTCGTCGACGTGGCCGCCGAGCATGTCGAGGTCGGCGACCATGGTCTGGGCGTCGACGTCGTCGGGGGCGGCAGCCGCGGCCTCGCGGGCCGCCTGGAGGTCGACGCCCTGGGTCCGCTGCAGGACCTTGGCCATCGCCAGCCCGGCGGCGGCCTCGGCGTCGGCGGGGTTGGCGTCGACGAGCTTCTGGTACTCCGCGACCGCCGTGTCGATGTCGCCCTCGCCCAGCGCGTCCTGGGCCGCGGCGTAGCGCGGATCGCCCAGCGTCCTCGACCTCCTCGCCCTCGGCCGGCGCGGCGCCCGTGCGCGGCTGGTGCCGGCCGGTGATGCCCTGCGTCGTCAGCTGCTGCATGACCTGGGTGAGGGCGGTGCGCAGCTCCTCGAGGGGTACGACGTCCTGGAACAGCGGCATCGGCCGGCCGTCGACGATGACCACGACGAGAGGGACCGACGGGATCTGCATGGCCTGCGCGATCTGCGGCACGGCATCGATGTCGACCCGTCCGGCGAGGAACTTGCCCTCGAACTCACCCGACAGGGTCTCGAGGTCGTCGGCCAGCTGCGCGCTCTCGGGCATCCTCGACCGCGAGAAGAACACCAGCAGCACCGGCGCGTTCATCGACGTCTCGACGATGGACTGGAAGTTCTGCTCCGTGATCTCCACGCAGTAGGCCGATGTGGCGTCCGCCCCTGGCTGTCCGGCGGGACCCGCCGCGGGGGCGCCCGCCGGGGCTGATCCTGCGGGACCGGGGGCTCCCTTGAGGGCGGAGAGGTCGATCGCTCCGGGACGGCTGAACGGCTGCTGCGTCATGCGGCCAATCCTAGGAGGCCGGGTACGTCATGCGTTCCGTGGCCCATGCCGCACGATCCGCCTGACGTCCCGCACGCGTGGCCGTCAGAAGCGGGCGGGTTCGCGGTACTCGCCCCACTCCGCCCGCAGGGCGTCGCAGATCTCCCCGAGGGTGGCCTCGGCCCGGCATGCCTCGAGCATCGACTCGATCATGTTCTCGTCGGTCCGCGAGGCCTCGACCATCCGGGCGACCGCGGCGCGGGCGGCGTCGTCATCGCGCGTCGTACGACGCTCGGTGAGCTGGCGCACCTGGTCGATCTCGACCTCGTGACTGACCCGCAGGATCTCCAGGTCGTGGGTGACCGAGTCCTCGTGGCAGTTGACGCCGACGATCCTCTTGTCGCCCTTCTCGAGGGCCTTCTGGTACTGGAACGCGGCCTCTGCGATCTCCGACATGAACCAGCCCTCCTCGATGCCGCGCAGCAACCCGCGGGTCATCGGCCAGACAGCACCGTCGGG
>CAWKEX010000004.1:0-44170 GCA_963848795.1 uncultured Actinomycetota bacterium
AGTCGACGCCCATCTCCGCAGCGCTGAAGGCCCGGAGACCTGGTCTTCTGGGGCTCGTCGAGCTCGCACCATCGTCGATCTACCACGTCGCGCTCTACGTCGGCGGCGGCCAGATCATCCATGCGCCGCGCACCGGCCGGCCGGTGACCCTGGAGTCCATGTACTACTGGATTCCCCCCAACTTCCACGCCCGTCCCTAACCCTCCGGCGTGGAGGAACCACCCTTCGAGGTGGGAGTTGTGGCCCTTCTCGGGGTTCCAGTTCACCTCGTAGGTCTTTCCGGGACAGTCCGTTCGGTAGCGTCCTGCCATGGCCACCGACACCGCCCAGACCCATGACAACTGGGGCCGACGAGACCGAGGCTTCGGAGTACGTCCAGCCGAAGGTCGACGTCGCCCGCGCTCACTGCGCTGCTGGACGGCAAGTACGCCGAGGTCCGGGAGCTCGTCCGCACCAACCTCGCCGAGTACTCCTCCGTGCTGGACGAGGCGGAGACCATGTCGACCGACGAGTTCCGGGAGCGGGTCCGCGACCTCGTGGTGGAGATGGCGTCAACCGGACAGACCGGGATGGGCTTCCCGAGGAGTACGGCGGCGGCGGCGACATCGGGGCCTCGATCGCGGCCTTCGAGACCCTCGCGTTCGGTGACCTGTCGGTGCTGGTCAAGGTCGGCGTGCAGTTCGGCCTGTTCGGCGGCGCGATCCTCCAGCTCGGCACGAAGCCGCACCACGACGCCTACCTCGCCGACCTGGTCACCGGGAAGCTGATGGGCTGCTTCGCGATGACCGAGACCGGTCACGGCTCGAACGTGCAGGCGCTCGGCACCGTCGCGACCTACGACGCGGCGACCGAGGAGTTCGTGATCACCACGCCCGACGAGCCGTCGCGCAAGGACTACATCGGCAACGCCGCCCGGCACGCCGAGCATGGCCGTGGTCTTCGCCCAGCTCGAGATCGAGCGGCAAGTCCGAGGGCGTGCACGCGTTCGTCGTACCCATCCGCGAGGACGGCGAGGTCCTCCCCGGCATCCGGATCGAGGACTGCGGCCGCAAGCTCGGGCTGAACGGCGTCGACAACGGCCGGATCTGGTTCGACGGCGTGCGGGTGCCGCGCTCGGCGCTGCTCAACCGGTTCGCCGACGTGACCGAGGACGGCGTCTACGAGTCGCCGATCGAGAACCCCAACCGCCGGTTCTTCACCATGCTCGGCACCCTCGATCCAGGGCCGGGTGTGCGTCGGCGGCGGCGGCATCAACGCCTCCAAGGTCGCCCTCGCGATCGCCACGAAGTACGCCGACCGGCGGCGCCAGTTCAACGCGACCTCCGAGGAGCAGGAGGAGCTGCTCCTCGACTACGGCATGCACCAGCGCCGGCTGCTTCCCGCTGCATCGCCAGGACCTACGCCCTCCACTTCGCGCAGGAGATCGTGGCCGAGCAGCTGCACGAGGTGTTCTCGCAGACCGATGCGCCGGAGGAGGGCGAGAACGAGCACCAGCGCCGCGAGCTGGAGTCGCGCGCCGCCGGCACCAAGGTGCTCGGGACCTGGCACGCCACCGAGACGATCCAGGAGTGCCGCGAGGCTTGCGGCGGCGCGGGCTACCTCTCGGTCAACCGGTTCGACGCGCTCAAGGCCGACACCGACGTGTTCACCACCTTCGAGGGCGACAACCACGTCCTGCTGCAGCTGGTGGCGAAGGGCCTGCTGACCGACTACGCCAGCGACTTCGAGGACATGGACCAGTTCGGGATGGTCCGGTTCGTGGCCGGGCTCGCGGTCGACACCGTGCTGGAGAAGACCAACGTGCACAAGCTGATCGAGCGGATCCGGGACGTCATGCCCGGGGGCGACGAGTGGGACCAGGAGGCCGGGCTGCTCGATCCCCACTACCAGCTGATGATGCTCCGGTTCCGGGAGGAGCACATGCTCGGCGGGGTCGCCCGGCGGCTCAAGCGCGGCATCGACAACGACATGAACCCCGGCGAGGTCTTCTCCCGGGTCCAGGACCACGTGATCGGCGCCGCCCGCGCCCACGTCGAGCGGCTGGTCGTGGAGGCGTTCGTCGACAAGGTCGGAGACCTGCCGGACGGCGACCAGAAGGTGGCGCTGAGGCTGCTCTGCGACCTGCACGCCCTGTGCACGATCGAGAACGACCGGGCGTGGTTCATGGAGCACGGCCGGCTCACGAGCCAGCGGTCCAAGGCGATCACCCGGGAGATCAACGACCTGCTGCGCAAGATCCGCCCGCTGGCCGTCGACTTCGTCGACGCCTTCGGCGTCCCCCGGAGATGCTCCGTTCGCCGGACCTGGTCGGTGATCCGCATCGAGCATCAGGTGCAGCTCCCGGGCTGGCCTCGGCGGCTGGCACGAGGACCCGCTCTGGGCATCGTTCTACGACTGGACCGTGGAGCACCCCCGCATCGGCGGGGCGCTGTGGCGGGTCGGGATCGGCAGCGACCTGAGCCTGCTGTACGACGCCGCCGAAGAGATCGGCCGCCAGCCCGCGGCCGCCCGGATCCTCGACGTGCCGTGCGGAGGCGGGGTCGCGCTGCGGGGGCTGCGACCAGGCCAGCATGTCTCCTACGTCGCCGCCGACATCGCCCGGGAGATGCTCGAGCGGACCATGGACGCCGCCCGCGAACGCAGGCGTGGAGGACCAGGTCGAGGTGCGGGTCGCCGACGTCGCCACCCTGCCGTTCCCCGACGGCGACTTCGACCTCGTGGTCTCCTTCACCGGACTGCACTGCTTCCCCGACCCGCACCGCGCGGTGACCGAGATGGTGCGGGTGCTCCGACCCGGCGGCGTGCTCACCGGCAGCGCCGTGCTGAACGACACCGGGCTCCGCTTCGAGCCCATGCGCCGGATCGGACGGGCCGCCAGCCTGCTCGGCCCGAGCTGCACCGGGCCGGAGCTCCGATCGTGGCTGGCCGACCTCGGGGTCGCCGACCTGACGCTGCGGACCAGCGGCGCGATCTGCTACTTCCGCGGGGTCAGGAGCTGATCCCGCGCTTGCGGAGGAGCTCCTCCCGCTTCCACGCGTAGCCGACCATCCAGTGCGGCCGGTAGCGGTAGAGCACGATCTGGTCGCCCCAGGTGAGCGGGGAGCTGCCGTAGTGGGTCGTCCAGTGGTCGAGGGTCTCGGCCCAGTCGGGGTCGGACTCGGCCATCTCCTCGACCCGGCCGTGGCTGAACACGGCGAGCTCCTCGTGGTCGACGTGGGCCACGCTGACATCCGGACGCACGTGCATGTGGCGGGCCTTGGCCGCCGTACCGCTCGTCGAGAACGACCAGCTGCCGTGCAGGAAGTGTCCGTCCATGGCGCTGATCCGGGGGTGCCCCTGCGCCGTCACGGTGGCCACGCTGATCACCTTCATCCCGGTGAGCAGCGCGACCAGGTCCTCTGCGGTCAGCGCCGCTCGTCGCTGATGATCCCGCGCAGGTGGTCGGTCGACCGGGCGTGGGAGCGGTCGAGCAGCTCCTGGAGGGCGGTCAGCTCCTCGGCGGTCTCCAGCATGGGACCACGCTACTCAGGGGTGGCCGTCCTTGGCGCGCTCGAAGGAGGCCCGCACCTCGGCCTCGGCCTCGGCGCGGCCGACCCAGTCGGCGCCCTCGACGGACTTGCCGGGCTCGAGGTCCTTGTAGACCTCGAAGAAGTGCTGGATCTCGAGGCGGTCGAACTTCGGAGACGTGGTTGATGTCGCGCAGGTGCTCCAGGCGCGGGTCGTGCGACGGGACGCACAGGACCTTGTCGTCGCCGCCGGCCTCGTCGGTCATCCGGAACATGCCGATCGCGCGGCAGGCGATCAGGCAGCCCGGGAAGGTCGGCTGCTGGAGCAGCACGAGCGCGTCGAGCGGGTCGCCGTCCTGGCCGAGGGTGTCCTCGATGAAGCCGTAGTCGGCGGGGTACTGCGGTCGAGGTGAACAGCGTGCGGTCCAGCCGGATCCGGCCGGTCTCGTGGTCGACCTCGTACTTGTTGCGCTCTCCCTTGGGGATCTCCACGAGTACGTCGAACTCCAGCACGTCTTCCTCCACCCGTCACGTCGTCTCCGCGCAGGCCCGGCCCGGGCCCGCGCACCAGTCTCGCGCACAATGGGCCCGAACGCGCAGTCGAAAGGGGCACCCGGTGGTCAGAGCGTGACCGACGCCACGGCTCCGGTGCCTTCGGGCGCTGGTTCCCGTGCTCCTCGTCCTCGCGCTGCTCGCCGGCGCCGGCGCGGCGCTACCGCTTCGACCTCGGCCGACCGCTGGTTCGGCACCGGCGAGCCGGACCCGGCGACCGAGCCGGCCGCGGTCGCACCCGCCGCCGGGCCTGGACCTGCCGGCCTGACCGGCGCCGCCGCGGTGGCCGAGCCGCTGCCCGGCGGCCGGCACGCTCGACCCGGCGAAGGTCGCGGCGCGCCGTGGACCCGTTCCTCCGCGACCGCGACCTCGGGCCGTCACGTGCGCGCCGTGGTCGCCGGCTGTCGCGGGCGGCCGGCGCTCTCGCGTCGGCGCCGACGCCGGCCACGCCGGCCTCGACCACCAAGCTGCTCACCGCGGCCGCCGCGCTGGAGGCGCTCGGCCCCGACCACGTCTTCGACGACCACGCGTCGTGCCGGCGGCGCCGGCCGCGTCGTGCTGGTCGGCGGCGGCGACCCGTTCCTGCGAGCGCCGGCCCGGCGAGCCGACGGCTAGCCCGACGCGCGCCGACGTCGTCGACCCTGGCCCGGCTGACCGCGCAAGGCGCTGCGACGAACGTGGACGCGCGCGGTGCGGCTCGCCTACGACGACTCCTGTTCACCGGGCCGGCCGACAACCCGGCCTGGCCGAGCGACTACGTCCCCGACGGCGTCGTGTCGCCCGATCACCGCGCTCTGGGTCGACGAGGGCCGCGACGCCGTCGGCTTCGGCCGGGTCGCCGACCCCTCGGCGGCGGCCGCGGCGACGTTCGCCCGCGCGCTCGAGCGGGCCGGGATCCGCGGTCGCCGGGCCGGCCGGCGCGCAGCGCGCCGACGGCGGCGCCGCCGAGCTCGCCCGGGTCACGAGCGCCCCGCTCGCCCAGATCGTCGAGCGGGTCCTCGCGGTCAGCGACAACGAGGCCGCCGAGGTGCTGGCCCGGCACGTCGGCCTGGCGGTCTCCGGGAAGGGCTCCTTCGGCGGCGGGCGCCGCGCGGTCGTCGAGCACCCTGCGCCGGCTCGGCGTCCGCATCGCCGGGGCCGAGGTGTACGACGGCAGCGGGCTGTCGCGCGAGAACCGGCTCGACCCCGACACCCTGGTCGACGTGCTGCGGCTGGCCGCGTCCGCGGACCACCCCGACCTGCGGCCACGTGCTCACCGGGCTGCCGGTCGCCGGCTTCACCGGCTCGCTGGCCTTCCGGTTCGCCGACGGCCCCCGGTCCCGGGCGTGGCCGGGTCCGCGCCAAGACCGGCACCCTGACCGGGGTCAGCGGGCTCGCCGGCGTGGCCACCGACCTGGACGGCGTACCGATGGTGTTCGCGCTGGTCGCGGACCGGGTCAGGCTCCGCAACACTCTCGACGCGCAGGAGGCCCTGGACGACCTCGCGGCAGCCCTCGGCGCCTGCCGCTGCGGCGCTGACGGCGCCGAGCCCGAGTGGGCGAGGCCCACAGGGTCCGAGCCGGCCCGCAGATGGTCGACTGGGACCTGGCGGTCACGATCGGGTCCCGGGTCGCCGGGGAGGGCCCCCAGGTCACCCGCCGAGGTCGCCGACCAGGTGGTCGCGGAGCTGCGCGGACGACGCCAACCGGTCGACCGGCCTGGTCCGCGAGTTCACCGGCCTGGTCGCCGACGAGCGCACCGCGCCGGTCCTCGTCGTCGACCGGCCGGGCTGGATCCGGGCGAACGCCGACGGCTTCGCGACCGTGCTCGGCCCGCTCGTCGACAAGCTCTCCGAGAAGAAGGGCGCGCCGACCGGGCTGTCCCTCGCCGTCGGATCCCGGGTGACCGGCGCCGAGGTCGGGCCTGCTCCTGGGCTTCCTCGCGAGCAAGGTGCTCGGCCAGTTCGACCCGTTCTTCGCGCCGGCGGGCCGTCTGCTGCTCGTGGCGCCCAACATCGTGCACGTCGAGCGCGAGCTCGGCTGCGACCCCACCGACTTCCGGCTCTGGGTCTGCCTGCACGAGGAGACCCACCGGGTGCAGTTCACCGCCGTCCCGTGGATGCGCGACCACCTCTTCTCCGAGATCGACCGCCATCGCCGAGACCATGGAGCCGGGCAAGCTGTTCGACGACGCCCTCGGCCGGCTCGTCCGAGGCGGTCCGCGGCGACGGCAGCCTGCTCGACGTCATCGGGTCGCCCGAGCAGAAGGAGATCCTGGACCGGGTCACCGGGGTCATGTCCCTCCTCGAGGGCCACGCCGACGTCGTCATGGACGGCGTCGGACCCTCCGTGATCCCCTCCGTCGCCGAGATCCGGCGGAAGTTCGACCAACGCCGCAAGGGCGTCGGCACGCTGGACCGGCTGCTGCGCCGCCTGCTCGGGCTCGACGCGAAGATGGCGCAGTACCGCAACGGTGCCCGGTTCGTCCGTGGGGTGGTGGACAAGGTCGGGATGCACGAGTTCAACGCGGTCTGGGAGTCGCCCGCCAACCTTCCGACCAAGGCCGAGATCGCCGATCCCTCCGCGTGGGTCGGCCGGGTCCTCTAGCCCGATGGGCCCGCAGCCGGCCGTCGCGGCCGTGCGCCTCGCCGTCCGCCGTACGCTCGCCACGCTCACCGGGGACCCCGTGGTGCTGGTCGCGTGCAGCGGCGGCGCGGACTCCCTCGCGTTGCTGTCGGCCACGGTCTTCGAGACGCGCCACCGGCCGGGACGCGTGGTGGGCGTAACCGTCGACCACGGCCTGCAGGAAGGCTCTTCGGAGCACGCGGACCGGGTGGTGGCGCAGATGGCGCGGCTGGGCGCCGACGAGACCGCCGCCGTCCGGGTCACCGTCGACCCCGGCGGCCGCGGGATGGAGGCCGCGGCCCGCGAGGCGAGGTACGCCGTCCTCGAGGAGGTCGCGTCCCGGATGGACGCCCGCGGCGGTGCTGCTCGGTCACACGCTGGACGACCAGGCGGAGACGGTCCTGCTCGGGCTCACCCGCGGCTCGGGCGGCCGCTCGATCGCCGGCATGCGGCCGGCGTTCGACCGCTTCCACCGGCCGCTGCTCGGACTCACCCGGCAGCAGACCGAGGAGGCCTGCCGGGCCGAGGGCGTCGAGTTCTGGACCGACCCGCACAACGCCGACCCCCGGTTCACCCGGGTCCGGATCCGGCACCAGGTGATGCCGGTGCTCGAGCAGGAGCTGGGGCCGGGCGTCGCGGCCGCGCTCGCCAGGACGGCCGAGCAGCTGCGTCCCGACATGGAGGCGCTGGATCGCCTGGCCGAGGAGCTGCTGGCCGGGGCGAGGTGCTCCGAGGGCCTCGTCGTCGCCCGGCTGGAAGGGCATCCCGACGCCCTTGTCGCCCGGGTGCTGAGACTGGCCGCGCTGGATGCGGGATCCCCGGCTCCGAGCTCTTCCACGTCCACGTCCAGGCGCTGGGCAGCCTGCTGCGCGGGTCGCTGCGCGGGGACGTGCAGCTGCCGGGCCACCTGACCGCCTACCGCACCGAGGACCACCTCCGGTTCCGGCGGACCACTGTGGAATCCTGAGCGATCATGGATGCCGCCCACGTCGAGTCAGACCTCGTCAACGTGCTCTACACCGAGAAGCAGATCCAGGACCGGCTCGGAGAGCTGGCCCGGGAGATCGAGGCCGACTACGACGGTCACGACCTGCTGATCGTGGGCATCCTGCGCGGAGCGGTCATGGTCATGGCCGACCTCGCGCGCAGCTTCAGCCGGCACCT
Source organism: uncultured Actinomycetota bacterium (assembly GCA_963848795.1). GTDB lineage: Bacteria > Actinomycetota > Actinomycetes > Propionibacteriales > Nocardioidaceae > Nocardioides. Next base: position 7,826 of record CAWKEX010000004.1, read on the forward strand.
CGAGATGGACTGGATGGCCATCTCCTCCTACGGCTCGGGCACCAAGTCCAGTGGCGTGGTCCGGATCCTCAAGGACCTCGACACCGACATCACCGGACGCCACGTGCTGATCGTCGACGAGATCATCGACACGGGTCTCACCCTCTCGTGGCTGACGTCGAACCTGACCTCCCGCGCACCGGCCAGCGTCGAGATCTGCACCCTGCTCCGCAAGCCCGAGGCCCTCCAGATGCCGGTCGAGGTGAGGTACGTCGGCTGGGACATCCCAAACGAGTTCGTGGTGGGTTACGGGCTCGACTACCGCGAGCGTTACCGCAACCTGCGCGACATCGGCACCCTCGCACCCCACATCTACTCCTGAGTCCGAGCCGACGTCGGCTGGGACGCTGCGCTCATTCCCTGGCAACGAGTTCGTGGTGGGTTACGGGCTCGACTACCGGGAGCGTTACCGCAACCTGCGCGACATCGGCACCCTCGCACCCCACATCTACTCCTGACCCTGTCACCGCCGGGTCCCGCCTGCGACAATGGGAATTGCTGACGACGTGTACCGTCGTGAGTTCAGTTGATCGTCCGTGAGCCGGACGGCATGAACCGCTCGAGAGAAGCCTGTGAAGCGCATATTCAAGGGTCCGTGGCTGTGGAGCCTCCTCGCCGTCGTCGGCGTGCTCCTCGCCTTGCAATTTTTCGTCGCCACCGACGAGTACGACGAGATCTCCACGTCCAAGATGAACGACTACATCGCCTCGGGCGAGGTCTCGGAGATCAAGTTCATCGACGGCGACCAGAAGATCGAGGCCACCCTGGACGACGGCGTCGAGCGCGAGGGCGGCCTGAAGGTGATGGCCTACTGGCTCAGCGAGACCCAGGACGAGATCGAGCAGGCGGTCGCGCAGAAGGTCGACGACGGCGAGATCGAGGACTACACGACTGAGGTGGCGCAGCCCAGCGTCCTCGGCTCCATCCTCAGCATGCTGCTGCCGCTGCTGATCATCATCGTGGTCTTCCTCTGGTTGATGAACAGCATGCAGGGAGGCGGCGGCCGCGGCATCATGCAGTTCGCCAAGTCCAAGGCGAAGCTGATCACCAAGGACATGCCCTTGGGAATCTTCGCGCCCACCGCCTGGAACTTGGCCGGCTCCTGCAGGAACTCCTTGATCTCACCGAGCTCCTCGATCGCCTCCTCGCACCCGGCGACGTCGGTGAAGGTCTCGGGCATGTCCTTGGTGATCAGCTTCGCCTTGGACTTGGCGAACTGCATGATGCCGCGGCCGCCGCCTCCCTGCATGCTGTTCATCAACCAGAGGAAGACCACGATGATGATCAGCAGCGGCAGCAGCATGCTGAGGATGGAGCCGAGACGCTGGGCTGCGCCACCTCGGTCGTGTAGCTCTCGATCTCGCCGTTGTCGACCTGCTCTGCGACCGCCTGCTCGATCTCGTCCTGGGTCTCGCTGAGCCAGTAGGCCATCACCTTCGAGGCCGCCCTCGCGCTCGACGCCGTCGTCCAGGGTGGCCTCGATCTTCTGGTCGCCGTCGATGAACTTGATCTCCGAGACCTCGCCCGCGGCGATGTAGTCGTTCATCTTGGACGTGGAGATCTCGTCGTACTCGTCGGTGGAGACGAAGAACTGCAAGGCGAGGAGCACGCCGACAACGGCGAGGAGGCTCCACAGCCACGGACCCTTGAATATGCGCTTCACAGGCTTCTCTCGAGCGGTTCATGCCGTCCGGCCACGAACAATCATCTGAACTCACGACGGTACACGTCGTCAGCAATTCCCATTGTCGCAGGCGGGACCGGCGGTGACAGGGTCAGGAGTAGATGTGGGGTGCGAGGGTGCCGATGTCGCGCAGGTTGCGGTAACGCTCCCGGTAGTCGAGCCCGTACCTACCACGAACTCGATGCAAGGGAATGAGCGCAGCGTCCCAGCCGACGTCGGCTCGGACTCAGGAGTAGATGTGTGGCGCGAGGGTGCCGATGTCGCGCAGGTTGCGGTAACGCTCGCGGTAGTCGAGCCCGTAGCCGACCACGAACTCGTTGGGGATGTCCCAGCCGACGTACCTCACCTCGACCGGCATCTGGAGGGCCTCGGGCTTGCGGAGCAGGGTGCAGATCTCGACGCTGGCCGGTGCGCGGGAGGTCAGGTTCGACGTCAGCCACGAGAGGGTGAGACCCGTGTCGATGATCTCGTCGACGATCAGCACGTGGCGTCCGGTGATGTCGGTGTCGAGGTCCTTCAGGATCCGGACCACGCCGCTGGACTTGGTGCCCGAGCCGTAGGAGGAGATGGCCATCCAGTCCATCTCGAGGTGCCGGCTGAAGCTGCGCGCGAGGTCGGCCATGACCATGACCGCTCCGCGCAGGATGCCCACGATCAGCAGGTCGTGACCTCGTAGTCGGCCTCGATCTCCCGGGCCAGCTCTCCGAGCCGGTCCTGGATCTGCTTCTCGGTGTAGAGCACGTTGACGAGGTCTGACTCGACGTGGGCGGCATCCATGATCGCTCAGGATTCCACAGTGGTCCGCCGGAACCGGAGGTGGTCCTCGGTGCGGTAGGCGGTCAGGTGGCCCGGCAGCTGCACGTCCCCGCGCAGCGACCCGCGCAGCAGGCTGCCCAGCGCCTGGACGTGGACGTGGAAGAGCTCGGAGCCGGGGGATCCCGCATCCAGCGCGGCCAGTCTCAGCACCCGGGCGACAAGGGCGTCGGGAGCCCTTCCAGCCGGGCGACGACGAGGCCCTCGGAGCACCTCGCCCCGGCCAGCAGCTCCTCGGCCAGGCGATCCAGCGCCTCCATGTCGGGACGCAGCTGCTCGGCCGTCCTGGCGAGCGCGGCCGCGACGCCCGGCCCGAGCTCCTGCTCGAGCACCGGCAGCACCTGGTGCCGCACCCGCACCCGGGTGAACCGGGGGTCGGCGTTGTGCGGGTCGGTCCAGAACTCGAGCCCTCGGCCCGGCAGGCCGTCTCGGTCTGCGGCCGGGTGAGTCGAGGAGCGGCCGGTGGAAGCGGTCGAACGCCGGCCGCATGCCGGCGAGCGACCGGCCGCCGGAGCCGCGGGTCAGCCCGAGCAGGACGGTCTCCGCCTGGTCGTCGAGCGTGTGCCCGAGCAGCACCGCGCTCGGCGCCGAACCGCTCGCGCGATCTCGGCGAGGACGGCGTACCGCGCCTCGCGGGCCGCGGCCTCGGGCCCGCGGCCGCCGGGCGTCGACGGTGACCCGGACGCGTCGGCGGTCTCGGCGGCGCCGAGCCGCGCCATCTGCGCGACCACCCGGTCGGCGTGCTCGGCCGAGCCCTCCTGCAGCCCGTGGTCGACGGTGACGCCCGACCACGCGTCCGCGGCCGGCTTGCGCGCCTCGAAGACCGTGGCCGCCAGCAGCGCGAGCGAGTCGGCGCCGCCGCTGCAGGCGACGAGCACACGCGGGTCGCCCGGGTCGAGCGTCGGCGAGCGCGCGGCGGACGGCGAGGCGCACGGCCGCGACGGCCGGGTGCGGGCCCATCGCGGCTCAGCGTGGACGCGGCGCGACCCAGGCGGCCGGGTCGGCGATCTCGGCCTTGGTCGGCAGGTTGGCGGGCTCGTCCCAGACCGCGTTGAACCCGTCCATGCCGACCTTGTCGACGACCCGCGGACGAACTGGGCGCCGTCGCGGTACTGCGCCATCTTCGCGTCCAGCCCGAGCAGCCGGCGCAGCAGCCGGTCGAGGGTGCCGACGCCCTTGCGGCGCTGGTCGAACTTCCGGCGGATCTCGGCGACGGACGGGATCACGGCGGGTCCGACGCCGTCCATGACGACGTCGGCGTGGCCCTCGAGGAGGGACATCACCCCGGTGACCCGGTCCAGGATCTCCTTCTGCTCGGGCGTGCCGATGCACGTCGATCAGGCTGCCGTCCGCGCCGCGGACCGCCTCGGACGATCCGGCCGAGGGCGTCGTCGAGCAGCTCGGCCGGGCTCGCATCGGTCGTCGGCGATGGCGGTCGATCTCGGAGAAGAGGTGGTCGCGCATCCACGGGACGGCGGTGAACTGCACCCGGTGGGTCTCCTCGTGCAGGCAGACCCAGAGCCGGAAGTCGGTGGGGTCGCAGCCGAGCTCCCGCTCGACGTGCACGATGTTGGGAGCCACGAGCAGCAGCCGTCCCGCCGGCGTCGTGGAACGGGTCGAACTGGCCGAGCACCTTGCTCGCGAGGAAGCCCAGCAGCAGGCCCACCTCGGCGCCGGTGACCCGGGAGCCGACGGCGAGGCGACAGCCCGGTCGGCGCTCCCTTCTTCTCGGAGAGCTTGTCGACGAGCGGGCCGAGCACGGTCGCGAAGCCGTCGGCGTTGGCCTGGATCCAGCCCGGCCGGTCGACGACGAGGACCGGCGCGGTGCGCTCGTCGGCGTCCAGGCCGGTGAACTCGCGGACCAGGCCGGTCGACGGTCGGCGTCGTCCCGGAGCTCCGCGACCACCTGGTCGGCGACCTCGCGCGGTGACCTGGGGCCCTCCCCGGCGACCCGGGACCCGATCGTGACCGCCAGGTCCCAGTCGACCATCTGCGCACTCATCCGGGGTCCCCGCGGAAGCGCGAGCGCAGCGAGTGGTTCTGTGGGGTGGTTCTCATGCGTGACCCTACGTGGGCATCCCCCACTCGGGGTCGCTTCAGGCGGCGCAGTGGCAGGCGCCGAGGGCTGCCGCCAGGTCGTCCAGGGCCTCCTGCGCGTCGAGAGTGTTGCGGAGCCTGACCCGGTCCGCGACCAGCGCGAACACCATCGCGTACGCCGTCCAGGTCGGTGGCCACGCCGGCGAGCGCGCTGACCCCGGTCAGGGTCCCGGTCTTGGCCCGGACCCGGCCACGCCCGGCCGGGGGTCTCGGAGAACCGGAGGGCCAGCGAGCCGGTGAACCCCGCGACCGGCAGGCCGGTGACGGTGGACCGCAGGTCGGGGTGGTCCTCGGACGCGGCCAGTCGCAGGACGTCGACCAGGGTGTCGGGGTCGATCCGGTTCTTGCGCGACAGCCCGCTGCCGTCGTACACCTCGGCCCCGGCGGTGCGGACCCCGAGCCGGCGCAGGGTGCTGACGACCGCGTCGGTGCCCGCGGCCGAAGGAGCCCTCCCGGAGACCGCCAGGCCGACGTGCCGGGCCAGCACCTCGGCGCCCTCGTTGTCGCTGACGGAGAGCACCTGTTCGGCGACCTGGGCCAGGGGGGCACCGGCGACCCGGGCGAGCACCGGGGCGCCGCGCTCGGCGCGTTCGCGCGCCGGCCGGCCCAGGACGCGGATCCCGGCCCGCTCGAGCGCGCGGGCGAACTCGGCCGCGGCCTCCGCCGAGGGGTCCGCGACCCGACCGAAGCCCGAGGCGTCGCGGCCCTCGTCCACCCAGAGGGCGGTGATGGGCGACACGACGCCGTCCGGCACGTAGTCCTTGCGCCAGTTCGGGTTCTCGGCCGGCCCGGTGAACAGCGAGTCGTCGTAGGCGACCCGCACCGTGCCGCGTCCACGTTCGTCGAGCGCCTTGGCGGTCCTCCGGGCCAGGGTCGTGACGTCGGCGCGCTTCGGCCAGCTCGATCCGCGGCCGGCGCTCGAGGAACGGGTCGCCTCCGCCGACGAGCACGATGCGGCCGGCGCCGCCGCGCACGACGGTGGTCTCGAAGACGTGGTCGGGGCCGAGCGCCTGCAACGCCGCGGTCGCGGTGAGCAGCTTGGTGGTCGAGGCCGGCTTGGCCGGGTCGGCGCCGACCGAGAGCGCCGGCCGCCCCGACATGCCGGCGACCACGGCGTGCACGGACTTCCCGAGGTCGCGGTCCCGGAGGAACCGGTCCACGGCGCGCCGCACCTTCGCGGGGAGAGGGTGCCGGCTGCCGGGCAGGGGATCCGCCACCGCGGCGGGCCGGCTCAGGTCCGGCAGGTCCAGGCCCGAAGGCGGGTCGACAGCGGCCGGGCTCGTGGCCGGATCCGGCTCGCCGGTGCCGAACCAGCGGTGGCCGAGGTCGAAGCGGTAGGCCGCGCCGGCGCTGGCGAGGATCGCGAGGACCAGGAGCACGGGGAACCAGCGCCCGAAGGCACCGGAGCCGTGGCTTCGGTCACCTCTGACCACCGGGTGCCCCTTTCGACTGCGCGTTCGGGCCCATTGTGCGCGAGACTGGTGCGCGGGTCCGGGCCGGGCCTGCGCGGAGACAACGAGGGTGGAGGAAGACGTGCTGGAGTTCGACGTACTCGTGGAGATCCCCAAGGGTGAGCGCAACAAGTACGAGGTCGACCACTCCACCGGCCGGATCCGACTGGACCGGATGCTCTTCACCTCGACGGCGTACCCGGCCGACTACGGCTACATCGAGGACACCCTCGGCCAGGACGGCGACCCGCTCGACGCGCTCGTGCTGCTCCAGCAGCCGACCTTCCCGGGCTGCCTGATCGCCTGCCGCGCGATCGGCATGTTCCGGATGACCGACGAGGCCGGTGGCGACGACAAGGTGCTGTGCGTCCCGTCGCACGACCCCCGCCTGGAGCACCTGCGCGACATCAACCACGTCTCGAAGTTCGACCGCCTCGAGATCCAGCACTTCTTCGAGGTCTACAAGGACCTCGAGCCCGGCAAGTCCGTCGAGGGTGCCGAGTGGGTCGGCCGCCACGAGGCCGAGACCGAGGTGCGGGCCTCCTTCGAGCGCGCCAAGGACGGCCACCCCTGAGTAGCGTGGTCCCATGCTGGAGACCGCCGAGGAGCTGACCGCCCTCCAGGAGCTGCTCGACCGCTCCCACGCCCGGTCGACCGACCACCTGCGCGGAATCATCAGCGACGAGCGACGTCTGACCGCGGAGGACCTGGTCGCGCTGCTCACCGGGATGAAGGTGATCAGCGTGGCCACCGTGACGGCGCAGGGGCACCCCCGGATCAGCGCCATGGACGGGCACTTCCTGCACGGCAGCTGGTCGTTCTCGACGAGCGGTACGGCGGCCAAGGCGCGCCACATGCATGTGCGTCCCGAGGTCAGCGTGGCCCATGTCGACCACGAGGAGCTCGCCGTCTTCAGCCACGGTCGGGTCGAGGAGATGGCCGAGTCCGACCCTGACTGGGCCGAGACCCTGGATCACTGGACCGCCCACTACGGCAGCTCCCCGCTCACCTGGGGCGACCAGATCGTGCTCTACCGCTACCGGCCGCACTGGATGGTCGGCTACGCGTGGAAGCGGGAGGAGCTCCTCCGCAAGCGCGGGATCAGCTCCTGACCCCACGGAAGTAGCAGATGGCGCCGCTGGTCCGCAGCGTCAGGTCGGCGACACCGAGGTCGGCCAGCCACGCGCGGAGCTCCGGCCCGGTGCAGCTCGGGCCGAGCAGGCTGGCGGCCCGCCCGATCCGGCGCATGGGCTCGAAGCGGAGCCCGGTGTCATTCAGCACGGCGCTGCCGGTGAGCACCCCGCCGGGTCGGAGCACGCGCACCATCTCGGTCACCGCGCGGTGCGGGTCGGGGAAGCAGTGCAGTCCGGTGAAGGAGACCACGAGGTCGAAGTCGCCGTCGGGGAACGGCAGGGCGGCCACGTCGGCGACCCGCACCTCCACCTGCGCCTCGACGCCTCGCTCGCGGGCGGCGTCCATGGTCCGCTCGAGCATCTCCCGCGCGATGTCGGCGGCGACATAGGTGACGTGCTGGCCAGGTCGGAGTCCCCGCAGCGCGACTCCGCCGCCGCACGGAACGTCGAGGATCCTGGCGGCCGGGGGTTGGCGGCCGATCTCGCCTGCGGCGTCGTACAACAGGCCCAGTTCGCTGCCGATCCCGACCCGCCACAGTGCCCCGCCGATGCGGGGGTGCTCCACGGTCCAGTCGTAGAACGACGCCCAGAGCGGGTCCTCGTGCCAGCCGCCGAGGGCGTGTCTCCTCATCCTCGGCCGTCGCGAGCGTCGTCCAGCACGTGCGATGGCAAGGCGGAGGAGCGAAGGCGGGGTGGATGCCCCGTTGAGTGACGACAACGCAGCCAGCGTGCGTGATGGGCGGCGCGCAGCAGGCCATGGGATGGGGTGACACGCCCTGTACCCGGGAGCTGCATGCTCAGGACCCGACCAGCTCCGGCGAACGGAGCATCTCCGGGGGTACGCCGAACGCGTCGACCAGGTCGACGGCCAGCGGGCGGATCTTGCGGAGCAGCCCGTTGATCTCCCGGGTGATCGCCTTGGACCGCTGGGTCGTGAGCCGGCCGTGCTCCATGAACCACGCCCGGTCGTTCTCGATGGTGCACAGGGCATGCAGGTCGCAGAGCAGGCTCAGAGCCACCTTCTGGTCCCCGTCGGGCACGTCGCTGAGCTTGTCCACGAACGCTTCCACGACCAGCCGCTCGACGTGGGCGCGGGCGGCGCCGATGACATGGTCCTGGACCCGGGAGAACACCTCGCCGGCGTTCATGTCGTTGTCGATGCCGCGCTTGAGCCGCCGGGCCACCCCGCCGAGCATGTGCTCCTCCCGGAACCGGAGCATCATCAGCTGGTAGTGGGGATCCAGCAGACCGGCTTCCTGGTCCCACTCGTCGCCCCCAGGCATGACGTCGCGGATCCGCTCGATCAGCTTGTGCACGTTGGTCTTCTCCAGCACCGTGTCGACCGCGAGCCCGGCCACGAACCGGACCATCCCGAACTGGTCCATGTCCTCGAAGTCGCTGGCGTAGTCGGTCAGCAGACCCTTCGCCACCAGCTGCAGCAGGACGTGGTTGTCGCCCTCGAAGGTGGTGAAGACGTCGGTGTCGGCCTTGAGCGCGTCGAACCGGTTGACCGAGAGGTAGCCGGCGCCCCCGCAGGCCTCGCGACACTCCTGGATGGTCTCCGTGGCGTGCCAGGTCCCGATCACCTTGGTTGCGGCCGCGCGGGACTCCAGCTCGCGGCGCTCATGCTCGTTCTCACCCTCTTGCGGCGCATCGGTCTGCGAGAGCACCTGGTGCAGCTGGTCGGCCACGATCTCCTGCGCGAAGTGGAGGGCGTAGGTCTTGGCGATGAGGGGGAAGAGCCGACGCTGGTGGATCCCGTAGTCGAGGAGCAGCTCCTCCTGGTCCTGGGAGGTCGCGTTGAACTGCCGCCGCCGGTCGGCGTACTTCGTGGCGATCACGAGGGCGACCTTGGAGGCGTTGATGCCTCCGCCACCGACACACACCCGGCCCTGGATGAGGGTGCCGAGCATGGTGAAGAACCGGCGGTTGGGGTTCTCGATCGGCGACTCGTAGGCGCCCTCGCGGGTCACGTCCGCGAACTGGTTGAGGAGCGCCGAGCGCGGCACCCGCACCTCGTCGAACCAGATCCGGCCGTTGTCGACGCCGTTCAGCCCGAGCTTGCGGCCGCAGTCCTCGATCCGGATGCCGGGGAGGACCTCGCCGTCCTCGCGGAGGGGTACGACGAACGCGTGCACGCCCTCGGACTTGCCCTCGATCTCGAGCTGGGCGAAGACCACGGCCATGTCGGCGTGCCGGGCGGCGTTGCCGATGTAGTCCTTGCGCGACAGCTCGTCGGGGGTGGTGATCACGAACTCCTCGGTCTTCGCGTCGTAGGTCGCGATCGTGCCGAGGGCCTGGACGTTCGAGCCGTGGCCGGTCTCGGTCATCGCGAAGCAGCCCATGAGCTTCCCGGTGATCAGGTCGGAGAGGTAGGCGTCGTGGTGTGGCTTCGTGCCCAGCTGCAGGATCGCCCCGCCGAACAGCCCGAACTGGACACCGACCTTGACCAGCACCGAAAGGTCGCCGAACGCGAGGGTCTCGAAGGCCGCGATCGACGCCCCGACGTCACCGCCGCCGCCGTACTGCTCGGGGAAACCCATCCCGGTCTGGCCGGTCGAGGCCATCTCCACCACCAGGTCGCGGACCCGGTCCCGGAACTCGTCGGTCGACATCGTCTCCGCCTCCTCCAGCACGGAGGCGTACTCGGCCAGGTTGGTACGGACGAGGTTGCGTACCTCGGCATGCCGGCCGTCCAGCAGCCGGGTCAGGGCGGCGACGTCGACCTTCGGCTGGACGTACTCCGAAGCCTCGGTCTGGTCGGCCCCGGTGTCGTGGGTCCGGGCGGTGTCGGTGGCCATGGCAGGACGCTACCGGCGAAACGGCCGGGAAGACCTTCGAGGTGGGACTTGGAACCCCCGAGAAGGGCCACAACTCCCACCTCGAAGGGTGGTTCCTCCACGCCGGAGGTCAGGGACGGGCGTGGAAGTTAGGGGGAATCCAGTAGTACATGGACTCCTGGGTCACCGGCCGACCGGTTCGCGGCGCATGGATGATCTGGCCGCCACCGACGTAGAGCGCGACGTGGTAGATCGACGACGGCGAGCTCGACGAGCCCCAGAAGACCAGGTCTCCGGGCCTCAGCGACCCCGCGGAGATGGGCGTCGACTGCTCGTACTGGGCGACCGAGTAGTGCGGCAGGTACTTGCCGCCGGCCCGCCACGCGCCCATGGTCAGGCCCGAGCAGTCCCAGGCACCGGGGCCCGCGGCTCCCCACTGGTAGGGCTCCCCGAGCTGGGCCCGGGCGAAGCTGATCGCGGCCGACGCACCGGAGGACGGCGCCGGCGGGGCCGGAGGGGCCGGAGGTGCCGGCGTGGGCGGGGGCGTGCGGCTGGGGCTGGGGCTGCGGCTGGGGTTGCGGCTGCGGCTGCGGGTTGTCGTTGCCCTGGTCCGGCGACTGGGGAGCCTGCGGCTCGGGGGCAGCCTCCTCCGCGGCCTCCTCGGCCGCCTCCGCCTGGGCCTGCGCCTCGGGCCTGGGCCTGACGCCGCTCCCGCCGCTCCTGCGCACGCTGCTCCCGCAGCGCCGCGGCGGCGGCCGCTTCCGCCGCGGCCTGCTCAAGTGCCGTCTGGCGACGCTCGGCCAGGTCGACACTGATGTCCTGGAGGCGGGCGAGCTCGCGGATCAACGCGCTCTTCTCCTGGGCGATCGCGTCTGCCGACGCAGCCGCCGAGTCGGCGGCGGCCTGGGCCCGGTCCCGGGCCTCACTCGCCTCGACCTCGAGGGCTGATGCCTCGGCCCGGGCGTCGTGCGCCTGCTGCGTGGCGATGTCCGCCAGTGTCGAGGCGGCGCGGAAGGAGTCGTAGTTGGCGTCCAGAGCGGTCTCGGCGTTCCGCATCGTGTTCACCTGGTCGATCACCGAGTCGATGCCGTCGGACCCGGCGATCGCGCTCAGGGCCGTGAGCTCCGGAGCCTGCTGGTACGACGAGGCGGCGGCGTCGCCGTACGCCTCACGCTGACGCTCCACGTCAGCCACGGCGACCGCAGAGCGCTCCTCGGCCGCGGTCGCGGCCTGCTGCGCCTGCTCGAGCCGGTAGCGCGCGCCGTTCCATGCTTCGGCGGCCTGCGCGGCCTCCACCGCGGAGGCCTGCAGCCGCTGGTTCGCCAGGACCAGGTCGGCCTGGACCGCGGCCACGTCGCGCTCCTTGGCCTGGGCCGCGGCCTCGGCCTGGTGGACCTCGCGCTTGGTCGGCACGGTGTCGTCGGCAGCGGCCGACCCGGCAACCAGGGTCAGCGCGGTGGCGATCGCCAGTCCGAGTGCACGCACGGGGGCTCCTTGTTCGTTGGTGGTGCCGGGTGGATGGGTTCAAACCCACCCGACACTCGGAGCACGCTAGTGCTCACCAGTCACAAAAGGAACAGTTTTCCCAATTTTCCCATGCGCCACCGGCGTGTCGGCTTGACGAACTACAAGCTTGTAATTCGCTGGATGGCGATCCGGCGGAGCGTCAGTGCTGCTCGACCGGCACCGATGAGGTGGTGGTGGTCGGGTGCGACGCGAGTCCGTGTCTGTCGAACTTCTGGCCGCTGGCGATCCCACCGACGTAGAACGCGATCAGCGCGATCAGGATGCCGGCGACGTCGTCGGCGACGTAGTGCCAGCCGAAGTAGATCGTGGCCAGGACGGTGATGCCGAAGTTGGCCCAGAAGATGTAGTGCAGCACGCGGTTCTTCAGCGTGTACTGCACCATCAGGGCGACCAGGAGCGTGACCGCGCAGTGCAGGCTGGCGAAGCCGGCCACAGACTGGACGGCGCCCTCGATGCCGCCGTCGATCACGACATGTCGGGTCCGCACCAGAGAGTCCATCAGGTTCGCGGTGGGGGTCTGGGCCAGGTCGTCGTAGAGCCAGGGGTACTCAAGCCCCGGTCCGAGGGTGGGCAGCGCGTAGTACGACGCCGTGCCGAGCGCCCAGGCGACGCACTGGGAGGTGGCGAACCAGTAGCCGTAGGAGATGTTGGGCGACCAGATCAGCCAGGCGGTGAGCGCCAACGGCACCAGGGGCAGGAACCACAGGTAGATGGCCGACAGCGGATGGGCGAGGATGTCGGTCCCGAGCATCGTTTGCAGCACGGTCGACGGGTCGTAGCCGAAGAAGAGGGCGGTGTCGACGATGTGCAGCTCCCGGTCGTACTTCTCGTCGCCCATCACGAACGGCAGGAAGGACTTGAGGTTCCGGTAGCTGACGTAGGTGATGTAGAAGCAGACCAGCCCCATCACCACGAGCGTCAGCCGCTCCCGGGTCCAGTGGCTGTGCACCCTCTCGCGCACGAGTCCCCGCATCTGCCGAGGGTCGAGCCGCGACTGCCACAGCGTCCGGGGAAGCAGGTCCAGCAGGAACGCCCCGAGCAGTAGCAGAGGCAGCCGCAGCCAGGACGGACCGAGGAACCCCTCGGGGTCAGCGAGTCGCTTGTCGAGCACGATCGCCGTGATCACCGCGAGCGCACCCATGAGGGAAGCGGTCCCCACCAGGAGGACGTAGGCGCGGCGGTACACGCAGGCCAGTCTAGAAGGCGCCCCCACGACCGAGGATCGCCATCCGAGTCTGGTCCACGGCAAGCTCGACCCGCTGTCCCGGGCCCGGATGCCGATCGAGGGGCGAGACGGCGTTCACCACACCAACCCGGTCCACGTCGACCTCGAGCCGGACCTGCTCCGGGGTGATCCGCGAGGAGCGGACGGTGCCCACCAACGGTCCCGCCTCGACCACTTTCAAGGCCGATCGGCGGATCGCCACCGCCGGGGCCGGGTCGCGACCGGCAGCGGCCAGGACCGCGGCCGCCGCGTCGCCGACCAGGACGTGGGCGTAGCCCAGGAAGAGCGCGGTCTCGGGGTCCGCCGGGGCACGCCAGACCTGGTCGATGGGTCCCTCCTGGACCACCTCGCCGGAGCGCATGACGGCGAGGCGGTCGGCAACCGTGAACGCCTCGTCGTGGTCGTGGGTCACCATCAGGGTGGTGGTCCCGGCGGTCCGCAGGATCTCGCGCAGCTCCCCGGCCAGCCGTTGCCGGAGCCCGGCGTCGAGCGCGGAGAGCGGCTCGTCGAGCAGCAGCAGCCGCGGCTCGACCGCCAGCGACCGGGCGAGAGCGACCCGCTGCCGCTCCCCGCCGGACAGGGTGGCGGGCAACCGGTCGGCGTACCCCTCGAGGCCCACCATCTCCAGGAGCTCCTCGACGCGCGCCGCGCTGTCCGGGGCCCGCCGCAACCGCAGGGCGTACCCCACGTTGCGGCCCACCGTCAGGTGTGGGAACAGCTGGCCGTCCTGGAACATCAGGGCGAACCCGCGCCGGTGGGTGGGTACGTCGACCTGGTCGGCCCCGTCCCACGCGACGCTCCCGTCGGCGAGCACCTCGAGCCCGGCGATCGCCCGCAGCAGGGTGGACTTGCCGCAGCCGGAGGGTCCGAGGACGGCGAGCACCTCGCCGTCGGGCAGGTCGAGGGAGACCTTGTCGACCACCCGGAGGCCGTCGTAGGAGACGGAGACATCGCGCAGGCTCAACATTGCCTCAGAAGGCTCCCATGGACGGCACGCGCAGGCGGTCGACGGCGAGCACCACGAGGGCGGTGGTCGCGGCGAGGACCACCGAGCCCGCCAGGGCCATCCCGTAGTTGAGCTCACCGGGGTGACCCAGCAGCCGGTAGATCACCACGGGAAGTGTCGGGTGCTCGTCCCGCGCCAGGAACGAGGTGGCCCCGAACTCGCCCAGCGACACCGCGAACGCGAACCCGCCGGCGGCGACCAGGGGCTTCCAGACCACGGGCAGATCGACGGTGAGTACGGCGCGCAGCGGCGTCGCGCCGAGCGAGGCGGCCGCCTGCCGCTGGCGGTCGTCGACGCCGGCCAGCACCGGGACGATCGTGCGCACCACCAGCGGGAGAGCGACCAGCGCCTGCGCGATGGGCACCAGCAGGGGCGAGTCGCGCAGGTCCAGGGGCGGTTGGTCGAGGGTGATCAGGAAACCGAACCCGAGGGTCACCGCCGAGACACCGAGGGGCAGCATGAAGAACCCGTCGAGCCCCCCGCGGAGGCGCCGCTCGGCGCGGGTCAGGGACCGCCGGGTCACGATCAGGGCCACCAGCAGCCCCATCGACAGGGACATCCAGGTGGCGTCCACCGCCGTGCGCAGCGAGGTGACCAGTGCGTCGGTGACCGGCGCGAGGAGCGCCTGCTGCTCCCCGCTGGTGCCCAACGCCCGGTAGTTCGCCAGGCTCCACGCGCCGTCCGCGCGCAGCGATCCCGCGACCAGCGTGAGGATCGGTGCCGCGACGAAGCCGAGCAGGAGCAGCGTCACCAGGGCCGAGGGCAGGTCGGCCCGGGTGGGACGGTGTGCTGTGGGCCGCGGGCGCTCGAGGGTGGGGTCCGGGACGGCCCGGAGTCGTTGCGTGACCGCCAGCAGCACGACCACCACCGCCAGCTGCAGGACGGACAGGGCCGCGGCCCCCTGGAGGTCGAACACGGTCGTGGTCAGCAGGTAGATCTCGGTCTCGACCGTGGCGTAGCGCACCCCGCCCAGGGTGAGCACGATGCCGAAGGCGGTCGCACAGAAGAGGAACACCACGCTCGCGGCCGAGACGATCGCCGGCCGCAGCGCGGGCAGGGTGACAGATCGGAACACCTGCCACGGGGTCGCCCCGAGGGTGGCCGCCGCCTGGGCCGGCCGGGGATCGAGCGACTCCCAGGCGGCACCGACCACCCGGATCACCACGGCCACGTTGAAGAACACCAGCCCGGCGACGATGGCAGTCGCGCTCTGGTCGAGGCCGAGGAATCCGAGCGGCCCTGCCTCCCCGAGCAGCTGCCGGAAGGCCACGCCGACCACCACGGTCGGCAGCACGAACGGCACCAGCAGGGCGGCCCGCACGGCTCGGCGGCCCGGGAGCGCGAGCCGGTACAGCACGTGCGCCGCCGGGAGGCCCAGCAGCACCGAGATCGCCGTACCGGCTGCGGCCGACCACACCGTGAACCACAGCACCCGGTGCACCCGCGGCCGTGCGAGCACCTCGAGGACGCCGCCGGGGTCGAACTCGCCTTCCGGCCAGAAGCCCTGGGCGATCATCCCGACCACGGGGAGCACGAAGAACACCCCGAGTGCCGCGACGGGCACCAGGGAGAGGGCGGCGAGACCGGAGAGCCGGCGCGTCATCGGGGTCCCCGCGGAGGCGCGAGCGAAGCGAGCGGCTTTGTGGGGTGAATCATCGGGTGACGATGTCTCGCCACTCCTCGAGCCAGGCCTCGCGGTTCTCTGCGATCTCGGCCGGGTCGAGCCGGTACGGCGACTCGGGCTGCTCGGCGTGCTCCTCCCAGGCCGGGGGCAGCCCGATCCCGTCGACGACCGGGAAGACGAACATGCTCTCCGGCAGCTCGCGCTGCACGGGTGCGCTGAGCAGGAACTCGATCAGGGCCCGGGCACCCTCGGGGTTGTCGGCGCCCGCGAGCACGCCGGCGTACTCGACCTGGCGGAAGCAGGTGTCCAGCAGCGCACTCGTCGTGGACGACCCGTCGTCGGCGATGGTGAACGCCGGCGAGGAGTCGTAGGACAGCACGATCGGGCGGGTCCCCTGCTCGCTGCCCTGGGTGAAGTCCCCGAAGTAGGCGTCCTCCCAGCCGTCGACGACGAGGGTGTCGTTGGCGATGAGCCGCTCCCAGTAGTCGGGCCAGGCATCGCCGTACTCGGCGATGGTGGCCAGCATGAAGGCCAACCCGGGCGAGCTGGACAGCGCCGACGGCGTGACGAAGAGCCCCTCGTAGGCCGGGTCGGTGAGGTCCTCGAACGACGTGGGCGGCTCGAGGTCGTGTGCGGCGAACCAGGTCTCGTCGACGTTGACGCACACGTTGCCGTTGTCGATGGGCGCGAGCACGTCGGCCGCGCCGCCCTCGAGGGCGTACTCCTCGGCACCGTTCGGGAGCGTGACGCCGTGCTCGGCGAAGACTCCTTCGTCGACGGCCCGCGAGGCGAACGTGTTGTCGACCCCGAACGCCGCGTCGCCGGTCGGGTTGTCCTTGGTGAGCACCAGCTTCGTGGTCAGCGTCCCGGCGTCACCAGCCGCGCGGGTCTGCAGGTCGTAGCCGGACTCGTCCTCGAACTGCCGCACGACCTTCTTCGGCAGCTGGAACGACTCGTGGGTGACCAGGACGACCGTGCCGTCGTTGCCCCCGTCCTGGCCGGCCTCGTCGGAGCTCTCGCCCACCACGCTGCACGCCGCGAGTGGCGTGGTGAGGACGACGATGGATACGAGGAGGGACTTCATCGGACTCCCTATCGCCGGTGCTAACCGGATCAGGTTCGGAGGGTCTGCGGTGATCCGCACTCTCAGCACGCCTGTGCGTGCTCCCCTGTCTCTTGGTGTCCCCAGCCTACGCCGAGGGGCGCACCCGACCTCACCGGGTCAGCGCGGTCACCTCGTCCAGCCGGGACAGCTTCTCCGGGTTCCGCACGATGTAGAGGCCGGTGACAAGTCCGTCCTCGACCAGCATCGTGCCGATGCCGTCGACCTCGCCGTCGATGAGGAGCCGCAACGCAGGGGCCCCGTTGATCGACCACGACGTCGGCCTGCACGCCCTCCGGCGCGACCGCGTCGAGGAACCGGACGACCTTCTCCCGGCCCAGGATCGGACGCAGCGCGGCCTTCTTCACACCGCCGCCGTCGGTCAGCAGCACCACGTCCGGCGCCAGCACATCCATCAGGCTCTGCAGGTCGCCCGACGCCGTCGCCCCGAGGAACCGGGCGATCACCTCGTCCCGCTGGGAGGGCGTGACGTCACCCCGCGGACGGCGCTCCGCCACGTGGTCGCGGGCCCGGCTCGCGATCTGGCGGACCGCGGCCGGCGACTTGTCCACGGCGGCCGCGATCTCGTCGTAGGCCAGGTGCGAAGACCTCGCGCAGCACGAACACCGCCCGCTCCGTCGGTGTCAGGGTCTCCAGCACCACCAGCATCGCCGTCGAGACGCTGTCGGCGAGCTCGACGTCCTCGGCCACGTCGGGCGAGGTGAGCAGCGGCTCGGGCAGCCACGGGCCGACGTACGACTCGCGACGCCGGGCCAGGGTGCGCATCCGGTTGAGGGACAGCCGGGTGGTGATCCGCACCAGGTAGGCGCGCTCGTCGCGCACCTCCGCCCGGTCGACCTCCGACCAGCGCAGCCAGGTCTCCTGGAGCACGTCCTCGGCATCGGCCGCCGAGCCGAGCATCTCGTAGGCGACGGTGAACAGCAGGTTCCGGTGCTCGACGAAGGAGTCGGTGGCGCTCACCTCGCCGAGGGTACGGCGAGAGGCAGCTCGCAGACGTCGGAGTACCCCTGGCTCTGCAGCCCGGCCGCGCTGTTGAACCGCGAGCGCATGTTCTCCAGCGCCACCATCTGGGTCAGCTCGACGACGGCCTCGACGCCGAGCCGCTCGATCAGTCCGGCCACCATCTCGTCGGTCACGCCGAGCGGCGTGGCGCTCATCGCCTCGGCGTACTCCAGGACCGCGCGCTCGGTGTCGGTGAAGACGTCGGACTCGCGCCAGCGTGGCACCTCGCGCACCTTGGCCAGGTCGAGGCCGTCGTTGTGGGCCATGAAGTAGCCGAAGTCGAGGCACCAGGAGCAGCCGATGACGCCCGCGCTGGCGAGCTGGGCGTAGGACTTGAGGTTCTCGTCGAGCCGGTCCCACTTGGCGACCTTCTGCTCGAAGCCGAGCACCGCCTTGAGCACCTTGCGGTGGTGCCAGTACACGTAGAGCGTTGTCGGGGACCTGGCCGATACGTCCGCCGTGCGTAGCCGGACAGGACCTTGCCGTAGAGCCCGGTGATCGTCGGCCTTGGGGATCCGGAACGTGCTGGGCATCGTTTCTCCTCCTGAGGTTTCGGTTACCCACGAGACACCGCGACAACCCGGCATCTGTGACACGAGGTCTGACGGCGAGCGAGCGAGCCGTCTCCAAACCACTAGCGTGACCCCATGCCGAGCCGCCGCCACGAGCTCCTCGCCTGGGCCGTCCCGAGGCTGCGCAAGTCCCGCGACCTCGACGACGCCGACCTGGAGCGGGCCCGGATCGAGCGGTGGCACGCCGGCCTGGACCGGTCACTGCCCACGCGGCTGGTGCCGCGGTTCGCCCATCGCTTCTCGGTCGTCGAGGAGGACGTCGGCTTCCCGGCGTACGTGATCAGCCCGCGCCACATCGACCCGGTCCGGACCGTTCTCTACCTGCACGGCGGCGGGTACGTGGCGCCGATCGACCCCTTCCACGTCCGGTACGTCGCGCGCCTCGCGCGGACTCTGCAAGCCAGGATTGTCTTGCCGGACTACCCGCTCGCGCCGGAGCACACGTAGCGGGACTCATTCGGCGTGATGACCGACCTGGCGGCGCGCTGGGCCGCCGAGCCCTTCGAGAGGTTGCTGGCAACCTCCTCAGGAACCACCCGGCGGGATGGTGCTCGCCGGCGACTCCGCAGGTGGCGGCTATGCCCTGGCGCTCGCGCAGGCGCTCCGGGACGAAGGCTCGCCCCCGCCGACCCACCTGCTGCTGCACGCGCCCTGGGTCGACCTGACGACGAGCACGCCCGAGACCGCAGAGGTGTCGGCCGGCGACCCGTGGCTGTTCCTGGGCAAGTTGCACGCCTACGCCGAGTGGTGGGCCGGCTCCGTCGACGACCTCGGGCGCCCCGAGGTCAGCCCCGCCCTGGGCGACCTGTCCGACCTGCCCCCAGCACTGGTCTTCTGCGGCACCCGGGACACGCTCATGCCGGGCTGCCGGCTGCTCGCCCGCCGGGCCGCCGAAGCCGGCTGGGAGCTGACCTACGCCGAGGTGCCCGACCTGATCCACGTCTTCCCGATGCTCCCGTTCATCCCCGAGGCACGCCGCGCGTGGCGGCAGACGCTGGGGTTCCTGGAGTGAGGACGTGCACGACGCGTGCTTGCCTTCGACGACCTCGACGCCCGCACGGCGTACGACGTGTGGCGCCTGCGGCAGCACGTGTTCGTCGTGGAGCAGTCGTGTCCCTACCCGGACCTCGACGGCCGCGACCTGGAGGAGGGCACCCGGCACGTGCTCATGCAGGACGACGGAAAGCTGAGCGGCTACGCACGGGTCCTCGACGACGGTGGCGAGTGGCGGATCGGTCGAGTCGTGCTCGCCCCCCGGGCCCGCGGCCGGGGACGAGCCGACCGGTTGCTGGAGACCGCGCTGACGGTCTGCAAGGACCGGCCGGTCGTGATGGACGCGCAGACGCCGCTGCGCGCGTGGTACGAGCGCTTCGGCTTCGAGGTGGACGGGCCGGAGTTCCTCGACGACGGCATCCCGCACCTGCCGATGCGGCTCAGGCGGCCCCCATTGACCTGAACACCACGCCGTCGGGGGTGACCTCGCGGGTCGCCTGACCGCGCGCGACCAGCAGCTCGAGGTGGGCCTTGGTCTCCATGCTGGCGAGGGCCGCGTTGAACACGTCGAGCTCGGCGAGGGAGTGCTCGTGCCGGGTCCAGGGCAGCTCGCCCGCGACGTCGTACCCGGTGCCGGGTCGCTTCCGGATCGCGTCGAGGCACCGGTCGAGCCGGACCTCGTGGTGGGCCAGCAGCTGGTCGATCCGCTCGTACGACGACGGCGCGACCGGCCCGTGAGCAGGGAGCAGCCGCAGGTCGGGCAGACCCCGCACCTTGGTGAGGGATCCGAGGAAGTCGCGCAGGGGCTGCGCGACGGGCACGGGCTCGAACCCGATCGACGGGGTGATGGTGGGCAGCACGTGGTCGCCGGCGAAGAGCAGCCCGGCCGGGCGGTCGGCGAACACGAAGTGACCCTGGGTGTGGCCGGGCGTGTGGACCGCGTCCAGGGTTCGGCTGCCGACCTCGACCGCGTGGTCGCCGTCGAGCCAGGTGTCGGGGTAGCCCCACATGGCCAGGTCGGGCCGCTTGCCGTCGGAGAACTTCAGCCACTTCCGGGCGATGTCGAGGGCGCCGGCCGAGCGCAGCACGCCGGCGGTCGGGTCCTCGTCGACGTCGTCGGCGTTGTGCATGAGGTCGAGCGTGGGCTTGTCGCCGAGGCCGAGGCTGACGTGGGCGCCGTACTCCCGGCCGATGACGGCGGCCTGCGTGTAGTGGTCGCGGTGCACGTGGGTGACCAGGAACCGGGTGATGTCGGGGAGGGCGAACCCGAGGTCGCGCAGCGACTTCTCCAGCAGGGTGCGGCTCTCCTCGATCGCCCAGCCGCCGTCGACCAGGGTGAGGCCCTGCTCGGTCTCGATGGCGTAGACGTTGACCGCCTTGAGGCCGTCCATCGGCAGCGGCAAGCGGGATCCGGTGGACGCCGTCAGCGACCGGCCACGCGCCGGGCTCGCGTCCAGTGCTGGCCGGAGTCCGGTGAGATCGAGTGTGCCGTGTCGGCCGGTCGTTCAGCTTGCGTCACGTAGCCGACTGTAGGTCGGGCAGTCCCAGGTCGAGGTTGGGCTCCTGGATGCCGCCGTCGACCTCGAGCATCTTGCCGGTGACGTACTGGCCCGGCCGCGCGAGGAGAGGTAGAGCACGGCGGCCGCGATGTCCTCGGCCTCGCCGACCCGGCCGAGCGGGGTCTTCGTCCTCCATCTGCTCCATCATCTCGGGCTCGCCGGCGACGAACTCCAGCGCGCTGGTCATGACCGAGCCGACGAAGATGCCGTTGACCCGGATCCGCGGCGCCAGGTCGCGGGCGGCCAGCCGCGTCCAGTGCGCGAGCGCGGCCTTGGCGGTGCCGTAGGCGAGGTAGCCGCGGCCCGACGGCGCGGCCCATCATCGAGCTGATCGTGACGATCGACCTGCTGCGCGTCGCGGTCTCCGTCGAGCATGAGCGGCACCGCGGCCCGGCTCAGCGCGTGGGCGGTGCTGACGTTGAAGCGGAACGCCTCCTCGAGGAAGTCGCACGTCGGTGTCGAGGAACGCGTTGGGGATGGTGCCGCCGACGTTGTTGACCACGGTGTCGAGCCGGCCGAACTCGTCGTACGCCGCCTGCGGCCAGGCCGGCGACCGCGTCGAGGTCGCTGAGGTCGGCCGGGACGACGAGCGCGCGTCGTCCGGCGCGCGGACCTCGGTCGGCGACGGCCTCGAGCTGGTCGGCGGTGCGCGCGGAGATCACCACGTCGGCGCCGGCCTCGGCGAGCGCGACGGCGGTGGCGGCGCCGATGCCCGCGGCCGGCGCCGGTGACGATCGCGACGTGGTCGGTGAGGGTGAACCGGTCGAGGATGCTCATGCCGCTCGCGTGGACACCAGCCCGCGGCCGGTGACCAGCGGCAGGTCGAGGGCGGTGACCAGGCCGGGCTCGGCGGCGACCACGGCCGGCACGGCGTTGACCAGCCGCTGGGCGGTGACGATCATCCCGGAGACGTTGTGGTCGCCGTGCTCGCCGTGGTGGGTGAAGTCGAGCTCCATCATCGGCTCGCCGGTGATGTCGACCCGGTAGCAGCCGCCGCCCTCCGTCGGCGTCGGCCACTCGGGCACCTGGTCCTCGGCGCGTGCGGGTGACGTGCTCGAGCACGACCCGCGGCACGCCGTCGACCTTGCCGATCACCTCGAACCGGACCGCGCCCATCGTGCCCTGCCGGGATGTCGACCGAGACGCGTGTCGACGTCGCGCTCGGCCGGCCGCCGGTCGACCTCCTCGGTGAGCGGCTCGTCGAGGGTGATGCCGAGGCCGGCGGCGATCTGCCGGACGACGCTGCCCCACGCCATCGGTCAGGATGCCGGGCTCCCAGAGCATCGGCTTCTCCTCCATCGGCTGGCCGAAGCCGAAGATGTCGCGCATGACGACCGGCTGGTAGTAGGTCGAGTAGTCGGCGATCTCCTGCACCCGGACCTCGTCGATGCGCTGGCGACAGGCTGGTGAGCGACAGCGGCAGCACGTCGTTGGCGAAGCCGGGGTCGATGCCGTTGACGTGCAGGCTGGCGTTGCCGGTCTCGCCGGCCTTCGCGATCCGCTCGAGCATCTCGGGCGGCAGGATCCCCTCCGGCCACTGCAGCAGCACCGGGCCCGCTCGAGACGACGTTGATGCCGGCCTCGACGAAGCCGACCAGGTCCTCGATCGACTCGAAGACCCGGTCGTCGGTCATCGCGGTGTGCACGATCGCGTCCGGCTCCAGCGCGATCAGCGCGTCGCGGTCGGTGGTGGCGCTGACCCGAGCTCGCGGCCGAGCCCGGCCAGCTCGCCGGCGTCCTTGCCGTCCTTGGCGGGGTTGGACACCCAGACCCCGACCAGCTCGAGGTCGGGGTGGGCGTCGATGCCGGCGATCGCGTGCCGGCCGACGGTGCCGGTGGACCAGGCGACCACCCGCAAGGGGTGCCGTGGGTCGGTCGAATCTGTGGAGACCATCCCCCAAACCTAGAACACGTTCTAGCATCAGACCAGTCCGGCTTCCGACCGGCGCTCCAATCAGGACGGGGGCTCGGGCATAGTGACCCCGACCAAGCGACCCGAAGTGGCCGACCCGAAGTGGCCGACCAGGAGTGACACGTGCCAGCGGAGGAGACCCCCGTCCTCGCCGACCGCTACCGGCTCGAGGAGATCCTCGGTCGCGGCGGGATGGCAGAGGTGTGGCGTGCGACCGATCCGGTCCTGCACCGGTCGGTCGCGGTGAAGCTGCTGCGGGACACCGCGGACGACGAGACCGATCGGCTCCGGTTCACCGCCGAGGCACGCACGCTGGCACGGCTCAGCCACCCCGGACTGGTCATGCTGCTGGACGCCGGCATCAACGCGGAGCGGCCCTACCTGGTCCTCGAGCTGATCGAGGGCCTGACCCTCGACCAGGAGTGCGGCGGACGTCCCGCTGACCCCGCGAGGGTCGCCGAGATCGGTCGCGAGCTCGCCTCCGCGCTGGCCTACGCCCATGGCGCGGGCGTGATCCACCGCGACGTGAAGCCGAGCAACGTGCTCCTCGGCCACGACGGCCGGATCAAGCTGGCCGACTTCGGCATCGCCCGACTGATCGGCGAGACGGTGCGCCACACCCGTACCGGGCAGGCGATCGGTACGGCGGCGTACCTCTCGCCCGAGCAGGTCCGCGGCGAGGAGGTGACCGTGGCCACCGACGTCTACTCGCTGGGGCTGTTGCTGCTCGAGGCGCTCACCGGGGAGCGGGCCTACCCCGGCACGCCCATGGAAGCGGCACTCGCGAGACTCAACCGTCAGCCAGAGGTTCCGGATTCACTACCCGCGGCCTGGGCCCACCTGCTCACCGAGATGACCGCCCTCGACCCGGAGGGCCGGCCGACGGCGGACGGCGTGGTCGCCCGGCTGCGGGAGATCGGCGGCACCGACACCGCTCCGGCGCCGGAGGACACGCGGGTCATGACCGCCCCGGTCACAGCCGCTCCCTCCGAGCCTGCGGCTTCCCGACCGGCCGAGCTCGTGGAAGGGCTGCGCGAGCGGGCCGCCGGCACTCCCTCGCACCTCCGCGTCGTGCTCGCCGTGTGCGCCCTCATCGTGCTCGTGGTGGTGATCGCGGGAATCGCTGCCGGCGGCGACGACCCCGGGGAGACCGGGATCCCGCCGGACACGCCACCCGAGCTGGAGCAGCCCCTCGAGGATCTGCACGACGCGGTGCTGGAGGGCCAGTGACGACGATCCTCCGCAGCCCTGCCCGCCGCTTGGCGGCCCTCGCCCTCGCCGCCGTGCTCACCGCCGGCTGTGGCAGCGGCGACACCCCCGCCGATGCCGCGCCCGAGCTGGCCGAGCAGCTGGCCCGCGTCGACCGGGCCGTGGCCACCGGGGAGGAGCGGCAGATCCGGGAGCGGGTCGAGGCGCTGGTCGCCGCCACCGAAGCGGCGCTCGAGTCGGGCCGGCTGGACGACGAGCAGGCCGATCGAATCCTGGCGGCGGCCGAAGCGTTGCTGCGTCGTCTGCCGGCCGAGGAGCCGGCCCCGGAGCCTTCTCCGTCACCTTCGACCTCGTCACCGACCACCACCCCACCGTCGCCGGACGTCGAAGGGGACGAGGACGAGGACGAGGACGAGGACGAGAAGCAAGACCCGAAGGAAGAGAAACCCGAGAAGCCCGACAAGTCAGACGACTCGGGGCCGGGCAAGGGCAAGGGCAAGAAGGGCTGATTCCCCCGCCCCCGCAGTCAGCCCGCGGTGGTGGCGACCGGGCAGTGGGTTCCTTCGTAGATCGTCGGCACGCAGAGGTTGCAGTGGATGCAGGCTCCGGCTGCCTGCCGACCCGACCGGAGCCGGTGCACGAGGTCCGGCTCCCGGAGCAGCGCGCGGGCCAGGGCGACGTACTCGAAGCCCTCGGCCATGGCCCGCTCCATGGTGTCGAGCCGGTTGATGCCGCCGAGGAGCATGAGTGGCATCGTCAGCGCCGCCCGGAACCTGAGGGCGGGCTCGAGGAAGTAGGCCTCGTGGAAGGGGTACTCCTTCAGGAACCGCTTCCCCATCACCCGCATCCCCAGCCGGACCGGCAGCGGCATCGCGGCCGCGAACTCGCGTCGTGGCGCGGCGCCCCGGAAGAGGTACATCGGGTTCATCAATGAGCTGCCACCGCTGAGCTGGAGCGCGTCGAGCGTGCCGTCGGCCTCGAGCATCCCGGCGAACTCGAGCGCTTCCTCGCCGCGCAGCCCGCCGCGGAAGCCGTCGTCCAGGCTGACCTTGGCGGTGACCGCGGCCTCGTCGCCGATCTCGTCGCGGACGGCGCGGGCGACCTGGCGGGCCAGCCGGGCCCGGTTCGCCAGCGGCCCTCCCCAGCGGTCGGTGCGCCGGTTGAGGCCGGGGGCGAGGAACGAGGAGAGCAGGTAGCTGTGCGCCATGTGCAGTTCGAGCACGTCGAACCCGGCACGGACCAGCCGGCGGGCCGCGGCGACGTACCGCTGCGTGACCCTGGCCAGGTCCTGCTCCGTCGCGGCGTGGACCATCTGCATCGAGAGTGGGCTCGGCATCCCGCTCGCGCTGATCGCCCTGGCGCGGTTGGATCTTCCGTTGGCGACCGGTCCCGCATGGCCGACCTGGCCGGCGACCTTCGCTCCGGTCTCGTGGACGGCCTCGGCCAGCCTGCCCAGGCCGGCGAGGCTGTGCTCCCCCACGACGATCTGTTCGGCGTGGGTCCGGCCCTCCGACGCGATCGCCAGGTAGGCCACCGTGGTCAGGCCGACGCCGCCGCGAGCCACGGCCAGGTGGTAGTCGACCAAGGCGTCTGTAACCTCCCCGGCCGGCGTACGTCCCTCGAACGTCGCCGCCTTGACCACCCGGTTGCGGAGGTCGACCGGGCCGAGTCTGGCCGGGCCGAAGACGTCGGAGGTCACGCCGGAACGATAACGCGTTCTAGTTCTTGAACCGCTTCACGTGTGCAAACCGTCTTCTCTAGCAAGCCGTCTCCTCGGGGAGCGGACCTTCAAACAGGAGAGCCATCATGAGAGCAGTCGGCGCATCCGCCCTCGGCCACCTTGCGGACCTGGGTCCGCTCTGCATCCGCGTAGGGGTGGGCGCGGTCTTCGCGGTGCATGGCTGGCAGAAGTTCGACACGATCGGAGTGTCGAACTTCGCCACATTCCTCGACTCCCTCAACGTCCCGGCGCCCGAGTTGGTCGCGTGGCTGCAGACCATCGCCGAAGGCATCGGCGGCCTGCTGCTCATCGCCGGGCTGTTGACCCGCCTGGTCACCATCCCGCTGATCGCCATCATGATCGGGGCGATCACCCTGGTGAAGGTCGACCTTCCCGGTTGGGGCTTCGTCGTGGACGGCGCCACCGGGTCCGAGCTGGAGACCGCGCTGCTCGCCGGCGTACTCGGTCTGCTGTTCATCGGCCCTGGCCGCCTGTCGATCGACGCTGCGCTCGGCATGGAGACAGCCGTCGCCCCCGTCGGCCGGAACGTCGTCACCCGGGAGCCCGAACGAACCTGACATGACCACCATCCACGAGTCGCGCCGGACCTGGATGATCGTCGCGGCAATCGCCGTCGCCGTCGCTCTCATCGTGCTGGTCGTCGCCCTGTACGGCGGCGGCAGCACCGGGGGCGGCGGAGGTGCCGGTGGCACCGGCGGCGGCTTCGGCTACTGAGCGCGCACCGCGCTGCGGCGCGGCTCACGGGTAGAGGTTCTGCAGCCTCACCTGCCCGCGGGCCACCAGCCGGTCCTCGGCGTCCCGGGTCTCCACCACCCACAGCTGCTGCGACCGTCCGCGGTGCAGCGGCGTGGCCGTGGACTCCAGCTCGCCCTCGGCCACGGCGCGGAAGAAGTCGGTGTTGTTGTTGACGCCGACCACCTTGCCCTTGTCGCCCAGCCACACCGCCGCGGCGACACTGGCGAGCGTCTCGACCACGCTGCAGTGCGCACCGCCGTGCAGGATCCCGAACGGCTGGTGCAGGTGTTCGCCCGCCTTCCACCGCGCCACCACGACATCCCCGCTGACCTCGGTCAGCTCCACGCCCAGGTGCCGGATGAAGGGGCTGGTCATCTCGTCGGTGACGGCCGGGTCGCCCGCATGGTCTTCGCCTCGCTCAGTCATGTCGCCATCATCCCCGATGCCGCGCCGGATGACCCGCGCGTGCTCGAGTCCTCGAGGTCGAATGAGGGGAGGCGGTTCGGGGTACGTCGTAGGCCGTTGACACGCCACCCCACAGGAGCCTCATGTCCACCGACGCCATCGTGCTGCTCAAGAAGGACCACCAGGAGATCAAGCGCGCGTTCGCCGCGTTCGAGAAGGCAGGGGAGAACGCCCACGCCAAGAAGGGCGAGCTCGTCGACCGCATCATCGAGCTGCTGACGGTGCACACCTACATCGAGAACGAGATCATGTATCCCCGCGTGCGCGAGGCGCTGCCCGAGGTCGAGGACGACGTGCTGGAGTCGTACGAGGAGCACCACGTGGCCGACCTGCTGGTCATGGAGCTCGCCGTGATGAAGCCGGACGACGAGAGGTTCACCGCGAAGACGACGGTGCTCATCGAGAATGTGCGGCACCACATCGAGGAGGAGGAGCAGGAGTGGTTCCCCCAGGTGCGGGATGGCCTCGGCCGCAAGGTTCTCCAGGAGCTCGGGGCGGAAATGCTCGAGGCGAAGAAGAGCGCGCCCCGTCGTCCCTCGCAGCCCAGCGCCCTCAAGAAGACCCTCGACGCCGTCATCAAGTGACGACGATCGTCGGCTGAGTCAGCCGCGACGCACTGACTTGTGCGTGCTGTCGCACCACGGCATCCGCTGGGATCGTTCGCAGGTGCAGAGCGCGACCACCGGTCGCGTCACCTCGTGCTCCCGGCCGTCGTCGGTGACGACGACGTCGGCATGCCGGACCAGGACCGGTCCGTCGCCGTGCTGCTTGATGCACACCTCCGCGCCAGAGCGGGAGTAGGCCTCGGTCACGACGCCAGCTCCCCGTCGAGGGTGCGGGTCCATGAGTCCAGGAGGTCTTCGGCGGCCAGGCCGTCGAGGTACAGGCACGCGGCGACACCGAAGAGCAGCTCTGCCCGCTGGGTCGGCTCGCTCTCGACGAACCTCCCACAGATGTCATGGAGCACGACCTGTTCGTGGGCCGCATCGGCCTCGACGTGCTCGTGGAAGTACGCCGCCGTCGCCTCCGGCAACCCCACGCGCTCGATGCCCGCGGCGATCCGTCGCGACGGCACGGAGCTGGTGGACTCGAACGCGGCGAGATGACCCAGCGCGGCGCTGCGGAGTCGGTGGCTGAGACCCAGCAGCGACATCAGGTTGTTGACCGCCAGCGTGCTGGCCGGCACCCGCTCGATGTAGGCGCCGAACTCGGAGTCGAGCCCAGCGGCGTCCAGGGCGACGGCGTACAGGTGGCTGTGGAGGTGCCCAGGACGACCGGCGCCGAACTCGTCGTACAGGAGTTCCGCGAGGGCGACCTTCGCCGGCCCGTCGACGCGACCCAGGACGAAGGAGTGCGGATCCGCCTCCTTGAGGTGGTAGATGCTGCGCTGGGCCAGGAAGTCGAGCATCTGGTCCCGGGTGGCCTCGCGGTGGAGGAAGCGCGCCAGGTCAGGCCCGGGAGCGTGGGTGATCGTGTGCTCGACCTGGGACACGATGTCGTCGGAGCTCTCCAGGGCGTCAGCGACCAAGGTCGCGGTGGCCTTGCGCAACTGCTCCTCGAAGGGCTGCTCGAGCCTTCGTCGCACCGCCACGGCCGCCGGGTCCCACTCGTGGTCGTGGGCGCCCTCGAACGAGCGGTAGCTCTGCTCGTACAGCATCCACAGGGCGAGCTGGAGATCGTCGTCGCCCAGGATGTCGTCGACCTCGTCCGGGAGCGGAACCCTCAGGAAGCCATCGCCGGACTCGCTGATCAGGGCCTCGCGGACCGCGGAGCTCACCGGGCCCCGGGGTGGGGGCGGCTTCATCGCGCCGCCGCCGATTGATGTGAAAACACGTCGTGAGGTACCCAGTTGTCCGCAGTGGCAATCGGCGCGGAGCCGCCCGTCGGAATCGAACCGAGCATGCGAGGCCGGTCGCTGAGCCGTGTCTACGGTCAACCCGCCCATCTGGGTCATCCCCGACCTGGCTGTTCGGATCATTTCTGGCGATCGGCCTTTTCAAGCCGCCAACCGCACCTAGGTTGGTGACAATGCTGGGTCTACGACGAGTTTCCTCGGGGAAAAGGGCGGCGGTTCGTCCTGCGCTCTCGCCGACACGCTGCTGCGCTCTGGCGACGGTGCTGGTACTTCCCCTGACGCTGACCGCTTCCGAGGGCTTGGCCGCGACGGTGTCTCACGCGACCTCCGCACGAGCTGCTGCGGCCCCCGCGAGCCTGCCGCCGGCACCGGAGGCGACCCAGGCCGCGCAGGAGGGCGACCTTCCGGAGCTTTCGAGGTCGAACGGCGAGCCGCGGACGCTCGAGGTGACCAGCCCGAAGGGCACTCGCACCTGGTCCGCCAGCTCGCTCACCGACAACGGGCTGCCGTCCGCGGCCCGTCGCGCGTACGAGTCTGCGGCCCGGGCGATGGCGGGGAGCGACCCGGCCTGCCAGCTTCCGTGGACGCTGCTGGCCGGTGTCGGCCGGGTCGAGTCCGACCACGGTCGGTACGGCGGTTCGGTGCTCGGCGCGAACGGGGTCTCGCACCCGCTCATCATCGGGGTGGCGCTGAACGGGGTAGGCCCGGTCGCGGCGATCCGCGACACCGACGCCGGGCTGCTCGACAAGGACAAGGTATGGGACCGCGCCGTCGGCCCGATGCAGTTCATCCCGTCGACGTGGGCAAACGCCGCGCGCGACGGTGACGGTGACGGCGTCGAGTCGCCGAACGACATCGACGACGCGGCACTCGCGGCGGCGGCGTACCTCTGCTCAGGCAGCGGCTCGGTGCTGAGCGAGAGCGCGATGCGCGCGGCGATCTTCCGCTACAACGCCTCCGAGGAGTACGTCGCGCTCGTGATGGCGATGGAAGAGGGATACCGGACCGGTGTGTTCATCATGCCTCCCACCGTCGTGGCCGACGAGTCCGCCGACCGAGCGAAGCGCAACAGCGGCCCCGGCCGCAGAGACGCGCAGCGCGGGGACGGGCGGCCACGCGGATCCGAGGGACCATCGTCCTCGCCAACGTCCGGAACCAAGCCGTCCGGCGGGACGGCGCCGAACCCGAACCCGCCAGGCGGCACCTCGCCGTCCGGTGGTGGCAGTAACGGAGGTGGCACGAGCCCGAAGCCGCCACCGAGCCCCACGCCGACGCCCAAGCCGCCGAAGACCGAGAAGAAGTCCGGAACCCTCGCGCCCTGTGGGACCGAATGGTGTCTCGGCGCCTTGCCCCTCGACCTCGGAGGCGATGTCAAGCTCGGGCAGCTTGCCAGCAACGACTACGACGGCGACGCCGCGTCCGGCGAGACGAACCAGCAGGAGCTCGAGGGGTTGTCCGGCAGCTTCGTGACCGTCGTGGTGAAGTACGGCACCCCAACCGTGATCAGGGTCCAAGGCCTGTCGTACGCGTAACCGCGCTCGCGAGCCGCCTGTCGGAATCGAACCGACGACCTATTCATTACGAGTGAATCGCTCTACCGACTGAGCTAAGGCGGCCTGCTGCCCGGGCCGGAGTGGAGCGGCCCGGGCAACCCGACGGAGTATACGGACAGGCCAGTCGCCCGCAGAAACCGGCGGATCAGGCCGCGACGGTGCGCCGGGGGAGGTCCGCGGCACGGCCGGTGTCGAGCGTCTGCTCGGCACCGCACCAGCAGGTGAAGCGGACGTGGACGCCCCGCTCGTCGTTGACGATCGCGGTCACCTGGGTCGGGAAGATGAGCCAGCGCTGGCGGCAGGCGGTGCAGACGTGGTCGAACATGGCGGGACCTCCCTCGGGAACATCTGGATGGCAGACCACCATCATCCGAGAGAAGTCCTCATAGGGGTAGCCTCTCTTTCCAGCATCTTCCCAAGGAGATCCCTATGCTTTCCCTCCACCAGCTGCGGTGCTTCCTGGCGACGTACGAGCTCGGGTCGTTGACCGCCGCGGCCGAACGGCTCGGCTACGCGCAACCATCGGTCTCCGAGCAGATCCGGGCACTGGAGCGCTCGCTGGACGCGATGCTGTTCCGGCGGGTGGGGCGCGGGGTCGTGCCCACCACCGTCGCCGACTCGCTGCGTCCGCATGCCGAGCGGACCATCGCGGCGGCGGAGGAGGCCCGCCGCGCAGTGAAGAGCGTGACCGCGCTGGAGACGGGCACGATCCGCTTCGGGATGTTCGGCACCGTCCGCCTGTACGCCGGCGCGGCGCTGATCGCCGACGTGCTCGAGCGCCACCCGGGCGTCCGCGTCGAGCTGATCGGCCAGAACTCCAGCGACGTCCAGGAGGACCTGCGCCGGGGTCGGATCGAGGCGGCCATGATCGCGGTGCCGACCGTCCGCAGCGAGGGGATGCAGGTGACGCCGGTGGCGCGGGACGAGCTGGTCTACATCAGCGCCGAGCCGGACCGGATCGCAACACCGGTCACCGCCCAGCGCCTGGCCGCGGCCTCGCTGGTGATGCCTGAGACCACCTGGCGCGAGCAGGACTCCACCCGCATCGTGCTCCGGCAGATGCTGCACGAGACCGGACGCAACCCGCAGACCCGGATCGAGGTCGAGGACGTCGAGACGGCGGTCGAGCTTGTCGGCCTGGGCCTCGCCGACTCGGTGATCCCCCGGGGAGCGGCCGAGCAGCTCCTCCCCCGGCTGGCGCCGAACGCCGGCTGGGTGAGGCTGCGGCCGCGGCAGTTCGACACCCTCGCCATCGTGCACCGGTCAGGGGCGTCCCTCTCGGCCGCCGCGCACGTGATGATCGAGCTCGCGACCCGGCGGATCCAGGCCATCGCCGAGCCGATCCACCCGCGCGGACGGTAACTCGCGACGGCTCGCCGGGATTGCGCGGTAACTCGCGACGGCTCGGCGGTTCAGCAGGACAGGCCGTCGTCGGGCACCGTGTCGTCGAGGAGGTAGGCGTGGACGGCGTCGTCGACGCAGTCGTTGCCCTTGTTGTAGCCGGTGTGGCCATCACCGTCGCGGCTCACGAGGACACCCGAGTCGAGCTGGTCGGCCAGGCTCTCGGCCCATTCGTACGGCGTCGCGGGGTCACGCGTCGTACCGATCACGACGATCGGCGCAGCGCCGGAACCGTCCACCTCGAGCGGCTCCTCGGTGGACTCGACCTCGGTGCCGCGGCAGCCGACGAGCCCCCAGGCGAAGACGCCGCCGAACGTGGGCGAGGCCTTCTCGAACGCGGGGGTCGCCGCCGGCACCTGGCTCGGCGGGATGGAGGACGGGTCGTCGAGGCAGCTGATCGCCACGAATGCCTCCCGGCTGTTGTCGGTGTAGCCGTTGGCGTCGCGGGAGTTGTAGAGGTCGGAGAGCTGGAGCAGCGCCGAGCCGTCCCCGTCGAACGCGTCGCCGAGCGCGGAGCTCAACAGGAACCAGTAGTCGCGGACGTAGAGCGGCAGCACGATGCCGTAGAAGGCGTTCCCGACCCGGAGCGGTCGATCGGTGGCGGTCGGCAAGGGCTCCTCGTCGACGCGGTCGAGGAAGTCGGTGATCCGGGTGAGGCCCTCCTCCACCGAGTCGCCCAGGAAGCACGAGTCCACGGTCTCGACACAGTTCTCGACGTAGGCGCGCAGGGCGGTCTCGAAGCCGGCAGCCTGCCCCAGAGCGAGGTCCCGGGAGTCGAGGGACAGGTCGACCGCTCCGTCCAGGACGAACCGGCCGACCCGCTCCGGGAACAGCTCCGCGTAGGTGGCCCCGAGCTCGGTGCCGTAGGACGCCCCGAAGTAGCTGAGCGTCGACTCACCGAGGGCGGCGCGCAGGACGTCCATGTCGCGCGCCGCCTCGATCGTGCTCACGTGGGCGGCCAGCGGGCCGGACCGTTGCGCGCAACCCCGCATCATCGCTTGGGAGAGGCGGACGAACACGCGACGCTCGGGGGCCGTGTCGGGCTCGGGGTCGGAAGCGACGTACTGGTCCAGCGCCCGGTCGCCCAGACAGTCCACCGGGGCGCTCTCCCCCGTGCCGCGGGGGTCGAAGCCGACGATGTCGAAGTTGTCGAGCAGTGGGTCCCCGAAGACCAGGCCGGACTGGGCTGCGTAGTCGGTCCCGGCCTGGCCGGGACCGCCGGGGTTGACCACGAGCGAGCCGACCCGCTGCTCCGGGTCGGGCGGCCGGCGCCTTCAGCACCGCCAGGTCGATGGTGCGGCCGTCCGGGTCGTCGTAGTCCAGGGGCACCTCGAGAGTCGCGCACTCGAACTCACCCTCGCAGGGAGCCCACTCGACGTCCTGGGAGTAGAACCGAGCCAGCTCCGGCGAAGGGGGTTCTTCATCGGCGGCAGCCGACGGCGTAGGTGTCGGGCTGGTCGTCGGGTCCGACCCAGCCGGAGGATCCTCGCCGTCGCCCAGGGAGGCAATGACGGCGACTCCCCCGGCGAGCATCAGCAGCGCCACCACGACGACAGTGACGAGCAGACCGCTTCATCTGCCGGCTCCGCCGGGCGCCTTCAGCGCGAGCATCATCGACTCCAGCGCGAGCGCGACCGGGACGTTGTAGTCGAGCATCTGCTCGCGAGCGTCGAAGATCCAGCCGATCCGACGCAGGTTGAGCTCGGGCGAGGAGGTCCGGGCCACGAGCTCCACATCGGGCCGGATCTCCTCGTTGACCAGCGCCACCGGGGCACCGACGGCGATCGAGATCGCGTCGCGGTAGACCGACACCAGGTCCATCAGCCCCCGGTCGACGACGTCGAGGTGGCGCCGCTTGGCGCGGGTCTTCTGGCGCCCGCTCCAGCGCGGCCAGGGCGGGGGCGTATTCGCGGGGGCGGCGGCCCCGCTCCACGACGCCGTACGACGTGTCGAGGTCACGCTTGTCGCGCTCGTCGAGGGTGCTGGTGATCGCCTCGGCCTCCTCCTTGGTCACCTCGTTGAGGTTGGCGGCGGCGTTCATGCAGTCGCCCAGGGAGGTGAGCTTGGCGGGGAGGGCGACCACCTCGCGCCGACGGTTGCGGGTGTCCTCGTCCCGCGCCAGCGCCCGAGCCCGGCCGATGTGTCCCTGGCTGGCTCTGGCCGCGGAGGCCGCCAACGCCTCGTCGACTCCCTCGGTCCGGACCAGGAACGCGGTCACGTCCGCGGTCGTGGGTGTGGTCAGGGTGACCAGCCGGCAGCGGGACCGGATCGTCTGCAGGACGTCCTCGACCGTCGGCGCGCAGAGCATCCAGACCGTCCGGTCGGTGGGCTCCTCGATCGCCTTGAGCAGGGCGTTGCAGGCCTGGTCGGTGAGCCGGTCGGCGTCCTCGACCACGAGCACCTGCCACCGCCTCCCCACCGGGGCGAGTGCCGCCCGCCGCACCAGGTCGCGCACCTCGTCGACACCGATCGAGAGCTTCTCGGTGCGGATCACCGACACGTCGGCGTGGGTCCCGGCCAGCACCGTGTGGCAGGAGTGGCACTCCCCGCAGCCGGCCCGCTCGCACTGCAGGGCGGCGGCGAAGGCGACCGCGGCGTTGGAGCGACCGGACCCGGGTGGTCCGGTGAACAACCAGGCGTGGGTCATCCCGTGGCCGCCGGCCGCCGACTCCAGCGCGGCGGCAGTGCGGGGCTGGCCGACCAGGTGGTCCCAGACGCCTCCCGCTGCTCGGGCCTCGCCGACGGCAGTCACTTCTTCGCCTGCGCGAGCAGCGGCTCGACGCGTCGACGGACGTCGGCAGCGATGTCGTCGACCGGCCGACGGGCGTCCACCACGAGGTAGTGGTCTGGGTCGGCCGCGGCCATCTCGACGAACGCCTTCCGCACCCGCTCGTGGAACTCCACCGACTCGCCCTCGATCCGGTCCCGCTCGGCGAACCGGCCCAGCCCGTGCTCGGGGGCGACGTCGAGCACGACGGTGAGGTGTGGCCGCAGATCCTGGGTGGCCCAGCGCTGCACCAGCTCGACCTCGGCCAGGTCGAGGGCACGCCCCGCGCCCTGGTAGGCCAGCGACGAGTCGACGTACCGGTCCGTGATCACCACCTCGCCTCTCTCCAGCGCGGGGAGGACGACGGTCTCGACGTGCTCGGCCTTGTCGGCGGCGTACAACAGGGTCTCGGTGCGGTTTGCCAGGTCACCGGTCGCCGGGTCGAGGACGATCTCGCGGACTCGCCGACCGACCTCGGTGTCACCGGGCTCGAAGGTCAGCCGGACGGAGTACCCCTCCGTGCGCAGCCACGACTCCAGGGCCCGGGTCTGCGTCGACTTGCCGGCGCCCTCGCCCCCCTCGAAGCAGACGAAGACGCCGATGTTCGTGCGGAGACCGTAGTGCTGTGGCACGAGGCGAACCTACGAGGTGGCACCGACGCTCGCCACCGCGGGGTGGGGCGTGTCTCCCTAGCCGCCGGCGGAGTGGGTCGCGCAGGCGGAGGAGGCTTCGGTCGCCTCGGCCGAGTCCGAGCAGTTGTCGGGCGGGAGGGTCAGCAGCGCCCAGGCCAGGCCCATCACCGGGATCGGCACCAGCCAGGCGCCCAGCTTGCCCACCCAATCGCGCGCCTGCTGCCGCACCAGCACGAGCGAGATCACCGCCACGAACGCGGCTGCTTCGAAGCCCAGGAGCACCAGAGAGATCGGGCTCGTCACGTCGCCGCAGAACTTGCCCTGCATAGAGGCGACCGCGGGCACGGCGCCCGGTTCCTGGCTGGCGTAGCAGTTCTCGACGAGGAACCACAGGTGCAGGAAGTACCCGCCCACGAGGAAGAGGCCGGTCAACACGACCAGCCCCAGCTTCCCCGCGAGTGTCCGCTCCATGTCGGAGAGTATGAGTGCTTCCACGTCGACCCGTGGCGGATTTCGCCAACATCGTCCGTTCGGAGGATGCGGTCTCAGGACTTCTTCGCAGTGGCCTTCGTCGTCTTCTTCGCGGCCGACTTCTTCGCTTCCGCCGACTTCTTCGCGGCCGACTTCTTCGCGGCCGACTTCTTGGCCCCGCGCTTGGCCGCCTTCTTGGCCGGCCCCTTGGCCCGGCGCTCGGCCAGCAGCTCGGCCGCCCGCTCGAGGGTGAGCTCGTCCACCGAGTCGTCCTTGCGAAGGGTGGCGTTGTACTCGCCGTCGGTGACGTACTCGCCGAACCGGCCGGCCTTGACGACGAGCGGGGCACCGGAGACCGGGTCGTTGCCGAGCTCCTTCAGCGGCGCGGAGGCCGCCGCCCGGCCACGCTGCTTGGGTTGGGCGTAGATCGCCAGCGCCTCGTCGAGGGTGATCGTGAGCAGCTTCTCCTCGGAGTCGATCGACCGGGAGTCGGTGCCCTTCTTCAGGTAAGGGCCGTACCGACCGTTCTGGGCGGTGATCTCGACCCCTTCTGCGTCGGTGCCCACCACCCGTGGCAGGGACAGCAGCTTGACCGCGTCGTCCAGAGTGATGGACTCGAGCGTCATCGACTTGAACAGCGAGCCGGTCCGTGGCTTGGCAGACTTCGCGGCGTCGTCGGGCAGCGCCTCGGTGACGAAGGGGCCGAACCGGCCGTTCTTCGCCACGACCCGGAGCCCGGTCTCCGGATGGGTCCCGAGGTCGATCTCCTCGCCGGCCGGGTTCGCGAACAGCTCGCGCGCCTTCGCCACGGTCAGCTCGTCGGGAGGCAGGTCCTCAGGCACGTTGGCCTTCTTGCCCGCCGGGTTGCCCTCGTCGTCGGGACCCTCCAGATAAGGGCCGAACTTGCCGACCCGCAGGGCGATGCCCGTCTCCTGACCCTCGGAGTCACGGATCGGGAACGTTGCCAGCTCCCTCG
>CAWKEX010000005.1:0-197263 GCA_963848795.1 uncultured Actinomycetota bacterium
CCAAGGAGATGGCGACGTTCCCGGTCGGCGATGCCGACAGCGGGATCGTGCTCCGGGTCGGGCGGTACGGCCCCTACCTGGAGGGTCCCGACGACGACGGCAATCCGGCCGGCAAGCGGGCCAACGTGCCGGAGGACCTGCCGCCCGACGAGCTCACGCTGGCCAAGGCCAGCGAGCTGTTCGCGAACCCGGCCGGCGAGGAGATCGAGCTCGGCGACCCATCCGGAGACCGGGCTCCGGGTCGTGGCGAAGAACGGCCGGTTCGGCCCGTACGTGACCGAGTCGCTCCCCGAGGACGCCCCGCAAGGCGGCCAAGCCGCGGACCGGCTCGCTGTTCAAGTCGATGAGCCTGGACACGCATCACCCTGGACGACGCGGTCAAGCTGCTGTCGCTGCCGCGGGTCGTCGGCACCGACGCGGAGGGCGTCGAGATCACCGCCCAGAACGGTCGGTACGGGCCCTACCTGAAGAAGGGCACCGACTCCCGGTCGATCGACTCCGAGGAGAAGCTGCTCACGATCACCCTCGACGAGGCGCTGGCGATCTACGCCCAACCCAAGCAGCGCGGCCGGGCGGCGGCGTCGGCGCCGCTCAAGGAGCTCGGCAACGACCCGGTCTCCGGGCCGCCGGTGGTGGTCAAGGCCGGCCGCTTCGGCGAGTACGTCACCGACGGCGAGTACAACGCCACGCTCCGCAAGGACGACTCGGTGGAGGAGCTCACCCTCGAGCGGGCGGCCGAGCTGCTGGCCGAGCGCCGGGCCAAGGGGCCGGCCAAGAAGGCGGCCAAGCGCGGGGCGAAGAAGTCGACCGCGAAGAAGTCGACGACGAAGAAGTCCGCCGCGAAGAAGTCGACCAAGAAGGCCGCCGCGAAGAAGTCCTGACGACGTCGCCGTCGAACGGATTGGCGAAATGCCGCACACGGGGCGGCGGGAGGACTCATACTCTCCGCCATGGAGCGGAACTTCGTCGGGAAGGTGGGGCTGGTCGTGCTGACCGGCCTGTTCCTTGCGGGCGGGTTCTTCCTGTACCTGTTGTTTCTCGTCGAGAACTGCTACGCGGTGGAGCCGGGCAACATGCCCGCCCTGGCGTCGGTGCAGGGGAAGTTCTGCGGCGACCCGCGGACGCCCGGTCTCGCTGGTGCTCATTGGGTTCGAGGCCGCGGCGGTCGTCGCCGTGATCGGGCTCGTGCTGCGTGCGACAGGGGGCGCGCGACTGGGTGGGCAAGCTGGGTGCCTAGCTGGTGCCGATCCCGGTGATGGCGCTCGCCTGGGCGCTGCTGACCCTCCCGCCCGACGAGTGCTCGGCCTCCGCGGAGGCCACCCACTCGCCCTCCGCCTGCGCCACCCAGCTCTGCCGACGGCTGACCCCCGGTGACGGGCGTCGGTGCCACCTCGTAGGTTCGCCTCGTGCCCCAGCAGCCCGGCTTCTACGCACCCACGGGCGTCTTCGTCTGCTTCGAGGGGGGCGAGGGCGCCGGCAAGTCGACGCAGACCCGGGCTGCTCGAGGCGTGGCTGCGCGCGGAGGGGTACGCCGTCCGGCTGACCTTCGAGCCCGGTGACACCGAGGTCGGCCGACGAGTGCGCCAGATCGTCCTGGACCCCGCGACGGGCGACCTCGCCGACCGCACCGAGACACTGCTGTACGCCGCCGACAAGGCCGAGCACGTCGACACCGTCGTACTCCCGGCGCTGGAGCGGGGCGAAGTGGTGATCACCGACCGCTACGTCGACTCGTCGCTGGCCTACCAGGGCGCCGGGCGGGACCTCGACCCGGCCGAGGTCGAGCAGGTGCAGCGCTGGGCGACCCGCGACCTGCGGCCGCACCTGACCGTCGTCCTCGACCTCGCGCCCGAGCACGGCCTGGGCCGCTTCGCGGAGCGGGACCGGATCGAGGGCGAGTCGGTGGAGTTCCACGAGCGGGTGCGGAAGGCCTTCGTCGAGATGGCCGCGGCGGACCCCGACCACTACCTCGTGGTCGACGCCCGCCGGCCGGTCGACGACATCGTCGCCGAGGTCCGTGGCCGCGTCGAGCCGCTGCTCGGGCAGGCGAAGAAGTGACGCCCTCGGAGCGCCCCGCGTCTCCGGCGGCGTCTGGGACCACCTGGTCGGCCAGCCCCACACCGCCGCCGTGCTCGCGACCGCGGCCGGCGGCCACGGGATGACCCACGCCTGGCTGTTCACCGGACCGCCGGGGTCGGGCCGCTCCAACGCCGCGATCGCCTTCTCCGCCGCCCTGCAGTGCGAGCAGGGCGGCTGCGGTGAGTGCCACGCCTGCCACACGGTGCTGGCCGGGACCCACGCTGACGTGTCGGTGATCCGCACCGAGAAGCTCTCGATCGGCGTCGACGAGGTACGCGACCTGGTGCGGCGCGCGGCCCTCGCGCCGGCGGGTAGGCGGTGGCAGGTCATGGTGGTCGAGGACGCCGACCGGCTCACCGACCAGGCCTGCAACGCCCTGCTCAAGGCGATCGAGGAGCCCACCGACCGGACGGTCTGGATGCTCTGCGCGCCGACCGTGGAGGACGTCCTGCAGACGATCCGCTCCCGCTGCCGGCTGGTCACCCTGACCACCCCGACAGCCGCCGACGTGACCGCGTTCCTGGTGCGGACCGAGGGCGTCGACGAGGCGTTGGCGGCGTCCGCCGCGCGCGCCAGCCAGGGCCACATCGGCCGGGCCCGGGCGCTCGCGCGCGACGAGGCCACCCGCAACCGCCGGCGCGAGGTGGTGGCACTCCCGGCCAGGCTCACCTCGCTGGGCGACTGCATGAACGCCGCCGCCAACCTCAACGAGGTGACCAAGGAGGAGGCCGACGTCGATCACCAGCGCACTCGACGAACGCGAGAAGCGGGACCTGGACGCGTCGTACGGCGTCGTGGAGCGCGGCCGTCGCCCCCGCGAGTACGCCCCGGCCCTGGCCGCGATGGAGAAGGCCCAGAAGACCCGCGCCAAACGGCGCCACCTCGACGTCGTCGACCGGGGCCTGATGGACCTGGTGTCGGTCTACCGCGACGCGATCGCGGTCGCGGTCGGCGCTCCGGTCGCGCTGGTCAACGAGGAGATCCGGCCGGACGTGGAGCTTGTCGCCCGGACCTCATCGCCCGAGCTCAACCTGCGCCGGATCAGGTGGATCTTCGACGCCCGCGAGCAGATGCTCGAGTACAACGTCCCGGTCGCACTCGCGCTGGAGTCGATGATGCTGGCGCTCAAGGTGCCGGGAGGTGGCGGGAGATGAGGCGGCTCCTCATCACCCTGGTCGTACTGGCCCTGCTCCTGCTGGCCGGGGGTGTCGCGGTGTTCGCCTCCCTCGGCGAAGGCGAAGACCCGACCCGCCGTCCACCACCAGCCCGTCACCGACCACGCCGCCGCCGAGGCCGACGAGCCCCCCTCACCGGATCTGGCCCGCTTCTACTCGCAGGACGTGGAGTGGACCTCCTGCGAGGGCGCGTCCGAGTGCGCGACGCTCGAGGTTCCGCTGGACTACGACGACCCGGGAGGCACCACCATCGACCTGGCGGTCCTGAGGGCTCCTGCCGACGACCCGGAGCAGCGGGTCGGCTCGCTCGTGGTCAACCCCGGCGGGCCCGGCCAGCTCGGCACCGACTTCGCCGCCCAGTCCGACCTTGCCTTCGGCGATCCCCTGCTCGAGAGCTTCGACATCGTCGGCTTCGATCCGCGCGGCGTGGGCGACAGCGCTCCGGTGGACTGCCTCGGATGACCGCGCTCTGGACGAGTACATCGCCTCCGACCCGGACCCTGACACGGCCCCCGAGCGTCGTGAGTTCGTTCGCCTCTCCCATGCACTGGCGAGCGGGTGCGCCGAGCGTTCGGGTCCTCTCGCCGCACACGTGAGCACGACCGAGGCCGCCCGCGACATGGACATCCTCCGCGCCGCCCTGGACGAGTCGACGCTCAGCTACTTCGGGGCGTCCTACGGCACCGAGCTCGGCGCCACCTACGCGGAGCTGTTCCCCGACCGGGTGGGCCGATTCGTCCTCGACGGTGCGGTCGACCCGTCCCTCGACTTCCGTGAGCTCGCCCTGGGACAGGCGGCCGGCTTCGAGACCGCCCTGCGGGCCTACGTGGAGGACTGCGTCGAGACTGTGGACTCGTGCTTCCTGGGCGACTCGGTGGAGGAAGGGCTGGCCGCGATCAGCGACTTCCTCGACGAGGTCGACGCGAAGCCCCTGCCCACGGCTACGGGCCGGGAGCTGCGCGTGGGGAACGCCGTCTACGGAATCGTGCTGCCCCTCTACGTCCGCGACTACTGGTTCCTGCTGACCTCCGCGCTCGGCGACGCGTTCGAGGGCGATGGCTCGGCGTTGCTGCAGCTCTCCGACCTCTACAACTCGCGCGGCGCCGAGGGCTACACCGACAACAGCCGGGAGGCGTTCGTGGCGATCACCTGCCTCGACGACCCGTCGTCGATCCCGGCGAGTGGGGTGCCGGCGGCAACTCCGGCGTTCGACAAGGCCTCTCCCACGTTCGGCGGCTTCTTCGCCTGGGGTCTCGTCGGCTGCCGCGGGACCGGGGTCGAGTCGACCGAGGAGCCCCTCGAGATCGACGGTGCCGGGGCTGCGCCGATCGTCGTGATCGGTACGACCCGTGATCCCGCGACGCCCTACGCCTGGGCGAAGAGCCTCGCCGGGCAGCTCGACTCGGGCGTGCTGGTGAGCCGCGACGGTGACGGCCACACCGGCTACAACAGGGGCAACGACTGCGTCGACGACGCCGTCCACGCCTACCTCCTCGACGGCACCGTGCCCGACGACGGACTGTCCTGCTGAAAGCCGGGTCGCCGGCCCGTCTAGCGAGGGTTGATGGGCTCGGCGATGGCCTGGATGCGGCGGGTCGCGAGCTCGATCATCAGCTCCGCGGCTGCCGACAGGGACGCGCCGGACCGGTGGACGATGGCCAGGGTGTCGTACTGCCGCGGCCGCAGCGCGCACCCAGCCGGCGTTCGGCGCCAGCCGGGGCAGGACCTGCTCGGCGGCTCCCCGCGGGATCACCGAGTCGGCGAGACCAAGACCCACCAGCTCGACCGCGGTCTCGATGTCCTCGACCTCGATCCGGGTCTGCGGGTTGCGCCCGGTCTCGTGGACCATCTGTCGCAGGACGTTGCGAGTGGAGTCCTGCTCGCGCCAGGTCGTCTCGGGCATGACCAGCGACGCTGAGGCCAGGCGCTGAGCGGTGACGGGGGAGGCGATCCGCTCCGGCTCGGCGCTGATGTAGACCAGCTCGTCACGCGCAACCGGGGTCACCTGCATCCCTTCGCTGCGGACGGTCGGGACCGCGATCATGGCCGCCTCGATCCGGCCGCGCCGCAGGTCCTCCTGGACGTCGCTGGAGTTCTGGCCGATCAGCTCGACCCGCACTCCCGGGTGGCGTTCGAGCACGTCGGCGATCAGGGCCGCGCCGGCGTACAGGCGGGCGGTGCCGAACATCCCGAACCGGATCGTGCCCGTCTCCAGCGCCGTCACGCTCGCCACGGCTCGACGGGCGTCCTCCGCTGCGGCGATCGTGCGCTCGGCGTGGGGGCGCAGCGAATCGGCGACCGTGGTGGGCACGACCCCACGCCCGACCCGGCGGAACAGCGTCGCGTCCGAGCGAGCGCTCCAGCGCCCGGATCTGCTCGGAGACCGACGGCTGCGCGTAGCCGAGCCGCTCCGCCGCCGCGGTCAGCGACCCGAGCTCGTACGTCGCCAGGAAGCACCGCAGCTGGTGCAGCGACAACATAGGAATCTCCTAGGGAAGATGCTGGAAAGAGAGGCTACCCCTATGTCGTGTCGTCTCCGATGATGGTGGTCAGTCATCCGATGCATCCTGAGGGAGGTCCCGCCATGTTCGACCACTTCTGCACCGCCTGCCGCCAGCGCCAGCTGATCTTCCCGACCCAGGTCACCTCGATCGCCAACGACGAGCGGGGCGTCCACGTCCGGTTCACCTGCTGGTGCGGCGCCGAGCAGACGCTCGACACCGGTCGGGCCGCGCGAGCCTGCCCGCGGCCGCACCGTCGCGGCCTGATCCGCCGGTTTCGCGCGGGCGGCTCGGCTGTCCGTATACTCCGTCGGGTTGCCCGGGCCCGCTCCACTCCGGCCCGGGCAGCAGGCCGCCTTAGCTCAGTCGGTAGAGCGATTCACTCGTAATGAATAGGTCGTCGGTTCGATTCCGACAGGCGGCTCCACGCCGATTGCGTACCGGGACAACGGGGTACCTCACGACGTGCACGCATGTCTCTCGGTGATGACGCCATGAAGCCGCCCGAACCCCGGGGTCCGGTGAGCGCTGCGGTTCGCGAGGGCCTGACCAGCGCGTCCGGTGACGAGTTCCTGAGGGTGGAGCTCCCCGACGACCTCAGTCACATCCTTCGCGACGACGACCTCCAGGCTCGCGCTGTGGATGCTCTACGAGCAGAGCTACCGCTCCTTCGAGGGTGCTCACGACCACGAGTGGAACCCAGGGGCCGTGGCGGTACGACGCAGGCTCGAGCAGCCCTTCGAGGAGCAGTTGCGCACGGCCACCGCTGCCGTGGTCGACGACTCCCTTGCGATCGACGGCGACATCGTACCCCAGATCGAGCACAGTGCTCGCCCACGTGCCCGGGCCCGAACTGGCGCGCTTCCTCCACCGCGATGCCACGCGGGAGCAGGTGCTCGACTTCCTGGCCCAGCGCAGCGTCTACCACCTCAAGGAGTCGGATCCGCACTCCTTCGTCGTGGGTCGCGTCGGTGGGCCGGCGAAGGTTGCCCTCGCGGAGCTGCAGTACGACGAGTTCGGCGCGGGCCGCCCCGAGCGCCTTCACAGCCACCTGTACGCCGTCGCCCTCGAGGCCGCCGGGCTCCACCGGAGTTCGGCGCCTACATCGAGCGGGTGCCCGCGAGCACCCTCGCGGTCAACAACCTGATGTCCCTGGTGGGCTCAACCATCGGCTCCGGGGAGCCGCGCTGGGGCACCTGTGCGCGTTCGAGTCGACCAGCTCCGTACCGTGCCGACGCATCGCTGCGGGAATCGAGCGGGTGGGACTGCCCGAGGCGACGGCGGCGTACTTCCACGAGCACGTCGAGGCCGATGCGGCCCACGAACAGATCGTGCTGCGCGACATCTGCGGGAACTTCGTCGAGAGCGAGCCCGACCCAACGCGCCGAGGTGCTTTTCGGTGTCGCCGCGTGCCTGTACCTCGACGGCCTGGCTGCCCAGGACCTCCTGGACTCGTGGTGCCGTCCACTCGGCGGGGAGCTGGCGTCATGACCGAGTGCCTACTCCCGGTGCGGCGAGCAGGTGAGCATCAAGCAGTACGGCGACGGGCCGCTGCTGGTCCGGCACGCCGACGTGGTGGTCGCAGACGACGGCCGTGAGCACGAGGTGACGCGGCCGGTGGTCGCGCTCTGCACCTGCCAGCGATCCCAGCGGATGCCGTGGTGCGACAGCACGCACAAGTCGGTGCGGCGGGACTGAGTCAGCCCGTCGCAGCGAGGCGGACCAGGACGCCCCGGTCGTAGACGCGCGTCTCGCGCACCTCC
This sequence comes from uncultured Actinomycetota bacterium, assembly GCA_963848795.1. Taxonomy (GTDB): domain Bacteria; phylum Actinomycetota; class Actinomycetes; order Propionibacteriales; family Nocardioidaceae; genus Nocardioides. Next base: position 7,519 of record CAWKEX010000005.1, read on the forward strand.
AGACCCAGTCCGGCTCGGCACACCGGTCGGCGACGCGCTCGGCCTGCTCCACGGTGCCCAGCTGGAGGATCCCCCAACCGCCGGCCGCAGGTGGCGGTCCATGACCTGCAGGCACGACCAGGCCACCGCGAGGCCGTCCTCACCGCCGTCGATGGCGAGCGCGGGATCCTCCGGGAACCGGCCGATCCTGGCGGACGGGACCCAGGGCGGGTCGGCGATCACCCCGACGAAGCTCTCGTCTGCGCGGATGACGTCCTGGAGGTCCCCATGCCGTACGTCGACGGAGGCGACCAGGTGGTTCGCCGTGGCGTTGCGGCGGGCGAGCTCGCACGCGTGCGGGTTCACGTCGACCATCACCAGGTCCCGGGCCTGGAGGGCCATGGTCAGCAGGCCGATGTGCCCGGCGCCGGCGCACAGCTCGAGGACTCGTCCGGGAGGTGCCGCGCGCAGGAGCTCGGCCGCCCAGTACGACTGCATGGTGGTCCACCGTCGCGGCGCGAGGACCCGCTCGTCGTAGGCGATGGACAGTCCGCCGAAGCCGATGGTCGCCTGCGGCTGGCTCCGGTCCGGAGCCGACTCGAGCGTGCTCACTTGATGACGGCGTCGATGGTCTTCTTCAGCGCGCTGGGCTGCGACGGGGCGTCGAGGCGCCTTCTTCCTCGCCTCGAGCATCTCGGCGCCGATCTCCTGGAGGACCTTGCGGCCGAGGCCCTCCCGGACCTTCGGGAACCACTCCTGCTCCTCCTCCTCGATGTGGTGCCGGACGTTCTCGATGAGCACCGTGGTCTTGGCGGCGAACCGCTCGTCGTCCGGCTTCATCGCGGCCAGCTCCACGACCAGCACGTCGGCGACGTGGTGCTCCTCGTAGGACTCGAGCACGTCGTCCTCGAGCTCGGGCAGCAGCTCGCGGACCCGGGGGTACATGACCTCGTTCTCGATGTAGGTGTGCACGGTCAGCAGCTCGATGATCCGGTCGACGAGCTTGCCCTTGGTCGCGTGGGCGTTCTCGCCGGCCTTCTCGAAGTCGCCGAACGAGCTTGCGGATCTCCTTGTGGTCGTTCTTGAGCAGCACGATGGCGTCGGTGGACATGGAGCTCCCCTGTGAATGGTCGTCAGCGGCCCCGGATGTACCCCGAACGCCTCTCCTCATTCGACCGCGACACAGTCCCGAATGGGTCAGGTGAGCATCGGGGATGATGGCGCCATGACTGTGCGAGGCGAAGACCATGCGGGCGACCCGGTCGTCACCGGCGAGATGACCAGTCCGTTCATCCGGCACCTGGGCGTGGAGCTGACCGAGATGAGCGGCGACGTCGTGGTGGCGAGGTGGAGGGCCGGCGAGCACCTGCACCAGCCGTTCGGGATCCTGCACGGCGGCGCACACTGCAGTGTGGTGGAGACGCTCGCCAGTGTCGGTGCGGCCGTGTGGCTGGGGGACAAGGGGAAGGTGGTCGGGGTCAACAACAACACCGACTTCTTCCGCGGCATGTCCGAGGGCGCGCTCGAGTCCACGGCCACGCCGTTGCACCGTGGGCGGTCGCAGCAGCTGTGGGTCGTCGAGACCCGGGATGCCGAGGATCGGCTGGTGGCCCGTGGCCAGGTGAGGTTGCAGAACCTCTACCCGGACGCGTGAGCCGATCCCTCAGCGCCGGCTGGGCCTAGTAGCCGAAGCCGCCCCCGCCGCCACCGGTTCCGCCGCCACTGGCGCTACCACCGCCGTACAGGGCGACGACCAGCACGATGAGGGCGACCAGCAGTGCGACGGCCGCGACGATCATCCAGGTCCGGCGCGACTCGTGGAGCGTGGTCATCTCAGGTCCGTTCGGGCTCCCGGGTCACGACGTTCCGGCCGACGGGGGCGACGGCTGTCTCCATGCCGAACGCACCGTCGAGCGAGAGCCGACCGGGTCCGACGAAGAGGAGTCCGAGGAGTCCGGCGAGCAGCGCGGTCTCCAGCTCCCACCCGATGCCGACACTGGAGTCGACGACGAAGCCCACGCCCGGAAGATCGACCTTCACCATGGTGATCGCCCCGATCATGATGGCGATCAAGGGGAGGGTGACCAGGCGGGTCATCAGGCCGGCGATGAGCAGCAGACCGCCGATGCCTTCGGCGATGGTCTGCAGCCATGCCACCGTCTCGGGTGCCGGAACTCCGAGGGAGTCGAGGAACTGCGCGAAGTTAGAGACGCCGATCGTGTCGAACTTCTGCCAGCCGTGGACCGCGAACGCCGCGCCGATCCCCACCCGCATGCAGAGGGGTCCGAGATCCGCAAGGTGGCCCAGGGCCGATGCACCGACTGCTTTCATGATGCTCTCCTGTCTTCGAAGACTCGTCCCCCCATGAAGACGTTTCGCACCCGCGAAGCGGTTCAACCTTCAAACGATGCTACTCCCGGCCACCGGTCGGTGCGCCCGGAAGAGATGGCGTGACCAGAACGCCTTCCGATCCGCTCGGAGGAACTGCGCTGTCGTCGAGAGGCAGGCGATACTCCTGCGTGTCATGATCGGACCGTGTCTGAATCCGCTCATGTGATCACGTTGACCGAGCTCGGGAAGCTGTTCTGATGGTGGCCACCATCGACCTCAACAGCGACCTCGGCGAGGGCTTCGGGCCCTGGCCGATGGGGGACGACGAGACGATGCTCGATGTCGTCACCAGCGCCAACGTCGCGTGCGGGTTCCACGCCGGCGATCCCAGCCAGATGCGGAACATGTGCGGCTGGGCGGCGCAGCGGGGGATCGCGATCGGCGCCCACGTCGGCTACCGCGACCTGCCGGGCTTCGGCAGGCGGTTCATCGACGTGGCTCCGGGCGAGCTGACCGCGGATGTGCTCTACCAGCTCGGTGCGCTCGCAGGCGCTTCGCCCGGGCGGCCGGTGACCGGGTCGCGCTACGTCAAGCCGCACGGCGCGCTCTACAACACGATCGTCCACCACGAGCAGCAGGCCGCCGCCGTCGTCGAAGCCGTGGTCGCCTTCGACCCCTCCCTCGCCGTCCTCTGCCTGTCCGGGTCGCGGTTCCTCGCCCTGGCCGAGGAAGCAGGCCTGCCCGTGCACACCGAGGCGTTCGCCGACCGGGCCTACACCGCCGACGGGACCCTGGTGCTCGCGCCGTGAGCCCGGCGCGGTGCTCACGGACCCGGACCGGGTCGCGGAGCGCTGTGTGGCCATGGTGAAGGACGGCCGGGTCGAGGCCATCGACGGGAGCATCGTCGAGGTGGACGCGGACTCGATCTGCGTGCACGGCGACACCCCCGGAGCCACCGCCCTCGCGACGGCGGTACGCCGGGCGCTCACCGAGGCGGACGTGACGCTGCGCCCGTTCGTGGCCGACGACCGTCCATGAAGCTGCTGCCATGCGGGGACGCCGCCCTGCTGGCCGAGCTCGACGACCTCTCCGCTGTCCTCGCCCTCACGGCCGCGATCGACGCCGAACGTGACGGCGGCGGGCTGGCCGAGGTGATCGACGTCGTCCCGGCGTCGCGCACCGTGCTGGTGCGGTGCCGTCCGCTGGAGGGGGTGGTGAGCCGTAGTCGCCGAGCGGCTGACCGAGCTCGACGTCCTCGACCACCCGAGCGGCGAGGGCCCGCACGTGGAGATCGAGGTGCGCTACGACGGCCCCGACCTCGCCGACGTCGCCGGCCTCACCGGGCTCTCCGAGGACGAGATCGTGCGGTTGCACACCGAAGCCGAGTGGACGGTGGCCTTCACCGGGTTCCTGCCGGGTTTCGGCTACCTCGTCGGCGGCGACGAGCGGCTGGTCGTGCCGCGTCGCGACGAGGCGCGGACCGCGTCCCGGCCGGGTCGGTGGGGCTGGCCGGTGAGTTCACCGGCGCCTATCCCCGGGAGTCCCCCGGAGGCTGGCAGCTGATCGGCCGCACCGACGCGCGTCTGTGGGACCCGGACCGGGAGCCGCCCGCCCTGCTGGCGCCCGGCACCCGGGTCACGTTCGTCCGGGCCGAGCCGTGAGCGGGCCGGCGCTCCTCGTGGAGGAAGCCGGGCCGCTCACGACCGTCCAGGATCTCGGTCGGCCGGGGCTCGCCTCGCTGGGCGTCCCCGAGTCCGGCGCCCTGGACCCCCGGGCCCTGAAGCTGGCCAACCGGCTGGTCGGAAACCCCGAGGACGCACCAGGTCTCGAGGTCACCTTCGGCGGCCTGCGCCTGACCGCGCGCCGTCCGGTGGTGCTCGCGGTCACCGGCGCCCCGGTCTCGGTGACCGTGGACGGCGCCGCCGCGGGGCTGGGCTGCGCGGTGCCGGTCCCCGCCGGGTCGAGCGTCAGGCTGGGCTCGCCGCGGTACGGCGTGCGCAGCTATCTCGCCCTGCGCGGTGGCGTGCGGTCGGACCTGGTCCTCGGCTCCGCCAGCACCGACCTCCTCGCGGGCATCGGTGCGCCGTTGTCGGACGGGGACGACCTCGACGTGGGGGCGGCGCCCGAGACCGAGGTGCCCGTCGTCGACGGGGTGCCGCTGTCCACGCCCACCGGGGAGGACCTCGTGCTGCGGGTGATGCTCGGCCCGCGGGACGACTGGTTCACCGACGAGGCGTTGGACCTGCTGCTCGGCTCGGAGTGGACGGTCGAGTCGAGGAGCAACCGGATCGGGATCCGACTCACCGGGCCGACCCTCCAGCAGCGCCAGAAGCGCGAGCTCCCGAGCGAGGGGACGATCGCCGGCTCGATCCAGGTGCCACACAGCGGCCAGCCCACGCTCTTCCTGGCGGATCACCCGATCACCGGTGGCTACCCCGTCATCGCGGTCGTGCACACCTCAGACCTGCCCCAGCTGGCTCAGGCCCGACCCAGCCAGCTGGTCCGGTTCCGTCAGGTCAGCCCGCCGCGCCTCGCTGGGCGGCCGGAGCGCGACGACCAAGCGGAGCGCTCGCGATGAAACCGCCCAACCTGCCGGACGCCGAGCGTCGGCGCGGCCTGTCGCCGACCGGGGCGCGCTCCCTGTTCGCCGGGACAGCGCCTACGTGGTCCCGTGAGACCAAACTGAAACACGTTATAGTTTTCCGGTGCTCCCCGACGTCTTCGGCCCGGCCCGGCTCGGCCCGGTCGCGCTGCGCAACCGGACGGTCAAGGCGGCGACGTTCGAGGGCCGTACGCCGGACGGCGCAGGTCACCGACGACGCTGATCGACTACCACCTGGCTGTCGCGCGCGGCGGGGTCGGGCTGACCACGGTGGCCTACCTGGCGGTCGCGCCGGAGGGCCGGACCCACGCCGAGCAGATCGTCGTCGGCCGACGCACGCCTGGCCGGCCTGGCCCGGCTGGCCGAGGCGATCCACGAGACCGGCGCCGACGATCGCCGGCCAGGTCGGTCACGCCGGGCCCGGTCGCCAACGGCCGCTCCAACGGCGTCCACGGCGCTCAGCGCCAGCCGGATGCCGAGCCCGCTGTCGATGCAGATGATCCGCGCGGCGACCGAGCAGGACCTGACCCGGATCACCGCGGCGTACGTCGACGCCGCGCGCACCCTGGTCCGCGCCGGGTTCGACGTGCTCGAGCTGCACATGGCGCACAGCTACCTGATCTCGTCGTTCCTCGCGCCCGGCCTCAACCGGCGCAAGGACCGCTGGGGCGGGCCGCTCGAGAACCGGGCCCGGCTGGCCCGCCAGGTCGCCCGCGCCGTCCGCGACGAGGTCGGCGGCGAGGCCGCGGTCACCGCCAAGGTCAGCCTGGGCGACGGCTTCCGCGGCGGGGTGACGACCGAGCGAGAGGCGCTCGACGTCGCCCGGATGCTCGAGGCCGACGGCACCCTCGACGCGCTGCAGCTCAGCGGCGGCAGCTCGCTGATGAACCCGATGTACCTCTTCCGCGGCGACGCACCCCGCCGCGAGTTCGCGGCCGCGATGCCGCAGCCGGTGCGGCTCGGCATGAGGACGCCGATCGGGCAAGCGGTTCCTCAAGGAGTACCCGTTCGAGGAGGCCTACTTCCTCGAGCCAGGCCCTCCGGTTCCGGGAGGCGCTGGCGATGCCGCTGATGCTGCTCGGCGGCATCAACCGGCTGCGACACGATGGAGCAGGCGATGGCCGAGGGCTTCGACTTCGTCGCCATGGGCCGGGCGCTGCTCCGCGAGCCGGACCTGGTCGACCGGCTCCGGTCGCGGACGGCAGGTCGGCCGGAGTCTGCATCCACTGCAACCGCTGCATGCCGACGATCTACACCGGACCCGGTGCCCGGTCACCACGCCCGCCTGAGGCGAAGGGGCCCTCAGCCCTTCTTGCCCTTGTGGCCCTTGCCCTTCTCCGGCTTCTCGGGCTTCTCGTGGGGCGCGGGCTTCGGCTCCTCCTCCTGCTCCTCGCTCTCCTCTTCCGCTTCCTCGTCCGGTGTCGGTGACGGGGTCGGCGACGAGGACGGGGGCGACGGGGAGGGCTTCGGTGGAGGTTCCTCGGCCGGGAGCCGGGCGATCAACGCGTCGGCCGCGGTCAGGATCCGGTCCGCCTGCTCGTCGTCGAGGCGCCCGGAGTCACGAGCCGCCTCGGTGGCGGCGACCAGTGACTCGACGCGGTCCCGGATCCGTGCCTCGTCGCCTGCCGCCACGGCCCGGTCGACCCGGGCCAGCTGGTCGGCCAGCTCGGGTGCGGCATCGGCGGGGCTGGACGCGCTGCCACAACCGGCGAGCAGGACGGCGGACAGCGCCAGAGCCACCAAGTGGCGTGCAGGGTTGCCTGGGATCGTCACGGCCCCTCCAGTACGGCGTCGTGCAGGTCCTCGAGGGGCTGCTTCAGGCCGGGCGGGGTCTCGGGCGGAATCCCGCTCTCCCCGGTGTCGTCGCCCCCGGCGGCGAGGCCCGCGATCACCACGACGAGCACGATCAGGGCGCAGACCGCGAGCACCACACGGAGGTGCGGGGGAGTGCTTGCGGCCCGCTCACGAAGCGCTTCGACCACCTCGGCCGGCCGGGAGCCCCCGGGGGGAGGTGTCGCGACCGGGGCGGTCATCACCCGGGTGTCACCCGGGGTGGGGGTGGTGTCGCCGCGGCGGATCCCCCTGAGGCGGGCAACCGCGGCGTCCGCGGTGGGGCGCTCGGCGGGGTCGAGAGCCGTCATCCCGGTGAGCAGCTGCACCCAGTCGGCGGGCAGTGAGTCCGGGATCTCCGGCTGACGGCTGAGCCTCGCGAGCGCTGCTTCCGTCGGTGTTCCGGGGTAGGCCCGCTCGCCGGTCAGTGCCTCGAGCAGCAGCAGGCCCAGCGAGTAGACGTCGGTGGCCACGGTGACGTCCTCGCCCCGGACCTGCTCGGGCGAGAGGTACGCCGCCGTACCGATCGCCTGCCCGGTGCGGGTGTGGCGCACCGTCTCCCCGATCAGCCGCGCGATGCCGAAGTCGGCCAGCTTGATCCGGCCGTCGTGGCCGAGGAGCACGTTGGCCGGCTTCACGTCTCGATGGATCACCCCGGCTCCATGGGCATAGGCCAGCGCTGCTGCGAGCTCGGCGCCGATCTCGGCGACCCTTGCGGGGTCGGTGGGGCGTCCACCGCACTCCTGGTCGAGGGTCCGGCCCTCGACCAGCTCGAGGACCAGGTAGGGCCGTTCGGCGTTGATGCCCGCGTCCAGCAGCATGACCAGGCCCGGATGGTTGAGCCTGGCCAGCGTGCGCGCCTCGGCGGTGAACCGGAGTCGGTCGGACTCGTCGTCGGTGGTGTCGCGGAGCAGCTTCACCGCGACCGCCCGGTCCAGGACGGGATCGGTCGCGCGCCACACTTCCGCCATGCCGCCGCGGCCGAGGATCTCGTCGAGCCGGTAGCGGTCGGCGAGGACGGGGGTCTCCTCGGCTGGCACGTCTCACTCCTGGTCGTCTGGTCGGGGTCACTATGCCCCAGCGTCTTCCGCCAGCCCAAAGACTGGTCCCAGGACGGGACCGAAGGTGGCCCGGACTTCCCTTGAACTAGAACGTGTTCTAAGTTTGGAGGATGGCCCCGACACCATCCACCGACGAACGGCGTCCCTTGCGGGTGGTCGCCTGGTCCACCGGCACCGTCGGCCGGCACGCGATCGCCGGCATCGACCGGCATCCCGACCTCGAGCTGGTCGGGGTCTGGGTGTCCGACCCCGCCAAGGACGGCAGGGACGCCGGCGAGCTCGCCGGCCTCGGCCGCGAGCTCGGGGTCGAGCGCCACCACCGACCGGGACGCGCTGCTCGCCCTGGGGCCGGACGCGATCGTGCACACCGCGATGACCGACGACCGGGTCTTCGAGTCGATCGAGGACCTGGTCGGGTTCGTCGAGGCCGGGATCAACGTGGTGTCGAGCGGCCCGGTGCTGCTGCAGTGGCCTGCCGGGATCCTGCCGCCGGAGATGCTCGAGCGGATCGCCAAGGCGGGAGAGACCGGGAACGCGAGCCTGCACGTCAACGGCATCGACCCGGGGTTCGCCAACGACGTGCTGCCGCTGTCGCTGACCTCGCTCTCGCAGCGCATCGACGAGGTCCGGGTGCAGGAGATCGCCGACTACTCGACCTACTACCAGCCGGTCGTCATGCGCGACATCTTCGGCTTCGGCCAGCCGATGGAGGAGAAGCCGATGCTCTGGGAGCCCGGCATCCTGTCGATGGCGTGGGGCAGCGTCGTACGGCAGATCGCGGCCGGGCTCGGCATCACGCCTGGACGAGCCGCTGACCGAGCAGCGTCGACCGGCGTCCGGCCGAGCGGGACCTCGAGACGGCGTCGGTCGACATCCCGGCCGGGCACGCATGGGCGCGGTCCGGTTCGAGGTGGTCGGCAAGGTCGACGGCGTGCCGCGGGTCGTGCTCGAGCACGTCACCCGGACCGCCGAGGACCAGGTGCCCGAGTGGCCGACGCCGCAGGAGGGCGGCGGCTGCTACCGGGTGGTCGTCACCGGCGAGCCGATGATGGAGCTCGAGCTTCGCCCACCACGGCGAGCACGGCGACCACAACGTCTCCGGGATGATCATCACCGCTCAGCGGCTGGTCAACGCGGTGCCGGCCGTGGTCGACGCAGCGCCCGGCCTGGTCACCGCCCTCGACCTGCCGCTGGTCACCGGCCGCGGACTGGTCACGAGCAGCCAGGAACAGCATGAGCATCCTCGACCGGTTCGCCCTCACCGACCATGTCGCGATCGTCACCGGCGCCGGTCGAGGCATCGGCGCCGCCACCGCCGTCGCGCTCGCCGAGGCCGGGGCCGACGTGGTGATCTCCTCGCGCACCGCCGACCAGCTCGAGGCCGTCGCCGACCAGGGTGCGCGAGGCCGGACGCCGGGCGCTCGTCGTACCCGCCGACCTCAGCGACCTCGACGCCGTCGCCGGCCTGGCCGCAGGCGGCGTACGACGAGTTCGGCCGGCTCGACACCGTCGTCAACAACGTCGGCGGCACCATCCCGAACGCGTTCCTCGACACCGACGTCGACTACCTCGAGGAGGCGTTCCGCTTCAACGTCAGCACCGCCCACGCGCTGAGCCGGGCCGCCGTGCCGCTGATGCTCGACGGAGCACGAGCGACGCGCAGAAGTCGATCGTCACGATCAGCTCGATGATGGGCCGCGCCGCGGGCCGCGGCTACCTCGCCTACGGCACCGCCAAGGCCGCGCTGGCGCACTGGGCCCGGCTGGCCGCCCGCGACCTGGCGCCGCGGATCCGGGTCAACGGCATCTACGTGGGGTCGGTCATGACCAGCGCGCTGGAGTACGTCGCCGGCGAGCCCGAGATGATGGGCGCAGATGGAGACCAAGACCCCGCTCGGCCGGGTCGGCGAGGCCGAGGACATCGCCGCCGCCGTGCTCTACCTCGCCTCGCGGGCGGGGCAGTACGTCACCGGCAAGCTGCTCGAGGTCGACGGCGGCATCCAGCAGCCCAACCTCGACCTCGGCCTGCCGGACCTACAGTCGGGCCACGGTGACCTCGACCCCGACCGACACCGCGCACGTCGATCTCGCCCGACTCCGGCGAGCACTGGACCGAGCAGGGCGCCTGGCAGGTCGCCGACGGGCATCCACCGGATCCCGCTGCCGCTGCCGATGGACGGGCTCAAGGCGGTCAACGTCTACGTGATCGAGACCGACGACGGCCTGACGCTGGTCGACGGCGGCTGGGCGATCGCGGAGAGCCGCACGCTGCTGGAGAAGTCCCTGCGCGACATCGGGTGCGGCGTTCGGCGACATCCGCCGGTTCCTGGTCACCCACGTCCACCGCGACCACTACACGCTGGCCACGGTCCTCGGCCAGGAGTTCGGCGCCGACGTCGCGCTCGGCCTCGGCGAGAAGCCGGCGCTCGACCTCATGCACAACGCCGACGACGTCGACGAGGACCCGTTCGCCGGCGTGCTGCGCGTCGGCCGGCGCCCTCGACATCGCCGGGAGTGGCTGGAGTGCTCCGACGGCAAGCGGCCCGACCTGGCGATGTGGGGGTACCCCGACACCTGGCTCGACGGCGACCACGAGATCGCGGTCGGCACCCGCACCCTCGACGCCGTCCACACGCCCGGCCACACGCCGGGCCACTTCGTGTTCGCCGACCGCGCGCCGGCCTGCTGTTCGCGGGCGACCACGTGCTGCCGACGATCACGCCGTCGATCGGGTTCGAGCCCGTGCCGGTCGCCCAGCCGCTCGGCGACTTCCTGGCGTCGCTGACCAAGGTGCGCGGGCTGCCCGACCTGCGGATCCTGCCCGCGCACGGTCCGGTGGCGCCGTCGTCGCACGCCCGGGTCGACGAGCTGCTGGCCCACCACGAGGACCGGCTCGACCTGTGCCTCGACCGCCATCCGGAGCGGCCCGGGCACGGCTACGACGTCGCCGGCGAGCTGCCGCTGGACCCGGCACGAGCACGCGCTCGCCGACCTCGACGTGTTCAACGCCGCCCTGGCCAGCATGGAGACCAAGGCCCACCTCGAGCTGCTGGTCGCCCGCGGTCAGGCCACCCGCGACGCCACTCCCGACGGCGTGGTCGTTCAGCTCGTCCGCCTGAGCCGCGCATCGGCAGGTGCGGGATGCCGTCCTCGAGGAACTCCGGGCCGGTCACCTCGAAGCCGAAGCGCGGCGTACCAGCCGGCCAGCGGGCGTCTGCGCGTCGAGCACGACGTCGCGGTCCGGGCAGACCTGGAGCGCCGTCTCCATGCAGCGGGTCGGCCAGCCCGCGGCCGCGGGCCGTCCGGTGCCAGCGCCACCCGGCCGATCCGCCACTCGTCACCGTCGTCGAGCACCCGCGCGTAGCCGAGCACGCTCGCCGTCGTCCTGCAGCACCACGTGCCGGGTCTCGGGCTCGAGGTCGCGGCCGTCGAGGTCGGGGTAGGGGCACTCCTGCTCGACGACGAAGACGTCCTGGCGCAGCCGCCACAGGCGTACGCCGTGCGCGGGTCGAGCGCGGCGAACGGCACGCGCGCCGATCGCTCATCCGCAGGAACTCCAGCGTCTGCCGCCAGGCCCGGCGCGCCTCGGGGATGAACGGCAGCATCGGGTAGACGTGGATCAGGTCCGGCACCTCGACGTAGGTGAGGTCCCAGCCGGCCTCGGCCGCGCGGCGGGCGAGCAGCCGGCAGCCCGGCACGAGCGAGTCGCGGGTGCCGCAGAACATCAGCGCCGGCGGCAGCCCGGCGAGGTCGCCGAGCGCCGGGGTGACCTCGGGCCGGCCGAGGTCGTCGGCCGAGCCGGCCCACCACTCGGCGTAGGCCTGCATCTTGCCGATGAACAGCCACGGGTCGCCCGCGCGACCTCGCGGTCTCGGGCGTGCTCGTGGTCAGGTCGACCCACGGCGCGTGCAGCAGCAGCTGGGTCGGCTGCGGGCCGCCGCGGTCGCGGAGCGTCAGCGCCAGCGCGAGGGCGTAGCCGCCGCCGGCCGAGTCGCCGGCGAGCACCATCCCGCCGGGCTCGTCGGCCCAGCGCGCCGGCCAGGTCGGCGATCGGCGTCGTACGAGTCGCGCCAGGTGTGCTCGGGCGCGAGCGGGTAGTCCGGCATCACGACCCGGGCGCCGAGCGCCGGGCCAGCCGGGCGGCGTACCGCACGTGGAACGGGTCGATCGGCGCGACGAACCCGCCGCCGTGCACGTAGACCACGGTCCGGCCGGGTCGACGCCGCGCGGCGTGACGATGTACGCCGGGAAGCCGACCGGTCGCTCCTCGACGACCGCGAACCGCCGGTCGAACCGCGGCACCAGCCGCGGTCGGCAGGGACCGGTCCAGCGTGGCGTGCCACCGCTCGATCCGGGCCCGCTCGAGCTCGGCGTCGTCGAGCTCGCGGGACTTGCGCACCCCGGGACGGCCCAGGCGAGCAGCTCGTGGCGGCGGCTCGGCATGGCACTGGGTCCAGACGGTCGCACGCGGCACTGTCACAGACCGGCGTCGGCTCGGTGTCTCGATGGCGCAGGCGCATGTCAACCGACACCGGACCGTACACCGAACAGGAGGAGACGATGCCCAGCACGTTCCGGATCCCCAAGGCCGACGATCACCGGCGCTCTACGGCAAGGTCATGACGGCGTACGCCCGGCGGACCTACGGCGAGATCCCCGACAACGCCTACGTCTACTTGCACCACCGCAGGTGCTCAAGGCGGTGCTCGGCTTCGAGCAGAAGGTCGCGAAGTGGGACGCGCTCGACCCGAACCTCAAGTCCTACGCCCAGCTGGCCAGCGCCGGCGTGATCGGCTGCTCGTGGTGCCTGGACTTCGGCTACTTCATGGCCCACAACGACGGCCTCGACCTGGCCAAGGTGCGCGAGGTGCCGCGCTGGCGCGAGTCCGACGTGTTCACCGACCTCGAGCGCGACGTGCTGGAGTACGCCGAGGCGATGACCGTCACGCCGCTCGGCCGTGACCGACGAGATGGTGGCCGACCTGATCGACCAGCTCGGCGCGCCGGCCGTCGTCGAGCTGACCCAGATGGTCGCGCTCGAGAACATGCGCTCGCGGTTCAACTCCGCCGCCGGGCTGCAGAGCCAGGGCTACTCCGACGTCTGCGAGCTGCCGCTCGCCGTACCCTCGGCGACGTGAGCCGGGACGCGACCGACGCCTTCGTCGCGCACCGCAACCTGCTCTTCACGGTCGCCTACGAGATGCTCGGCTCGGCCGCCGACGCCGAGGACGTGCTGCAGGAGACCTGGCTGCGGTGGGCCGACGTCGACGCGGACGGAGGTGCGCGACGCCGCGCGCCTACCTGGTGCGGATCACCACCCGGCTGTCGCTCAACCGGATGCGCACGCTGGCCCGCCGTCGCGAGTCGTACGTCGGCCCGTGGCTGCCCGAGCCGCTGCTCACCGCGCCCGACGTGGCCGAGGACGTCGAGCTCGCCGACAGCGTCTCGACCGCGATGCTGCTGGTGCTCGAGACGCTGACGCCGACCGAGCGGGCGGTGTTCGTGCTGCGCGAGGTCTTCGACCTCGCCTACGACGAGATCGCGGCGGCCGTCGACAAGACGCCGGCCGCCGTGCGCCAGATCGCGCACCGCGCCCGCGGCCACGTCGAGCGCGCCGGCCGCGCGGCGAGGTGACGCCGCGCCGAGCGGGACGCGGTGATCGAGCGGTTCCTCGGCGGCGACCGCGACCGGCGACCTGCAGGCCTGATGGACGTGCTGGCGCCCGACGTCGTGCTGCATCACCGACGGCGGCGGCGTGAAGCAGGCCGCGCTGCGCCCGATCCTGGGCCGCGAGAAGGTGCTGCGGTTCCTGGACGCGGTCGCGCCGGAGGGCGTGCGAGGCCGACGTGCGTCGATCGTCAACGGCGCCCCGGCGCTGCGGCTGCTCATCGACGGCGAGCTCGACGCCATCGGCACGCATGCTGGTCGAGGGCGGCATGGTCACCGGCCTCTACTTCGTCCGCAACCCGGAGAAGCTGCGCCGGCTGGACGAGGTGATCGCGCTGACCCGGTGAGGCCGGGTACGCATCGCGGCGTAGGCTGGGGACACCAGAAGACAGGGGAGCACGCGTAGGCGTGCTGAGAGTGCGGATCAGCCGCAGACCCTCCGAACCTGATCCGGTTAGCACCGGCGAAGGGAGTCACCGATGAAGTCCGCTGCTCGTGTCGCATGCGTCGCCCTGCATCGTGCCGCTGGCGGCCTGCAGCGCTGGTCGGCGACGACAGTCCGACGAGGCCGGCCAGGACGGAGGCGACGGCGGCACCGTCGTGCTGGTCACCCACGAGTCGTTCGAGCTGCCCGAAGAGCTGGTCGGCGGCAGTTCGAGGAGGAGACCGGCTACGACCTGGAGGTCCGGGCCTCCGGCGACGCCGGCGACGCTCACCAACAAGCTGGTGCTCACCAAGGACAACCCGACCGGCGACGTGGCGTTCGGCGTCGACAACACCTTCGCGTCGCGCGCCCTCGACGAGGGCGTGCTTCGCCGAGCACGACGTCGACGCTGCCCGGCGGGCGCCGAGCAGTACGCCCTGCGAGGGCGACGACGGCCGACCTGCTCGACCCCGGTCGACAACGGCAACGTCTGCGTCAACGTCGACAACACCTGGTTCGCCGACCACGACCTGGAGCCGCCGACGACGCTCGAGGACCTCGCCGACCCCGCCTACGGGGCCTGTTCGTCACCCCGCGGCGCTGTCCAGCTCGCCCGGGCTGGCGTTCCTGCTGGCCACGATCGCCGCAGTACGGCGACGACTGGCCGGACTACTGGGAGCGGCTGATGGCCAACGGCGCCAAGCTCGTCGACGGCTGGGAGGACGCCTACTACGGGCGACTTCACCCAGGGCGGCGAGCGACGGCACCGGCCGATCGTGCTGTCCTACGACTCCTCGCCGGCGTTCACCGTCGCCGACGACGGGCGTCCACGACCAGCGCGCTGCTCGACACCTGCTTCCGCCAGGTCGAGTACGCCGGCGTGCTCGGCCGGCGCGGAGAACCCCGAGGGTGCCGGGCGCTGGTCGAGTTCCTGCTCGGCCGGCCGGTGCAGGCCGCGCTGCCGGAGGCATGTACGTCTTCCCGGTCGTCGACGGCGTCGAGCTGCCCGCCGGACTGGGCGAAGTACGCCGAGCAGCCCGAGTCGCCGTACACGCGTCGACCCGGCCGAGATCGCCGCGCAACCGCGAGGCCTGGCTGAGGAGTGGCGAGACATCGTCACCCGGTGATGCGCCGACTGCACCGCGTCCTCGCCGCCCTGGCCCTGGTGCCGGTCGCTGGTGCTCGGCGTCTTCTTCGTGCTGCCCGTCGTCGGGATGATCGCCCAGGGCTTCTGGCTCGAGGGCAGTTCGACCCCGGCGGCGTCGCTCGAGGTGCTCGCGCCGGCCGCGGGTGCACCGGGTGCTGTGGTTCACGGTCTGGTCGGCCGCGGCCGGTACGGCGATCTCGGTGCTGCTCGGGCTGCCCGGCGGCGTACGTGCTGCACCGGCTCGACCTTCCCGCTGCCGCCGCGTGCGTCCGGGCGCGCTGCTGGTGCCGTTCGTGCTGCCGACCGTGGTGGTCGGGGTGGCGTTCCGGCAGCTGCTGGGGGAGGCCGGGCCGCTGGGGTTCCTCGGCCTCGACCGGACCGCCGGTCGCCATCGTCGCGGGCCTGGTCTTCTTCAACGTGGCCGTGGTGATCCGCGCGGTCGGCGCCGCCTGGGAGTCGCTCGACCCGCGGCCGGCCGAGGCGGCCGCCGGCGCTCGGCGCCACCCCGTGGCAGGTGTTCCGCACGGTCACCCTGCCCGGCGCTGCGGCCGGCGATCGTGTCGGCCGCGAGCGTGGTGTTCCTGTTCTGCGCGACCGCGTTCGGCATCGTGCTCACCCTGGGCGGGGTGCGCTACGCCACCGTGGAGACCGAGATCTACCTGCTCACCACGACCGTGTTCGACCTGCAGGCCGCGGCCGCGCTGTCCGTCCTGCAGCTGGTCGTGGTGGTCGTGCTGCTGGCCCTCGCGCAACGACTCCGGACCGTCCCCGACCCGACCGTCGAACGTCCGCGTCCGCACCGCCCGCGGCGACCCGGCCGGGCAGACCTGCCCGCGGCTGCTCGCTCACCGTGCTGCTGCTCGGCTCGTCGCCGCGCCGATCCTCACGCTGGTCGCCGGGTCGCTGCGTGCCGACGGCGCCTGGAGCCTGGCCAACTACCGCGGCACTCGGCACCGACCGGCGAGCAGCAGGCGCTGCTCGTCCCGGTCACCGACGCGCTGGTCACCTCGCTGCGGACGGCCGTGGACGCGACCTGGATGGCCCTGTCGATGGGGCTGCTGGTCGCGCTCGTCGTGACCCGCCGGTCGCGGACCCGCGCCGAGCGCCGGCTGCGCGGGACCCTGGACGGGTTCTTCATGCTGCCGCTCGGGCGTCTCCGCGGTGACCCTCGGCTTCGGCTTCCTGATCACCCTCGACCAGCCGCCGCTCGACCTGCGCGACTCGCCCGCTGCTGGTGCCGATCGCGCAGGCGCTGGTCGCGCTGCCGCTCGTGGTGCGCACGATCGTGCCGGTGCTCGCCGGCGTCGACGACCGGCAGCGGCAGGCCGCCGCGTCGCTCGGGCGCCGACGCCGCTGCGCGCCGTCCTCACCGTCGACCTGCCCGTGGTCTGGAAGCCGCTGCTGGCCGCCGGCGGGTTCGCGTTCGCGGTGTCGCTCGGCGAGTTCGGCGCCACCTCGTTCCTGGCCCGCGACGAGCACCCGACCCTGCCGGTCGTGATCTACCGGCTGCTCGGTCATCCCGGCGAGCTCAACTACGGCATGGCGCTCGCCGCGCTCGGTGGTGCTCGCGGCGACCACCGCCCTCGTGGTGCTGGCGGTCGAGCGGCTGCGCGTCCCGCCGTGGGGGCCTTCTGATGCATGCTGAGCCTCGCGCGACGTCTCCGTCTCCTACGACGGCCTCCGGCGTGGTCGACGAGGTCTCCCTCGACCTGCCCGACGGCGAGGTGCTCGCCGTGCTCGGGCCGTCCGGCTGCGGCAAGTCGACCCTGCTGCGCGCGGTCGCCGGGCTCGAGCCGCTCGCCGCCGGCAGCGTCGCGTGGGACGGCGCCGACCTGGCCGGCGTGCCGACCCACAAGCGCGGCTTCGCGCTGATGTTCCAGGACGGCCAGCTCTTCACCCACCTGACCGTCGCCCGCAACGTCGGCTACGCCCTGCGGCTGCGCCGCGCCCCGGACATCGCGGCGCGGGTCGAGGAGCTGCTGGCGCTGGTCGGCCTCGAGGGGTACGCCGACCGGCTGCCCGCCACGCTCTCCGGCGGCGAGCGGCAGCGGGTCGCCCTGGCCCGGTCGCTGGCCGTCGAGCCGCGGCTGCTGCTGCTCGACGAGCCGCTCTCGGCCCTCGACACCGGGCTGCGCGAGCGGCTGGCCGGCGACCTGCGCGGGATCCTGCGGACCGCGGCGGGACCACCGCGCTGATGGTCACCCACGACCACGAGGAGGCGTTCACCGTCGCCGACCGGCTGGCGGTGATGCGCGCCGGCCGGGTCGTCCAGCAGGGCCCGATCGACGAGGTCTGGCGCGCCCCGTCGACCCCGAGACCGCGCTCTTCCTCGGCTACGCCCGCGTGCTGGTCGGCGACGCGGCGGCCGCGGTGCTGGCTGCGGCCGGGCTGCGCGATCCGGCGACCGCGGTGGCGGTCCGCCGTTCCGCGCTGCGCGTCGGTCGGACGGGACCGCTCGCCGGGACCGTCCGCTCGTCGCGGATCACCCCGGAGCAGGTGCGGCTGGTGGTCGACGTCGACGGGGTCGGCGAGGTCGACGCCGTCGCGCCGCTCGACGGGCACCCGGGCCCGGGCGAGCGGGTGCGGCTGGCGGTGGACCACGACCCGGCTGGCGGCCGTCCTGCGGCGCGTCGCCGGAGCCGCTCCCTAGACTGACCCGCGTGTATCGCCGCGCCTACGTCCTCCTGGTCGGGACGGCCTTCGTCATGGGTGCGCTGGCGGTCATCGCGGCGATCGTCCTCGACAAGAGGCTGGCCGACCCCGAGGGCTTCCTCGGGCCGTCGTGGCTGCGGCTGCCGATGCTGCTGCTCGGCGCGTTCCTGCTCGACATGCTGCCGCGGACGCTCTGGCACTCGCGGCTGCGATCCGCGGCGCGATGCCCGCGATCGTCCGCGAACGGGTGCGCACGCACTGGACCCGCGAGCGGATCACCCTGGTGGTGATGGGCTCGTCTGCTTCTACATCATCTACGTCAGCTACCGGAACCTCAAGTCGTTCCTGCCGTTCGTGATGGCGAGACGAAGTACGACCGCGAGCTGCACCTCGTCGACACGGCGCTGTTCCTCGGCCACGACCCGGCGACCGTCCTGCACACCGTGCTCGGCACCGACGTCTCGGCCTACGTGCTGTCCGCCATCTACCTGTGGTTCCTGCCGCTGGTGCCGCTGGCGCTCACCGCCTGGCTGGTCTGGTCGCGCAACATCTCCTACGGCTACTGGTTCGCCACCTCCCAGTGCATCGCCTGGACGCTCGGCACCGCGTCCTACTACGCGCTGCCGACGCTCGGGCCCGGGCTTCGAGTACCCGTCGGCTCTACGACGACCTGGCCGAACACCCGACCTCCGACAGCTGATGGAGTCGCTCGTCCTACCCGCGACAAGGCGTGGTCGACGCGGCGTCGAGGGCGCCGTGCAGTCGGTGGCCGGCTTCGCCAGCCTGCACTGCGCGATCACGCTGCTGGTCGCGCTGATGGTGCAGTACACGCTGCAGATCGCGGGTGCTGCATGGATCTTCTGGGTCAACTTCGGCCTCACCGTCGTCGCCACGCTCTACTTCGGCTGGCACTACGTCGCCGACGACGTCGCCGGCATCCTGATCGCGCTGATCGCCTTCTACGTCGGCGGCATCGCCAGCGGCCAGAAGTTCGACGTCACGGGCTCGCGTCGCACCCGACGACCACCACCTCGCCGGTCCCGGTCGACGCAGCACTGACGGCTCCCGTCGAGTCGGGATCGTCGACGAATTACATCCTTGTAGTTCGTCAAGCCGACACGCCGGTGACTAGTGGGAAAATTGGGAAAACTGTTCCTTTTGTGACTGTGAGCACTAGCGTGCTGCGAGTGCCTCGAGTGAGGGGTGGCCACTCGAGGCACCACGGCACGCACCAACGAACAAGGAGCCCCCGTGCGCGCACTCGGACTGGCCGATCGCCACCGCGCTGACCCTGGTCGCCGGCGGTCGGCCGCCGCCGACGACACCGTGCCGACCAAGCGCGAGGTCCACGCAGGCCGAGGCCGCGGCGCGAGGCCAAGGCGCGCGACGTCGGCAGCGGTCCAGGCCGACCTCGTCGCTGGCCAACCAGCGGCTCCAGGCCGTCCGCGGTCGGGCCGCCCAGGCCGCCGAGGCCTGGAACGGCGCCCGCTACCGGCTCGAGCAGGCCGCGAGGCCGCGACCGCGGCCGAGCAGCGCTCGGCGGCCGCCGCGGCCGACGTCGAGCGCCAGCGCGAGGCGTACGCCGACGCGGTCGCCACGTCGTACCAGCAGGCGCCGGAGCTCACCGCGCTCGGCGCGATCGCCGGCGTCCGACGGCATCGACGCGAGTGATCGACCAGGACGACCACGATGCAGAACGCCGAGGCCGCGCTCGACGGCAACTACGACGCCTTCCGCGCCGCCTCGACCCTGGCCGACGTCGCCGACGCAGCAGGCGCGCGAAGCCCGGCCGAGGCCGCCGCCGCCGAGGTCGAGGCCCGCGAGGCCCGCGACCGGGCCGCAGGCCGCGGCCGACGCCGCGGCCGCGTCGGCCGACGCGATCGCCGCCGAGAGGGACGCCCTGATCGCCGAGCTCGCCCGCCTCCAGGACATCAGCGTCGACCTCGCCGAGCGGCGCCAGACCGCCCTGGAGCAGGCGGCCGCCGAGGCGGCCGCCGCGGCGGCGCTGCGGAGCAGCGTGCGCAGGAGCGGCCGAGCGGCGCCAGGCTCAGGCCGAGGCGGCCGAGCAGGCCGCCCAGGAGCGGCCGAGCAGGCGGCCCGACGCCGAAGGCGCCCCAGCCGCAGCACGCCGACCCCAGCCCCAGCCGCAACCGCAGCCCCAGCCGCAGCCGCAGCCCCAGCCGCACCCCGACCCCCGCCGGCACCCCCGGCCCCGCCCGCGCCGTCCTCGGCGGCGCCCCGGCCGCGATCGGCTTCGCCCGGGCCCAGCTCGGCGAGCCCTACCAGTGGGGCGCCGCCGGTCCCGGCGCCTGGGACTGCTCGGGCCTGACGATGGGCGCCTGGCGGGCCGGCGGCAAGTACCTGCCGCACTACTCGGTCGCGCAGTACGAGCAGTCGACGCCGATCTCCGCGGGCCCGCTGCAGGCCCGGCGACCTGGTCTTCTGGGGCTCGTCGAGCGCTCCGTCGTCGATCTACCACGTCGCGCTCTACGTCGGCGACGGCCAGATCATCCACGCGCCGCGCACCGGCCGGCCGGTCGACCCAGGAGTCCATGTACTACTGGATCCCCCGAACTTCTTCGCCCGTCCCTGACCCTCCGGCGTGGAGGACCACCCGTCGAGGTGGGAGTTGCGGCCTCTCGGGGGCTCCAAGTCCACCTCGAAGGTCTGTGCGCCATTCCGTTCGGTAGCGTCCTGCCATGGCCACCGACACGCGCCGACCCACCACGAGGGCCGACGAGACCGAGGCCCGGAGTACGTCCAGCCGACGGTCGACGTCGCCGCCCTGACCGCGCTGCTCGACGGCAGGTACGCCGAGGTCCGCGACCTGGTGCGCACCAACCTGGCCGAGTACGCCTCCGTCCTCGAGGAGGCCGAGACGATGTCGACGCGACGAGTTCCGCGAGCGGGTCCGCGACCTCGTCGTCGAGATGGCGGCGACCGGCCAGACCGGCATGGGCTTCCCCGAGGAGTACGGCGGCGGCGGTGACATCGGCGCCTCGATCGCGGCGTTCGAGACGCTGGCGTTCGGCGACCTGTCGGTGCTGGTGAAGGTCGGCGTGCAGTTCGGGCTGTTCGGCGGCGCGATCCTGCAGCTCGGCACCAAGGCCCACCACGACGCCTACCTCGCCGACCTGGTCACCGGCGAAGGTGATGGGCTGCTTCGCGATGACCGAGACCGGCCACGGCTCCAACGTCCAGGCGCTCGGCACCGTCGCGACGTACGACGCCGACGACCGAGGAGTTCGTGATCACCACGCCGCGACGACGCGTCCCGCAAGGACTACATCGGCAACGCCGCCCGGCACGCCGAGCTCGCGGTGGTCTTCGCCCAGCTCGAGGTCGGCGGGGAGTCCGAGGGGCGTGCACGCCTTCGTCGTACCCGATCCGCGAGGACGGCGAGGTCCTGCCCGGCGTCCGGATCGAGGACTGCGGCCGCAAGATCGGGCTCAACGGCGTCGACAACGGCCGGATCTGGTTCGACGGCGTGCGGGTGCCGCGCACCGCGCTGCTCAACCGGTTCGCCGACGTGACCGCGGACGGCGTCTACGAGTCGCCGATCGAGAACCCCAACCGCCGGTTCTTCACCATGCTCGGCACCCTCGTCCAGGGCCGGGTCTGCGTCGGCGGCGCCGGCATCAACGCCGCCAAGGTCGCGCTGGCGATCGCGACGAGGTACGCCGACCGGCGCCGCCAGTTCAACGCGACCTCGGAGGACCAGGAGGAGCTGCTCCTCGACTACGGCATGCACCAGCGCCGGCTGTTCCCGCTGCTCGCCCGGACCTACGCCCTGCACTTCGCGCAGGAGGTCGTGGCCGAGCCAGCTGCACGAGGTGTTCTCGCAGACCGAGCTCCGGAGGAGGGCGAGAACGAGCACGAGCGCCGCGAGCTGGAGTCGCGCGCGGCCGGCACCAAGGTGCTCGGCACCTGGCACGCCACCCGGACGATCCAGGAGTGCCGCGAGGCCTGCGGCGGCGCGGGCTACCTCTCGGTCAACCGGTTCGACGCGCTCAAGGCCGACACCGACGTGTTCACCACCTTCGAGGGCGACAACCACGTCCTGCTCCAGCTGGTGGCCAAGGGCCTGCTGACCGACTACGCCAGCGACTTCGAGGACATGGACCAGTTCGGGATGGTCCGGTTCGTGGCCGGTCTGGCGGTCGAGACCGTGCTCGAGAAGACCAACGTGCACAAGCTGCATCGAGCGGATCCGGGACGTGCTGCCCGGCGGCGACGAGTGGGACCAGGAGGCCGGGCTGCTCGACCCCGACTACCAGCTGATGATGCTGCGGTTCCGCGAGGAGCACATGCTCGGCGGGGTCGCCCGGCGGCTCAAGCGCGGCATCGACAACGAGCATGAACCCCGGCGAGGTCTTCTCCCGGGTCCAGGACCACGTCATCGGCGCCGCCCGCGCCCACGTCGAGCGGCTGGTCGCTGGAGGCGTTCGTCGAGAAGATCCGACGACGCTGCCCGACGGCGACCAGAAGGTCGCGCTCAGCCTGCTCTGCGACCTGCACGCGCTGTCGCACGATCGAGGCGGACCGGGCCTGGTTCATGGAGCACGGCCGGCTCACCGTCCAGCGGTCCAAGGCGATCACCCGCGAGATCAACGGCCTGTGCCGCAAGATCCGGCCGCTGGCCGTCGACCTCGTCGACGCCTTCGGCGTCCCCCCGGAGATGCTCCGCTCGCCCGGAGCTGGTCGGGTCCTGAGGATGCAGCTCCCGGGTTTCGGCGGCTGGCACGAGGACCCGCTGTGGGCCTCGTTCTACGACTGGACCGTGGAGCACCCCCGCTCGGTGGGGCGCTCTGGCGGCTCGGGATCGGCAGCGACCTGCGCCTGCTGTACGACGCCGCCGGCGAGATCGGCCGCCAGCCCCCGGCCGCGCGGATCCTCGACGTCCCGTGCGGCGGCGGGGTCGCGCTGCGGGGGCTGCGACCCGGCCAGGGCGTCACGTATGTCGCCGCCGACATCGCGCAGGAGATGCTCGACCGGACCATGGACGCCGCCCGGGAGCGGGGCGTGGACGACCAGGTGGAGGCCGGGTCGCCGACGTCGGCGACCTGCCGTTCGCCGACGGCGACTTCGACCTCGTGGTCTCCTTCACCGGCCTGCACTGCTTCCCCGAACCGCACCGTGCGGTGACCGAGATGGTGCGGGTGCTCCGGCCGGCGGGGTGCTCACCGGCAGCGCCGTGCTCAACGACACCGGGCTCCGCTACGAGCCCATGCGCCGGGTCGGGCGGGTCGCCGGCCTGCTCGGCCCGAGCTGCACCGGCCCGGAGCTGCGGACCTGGCTGGACGACCTCGGCGTGACGGACCTGACGCTGCGCAACAGCGGGGCGATCGGCTACTTCCGCGGGGTCAGGAGCTGATCCCGCGCTTGCGGAGGACCTCCTGGCGCTTCCAGGCGTAGCCGACCATCCAGTGCGGCCGGTAGCGGTAGAGCACGATGCGTTCACCCCAGCTGAGCGGGGAGCTCCCGTAGTGGCTGGTCCAGTGGTCAAGGGTCTCGGCCCAGTCGGGGTCCGACTCGGCCATCTCCTCGACCCGGCCGTGGCTGAACACGCGCCAGTTCCTCGTGATCGACGTGGGCCACGCTGACGTCGGGACGGCGCGTGCATGTGGCGGGCCTTGGCCGCCGTACCGCTGGTCGAGAACGACCACGTGCCGTGCAGGAAGTGTCCGTCCATGGCGCTGATCCGGGGATGACCCTGCGCCGTCACGCGTCGCCACGCTGAGCACCTTCATCCCCGTGAGCAGGGCGACCAGGTCCTGTGCGGTCAGCCTCCGCTCGTCGGTGATGATCCCGCGCAGGTGCTCGGTCGCACCGGGCGTGGGAGCGGTCGAGCAGCTCCTGGAGGGCGGTCAGCTCCTCGGGGGTCTCGAGCATGGGGCCACGCTACTCAGTGCTGGTTGTCCTTGGCGCGCTCGAACGAGGCCCGCACCTCGGCCTCGGCCTCGGTGCGGCCGACCCAGTCGGCGCCCTCGACGGACTTGCCGGGCTCGAGGTCCTTGTAGACCTCGAAGAAGTGCTGGATCTCGAGCCGGTCGAACTTCGGAGACGTGGTTGATGTCGCGCAGGTGCTCCAGCCGCGGGTCGGTGGACGGGACGCACAGCACCTTGTCGTCGCCGCCGGCCTCGTCGGTCATCCGGAACATGCCGATCGCGCGGCAGCTGATCAGGCAGCCGGGGAACGTCGGCTGCTGCAGCAGCACCAGCGCGTCGAGCGGGTCGCCGTCGAGGCCGAGGGTGTTCTCGATGTAGCCGTAGTCGGCGGGGTACTGCGTCGAGGTGAACAGCGTCCGGTCGAGGCGGATCCGGCCGCTCTCGTGGTCGACCTCGTACTTGTTGCGCTCCCCCTTGGGGATCTCCACGAGCACGTCGAACTCCAGCACGTCATCCTCCAGCTCGTCGCACGCCGACGTCGCGGGCCCGGTCCGGGCCCGCGCGCCAGTCTCCCGCACAATGCGCCCGAACGCGCAGCCGAGAAGGGGCAACGGGTGGCCGGAGCGTGACCGACGCCACGGCACCGGCGCGCTGTCGCTGCGCTGGTCCGCGTCGTGCTCGTCGCTCGCGCTGGTCGCCGGCGCCGGCGCGGCCTACCGCTTCGACCTCGGCGACGCGCTGGCTCGGCGCCGGCAGCGCCGACCCCGGCCCGAGCCGGCCGCGGTCGCGCCGCCGCCCGGCCTCGACGCTGCCGCCGTGACGGCGCCCGGACGCCGTCGCCGCGGCCGCCGCCCGACCGGCCGGGCCGTCGACCCCGCGCGAGGTACGCCGCGCCGTCGGCCGGTCCTCGCGCGACCGCGACCTCGGCCGGCACGTGCTCGCCGTGGTGGCCGGCGCTGGCCGGCGGCCCGCCGGCGTCGTCGCTCGAGGCGCGACCCGGCCATGCCCGGCGTCGACGACCAAGGTGCTCACGTCGACCGCCGCGCTGCTACGCGCTCGGCCCCGACCACGTCTTCGAGACCACGGTCGTGCGACGGCGGGCCGGCCGCGTCGTGCTGGTCGGCGGCGGCGACCCGTTCCTCGAGCGCAGCCGCCCGAGGCGCCGACGGCTACCCGCGGCGCGCCGACGTCGTCGACGCTCGCCGCGGCGGACCGCCGCGGCGCTGCGACGAGCAGGGCGCGCGGGTGCGGCTGGGCTACGACGACTCGCTCTTCACCGGCCCGGCCGAGCAACCCGCACTGGCGCAGGCCGACTACATCCCCGACGACGTGGTCTCGCCGATCACCGCGCTCTGGGTCGACGAGGGCCGGGACGCCGTCGGGCTTCGGCCGGGTCGCCGACCCCGTCGGCGGCGGCCGCGGCGGCGTTCGCCGCGGCGCTCGCGACGGCCGGCATCCGGGTCGCGGGCGCGCCCGCGCGCCAGCGCGCCGCCGGACGCGCGCCGCGCTCGCCTCGGTCGCCAGCGCGCCCGCTGGCCGAGATCGTCGAGCGGGTCCTGAGGTCAGCGACAACGAGGCCGCCGAGGTGCTGCGCGCCACGTCGGCCTCGCGGCCGCCGGGACGGGCTCGTTCGGCGGCGGGCGCCGCGGCGGTCGCTCGAGCACCCTGAGCCGGCTCGGCGTCCGCACCGCGCGGCGCTCGGCTGTACGACGGCAGCGGGCTGTCCCGCGAGCAACCGGCTCGACCCCGACACCCTGGTCGACGTCCTCCGCGCTGGCGCGCGTCCGGCGACCACCCCGAGCTGCGGCCGGTCGTCACCGGCCTGCCGGTGGCCGGCTTCACCGGCTCGCTGGCCTACCGGTTCGACCGAGGCCGCCGGCGCCGGCCGCGGCCGGGTGCGCGCCAAGACCGGCACCCTGACCGGCGTCAGCGCGCTCGCCGGGCATCGCCACCGACCTGCGACGGCGACCCGATGGTGTTCGTCGCTGATGGCCGACCGGGTCAAGCTGGCCAACACCCTCGACGCGCGGGAGGCCCTGGACGACCTGGCGGCGGCCCTCGGCGCCTGCCGCTGCGCCGCGCTGACGTCGCAGCCCGGTCGGGGACTCGCCACGTAGGGTCGAGCCATGAGTGCGCAGATGGTCGACTGGGACCTCGCGGTCGCGATCGGGTCCCGGCTCGCCGGGCGAGGGCCCGCAGGTCAGCCGCGACGAGGCCGACGACGGTGGTCGCCGAGCTGCGCGCCGACGCGGACCGCTCGACCGGGCTGGTGCGCGACTTCACCGGGCTGGTCGCCGACCGAGCGCACCGCGCCGGTGCTCGTGGTCGACCGGCCGGGCTGGATCCAGGCCAACGCCGACGGCTTCGCCACCGTGCTCGCGCCCGATCGTCGACAAGCTGCTCCGAGAAGAAGGGCGCGCCGACCGGGCTGTCCCTCGGCCGTCGGCTCGCGGGTCACCGGCGCCGAGGTCGGCGCTGCTGCTCGGCTTCCTCGCCGGCAAGGTGCTCGGCCAGTTCGACCCGTTCCACGACGCCGGCCGGCCGGCTGCTGCTGGTGGCGCCCAACATCGTCCACGTCGAGCGCGAGCTCGGCGTCGACCCCACCGACTTCCGGCTCTGGGTCTGCCTGCACGAGGAGACCCACCGGGTGCAGTTCACCGCCGTGCCGTGGATGCGCGACCACCTGCTTCTCCGAGATCGAGCGCCATCGCCGAGACCGATCGAGCCCGGGCAAGCTCTTCGACGACGGCTTCGGACGGCTCGTCCGAGGCGTTCGCGCGGCGACGGCAGCCTGCTCGACGTCATCGGCACGCCCGGAGCAGAAGGAGATCATCGACCGGGTCACCGGGGTCATGTCGCTGCTCGAGGGCCACGCCGACGTGGTCATGGACGGCGTCGGCCCCGCCGTGATCCCCTCGGTCGCCGAGATCCGGAAGAAGTTCAACCGGCGCCGCAAGGGCGTCGGCACGCTGGACCGGCTGCTGCGCCGGCTGCTCGGGCTCGACGCCAAGATGGCGCAGTACCGCGACGGCGCCCGGTTCGTCCGCGGCGTGGTCGACAAGGTCGGCATGGCACGAGTTCAACGCGGTCTGGGAGTCGCCGGCCAACCTGCCGACCAAGGCCGAGATCGCCGACCCCGCCGCGTGGGTCGGCCCGCGTCCTGCTGAGCTCGATGGGCTCCGCACCCCGCGGTCGCCGCCGTCCGCCTGCGCCGTACGCCGCACGCTGGCCGACGCTCGAGCCGGGCGACCCGGTGGTGCTCGTCGCCTGCTCGCGGCGGCGCCGACTCCCTGGCGCTGCTGGCGGCGACGGTCTTCGAGGCGCCGGAGCCGCCGCGGCCGGGTGGTCGGCGCGACCGTCGACCACGGCCTCCAGGACGGCTCGGCCGAGCATGCCGACGCGGGTGGTCGCGCAGATGGCGCGGCATGGGCGCCGACGAGACCGCCGCGGTCCGGGTCACCGTCGAGCCCGGCGGCCGAGGGCTGGAGGCCGCGGCCCGCGAGGCGAGGTACGCCGTCCTCGAGGAGGTCGCGGCCCGGATCGGACTGCCGGCGCGGTGCTGCTCGGTCACACCCTGGACGACCAGGCCGAGACGGTCCTGCTCGGGCTCACCCGCGGCTCGGGCGGCCGCTCGCATCGCCGGCATGCGCCCGGCGTTCGACTGCTTCCGCCGCCCGCTGCTCGACCTCACCCGGCAGCAGACCGAGGCCGCCTGCCGGGCCGAGGGCGTCGAGTTCTGGAACGACCCGCACAACACCGACCCGCGGTTCACCCGGGCCCGGATCCGGCACCGGGTGATGCCGGTGCTCGAGCAGGAGCTGGGACCGGGCGTCGCCGGCCACACTCGCGCGGACGGCCGAGCAGCTGCGTCCCGACATGGAGGCGCT
The DNA here is from genome assembly GCA_963848795.1 of uncultured Actinomycetota bacterium. Lineage (GTDB taxonomy): Bacteria > Actinomycetota > Actinomycetes > Propionibacteriales > Nocardioidaceae > Nocardioides. Next base: position 34,987 of record CAWKEX010000005.1, read on the forward strand.
GGACCGTCTGGCCGAGGAGCTGCTGGTCGGCGTGAGGGACTCCGAGGGCCTCGTCGTCGCCCGGCTGGAGGGGCGTCCCGAAGCCCTCGTCGCGCGGGTGCTGAGGCTGGCCGCGCTGGATGCGGGCTCACCCGGCTCGGAGCTCTTCCACGTCCACGTCCAGGCGATGGGCAGCCTGCTGCGCGGGTCCATCCGCGGCGAGGTCCAGCTGCCGGGCCACCTGACCGCCTACCTGACCGAGGACCACCTCCGCTTCCGGCGGACCACTGTGGAATCCTGAGCGACCATGGATGCCGCCCACGTCGAGTCCGACCTCGTCAACGTGCTCTACACCGAGAAGCAGATCCAGGACCGGCTCGCAGAGCTGGCCCGTGAGATCGAGGTCGACTACGAGGGCCACGACCTCCTGATCGTGGGCATCCTGCGCGGAGCCGTCATGGTCATGGCCGACCTCGCGCGCAGCTTCAGCCGGCACCTCGAGATGGACTGGATGGCCATCTCCTCCTACGGCTCGGGCACCAAGTCCAGTGGCGTGGTCCGGATCCTCAAGGACCTCGACACCGACATCACCGGACGCCACGTGCTGATCGTCGACGAGATCATCGACACCGGTCTCACCCTCTCGTGGCTGACGTCGAACCTGACCTCCCGCGGCGCCGGCCAGCGTCGAGATCTGCACCCTGCTCCGCAAGCCCGAGGCACTCCAGATGCCGGTCGAGGTGAAGTACGTCGGCTGGGACATCCCCAACGAGTTCGTGGTCGGCTACGGCCTCGACTACCGCGAGCGCTACCGCAACCTGCGCGACATCGGCACCCTCGCGCCCCACATCTACTCCTGAGCCCGAGCCGACGTCGGCTGGGACGCTGCGCTCATTCCCTGGCAACGAGTTCGTCGTCGGCTACGGCCTCGACTACCGCGAGCGCTACCGGAACCTGCGCGACATCGGCACCCTCGCTCCCCACATCTACTCCTGAGCCCGAGCCGACGTCGGCTGGGACGCTGCGCTCATTCCCTGGCAACGAGTTCGTCGTCGGCTACGGCCTCGACTACCGCGAGCGCTACCGGAACCTGCGCGACATCGGCACCCTCGCTCCCCACATCTACTCCTGAGCCCGGCCGACGTCGGCACTCTTGCACTGCACATCTACTCCTGACCTGTCACCACCGCGTCTCGCCTGCGACAATGGGAATTGCTGGCGACGTGTACCGTCGTTGAGTTCAGATGATCGTCCGCACGGCGCCGTCGTACGGACGGCACGAAACGCTCGAGAGAAGCCTGTGAAGCGCATATTCAAGGGTCCGTGGCTGTGGAGCCTCCTCGCCGTCGTCGGCGTGCTCCTCGCCCTGCAGTTCTTCGTCGCCACCGACGAGTACGACGAGATCTCCACGTCGCAGATGAACGACTACATCGCCTCGGGCGAGGTCTCGGAGATCAAGTTCATCGACGGTGACCAGAAGATCGAGGCCACGCTGGACGACAGCGTCGAGCGCGACGGCGGCTCGAAGGTCATGACCTACTGGCTCAGCGAGACCCAGGACGAGATCGAGCAGGCGGTCGCCGAGCAGGTCGACAACGGCGAGATCGAGAGCTACACGACCGAGGTGGCGCAGCCCAGCGTCGCTCGGCTCCATCCTCAGCATGCTGCTGCCGCTGCTGATCATCATCGTGGTCTTCCTCTGGCTGATGAACAGCATGCAGGGAGGCGGCGGCCGCGGCATCATGCAGTTCGCCAAGTCCAAGGCGAAGCTGATCACCAAGGACATGCCCAAGACCACGTTCACCGACGTCGCCGGGTGCGAGGAGGCGATCGAGGAGCTCGGTGAGATCAAGGAGTTCCTGCAGGAGCCGGCCAAGTTCCAGGCGGTGGGCGCGAAGATCCCCAAGGGCGTGCTGCTCTACGGCCCGCCGGGCACCGGCAAGACCCTGCTCGCCCGCGCGGTCGCCGGCGAGGCAGGCGTGCCGTTCTACTCCATCTCCGGCTCCGACTTCGTCGAGATGTTCGTCGGCGTCGGCGCCTCCCGGGTCCGCGACCTGTTCGAGCAGGCCAAGGAGAACGCCCCGGCGATCGTGTTCATCGACGAGATCGACGCCGTCGGGCGGCACCGCGGCGCCGGCATGGGCGGCGGGCACGACGAGCGGGAGCAGACCCTCAACCAGCTGCTGGTCGAGATGGACGGCTTCGACGTACGCGGCGGCGTGATCCTGATCGCCGCGACCAACCGGCCCGACGTCCTCGACCCGGCGCTGCTGCGGCCCGGCCGCTTCGACCGGCAGATCCAGGTCGACGCGCCCGACCTCAACGGTCGGCACATGATCCTCAAGGTGCACTCGCGGGGCAAGCCGATGGCCTCCGACATCGACCTGCTGAGCGTCGCCCGCCGTACCCCCGGCTTCACCGGGGCCGACCTCGCCAACGTGCTCAACGAGGCCGCGCTGCTCACCGCGCGGCAGAACCAGAAGCTGATCGGCAACGAGTCGCTCGACGAGGCCATCGACCGGGTGATCGCCGGGCCGCAGCGCAACAGCCGCCTGATGAGCGAGAAGGAGAAGCTGGTCACGGCCTACCACGAGGGCGGCCACGCGCTCGTGGCCGCGGCTCTGCCGGGCAGCGACCCGGTGCACAAGGTGACGATCCTGCCGCGCGGCCGTGCGCTCGGCTACACCATGGTCCTGCCCGACGAGGACAAGTACTCCCAGACGCGGGGCGAGCTGCTGGACAAGTTGGCCTACATGATGGGCGGCCGTGCCGCCGAGGAGATGGTCTTCCACGACCCGACCACCGGAGCGGGCAACGACATCGAGAAGGCCACCAACCTGGCCCGGGCCATGGTCACCCAGTACGGCATGACCGAGCGCCTCGGCGCGATCCGGCTCGGGGAGGCCAACTCCGAGCCGTTCCTGGGCCGCGACATCGGCCACACCCGCAACTACTCCGAGGACGTGGCGGCGGTCGTCGACCAGGAGACCAAGAAGCTCCTCGCGGCAGCCCACCAGGAGGCCTTCGACATCCTCGAGGAGAACCGCGACGTCCTCGACAACCTGGTCCTGGAGCTGCTGGACCAGGAGACGCTGGACAAGGCGGAGGTCGCGCGGATCTTCGAGCCGCTGCGGCGCCGCGCGGGTCCGCCCCGCCTGGACCGGTTCGCCCGACCGCAGCCCGTCGGCGATCCCGCCGATCGAGATCCCGCAGGAGATCCGCGACCGGGTCCGGATCAACGGCGCGCCCGGCGCCGAGGAGAGCGAGGGTGGCGTCGTGATCACCCCGCCGGGCGCCGGTGGCGACGTGCACGGCGACCCCGGACTCGGCGTCCGCCCAGCGAGCCGGCGGCCCCTCCCGGCCCCGACAGCTGAGCGCGATGACCGATCCGATCAGGCTGCCGGAGAGCACCGGGGCCGTCCCCAGGTTCGACTACGCCCGGGCCGAGCGCGCGATCCACGAGCTGTTGATCGCGATCGGGGAGAACCCCGACCGTGAGGGGCTGAAGGACACCCCAGCCCGGGTCGCACGGGCCTACGCGGAGCTCACCTCCGGCCTTCGGCTGGAGCCCGAGGACGTCCTCACCACCACCTTCGACATCGGCCACGACGAGATGGTCCTGGTCCGTGACATCGAGCTGTGGTCGATGTGCGAGCACCACCTGGTGCCGTTCACCGGCGTCGCCCACGTCGGCTACATCCCGGCCGAGAGCGGGAAGATCACCGGCCTCTCCAAGCTCGCCCGCCTCGTCGACCTCTACGCCAAGCGACCGCAGGTCCAGGAGCGGCTGACCACCCAGATCGCGGACTCGATGATGAAGCTCCTCGAGGCTCGCGGGGTGATCGTGGTCATCGAGGCCGAGCACCTCTGCATGACCATGCGGGGTGTGCGCAAGGCGGGGGCCCGGACCATCACCTCCGCGGTGCGCGGCGTGATGCACAACGCCGCCACCCGGTCGGAGGCGATGGCGCTCATCCACCGGAACAGCTGAGTCCGGCATGCTCCCTCGGCTGCCGCGACTGATGGGGATCGTCAACGTCACGCCCGACTCCTTCTCCGACGGTGGTCGCTGGGCCGACCCGGAGGCCGCCATCGAGCACGGCCGTCGGCTGCTGGCCGACGGTGCCGACATCGTCGACATCGGCGGGGAGTCCACCCGACCCGGGGCCACCCGCCCCCTCGTCGAGGAGGAGCTCGGCCGCGTGGTGCCGGTCATCTCCGCGCTGGCGGCCACCGGCGCCGCGGTGTCGGTCGACACCATGCGGGCCGAGGTCGCGCGGGCCGCACTCGACGCGGGCGCGTCGATCGTCAACGACGTCTCCGGTGGTCTGGCCGATCCCGCGATGCTGGAGGTGGTCGCCGCCTCGGAGGCGACGTACATCGCGATGCACTGGCGGGCGCACAGCGACCACATGCAGGACTTCGCCGAGTACGACGGCCCCGGCGGCGTGGTGGGCGCCGTTCGGGAGGAGCTCTCCGAGAGGGTCCGGGCGATGCTGGCCGCCGGGATCGACCGGGAGCGGATCGTGCTCGACCCTGGCCTCGGGTTCGCCAAGCGCGGAGAGCACAACTGGGAGCTGCTGCGCGGCCTCGACGCTCTGCACGAGCTGGGCTTCCCGGTCCTCGTCGGAGCCAGCCGGAAGCAGTTCCTCGGCGCGCTCCTCGCGGACACGGACGGCACCCCGCGCGCGGTCGACGAGCGGGAGTACGCCGGCACGCGCACTCACCTTGCTGCTGGCCCAGCGGGGCGTGTGGGGACTGCGGGTCCACGACGTCCGCGCCAGCCACGACGCGCTGCGGGTCCTGGCCTGCATGGAAGGCAGCCATGAGTGAGCGACACGGGCCTCCGGACGAGCTGACCGTGCGGGGCATCGAGTGCCTCGGACACCACGGGGTCTTCGAGTTCGAGCGCACCGAAGGACAGCTGTTCGTCGTCGACCTCACGCTCGGGCTGGACACCCGGTCGGCGGCGACCTCGGACGACTTGCGCGACACCGTCGACTACGGGAGTCTCGTCATGCAAGTGAAAGCTGCCGTGGAGACGGACCCGGTCGACCTGATCGAGACCTTGGCGCAGCGCGTCGCGGACGTGTGCCTGTTGGACGACCGCGTGGGCTATGCGAAGGTGACGATCCACAAACCGACCGCCCCCATTCAAGCGACGTTCGCGGACGTCGCCCTGACGATCACCCGGAAACGCGAGGGCCGACCGTGACTGAGACGCCGAACCCGCACATCGTCGACACCGACACGCTGACGGGCGAGATGCGCCCGATCCGGCGAGCGGTCCTCGCGCTGGGCTCGAACCTCGGCGAGCGGATGGCCAGCCTCCAGGGAGCCGTCGACGCGATCGCGGACACCCCCGACGTGTGGATCACCGGCGTCTCCCCCGTCTACGAGGCCGAGCCGGTCGACTGCCCCGAAGGCTCCCAGAACTTCCTCAACGCCGTGGTGCTCATCGACACCGCGCTGTCCCCGTCCCGCCTGATGGAGCGCGCCCTCGCCATCGAGGACGCCTTCGACCGGATGCGGAGCGAGGTCCGGAACGCCCCGCGCACGCTCGATGTCGACCTCGTCGTGGTGGGCGACAAGCACAGCGACGAGGAGTCGCTGCGGCTGCCGCACCCGCGCGCCGCGCGAGCGCGCCTTCGTGCTCCAGCCGTGGTACGACGTCGACCCCGAGGCGGTCCTGCCCGACGCCGGTCCGGTGGCCGACCTCCTGCAGCAGGTCGACGTCAGCGGCCTGACGCTGCGGGAGGACCTGGCCTTCGACGTCCAGTGAGCCGGAACCAGTGAGTCCCGACCCGTCCGACGAGCAACCGTCGGACGGGCACCTCCAGCCCACGTCGGCCGGCCTGGTGACCGCCTGGGCCGTGGCCGGGCTCGTCGGCGGCTGGCTCCTGCACCCGGTGGCCGAGCGGATCAGCGGCACGGCGCCCGTGGTGACGTGGCTGCAACCGATCGCCCTCTTCCTGGTCGCGGCCATCGTCGGCGGAGCCGCCTGGGCGACCTGGCGTGCCGTCCAGGTGCGCCGGGAGTGGCTCGAGCCGCAGCAGGCGGTGAACCGGCTGCTGCTCGCCCGGTCCTGCGCCCTGGTCGGCGCCCTGGTGGCCGGCGGCTACCTCGGCTACGCCGTCAGCTGGGTGGGTGTGGACTCGGCGCTGGCCGGCCAACGGGGCTGGAGATCGCTCGCGGCCGGCGTCGCGGGCGCGCTGATCGTCGTGGCAGCGCTGCTCCTCGAGCGAGCGTGTCGCGTCCGTTCGGAGGACGAGCACGCCTAGCCTTGACCCATGTCTTCCCCACAGGCTCGTCGACGACAGCGGAGCACCAGGCTCACCGTCGCTGTCGTACTGATCGTCTTCGCGGCGCTGGCAGTTGCCGGCGCCGTCCTCAGCCGCTCGTGGTCCCTGACCGCGATCGCTGCCGTCCTCGGGGTGGTGCTCGGCGCCACTGCCACCCGCATCACCCACTCCGAACTCATGCAGGCCCGGCGCGACGCCGCTCGCGACCGTGCCGAGCAGGCCACGGCCTACCACGCGCTCACCGCTGCCCGGACCGCCGAGCACGCGCAGTTCGCGGCCACCATGCAGTCGCGCCTGGACGGACAGGGCACCGCGCTCGCGGAGCTGGAGGTTGCCCTGGGCTCTGCCCAGAAGCGGGCGGCCGAGGCCACCCGCCGACTCAACGCCGAGGCCCGGCGGGCCGAGCTGGCCGAGCGCGAGGGCATCGACGTCGCGACCAGGCTCGAGGAGGCGGAGCGCCGTGCGTCCGAGGCGGCCCTGCGGGTCTCCGAGCTGGAGGTGAAGATCGACGCCCTGCAGGCGGAGCTCACCGCCTGGGAGGCGATGCCCGAGGTGCGCCGGCACGCCTGACGAGCGGCCGCCGGTGGATCGCTGGCAGAATCCTCCTGTGATCCCCGAAGGCAGCCGCTTCGAGAGCGACCCGGAAGAAGTACTGCCGCGGGTCCCGTTGCCCGACGACTGGACGGTCGGGCAGCCCGATCCAGCCGACCAGGCCGACGTCGACCGACTGACCCACCTGCTGCGCGCCCACGAGCGCCACGGCCGCGGCTGGGCGGGTGCCTCGGTCGACGACGTGCTGGTCGAGGTGTCCGAGCACGGGCTGCGGATGCGGGAGAACGTCGTCCTGCGTGACGGGAGTGGCGAGATCCGGGCCTGGGGGAGCGTGCACGACCGGTCCGTGGGCCGGATGCTCTTCGTCCACATCGTCGAGAGGGACCTGCCCGAAAAGCTGGCGGACACCTGCTCCGACGTACTGATCGAGTGGGCGGTCGGCCAGGCGCAGGAGGTCGGGCGGGCCCGCGGGCTCGACGTCCAGCAGATCGACACCGGTGCGTTCGCCGACGACGAGCGCCAGCACGCGTGGCTGGCCCGGTGCGGCTTCGAGCGGGTGCGGACGTGGTGGCAGATGAACCGTCCGGTGACCGCAGGACGAGGCCGACCTGGTGGAGTCGCCCGACCACTGGGAGCAGGAGGGCGTCGTCTTCCGCCTGGTCCGCCGCAGCGGCAGCGGCAGCGGGATGCCGGACGAGACCGACCTGCGTGAGGTCCACGAGGTGCTCGAGGGCGCCTTCGTCGACCACTTCAACTCCAGCGAGGAGACCTTCGAGGAGTTCCTGTTCCGGCTGCGGGAGGATCCCGGCCACCGCTGGGACCACTGGTGGCTGGCCGAGCTCACCGACGGCGACACCGCCGAGCCGGTGGGCGCCCTGATCGGGACCGTGTCGGAGAGCGCGAACGGACCGGACGGCTCCTACGTCTCCTACCTCGGCGTGCTCGAGGCGGCCCGAGGGCGGGGCGTCGCCAAGGGGCTGCTCCGCACGATCATCGCCGACGCCGCAGCGCGTGGCCGCGACCGCGTCGGTCTCGAGGTCGACGCGGACTCGTCGACCGGTGCCGCCGGGCTCTACACGTCGATGGACTGGAAGACCAAGTACGTCACCGAGTCCTGGCACCGCGACGTGCCGGTCACGTCGGCGTGAGGAACGAACGCCCGACGTGCTTACCGGCCAGGTTGAGCAAGCCGCCCGGCTGAGCCTGCGAAGCCGGGACCGGCGCGTCGAAACCCGGTGAGGTCAAAGCGAACCTGTCGTGGGGCTTTCGGCGAGGGAGGCGCGCAGGGCCTGGTGGACGCCGTTCGGGGTGAGTACGCCGACGAAGCGGGAGCCGTCCTTGACCCCCACCATCGGCCGGTCGTCGCGCAGCATCACGGCCAGGGCCTCCTCGAGGGTGGAGTCCACGTCGATGGCGGCCGCGAGGTCGCCGGTGCTCACGCCGTCCAGGGACTCCAGGTGGGCCGGGTCGATCGGGGTCACGGTCAGTCGCCGCAGACCCCGGGTCGAGCCCACGAAGTCGGCGACGAAGTCGTCGGCGGGCCGGCCCAGGAGCTCGGCGGGCGTGGAGTACTGCGCCAGCCGTCCGCCCTGGGCGAACACCGCCACCCGGTCGCCCATCTTGACGGCCTCGTCGATGTCGTGGGTGACCAGGACGACGGTCTTGCCGAGCTCGCGCTGGAGCCGCAGGAACTCGTCCTGCAGCCGGACGCGCACCACCGGGTCGACCGCACCGAACGGCTCGTCCATCAGCAGGACGGGCGGGTCCGCCGCGAGCGCGCGGGCGACGCCGACCCGTTGTCGCTGGCCGCCGGAGAGCTGGTGGGGGTAGCGGTCCGCGAAGGTCCCCACGTCCAGGCCGACCATCTCCATCAGCTCGTGGGCCCGCTCGCGCGCCCGCGCCTTCGACTCGCCGTACAGGAGCGGGACCGTCATCACGTTGGTCTCGACCTTCTGGTGCGGGAAGAGGCCGACCTGCTGGATGACGTAGCCGATGCCGCGCCGCAGCTGGACCGGGTCCTCGCCGGTGACGTCCTTCCCGTCGATCTCGATGGTGCCGGTGGTGGGCTCGATCAACCGGTTGATCATCTTCAGCGTCGTCGACTTGCCGCACCCGGAAGGGCCGACGAGGACGACGAGCTCGCCCTCGGCGACGTCGAGGTCGAGCTCATGCACAGCGACCGTGCCGTCGGGGTAGGTCTTGCCCACGCCGGTGAGCCGGATCATGGTCGGCAGGTCCGGGCCGCGGGCGGTAACGTCCATGCGCGTGACCCTACTCGTGCAGGCGGCTGGCGAGCCGAGCTGTTACAGCCGCCTGACCAACGAGTGGATCTGCGGTGAGTACGTCGCGGACCGTCAGAGCGAGATCGTCGACGCCACCGTCGAGCACCTGCTGATCACGGTCGCTGCGGTGGCCCTCGGGGTGCTCATCGCCTTCCCGCTGGCGCTGGTGGCGCGCCGCTACCCGAGGCTCGAGGCGACGATCCTGGGCGTCAGCACCGGCATCTACACGATCCCCTCGCTCGCGCTCTTCCCCCTGCTGCTGCCGTTCACCGGCCTCTCCCCGACGACCGTCGTGGCCGGCCTGGCGCTCTACGCGCTCACCATCCTGGTCCGCAGCATGCTCGAGGGCCTGCGCGCGGTCCCGGACGAGGTCCGTGAGTCGGCGGTCGGCCTCGGGTACGGCGCCAGCCGGATGCTGTTCCGGGTCGAGCTGCCGCTGGCGCTGCCGGTGATCATGGCCGGCCTGCGGGTCGCCACCGTCTCCACGGTGGCGCTGACCACCGTCGGCTCGCTGGTGTCGTACGGCGGACTGGGCAACCTGATCAAGGAAGGGGTGGAGACGAACTTCCGGGCCGAGCTGTTCACGGCCGCCGTCCTCTGCGTCGTGCTCGCGGTGGTGCTCGACGTCATCATCGTGATCACCCAGAGGGCGATGACGCCCTGGACCCGAGGGGCCACGACATGAACCTCTTCGGCGACACCTGGAGCTACCTCTCGGACCCGGCGAACTGGCAGGGTCCGGGCGGCATGCTGGAGCTCCTCGTCGAGCAGCTCCTGCTCAGCATCACCGCGCTCGCACTGGCGGTGCTGATCGGCCTGCCGGTGGCCCTGTGGCTGGGCCACCTGGGGCGCGGCGGATTCCTCGCGATCAACATCTCGAACGTCGGCCGCGCCATCCCGACGTTCGCGCTGCTGGCCATCCTGGTGACCGCGGACTTCCCCGGCACCCAGGAGTTCGGGCCCTACGGCCGGGCCGGCCTCGCGACGCTGATCGCGCTCACGCTCTTCGCCCTGCCACCGATCATCACCAACGCGTACGTCGCCATCCGCGAGGTGCCGGACGACGTCAAGCAGGCTGCCGTCGGCATGGGCATGACCAGCTGCGCAGCGGTTCTTCCGCGTCGAGCTCCCACTCGGCCTGCCGCTCGTGATGTCCGGCGTCCGGCTCGCCCTGGTCCAGGTGTGGGCCACCGCCACGATCGCGGCCATGGTCGCCGGGCCGGGGCTCGGACGCGTCATCACCGACGGGTTCTTCCGCTCCGACTACGCCAAGGGCATCGCCGGCGCCGTCGTCGTGGCGGTGGTCGCGCTGGCGCTCGAGCTGCTCACGGCCGGCCTCCAGCGAGGGCGTCGATCCGACACGCCGGGGGACCGTCAGGCGGGCAGACGCTCGCACCGCGCTGCCGATGGGGTCATGATTGGGCCTCCAAGGCTGGATCCGGACACGCGCGGCCGACACCGCGGGACACAGAAGGTGATGCACGTGAAGGCACGACGTTCCCTGGTCGCAGCAGTCTCCGCCGGACTCCTCCTCCTCGCGGGCTGCGCCGGCGACGACCTCTCCGACTCCGGCTCCGGCGACGACTCACCCCAGGCCTCCGGCGGGGGAGAGGTCCGGATCTCCGGCCAGAGCTTCCCCGAGGCGGCGCTGGTGACCGCGATGTACGACGCCCTGCTCACCGACGCCGGGTACGACCCGACGGTCAAGCTGGTCGACACCCGCGACATCTACATGGGTGCCGGGCAGTTCCCCGAGTCCATCGACGTGGTCCCCGAGTACGTCGGCGGCATCGTCGACTTCCTCAACACCACGGAGAACGGGCCCGATGCCGAGCCGCTGACCACGCCCGACGCGGCCGAGTCGATCGACAACGCCCAGGACCTGCTCGACGAGAAGGGCATCACCCTCCTGGAGCCGTCGGAGGCCACCGACACCAACGCCTTCTTCGTCACCCAGGAGTACTCCGAGGCCGAGGGGGTCACCAAGCTGTCGGACCTCGAGGGCGAGGACGTGACCCTGGCGGCGGCCCCGGACTGCGAGGGCCGGCCCGACTGCGAGGGTGGGCTGACCGAGGTCTACGGGATCGAGATCGAGGAGATCCTGCCCCTGGGGTTCGCGAGCGACCAGACCTACCAGTCGGTGCTCGACGGTGAGTCCCAGCTCGGCCTCACCAGCACCACCGACGGCACGCTCGAGGCGCAGGGCCTGGTGCTGCTCGAGGACGACCAGTCGATCCAGCCGGCGCAGAACCTCGTCCCGGCGATCGGTTCCGACTTCCTCGCCGAGCACCCGGACGTCGAGGAGGTCCTGAACCCCCTGATGGCCGCGCTGACCACCGAGAACCTCACCGAGCTCAACGGCCGGGTCGCGGTCGACCGGGAGAAGCCCGAGGACGTCGCCCAGGACTTCCTGGAGCAGGAGGGCCTGCTCTGAGCTGACTTGGGTCAGGGAGCGAGCAGCTCCGGCGGGAGCTCCGGCAGCTCCGCGAACGGGTGGTCGACCACCTCGCGGTCTCCGACCCTGCGCCGGGGCAGGCCCTCGGGGTGCTGGTCGACGAAGTCGATCAGCACGGCCAGGTCCGAGCGGCGGCCCTGGCACACCAGCCAGCCCATCAGCCGCTGCCGCAGGGGGAGTGACGTCCGCTCGAAGGGCACCGTGTCCGGGTTCCAGAACTCGGTCGTCCCGGCGCGCAGCAGCTCCCAGTACTCGTCGGAGCAGCCCGGCACCGCCCGGAAGTACTCCCACATGTCGATCGGCAGCACCCGCCCGAACCACACCTCCTGGGTGGGTCCGGTGGTGCTCGCGCGGACCGTGTCCGTGCTCCAGCGCTTGGTGAGCAACCGGTCGGAGAGGTCGCGCAGGTCGTCGCGCTGCTGGCTGATCGAGGTCCCGTCCGACCGCACTCGCCAGAGGTACACCGGCTCGGTGAGGACGTCGATCCCCTGCGCCGCGACGAGGGCACGCGTCATGGCCGGCTGGTCCTCGTAGCGCACGTCCTCCGGGAAGGCGAGGTCGGCACCGTCCCAGAACGACCGGCGGAAGACCTTGTTCCAGGCGAAGACGTCCGCCAGCACCAGCGGCGCCTCCTCGATCCCCACGGCCAGTCGCGGCCGCTGGTGGTTCTCACGCATCAGCGGGGTCATGAAGCGCTCCTCGCCCCGGAGCCGCTCGACCGCGCCGATGGCGACGTCGGAGCCGGTCCGCTCGAGGGATCCCACCAGGGCCGCGTAGGCACCGTCGACCACCAGGTCGTCGCTGTCGGCGAACGCGAGGTAGGTGCCGGTGCTCCGGCGGACCCCCTCGTTGCGGGCGGCGCCGAGCCCGGCGTTGGCCTGGTGGATCACCCGGACCCGGGAGTCCTCCGCCGCGATCCGGTCGGCGATCTCGCCGGTCGCGTCCGTCGAGCCGTCGTCGACGACGACGACCTCGAGCTGCCGCGTGCGACTGCCCGAGGATGCTCCGCAGGCAGTCGGCCAGGTAGTCCTCGACGTGGTACGCCGGAACCACCACGCTGAGCAGCGGATGAGGTGGCGTCGGACCGCTGACGTCGACGCCGGCTGATCATGGGCGGAGTCTACGGATCGCGCCGCTCCTCGCCCTCACCCGACGCGGCGGCTGCCGAGCCGCGTGCGGACCCTGGCCCGGAGGGACGCCGGCACGAGTCGGCGCACCCATCGGGGCAGCCGTCGCGCCGCCGACACGGCCAGCGCAAGCAGCGCCGTACGCCCGGTGATCGGGGACTCCAACACTCCGCGACGATGGCCCTCCTCACGGGCCACGATCAGCGAGGTCTGGGTCACCGCCTCGGACTCGAGGTAGTACGACTCGTACGCCTCGCGGAGGTCGTCGAGGCTGGCCAGTGTCTCCGGCGCCTCGGGGCTCGAGGCCAGCTCGTCGAGCGAGGTCCAGGCACGCTGGGCCATGGTGGCCAGTCGTTCTGGTAGATCGAGGTCGTCGAAGGTGAGGTTGATCCGGCGCAGTCCGGGATCGACGAAGCCGCCGATCTCCTCCCGTGCGTGCTGGTCGATGCTCGTCAGGGGGGCGAGGTCGAGCTCCTTGCCGATCCCCGTGACCACCTGCTCCCACCCCGCCAGCAGGTCGTGGTAGCGAACGAGGGCCCGGCTCGAGCCACGGGTGGCGCGCTCGGTGCCCAGCATCATGTTCAGCCATGCGGCCACGCCCTGCGCGTCCTGCAGCAGGGCGTTGTAGTAGGTGCGCTTGCTGCCCACCACCTCGGGCGGGGGGCGGAGCATGGTGATGAACGCGGGCTCGGCGCCCTGTCGCTTGGCGGCCGCCGTCCACAGCGGCAGGAACCACGAGAGCCGGGGATCCTTGATCAGTACGACGGCGCCCTGGTCGAACTGCGACCCCAGCCAGGCGTCCAGCCGCCGCTGCGCCTCGGGAAGATCGGCGAGCTCCGCCGTGCGCTCCCAGGCGACCGGCCTGGCGTCCGAGACCTTCACGTGTGTCTCGTGCAGCAGCTCGTCGTGGAAGTCCACCACCCACTGCGGCTCCCCGAAGCCCCGGGGATTGGTCGAGTCGGAGCCGACCTCGGGCTGGGGGACATGAAGCCCGAGCCGCCGCAGCACCCCAGCGAGTGTGCTGGTCCCGGACCTCCCCGTCCCGGCGACCAGGACCAGCCGCCGGTCGGCGGCCGCGGAGGCCGCCGACGATGGGACTTCGGGGTCCATGGGAGTCTCCTGGGTCGGCCGGGGAAGGGGTGGAGCGCCGACGCGATGGTATCGGGCACGCGCCCCGCGAAGCCCACGCGCATGGCCGTGTGCGCGCCTTGCCGGGATATCCTGCGCCTTGTTGCTGGCCGCGCGCCCGACAGCGGCAAGCCCCACCCCGATTCCCTTGGAGGTCGAGTCGATGCTCGAACGCCCAGCCGACGAGGCTGTCCGCGAGGACACCCTCACGGAGGGGGACCTCAGCGTCGCAGCGACCCCGGAACCCGCCGACACCACCCGACAGATCGTGTTCGTGGCCGGGCCCGGCCGGAGTGGCACCAGCCTGATGTCCGGGATCCTCAAGCACATGGGGCTCCACGTCCCCGAGCCCGAGGTGGCCGCCGACAAGACCAACCCCAAGGGCTTCGGCGAGCCGGAGTGGGCCGTCGCCTTTCACGAGGAGCTGCTCGGGCGGGTCCACGTCCAGCCCGGTGACGCGCGTCCGGGTGCCTGGTTCGACGCGGGCCGGGCCTGCATCCAGGAGATGAACCGCTCCCGGCTCTCCGAGTGGCTGGAGCCCCAGTTCGAGACGGCCGACGCCCTGGTCATCAAGGATCCCCGGATCTCCTGGTTCCTCGGGCTGTGGCGGGTCGCAGCGGTGCGGGTCGGGGCGTCGACCGCCACGGTCGTCATGCTGCGGCCACCGGCCGAGGTCGTGCGCAGCGCGAGTGCCACCGCGGACGAGCGGCCCGACGAGACGAGTGGTCGGCGGCTCGATGACATCAGCCGCCTGGCCGGCTGGACCAACGTCATGCTGTTCACCGAGCGCGCCACCCGCGGCTCCAGCCGCAGCTTCGTGCGCTACCACGACCTGCTCGACGACTGGACGAGCACGGTGGTCCGGGTCGGCGAAGCGCTCGGGCTCGCCGATGTCACGAACGCCGGCACCGGCCAGATGCAGGAGGTCCACCGGTTCGTGGATCCCGAGCTGCACCGGAGCCGCGCCACCTGGGACGACCTCTCGGTGCCGACCCCACTGCGCGAGCTCGCCGAGGCGACCTGGCAACAGCTCGACCTGCTCGCCGAGCCCGGGGGCGACACCCCCGAGGTCCACGCGAAGCTGGACGTGCTGCGGCGCCAGTACGGCGACCTCTACGCCGAGGCGGAAGCGATGGCGATGTCCAGTGTCGACGCCGCCGGACCGGCGTACCTCGAGGAGACCCTCCAGGGCCAAGGCGGCCCTTGCGGACGCGTCCGGCCCCCGCAAGGCCTACCTCCGCACCCGCCGGGCCGCCGGCCGGGTGAAGCGGCGCCTGCGCGGAGACGCCTGATGACGGTGGAGCCCTTCCGGAGGCTGCAGAACCGCGAGGGGCGTGACGACTTCGAGGTCCGGTGGCCCCGCGACCACGGTGCCCTCGAGCCCGGCCTGACCTCGGTGCTGCGGGTGAAGAACGAGGCCCGCAGCCTGCCGTGGGTGCTGCCGCCCCTGTTCCGGGCGGTCCAGCGCGTGGTCGTCGTCGACAACCAGTCCGACGACGGCACGCCGGAGGTCGCACGGGCGGTCGCGGACCAGGCGGCGCGGGCGAGCGGCTCACCGTCACCGAGTACCCGTTCGACGTCAGCCGGTGCGGCGCCGAGCACCTCGGCACGCCCGAGGACTCGGTGCACAACCTCGCCTACTTCTACAACTGGTCCTTCGCCCACGTGCAGACCGCCTACTCCATGAAGTGGGACGGCGACATGGTCCTGACGGCGGAGGGCGTCGAGACGTACGCCGACCTCGCGTGGCAGCTCGAGAACGTCGACGCCGTGATCGCGATGCCGAGGCACCCACTGTTCGTGGAGAGTGACCGGGTCGCCTATCTCGACGTCTACATGATCAACGTCGAGGAGTACGTCTTCCCGATGGGCGACGACTACCGGTTCGTCAAGGCCTACGAGTGGGAGCTGCGGATGGTGCCCCAAGGCACCCGCAGGCGCCGGCTGCCGCAGGGTCTGTGCGTGGAGCTGAAGTACCTCGACAGCGACGAGTTCGACCACTGGGCCGGCATCGACGCCTTCGGCGCCACCGCGCGCACGATGCGCAAGCAGCGCGAGTGGGAGGTCTTCCACGCGCTCCGGGACGGCCGGCACGACGAGATCGACGGCGTGGTGCGGATCGAGGCGCCCCCCGAGTTCGACCACGTGATCACCTACGTCACCCAGAAGTGGCTGCCGCGGCAGCAGCGGCCGATCACGGTCCCCGTCGAGCAGCGGCCCGGTTAGGCGCCGGCTCGGGCGCCACCACCTTGGCGGCGTACTTGCCGGCCAGCTCGTCGGGGTCGAGAGTGCCGTCGACCAGCTGCTGCAGCGGCCACTCGGAGACATCGAGCTCCGAGAGGACCTTGAACTTCTCGAAGTCCGTCGCGGTAGCGGCTGACCAGGTGCTCGATGTCCTCGCCGGTGGGTGCCGTGCCGACGACCGTCGGCCTTCCCGGCATCTTGTTGGTCAGCGGCGGGTAGGTCTCGAACCGAGGGATCTCGAGGAAGTCGGTCACCCCGTCCAGAGCGGTCGTGTAGTCGCGGAGGAAGGCACGGAACTCCAGCACGTGGAACTGCTCCGCGCCGAACATCGCGAAGCCACGCTCGAGCTGCGCTCCGTAGTAGCCGCGCACCAGACCGGAATGCATCCGGTAGATGTGGGTGCCGATGCCGTCGGGGATCCGGTCCTCGAGTCCGTCGGGGGCGAACCCGGTCAGGAATCCCGGCCAGTCCGGAGCCTGGTTGGGCCACCTGCTCACTCCCATCACCCACTGCGAGAAGAGTCGCTCGATGGGGTCGCGGAAGACGGCGATCAGCTTCATGCCGGGGTCGTAGGCGTGGATCCGATCGAGAGCACGCGGCCACCACAGGTACGACGGGGTCGCGTCGCCGACGATCTTGGGTCGCCTGCCGCGCGGGTGGACGGCGTAGTCGGAGAAGTCGCCCGCCGCCCAGTCCTTGTCCTCCCGGTCGAAGTAGTGCATCTCCTTGCGGGGCGCCCGCTGGATGTGAGGGTGCCGGCCGAGGAGCCACGACAGGGTGCTGGTGGCCGACTTCTGGGTCCCGGCGATGCAGAACGTGAAGCGCCTCGTCGGGTGCTCCTGGCGGCGGCTTCGGTCAACGATCCTCCCTCTGATGGTTCACGCACGTGCCGCTCGAGGCCCTGCGCGGTCGTGGCGGCTGCAGGCTAACACCGGCCGTGAGTCGACCCGGCCGGTCCGCTTCCGGGCAGGTGTCATGCGGCAGCTCCGGTCTCGCGAGTCGCCCACGTCACATGGGGCAGAGGTTCCGCCCAGGAATCGCGCCGCGTAGATTCAGCGTTGATCAGAGCGAGCACACGTCCGGTACCCACACCGGCCCTCATTGGAGGGTGTCGGTGGGACGGGAACGAAAGGTTCGACCATGAGCAGCAGCACCCCTGCGCCCGCGGGCAGGCACCGCATCGGCGTGATCGGCGCCGGCCGTGTCGGCGCCGTCCTGGCCGCCGCGCTGCGCGAGGCCGGCCATGAGATCGTCGCCGCCGCCGGTGAGTCCGACGCCTCCCGTCACCGGATCGCCGACCTGCTGCCCGGCGTACCGGCCGAGAAGCCGACTGCGGTGGCGCGCGCCTGCGACGTCCTGCTGCTCACGGTCCCCGACGACATGCTGGCCAACGTCGTCGCCATGCTGTCGGCCAGTGGCGCGATCCACGACGGTCAGCACGTCGTGCACACGTCCGGACGGCACGGCCTGGCCGTGCTCGATCCCGCCGCCGCCGTCGGCGCCGTCCCGGTCGCGGTGCACCCGGCGATGACGTTCACCGGCACCGCCGTCGACCTGACCCGGCTGCCGGGCTGTGTCTTCGGGGTGACCGCCGGGACCGAGGATCGTGCCTTCGCCGAAGGCATGGTCGCCGACCTCCGTGGCACCACCATGTGGGTGTCCGAGGACAAGCGGAACGTCTACCACGCAGCGCTCGCGCACGGTGCCAACCACCTGGTCACCCTCGTGGCCCAGGCGATGGAGCTCCTCGACGCAGCGGGCGCCGACGACCCGGCCGGAACGCTGCGTCCCCTGCTGACCGCCGCCCTCGACAACGCGCTGGGACAGGGCGACGCCGCCCTCACCGGACCGATCGTGCGCGGTGACGTCGAGACCGTGCGGGGCCACCTCGCCGAGCTCCGCGCCACGGCGCCGCACACCCTGCCGTCGTACGTCGCCCTCGCGCGGGCCACCCTCGACCGGGTCGTGACGGACGGGCGACTGCTCCCGATTCGAGCCGCCAAGCTGCGCGGTGTCCTCGACGCCGCGCTGGTCGACGAGAGCCGTCCGGTCCCGCCCCGCAACCCCTCCCCGGGCAGCCAGCAGGCCCGATGAACGCCACCCCCCTCCTCGCGGAGACCCGTGAGGAGCTCGCCGGACACCTCGCCGCCGCTCGCCGCGATGGCGGGACCGTGGGATTCGTCCCCACCATGGGGGCACTCCACGACGGGCACGCGCGGCTGATGCAGGTGGCGCGGGAGCACGCCACCGGGCCGCTGGTCGTCTCGATCTTCGTCAACCCGCTCCAGTTCGGGGAGGGGGAGGACCTCGACCGCTACCCCCGCCCGCTCGAGGAGGACCTGAAGGTCTGCGAACGCGAGGGTGTCGACATCGTCTTCCTGCCGCGCGTCGAGGAGGTCTACCCCGGAGGGGAGCCCCTCGTCACCGTCGAGCCGGGCCCGCTCGGCTCCCTCCTCGAGGGCGCGGTCCGTCCTGGTCACTTCCGGGGGGTGCTCACGGTCGTGGCGAAGCTCTTCGGCCTGGTCCGACCTGGGGTCGCGGTGTTCGGGCAGAAGGACTACCAGCAGCTGGTGCTGATCAGGCGCATGGTCGCGTGACCTCTGTCTGGACGTGGAGATCGTGGGCGCCGACACCCAGCGGGAGCCCGACGGGCTGGCCCTCTCCAGCCGCAACCGCTACCTCGACCCCGAGCAGCGTCGTCGGGCCGCGGTGCTGAGCCGCGCGCTCCGATCCGCCCGGGCCGCCGCGGACGAGGGGCCCGCAGCCGCGCTGGACGCGGCTCGCACCGAGATCGACTCGGCCACCGGGGTCGAGCTCGACTACCTGGTCGTCACCGACCCTGAGCTCGGGGAGCTGCCGCGGCACGTGCCCGCCGGCACCGAGGGCCGGATCCTGGTCGCCGGCCGCATCGGCTCGACCCGCCTCATCGACAACATGCCCATCACCTTCGGCGAACGGAACAGCTGATGCTGCGCACCATGATGAAGAGCAAGATCCACCGGGCCACGGTGACCCAGGCCGACCTCCACTACGTGGGCTCGGTGACGGTCGACGAGGACCTCCTCGACGCAGCGGACCTGCTGCCGGGCGAGCTGGTCCACATCGTCGACATCACCAACGGCGCCCGACTCGAGACCTACACCATCGCCGGCGAGCGCGGCAGCGGTGTCATCGGCATCAACGGCGCCGCGGCCCGGCTGGTGCACGCCGGCGACCTGGTGATCCTGATCGGCTACGGCCAGATGGACACCAACGAGGCCAGGGCGCACCAGCCCCACGTGGTCTTCGTCGACGCGGACAACAAGATCCTCGACACCGGCTTCGACCCGGCCGAGACCTTCGACGGCCCCGGCTTGGTTCGTGGCGACGCGACCGCCGGACGCTAACCTGCGCCCATGACCGAGCACCCCGGGAGACGGGTCCCCGCCCGCCTCCGGGCGCCTGAGCCGGGTTGGACCATCGAGTGCGACGTGGTGGTCATCGGGTCGGGCATCGCGGGCCTCACCGCCGCGCTGCGGCTGCGCGGCCAGGTCGAGAAGGTCCTCGTCGTCACCAAGGACGTCCTCGATGCCGGCTCGACCCAGTGGGCCCAGGGCGGTATCGCCGCGGCCCTCGGGCCGGGTGACACCCCCGAGCAGCACGAGCACGACACCCTGGTCGCCGGCGCGGGCGCCTGCGATCCCGCCGCCGTGAGGGCGCTGGTCACCGAGGGGCCCGAGGCCGTCCGCGAGCTGATCGCGCTCGGCACGATCTTCGACCACGATCCCGACGGGGAGCTGTCCCTGACCCGCGAGGGCGGGCACCTGCGCGACCGGATCGCCCACGCCGGCGGGGACGCCACGGGCGCCGAGATCCAGCGCGCGTTGATCGCCGCGATCGAGCGCGCGCCCGAGATCGAGGTCATCCCGCACGCGCTGGCCGTGGACCTGCTGCTCGACGACGGCGGCGGCGTCGCCGGCGTCACCCTGCACGTGATGGGCGAGGGCCAACGGGACGGCGTCGGAGCGGTGCACTGCCGCGCCGTCGTACTCGCCTCGGGGGGTCTGGGGCAGGTCTTCTCCCAGACCACGAACCCCTCGGTGGCGACCGGCGACGGGATGGCGATCGCCGCCCGCGCCGGTGCGGTCCTCCGCGACCTCGAGTTCGTCCAGTTCCACCCGACCGTGATGTACCTCGGCCCCGAGTCGCGCGGCCAGCAGCCGCTGATCTCCGAGGCGGTCCGTGGCGAGGGGGCGTTCCTCGTCGACTTCGAGGGCCGTCGCTTCATGCAGGGACAGCACGCGCTGGCCGACCTCGCGCCCCGCGACGTGGTCGCCAAGGCGATCACCCGTGAGATGTTCGAGACCGGGCGACCCCACATGTGGCTGGATGCCCGCCACCTCGGCGCCGCGTTCTGGGAGCGCCGGTTTCCCACCATCCTCGCGACCGCGCGCCGGCACGGAGTCGACCCGGTGACCGAGCTGATCCCCGTCGCCCCGGCCTGCCACTACGCCTCTGGCGGGGTCGCCACCGACCTGTGGGGCCGCACCAGCGTCCCCGGCCTGTACGCCACCGGCGAGGTCGCCTGCTCCGGTGTGCACGGGGCCAACCGGCTTGCCTCGAACTCGCTCCTGGAGGGACTCGTCTTCTCCAGGAGGATCGCCGATGTCCTCCCTGCCGAGCTGCGCCCGCGGTCCCGGCCGGCGCCCGATCCCCGCACGCCGAGCCTGCTGAGCGGAAGCGCGCGCCGCGAGCTGCAGGAGGCGATGACGTCGTGGGTAGGTGTACTCCGCTCGGCGGCCGGGCTCGCCGAGGCGGAGGTCCTGCTGGACAAGCTGGCCGGCGACACGACCGAGCTCGTCGACCAGGAGTCCTGGGAGACCACCAACCTGCTCACCGTGAGCGCCGCGCTGGCCGCTGCGGCCGCGCTCCGGGAGGAGACCCGGGGCTCGCACTGGCGCGAGGACTTCCCCGACCGTGACGACCGGTGGTCCGGACACTTCGACTCCGTGCTCGTCGACGGGACGGCCCAGGTGACCTTCAGCGCCGCCGCCCCGACCGACCGGGAGGCCCCGTGATCGCCAGGACGCCGTACTCCGCCCTGCCCGGCGACCTGACCGCTGAGCTGCGCGAGGCCGGCCTCGAGCCCGAGGCGGTGCACGCGGCGGTGGCCGCCGCGCTCGAGGAAGACCTGCCCGGCGGCGGCGACGACGTCACCAGCGAGTCGACCATCGCCGTCGACGCCCGCGGGACGGCCGACTTCGCCGCCCGCGAACCCGGCACGGTGGCCGGACTGGCGGTGGCCGCCGTCGTCTTCGCCTACGTCATGGGTGACGACGTGGAGGTCAGCGACCGGGTCGCCGACGGCACTCGCGTCAGCGCGGGAGACGTGGTCATGCGGGTCACCGGGCCGGTGCGGGGACTGCTGACCGCCGAGCGCACCGCCCTCAACTTCGCCTGCCACCTCTCCGGGATCGCCACCGCCACCGCCGCCTGGGTCGACGCCCTCGCCGGCACCCGGGCACGGGTGCTGGACACGCGCAAGACCCTGCCCGGGCTCCGGGCCCTCCAGAAGTACGCCGTGCGCTGCGGCGGCGGGGTCAACCACCGGTTCAGCCTGTCCGACATGGCGATGGTCAAGGACAACCACGTGATCGCCGCCGGCGGCGTGGTGCCGGCTCTCGAGGCGGTCCGCGCCGCGCACCCCGACGTCCCGGTCGAGGTCGAGGTGACCGACCTGGGCCAGCTGAAGGAGCTGCTCGACGCCGGCTGCGAGCGCATCCTGCTCGACAACATGGACGACGCCACGATGGCCGAGGCGGTCCGGCTGGTCGAGCGGATGGGGGCCAACGCGACCCTGGAGGCCTCGGGTGGCCTCACCCTCGAACGCGCCCGCGAGGTCGCCCTCACCGGCGTGGACTTCATCTCCGTCGGCGCCCTCACCCACTCGGTCGACGTGTTCGACATCGGCATGGATCTTCGGGATGCCTGACATGCCCCTGCTGGCGGCGGACATCGGCAACACCGACACCGCGCTCGGGCTGATCACGGACGGGGAGGTCGTTGCGCACTGGCGCGTGTCGACCCTGGAACACCGCACTTCCGACGAGTGGGCGGTCCTCCTGCGGGGACTGCTCGCCGAGCACGACACGGTGTCCGGTATCGCCGTCTGCTCGACCGTTCCGGCCGTCCTCCACGAGTGGCGGGAGATGCTCTCCGAGCACTTCGGCGAGGTGCCCCACGTCGTGGTCGAGCCCGGCGTCCGCACCGGCATCCCGGTCCTCGTCGACAATCCGCGGGAGGTCGGGTCGGACCGCATCGTCAACGCCCTGTCCGCCGCCACGGACTACGGCGGCGGCCCGGCGATCGTGGTCGACTTCGGCGGGACCGCCACGACTTTCGACGTGGTGAGCGAAAAGGGGCAGTACGTCGGCGGGGCCATTGCCCCGGGAATCGAGATCTCGCTCGAGGCGCTCGGCCGTCGGGGCGCCCAGCTGCGAAAAGTGGAATTGCAGCGGCCGCGCTCGGTCATTGCCAAGAACACCGTCGAGGCGTTGCAGTCCGGAATGGTGTTCGGCGTCGCCAGCCAGGTCGAGGGGCTCGTCGCGCGGCTGACGGCCGAGCTCGGCGCTTCCCCCGGCGACGTCCGGGTCATCGCCACCGGACACCTGGCCCCGCTGGTGATGGGCGAGTGTCGCTGCTTCACCGACCACGCGCCCTGGCTCACCCTGCGCGGCCTGGAGCTGGTTTTCGCGCGAAACACCTGACGCCGCGAGGCGTGCATTCCCGCTGGATTGTTTTCCGTGGTGGTTCAATCCGCAATTCGCATTATTCCTGAATGCCATGGCATGCTGCGGATCGACAATTCCCCTGAAAAAAGACGGGTGAAAAGAAATGGCGCAAAAGGTCCACATCGTTCTGGTCGACGACCTCGACGGCTCCGACGCCAGCGAGACGGTTTCCTTCGGCCTCGACGGCACGTCGTACGAGATCGACCTCAACGACAAGAACGCCGCATCGCTGCGGGACGCCCTCAGCGGTTACGTCGGACACGCCCGCAAGGTCGGCTCGTCGTCGCGGCGGCGCAAGGCGGCCGCCACGTCGGGTCCCGGCGCCTCCGAGATCCGCGAGTGGGCCAAGGCCAACGGGATGAAGGTCTCCGACCGCGGCCGGGTGTCCGCCGAGGTCCGCCAGGCCTACGACGCTGCTCACTGAACGCACCGTCCGAGGAACGAGGACGAGGCGTTCGCCGGTCGTCGAGCAAGCCGCGCGACCGAGCTTGCGAGGTCGTGACCGGCGTGTCGAGACGCGGTGAGCAGGTAGGCGACCTGTGACCAGGTCTGCCGGCCTGGTCAGGACCACTCCTGTTCGCTCTCAGCGGAGGATGACGGGCGCTTCCGGGGAACGCGTAGGCTGTTCGTAGGGTTGAACAACATGTCCCCACCCGCTGGAAACCTCGGCGGGCGGCCCCGAAGTTGGCAGGAGAGATGCAATGTTCGAGCGGTTCACCGACCGAGCCCGCCGGGTGGTAGTGCTGGCCCAGGAAGAGGCCCGCATGCTCTCCCACAACTACATCGGGACCGAGCACATCCTGCTCGGCCTGATCCACGAGGGCGAAGGGGTCGCGGCCAAGGCGCTGGAGAGCCTCGACATCTCCCTCGAGGCGGTGCGCGCCCAGGTCGAGGAGATCATCGGGCAGGGCCAGCAGGCCCCCAGCGGCCACATTCCGTTCACCCCGCGCGCCAAGAAGGTCCTCGAGCTCTCCCTGCGCGAGGCGCTCCAGCTCGGCCACTCCTACATCGGGACCGAGCACATCCTGCTCGGCCTGATCCGGGAGGGCGAGGGAGTCGCCGCGCAGGTCCTGCAGAAGCTCGGCGCTGACCTCAACCGGGTCCGCCAGCAGGTCATCCAGCTGCTGTCGGGGTTCCAGGGCAAGGAGTCCGCAGGGCGCCGGCGCGACGACCGGCGCCTCCGGTGGCGACGCGCCCAGCTCCTCGCTGGTGCTCGACCAGTTCGGCCGAAACCTCACCCAGGACGCCCGCGAGGGCAAGCTCGACCCGGTCATCGGCCGGGAGCAGGAGATCGAGCGGGTCATGCAGATCCTGTCCCGCCGGACCAAGAACAACCCGGTCCTGATCGGCGAGCCCGGCGTCGGCAAGACCACCATCGTCGAGGGCCTCGCGCAGGACATCGTCAAGGGCAACGTCCCCGAGACGCTCAAGGACAAGCAGATCTACACCCTCGACCTCGGCGCGCTGGTCGCCGGATCGCGCTACCGCGGCGACTTCGAGGAGCGGCTCAAGAAGGTCCTCAAGGAGATCCGCACCCGCGGCGACATCGTCCTGTTCATCGACGAGATCCACACGCTCGTCGGAGCGGGTGCGGCCGAGGGCGCCATCGACGCGGCGTCGATCCTCAAGCCGATGCTGGCCCGCGGCGAGCTCCAGACGATCGGCGCCACCACCCTCGACGAGTACCGCAAGTACCTCGAGAAGGACGCCGCCCTCGAGCGCCGGTTCCAGCCGATCCAGGTCGCCGAGCCCTCGATCGCGCACACGATCGAGATGCTCAAGGGCCTGCGTGACCGCTACGAAGCCCACCACCGCGTCACCATCACCGACGAGGCCCTGGTCTCGGCGGCGACGCTGGCCGACCGCTACATCTCCGACCGGTTCCTGCCCGACAAGGCCATCGACCTCATCGACGAGGCCGGTTCCCGGCTGCGGATCCGCCGGATGACTGCTCCGGCCGACCTGCGCGAGTACGACGACAAGATCGGCGACGTACGCCAGCGCAAGGAGGCGGCCATCGACGGCCAGGACTTCGAGGCCGCGGCCCGACTGCGCGACGAGGAGAAGCAGCTGATCGCCCGCAAGTCCGAGCGCGAGAAGCAGTGGCGCGCCGGTGACATGGACGAGGTGGCCGAGGTCGACGAGGAGCTCATCGCCGAGGTCCTCGCCGTCGCGACCGGCATCCCGATCGTGAAGCTGTCCGAGGAGGAGTCGACGCGGCTGCTCAAGATGGAGGACGAGCTCCACCGCCGCGTGATCGGCCAGGAAGAGGCCGTCAAGGCACTCTCGCGCGCGATCCGTCGTACCCGCGCCGGGCTGAAGGACCCCAAGCGGCCCGGTGGCTCGTTCATCTTCGCCGGGCCCTCCGGCGTCGGGAAGACGTGGCTGTCCAAGACGCTCGCGGAGTTCCTCTTCGGCGACGAGGACGCCCTGATCCAGCTCGACATGAGCGAGTACGGCGAGAAGCACACGGTCTCGCGGCTCTTCGGCTCACCCCCGGTTACGTCGGCTACGAGGAGGGCGGCCAGCTCACCGAGAAGGTGCGGCGCAAGCCGTTCTCGGTCGTGCTGTTCGACGAGGTCGAGAAGGCCCACCCCGACATCTTCAACAGCCTGCTCCAGATCCTGGAGGAAGGTCGGATGACCGACAGCCAGGGCCGGGTCGTGGACTTCAAGAACACCGTGATCATCATGACCACCAACCTCGGCACCCGCGACATCTCCAAGGGCGTCAACCTCGGCTTCCAGCAGGGTAGTGACACGGAGGGTTCCTACGAGCGGATGAAGGCCAAGGTCTCCGACGAGCTCAAGCAGCACTTCCGCCCCGAGTTCCTCAACCGTGTCGACGAGATCGTGGTGTTCCCGCCGCTGTCGCCGGCGCAGATCGTGGCGATGGTCGACAACATGATCGCCTTCGTCGAGACCCGGCTGAAGGACCGCGACATGTCGCTCGAGCTCACCCAGGCGGCGAAGAACCTCCTCGCCGAGCGGGGCTTCGACCCGGTGCTGGGCGCACGGCCGCTGCGCCGGACGGTCCAGCGCGAGATCGAGGACGTCCTCGCCGAGAAGATGCTCTACGGCGAGGTCGGACCGGGCCAGATCGTGCTGGTCGACGTCGAGGGCGAGGGCCCGACCGCGAAGTTCACGTTCCTCGGCCAGAAGGTCGGCGAGCTGCCGGACCTGCCGCCGTTCGAGACCGCCGAGGTGGCGTCGGGCGACGCCGCGCCGGCCGAGGGGCCCGACGACTCCGACGGACCGACCGACGTCCCCAAGTCCACCGGCACCGACTGACACCGCTGACCCGTCGAAACTTCGACGGGTCAGCGTTGTCAGGGGAGGGCGTAGGTGTTCGCTGACACCTGGGCCAGGAGGCCGTCCTCGACCAGGGTGGCAAGGCAGCGGGCGCGCTGGTCGTCCTCGGACCACGCCGCGTCGAGCCGAGTGCGGTGCACGGCTCCCTCGCTCTCGCGGACCACGGCGAGCAGCCGTCCCCGGCACTGGCGGTCGGTCCCGGCCCAGGCCTGACCGCGCCGCGGCGGTCCGTCGTACGCCGGGTGGCCGGCCGCCCGCCAGGCGCACCGGTCGCTGACCGGGCAGTCGCCGCACCGGGGAGCCGCGGCGGTGCAGACGAGGGCGCCCAGCTCCATCAGCGCCACCGACCAGGTCGCCGCGGTCGGGTCGTCGGGCGGCAGCAGGCTCTCGGCCAGGGACCGCTCCGCCCTGGTCACGGACGGACCGGGGAACTCCTGCGCGGAGGCGACCCGGGCGATCACCCTGCGCACGTTGGTGTCCAGGACGGCGTGGCGCTGGCCATGGGCGAAGACCGCGATCGCGGAGGCGGTGTAGTCGCCGACACCGGGCAGTGCGATCAGGTCGTCGTAGGAATCCGGCACCTCGCCGCCGTGGTGCTCCACGATCGCGATGGCGGCCGCGTGCAGGCGCAGGGCGCGCCTGGGGTAGCCCAGTCGGCCCCAGGCGCGGACCGCCTCGCCGGGTCGCTCCGCGGCCAGGGCGCTCGGGGTGGGCCAGCGCTCGAGCCACTGCTCGTGGACGGGCAGCACCCGCGCGACCGGAGTCTGCTGGAGCATGAACTCCGAGACCATCACCGACCACGGGCCGGCCCCGGGGTCGCGCCAGGGCAGCTCGCGCGCGTGGTCGTCGTACCACCGCAGGATCGGCTCGATGGAGGCCGGAGGTGGCTGGAGGGGTCATCGGCGACGATCCTAGGGAACCGGTGTGGCAGCACGATCCGCGGCCGCTCGGTTATTAGCGTTGGCGCCATGAGCGGGTTGACGCGGGGACCGCTGCCGGCTCGGACCTACTGGGTCCGGCGGCTGATGGTGCTGGGCACGGCCGTGCTCCTCGTGTTCGGGATCGCCCGGGCCCTCGGCGCCGGCAGTGACGCGTCGTCGCAGCCGGAGGCGCGGGAGCAGGCGAGGCAGGTCGCCGCTGCGCCGACGACCACCCTCGCGCTGCCGGATCCTTCCCCGACGGCCACCGAGTCCGGGAATCGGCGGTCGGAGAAGAAGAAGAAGAAGGAAGTCGTCCCGCTGGCCGAGCCCGAGGGGACCTGCGAGGACGAGGACGTCGCCGTGACGCCGACGGTCGACGACCCCGTCGCCGGGCGCGACGTCCGCATCGTCCTGGAGCTGCGGACGATCGTCTCGGAGGCCTGCACCTGGGAGGTCTCGCCGGAGACGCTGACCCTCAAGGTCACCTCCGGCGACGACGAGATCTGGACGAGCCGGCACTGCCCGCGCGCCGTGCGCGGCGAGGAGGTCACCCTCCGGCGCGACCACACCACCAAGGTCAAGGTGACGTGGGACGCCAGGCGCTCGGATGAGGAGTGCTCGAAGCTGACGAAGTGGGCGTTGCCCGGCTGGTACCACGTCGCGGCCGCCGCGCTGGCCGGCGAGCCGTCCGACGTCCAGTTCGAGCTCGAGCGTCCCGAGCGGGAGCACGTCACGAAGACCGTGGAGCCGAAGCCGAAGCAAAGAGAAGCGGGACAAGTCCCGCCGTTGAGGTCGGCTCTCGGCTCACCGGGTCTCGACACGCGCGGTCGCGGACTTCGCATCCTCAGTCCGCGCGCGCTTGCTCGACCACCATCAGCGCTACGAATAGCTGCGCTATACGTAGCGCTCCAGGATCGTCGACTCGGCCAGTCGCGACAGCCCTTCACGCACGCTTCGCGCCCGGAGCTCACCGACACCCTCGACCGCCTGGAGGTCGTCGACACCGGCCGAGAGCAGCTTCTGGAGGGTGCCGAAGTGCTCGACCAGCCGGTCGACCACGCTGCTCGGCAGCCGCGGCACCTTCGCGAGCAGGCGGAAGCCACGCGGGGCGACGGCACCGTCGAGGTGCTCTGAGCCGGTGAGGCCGAGCGCCTTCGCGGCGGCTGCCGGGTCCACCAGCTCGGTCGGCGAGAGTGCCTCGAGTCGGGCGAGCGCCGCCGCCGCGCTCTTCGACCGGCGACCGGCGGGGAGGTAGTCGCGGACCACCAGCTCCCGCTCGGCGTCGACGCCGGTGATGAGCTCCTCGAGCTGCAGCGACAGCAGCCGGCCGTCGGTGCCGAGCTCGAGCACGTAGTCCTCGATCTCCCGGGCGATCCGGGTGACCATCTCCAGCCGCTGGGCAACGACGGCGACGTCGCGGACCGTGACCAGATCCTCGATCTCGAGCGCGGAGAGGGTGCTGGCGACCTCGTCCAGCCGCAGCTTGTAGCGCTCCAGGGTGGCCAGCGCCTGGTTGGCGCGGGACAGGATCTGCCCGGAGTCCTCCAGGACGTGCCGGATCTCGCCGACGTACGCCGCGATGATCTGCATCGACTGAGACACCGAGATCACCGGGAACCCGGTCTGCCGGGCCACCCGGTCGGCGGTCCGGTGGCGGGTGCCGGTCTCCTCGGAGTGGATGTGGTGGTCGGGCATCAGGTGGACGGCCGCCCGGACGATCCGGGTGACGTCCTTGTCGAGGATGATGGCGCCGTCCATCTTGGCCAGCTCGCGGAGCCCGGTGGCGGTGAAGGGCACGTCGAGCATGAAGCCGCCGGTCGAGATGGACTCGACGACGCGGTCGTTGCCCATCACGATCAGGGCACCGGTGCGGCCGCGCAGCACCCGCTCGAGCCCGTCGCGCATCGCCGTCCCGGGCGCGATCGACGCGAGCGTCGCGCGCAGTCGGAGAACCTCCTCGGAGCGGTCCGTCGTCACAGCCGGCCCCCTCCTGTCGGTGCCCGATCCCGTGTCGGCGTCAGTCTAGGGGACGTAGTCGCGGCGTCGCGGAGTTCGCGAACTCCAGTGCCCGCAGGGCTGAGGCGATGTCGGTGACCTCGACCAGCTCCATCCCTTCGACGGCGCGGGGCCCGGGGTCGCCGTGTCGGCCGGGGACCAGGGCCATGCGGAATCCGAGGCGGGCCGCCTCGGCGATCCGCTGGGGCAGGTCGCGGACCCGGCGCAGCTCTCCGGCCAGCCCGATCTCGCCGATGGCGGCCACCCCGGCCGGCGCAGGCGTGCCGGTCGTGGCCGAGGCCAGCGCCACCGCGACCGCGAGGTCGCTCGCCGGCTCGGACAGCCGCGCCCCACCCACGGTGGAGACGAAGACGTCGTGGGCGTGCAGGCGGATCGCGCAGTGCTGCTGGAGGACGGCGAGGACCATGGCCACGCGCGAGGAGTCGAGCCCCGACGTCGTACGTCGCGGGCGCTCGGCGGCCGTGCGGGTCACCAGGGCCTGCACCTCGGCCAGCAGCGGACGCCGGCCCTCCATGGTGACCGCGACGCAGGTGCCGGGGACCTGCTGCTGGTGGTTCTCCACGAACAGGCCGGTCGGGTCGGTGACGGCGGAGATGCCGTCGTGGGAGAGGTCGAAGCAGCCGACCTCGTCGATGGGGCCGAACCGGTTCTTCATGGCCCGGACCATGCGGAAACGCGAGTTGCGGTCACCCTCGAAGGCCAGCACGACGTCGACGACGTGCTCGAGCACGCGGGGCCCGGCGATCGAGCCGTCCTTGGTCACGTGACCGACGATGACGGTGGTGATGTTGCGGGTCTTGGCCACCCGGATCAGGGCCGCCGCCACCTCCTTGACCTGGGTGACACCGCCCGGCACCCCTTCGAGGTCGGCGGCGCCGATGGTCTGGATGGAGTCGACCACCAGCAGGCTCGGGCGCACCTGGTCGATGTGGGTCAGGATGGCGCCGAGGTCGGTCTCGGCCGCGAGGTAGAGCTCGTCGTGGACCCCGCCGGTGCGGTCGGCCCGGAGCCGGACCTGGGAGGCGGACTCCTCGCCGGTGACGTAGAGGGTGCGCCGCTGGTAGCGAGCCGTCTGGGCGGCCACCTCCAGCAGGAGGGTGCTCTTGCCGACGCCGGGCTCTCCGGCGAGGAGGATCGCCGCGCCCGGCACCAGCCCTCCGCCGAGGACCCGGTCGAGCTCGGGCACCCCGCTGGAGCGGAACGCCGACTCCTCCACCGACACCTGCCCGATCGGCACGGCGGGCCGGCTCACCGGGGTGGCCGCGGCCCGGGTGGTCGGCGCGGCCAGCTCGGTGACCGACCCCCAGGCCTGGCACTCACCGCACCTGCCGACCCATTTGGCGGTCTCCCAGCCGCACTCGCTGCACCGGAACGTGGGTCGGACTGCCTTGGCCATGGGCGGAACGCTAGGGCACGGGTCCGACAGGCGTCGGTATGATGCGTTTGGAACGATCAAGGAGGGTCGATGTCGCGGATTCCCGGGCGCGTCCCGACCGCGCCCCCGACCCTCGCCGACGTCGCCGAGCTGGCCGGGGTCTCCCGGCAGACCGTGTCGAACGCCGTCAACAACCCCGACCTGCTCCGCGCCGACACGCTCATCCGGGTCCAGGAGGCCATCGACGAGCTCGGCTACTCCCCCAACCGGGCCGCCCGCAACCTCCGGACCCGCACGTCACAGCTGATCGGTCTCCGGTTCACGCCCGCCCAGGAGGGGACTGCGAACGCGATGGTGGAGCGGTTCGTGCACTCCCTGGTCGAGACCTCGAGCGCCGCCGGCTACCACGTCCTGCTCTTCCCCGGGGACCTCGACAACCCGACGGCCGGGTACGACGACCTGCTGCGCTCCACTGCCGTCGACGCGTTCGTCGCGACCGACACCTACCTCGGCAACCCGCAGGCCGCGTGGCTGGAGTCGCGACGCGCGCCGTTCGTCGCGTTCGGCCGCCCCTGGGACAACCCCGACGCCGCCCATCCGTGGGTCGACGTGGACGGGGCGGCCGGAACCGAGCTCGCCACCAGCCACCTGATCGACAACGGGCACGAGCGGATCGCCTGGATCGGCTGGCGCAAGGAGTCGTTCATCGGCGAGGACCGGCGGGCCGGCTGGAGCCGGACCATGCGCTCCCGCGATCTGCCCACGACCGGCCTGGCCTCCCGGGTCGAGGAGACCGTCGCCAGCGGGCGCGAGGCCGCAGCCGTGCTGCTCGAGGAGGCCCGCCCCACCGCGTTCGTGTGCGCGTCCGACACCCTGGCCATGGGCGTGATGCACACCTTGGCCGACCGCGGCCTCGCCGTGGGCCGCGACGTCGCCGTCGTCGGCTTCGACGACTCCCAGGTGGCCCAGGTGGTGCCACCGGGTCTCACCTCGGTCCGCCAGCCGCTCGAGGAGGTCGCGGTCGAGGTGGTGAAGGCTCTGGAGGGCCTCCTCGGCCACCCGCCGGCGGAGTCGCACGGGATGCTGCTCGCCCCTGAGCTGATCGTCCGCGGGACAAGCTGAGCGGAGCCGCGCCAGCGGATCCGGTGCTGGTGGTCGAGCGAGCCGTCGCCGACCGAGCCTGCGAGGGCCGCGAACCGGCGTGTCGAGACCAGGAGCCGCGCCAGCGGATCTCAGAACCGCTTCGACCAGAGGTTCACGGCGTAGTCGACCGTCGTCCCCTCGTGCCCGTCGAGGATCTCGTCGGCCAGCTCCCGGGTGAACTCGATCCGGACCACGCTCTCCAGGTCGGCGCGGGCGTCGAAGCGCCACTCGATGTCCACGGGAGTACGCCGCCAGCCGCGGGTCGACCAGAAACGCTCGACGGCCTGCGGGTCCACCGTGGGGTAGCCGCGCCGGAACCATCGACCGAACGTCGACCGGGTCACGTCGTTGTCGATCACGAACGCGGTGCCGCCGCGGCGTACGACGCGATCCAGCTCGGCCAGCCCGGGCTCGCAACCAGGCCCGAAGAAGTAGGCCCACCGCGCGTGTACGACGTCGACGGAGGCGTCGGCCACCGGAAGGGCCTGGGCGGTGCCCTCCAGCACCGTCACCGACGGCAGCGATCGGGTGCGCCGCCGGGCGATCGCCGCCAGGTCCGGGTGCGGCTCCACACCCGTGACCGACTCCGCCGTGGCCGCGAACCGCGGCAGGTGGAAGCCGGTGCCGCAGCCAATGTCGAGGACGTGCCGGCCGGTCCAGTCGGCGATCGCGAGCATCTCGGCCTCGAGACGGCCGGCGGGGTCGACGGCGCGGTTCTCGATCTCGTACGTCGACGTGTGGTGCCAGATGTTCGGGCTGGGAACGACCCCCGAGCGGACGTTCCCTTTCCAGTCGCCGGGTTTCGACGCGCCCGTCACGACCTCCTTCGTCGGTCGTGGGGCTTGCTCAACCTGGCGCGCGAGGTGGTCCGCGCCTCCGGCGCGTTCCACTGCGCGCCTCAAATCCGCACCAGTCCGGCGGGGGTCTGCACCTGGGCGGCGATGATGCCGGGCGTCCCGTGCGGGGCCACCCAGTCGACCTTCACGTCCTCCAGGGGCGCCTCGACCGTCTCGCCGAGCCACCGGCTGACGCGTTGCGGGTCTCCGGCGATCTCGAGGCAGGCCAGGGTGTAGGCGGGGTCGGCACCGACGCTGGGGTGGAGCTCCTCGGGTGAGCGCCATTCGACGAAGAACGGGAGCTGCGGGTCGGCGATGAGTCCGTTGATGCCGATCTGCTTCCAGCTGAGCTCGGTGCCGTCGGGTCGGTAGCGGTTGCCGGTCGCGGCCTCGCGGCCGAGGCGCTTCTCGACCACCGAGATGTCGGACACGGCCACGACCCAGCCGAGCCAGCCGCCGCCGAGGGCGGAGCGCGCGCGGACGGCCTGGCCGAACGGCGCCTTGTCAGAGGCGGGATGGTCGAGCACCTCGACGACCTCGAGGTAGGTGCGGTCGGCGAGCGGCAGGATCATGTTGCGGGTGCCGAAGCGCGGGTGGACGCCACCGTAGGTGAACTCCCGACCGAGCAGTCCCCCGAGACGATGGGCAGTGCTGGCCAGGCCATCCGGTCCTGCTGCGTAAGAGAGGTGGTCCAGGCGCATGCTCAGCATTCTCGACAACGCGAACGGGTGGGCCGACATCGGGGTCGGACTCTCTTGACGTCGAGAATATTGACGCGAGGGTCAGTGAGGATCGGCCGGGTGCAGCGCCAGCGCCGACCGCGACCGCACGTGCGCCTCGCAGTGCCGCACCAGCTCGGCGTACGCCGCCGTGCCCATCAGCTCGGTCAGCTCTGCCGCGTGGGTCAGGAAGACCGGCTCCGCGGCGACATGGGCCTCGGTGTTGCCCGAGCAGTACCAGTCGAGGTCGTGCCCGCCGGGGCCCCAGCCGCGGCGGTCGTACTCGCCGATCGAGACCTCGGTGTACGACGTGCCGTCCTGCCGCTCCACCTTCCGGAAGGTGCGACGGATCGGCAGCTGCCAGCACACGTCCGGCTTGGTCTCGAGCGGCTCGCGCCCCTGCGTCAGCGCCAGCCCGTGCAGGGCGCATCCCGCCCCGGAGTGGAAGTCGGCGCGGTTGTGGAAGATGCAGGCGCTCTGGCCGTCGACCTCGATGGTGAGGGTCTTGCGCTCGCCGTCGTCATCGGTCTCGATCCAGTCCGACTTGCGGACCTTCTTGCGATCCGGGCGGAACTGCCAGTGCTCGTCGTCGAGCTGGGCGACGAACGACGCGACCCGCTTCTCGTCGTCCTTGTCGGCGAAGTGCGCGCCGAGGGTGCAGCAGCCGGTGTCGGGCGACTCCTTGTAGATCCCGGGACAGCCCTGGCCGAAGATGCACATGTAGCTCGACGTCAGCCAGGTGAGGTCGCAGCGCATGACCTGCGAGTCGTCGTCCGGGTCGGCGAACTCCACCCAGGCACGCGGAAAGACAAGGTCGACTTCGGGCACGGCACCACCCTACGTTCGCGGCAGTAACGTGTCCCCATGCGGTTGGGCGTTCTCGACATCGGCTCGAACACCGGGCACCTGCTGGTCGTGGACGCGCACGACGGCGCCGCACCCCTGCCGGCCTACTCCTACAAGGAGCCGCTGCGCCTCGCCGAGCACCTCGACGACGAGGGCGCGGTCTCGTCCGCGGGGATCGACGCGCTCACCACGTTCACCAACCAGGCCCTCCAGGTCGCGGAGGACAAGGGGTGCGAGGAGATGCTCGCGTTCGCCACGTCGGCCGTGCGGGAGGCGGAGAACGGCAGTGACGTGCTCGACCACGTGCGGCAGCGCACCGGCGTCCGACTGCAGGTCCTCACCGGTGAGGACGAAGCGAGACTGACCTTCCTCGCCGTCCGCCGCTGGTTCGGCTGGTCGTCCGGTCGGCTGGCGGTCTTCGACATCGGCGGTGGGTCGCTGGAGATCGCCGCCGGGGGCGACGAGGCCCCCGACATCGCGCAGTCCCTCCCGCTCGGAGCCGCGCGGCTCGCCGCGCGGTGGTTCCGCGACGGTCCGCCCGACGAGGACGGGGTGCGACGGCTGCGCCGCCAGATCCGTGCCGACATCGCGCAGCACGCCGGCAGCGTGCTCCGCCCGGGGCGCCCCGACCACGCGGTCGCGACGTCGAAGACGTTCCGCTCCCTCGCCCGGATCTGCGGTGCGGCACCCTCCGCGGATGGGCCCCTCGTCGAGCGGGTCCTGCGGGGCGAGGAGCTCTCCGAATGGGTTCCCAAGCTGATGGCGATGAGCCGGGAGGCCCTGGCGGACCTGCCCGGCGTCTCGTCGAGCCGCACCCACCAGATCGTCCCGGGGGCGCTGGTCGCCGAGGCGGTGCTCGACATCTTCGACCTCGACGAGCTCGAGATCTGCCCGTGGGCCCTGCGCGAGGGCGTGATCCTCGAGCGCATCGACCGGATCAGCCGGTCCGGCTGACCATGTCTGGACGCATCGGACTCTCGACTGCCTCGGTCTACCCCGAGTCGTCGGCGCACGCCTTCGGGTACGCCGCCGGGCTTGGGTACGACGCGATGGAGGTGATGGTCGGGATCGACGCCCTCAGCCAGCAGGTCTCGGCGATCCGCCAGCTCGCCGAGCACCACGCCATCGAGGTCTGCGCGATCCACGCGCCCTGCCTGCTGTTCACCCAGCGGGTCTGGGGCACCGAACCCTGGGGCAAGCTGCAGCGCTCGGCCGAGATGGCCTCAGCGGTCGGGGCCGAGGTCGTCGTGGTGCACCCGCCGTTCCGCTGGCAGCGCGAGTACGCCGCCAACTTCGTCGACGGCATCGCCGCGCTCGAGGAGTCGACCGGGATCGCCTTCGCCGTCGAGAACATGTACCCGTGGCGGGCGTCCTCGCGACGGGGGGTGGAGATGTACCTCCCCGGGTGGGATCCCTCCGAGGAGTCCTACGCCAACACGACCGTCGATCTCTCCCACGCGTCGATCGCCCGGTCCGACCCGGTCGAGATGGCCGATCGACTGGGGGAGCGACTGCGACACATCCACCTCACCGACGGCAGCGGCTCGGCCAAGGACGAGCACCTGGTGCCGGGGCGCGGCTCGGTCGGCGCGGACGCCTTCCTCGCCCACGCCGCCCGGTCCGGATTCACCGGCGACGTGGTCGTCGAGATCAACACCCGCAAGTGCGTGGACCGGGAGGAGCGCGAGCGCGACCTGAAGGAGTCCCTGGAGTTCGCCCGCGAGCACTTCGCGGTGCCGGCGAGGTGAGCACCAGCGCGCGCCGGGGTCGCCGACCCGGAGCCCCGGACACCCGAGCGGCGATCCTCGCCGCCGCGCGCGAGCAGTTCGCCACCGCCGGGTTCTCCGGTACGACGATCCGCGCGGTGGCGGCCGAGGCCGGTGTGGACGCGGCACTGGTGCACCACTACTTCGGCACCAAGGACGACCTGTTCGTCGCCGCCCTCGAGCTGCCGGTCGACCCCCGGGTCGTCCTCGCCCCCGCGATCGCACAGGGCCCGGACGGCGCGGGCGAGCGGATGCTGCGGGTGTTCATCTCCGTGTGGGACGACCCCGCCCACCGCCTGCCCCTGCTCGGCCTGGTCCGCGGTCTGCTCGAGCCCTCGGGCCAGAAGCTGGTGCGCGACGGGTTCCTCGAGGTCGTGATCGGGCCGATCGGCGTCGCGCTGGGGATCGACGAGCCCGAGCGCCGGATGCCGCTGG
The DNA here is from genome assembly GCA_963848795.1 of uncultured Actinomycetota bacterium. Taxonomy (GTDB): domain Bacteria; phylum Actinomycetota; class Actinomycetes; order Propionibacteriales; family Nocardioidaceae; genus Nocardioides. The sequence goes on from CAWKEX010000005.1 coordinate 71,193, forward strand.
TCGCAAGCCAGATCTTCGGACTGATCATCGTGCGCTACCTGCTCGAGGTGGAGCCGCTCGCGTCCCTGCCCGCCGACGAGGTGGTCGCGATCTACGCGCCGACGATCCAGCGCTACCTCACCGGCCCACTGCCCTGATGCGCGACCTCGCCGGCGTCTTGCGTCCCGGCAGGTCCGGGAGCATAATTCAACGCATGGTGAATAACGCGGCGGTGGAGGTACGGGACCTCGTCGTGGTCCGCGGCGGGCGCGAGGTGCTCGAAAGCCTGACGTTCACGATCGGGAGGGAGGCGTGACCGGCCTGCTCGGGCCGTCCGGGTGCGGCAAGTCAACGCTGATGCGCTCCCTGGTGGGGGTCCAGCAGCTGTCCTCCGGCTCGGTCCAGGTGTTCGGCGACGAGGCCGGCAGCAAGGCCCTGCGGCACCGGATCGGCTACCTCACCCAGGACCCCAGCGTCTACGACGACCTCACCGTCACCGAGAACCTGAGGTTCTTCGCCAAGGTGCTCGGCATCGGCCGGGACGAGGTCGACCGGAGCATCGACGCCGTCGACCTGCGCTCCCACGCGGACCAGGTGGTCGGGCGGCTCAGTGGGGGGCAGCGCTCCCGGGCCAGCCTGGCCGTTGCTCTGCTCGGACATCCGGACCTGCTCGTCCTCGACGAGCCGACGGTGGGTCTCGACCCGGTGCTCCGCCGCGACCTGTGGGAGCTCTTCCACCGGATCGCCGACGCCGGCTCCGCGGTCTTCGTGTCCAGCCACGTCATGGACGAGGCCGAGCGTTGCGACCGGCTGATGCTGATGCGCGAGGGCCGGATCATCGCCGACGGCACGCCCGGGGAGATCAGGGAGAAGACCGGTCGGACGACATCGAGGCGGCCTTCCTGGCCATCGTCACCGAGGACGCGTCATGAACCGCACCCCATTCGAATGCTCATCGTTCCGCTTCAAACGGGGACCCCGCATGAACCCCCGGATCCTCTTGGCCGTCGCCACCCGGGTGCTGACCCAGATCCGTCGCGACCACCGCACCCTGGTCATGCTGCTGGTCCTGCCCTGCCTGCTGATGACCCTGCTGTGGTGGATGTTCGCCGAGTTCTCGCAGGGGGTCTTCGACCAGATCGGGCCGGCTCTGCTCGCGCTGTTCCCCTTCATCGTGATGTTCCTGGTCACCTCCGTCACCACCCTGCGCGAGCGCAGCAGCGGCACGCTCGAGCGGCTGCTGGCCATGCCGATGGGCAAGCTCGACTTCCTGGGCGGCTATGCCCTGGCCTTCGGGGTGATGGCCGCCGCACAGTCCGCGCTGGCGGTGGGCATCAGCGTCGGGCTGCTCGACCTCAACGTCGTCGGGCCGGTGTGGCTGCTCACCGTGGTCGCCGTCGCCGATGCCGTGCTCGGCACAGCCCTGGGCCTGTTCGTCTCGGCGTTCGCGCAGACGGAGTTCCAGGCCGTCCAGTTCATGCCTGCCCTGGTCGTCCCCCAGATCCTCCTGTGCGGTCTGTTCGTCCCCCGGGACCTGCTCCCCGACGTCCTCGAGGCGATCAGCAGTGTGCTCCCGCTGTCGTACGCCGTCGACGCGATGCAGACGCTCACCCGGACCGCCGACACCGCCGAGGTCTGGCCCGACGTCGGGATCGTGGCTGGCTTCGCGGTCGCCGGCCTCGCCCTGGGCGCGGCGACACTGCGGCGTCGCACCGCTTAGCGACTTGCTCTCAGCCGGCAGGGCGCACCCGCGCCGACGGACCGCGTAATCTCAGGGACATGTCTCTGCTCCGCCAGCCGATCCTCTTCCTGGCCCGCAGCGAACGGGTCAAGAGACTCGTCAGCACGCTGCCGGTCTCCTCGGGGATCGTCACCAGCTACGTCCCCGGCGAGACGAACGAGACCGCGGTCGACGCGACGTCCGGGCTGGCCGCCGACGGGCTGAAGGCCACCCTGGACTTCCTCGGCGAGGACACCCTCGACGTGGAGCAGGCGGAGGCCACCGTGGCGGCGTACCTCGACCTCCTCCGGCAGCTGGGGGCGCGCGGCCTGACCCGCTCGGCCGAGGTGTCGGTGAAGCTCTCGGCCATCGGGCAGGCGCTCCCCGACAACGCCGGGTTCGAGGGCGGCCACAAGATCGCCCTCGAGAACGCGCGGACCATCTGCCGGGCGGCTCGCAATGCCGGCACCACGGTCACCCTCGACATGGAGGACCACACGACGACCGACTCGACGCTGGCGATCCTCCGCGAGCTCCGCAAGGACTTCCCCGAGACCGGGGCCGTCCTCCAGGCCTACCTGCACCGCACCGAGTCCGACTGCCGGGCGCTGGCCTACGAAGGGTCGCGGGTCCGGCTGTGCAAGGGCGCCTACGACGAGCCTGAGTCGGTGGCCTTCCAGGACCGTCTCGAGGTCGACAAGTCCTTCGTCCGCTGCCTCAAGGTGCTGCTGGGCGGGCAGGGTTACCCGATGATCGCCACCCACGACCCGCGGATGGTCGACATCGCCACGACCCTCGCCAGCAGGTTCGGCCGCGCCAAGGGGTCCTACGAGTTCCAGATGCTCTACGGCATCCGACCGGACGAACAGAAGCGGCTCGCGGCCGAGGGCGAGACGGTGCGCGTCTACGTGCCCTACGGGCAGGAGTGGTACGGCTATCTCATGAGACGTCTGGCCGAGCGGCCGCAGAACCTGTCATTCTTCGCGAAGTCGCTGATCTCGAAGAAATAGCGCTGCCCCAGAAGTAGCGTTCAGCGCGAAGGGAGCCGGCCGATGAGCCAGACCGCCATTCTCGGAGCCGGGGTGATGGGGGAGACCCTGCTCTCCGGCCTGGTCCGCGCGGGTCGCCGCGTGGACAACCTGCTGATCGGCGAGAAGCGGCCGGAGCGGGCCCGCGAGCTGGAGGAGCGGTACGGCGTCGCCGTCTGCTCCAACGTCGAGGCCACCCGCAAGGCCGAGACCATCGCCGTCGTGGTGAAGCCCCAGGACATGGACGACCTGCTCGCCGAGATCGCGGGCGAGCTCAAGCCGGGCCAGCTGCTCGTCTCCCTGGCCGCCGGCATCACCACGGCCTACATCGAGTCCCGGGTGCCGGAAGGGGTGGCCGTCGTCCGGGTCATGCCCAACACGCCCGCCCTGGTCGACGAGGGGATGGCCGCGATCTCACCCGGCTCGCACTGCGACGACGCGCACCTCGCCGAGGCCGAGTCCCTCCTGGCGTCGACCGGCAAGGTGATGCGGATCCCCGAGCGGCAGATGGACGCGGTCACCGCCATCTCCGGCTCCGGGCCGGCCTACATCTTCTTCGTGGTCGAGTCGATGATCGAGGCCGGCGTACACCTCGGCCTCCCGCGGGCGACCGCGACCGAGCTCGTCGTCCAGACCGTCGTCGGGTCCGCCCACATGCTGCGCGAGACCGGGACCCACCCGGCCGTGCTCCGCGAGCAGGTCACCTCCCCGGGGGGCACCACGGCCGCCGCGTTGCGTGAGCTCGAGATCCACAAGGTGCGTGCGGCCTTCCTCGCCGCCATGGAAGCCGCCCGCGACCGGTCCCGGGCACTGGCTGACGGCTCCTGACCCCCAGTGCACCGTGTGACATGCGGGTAGCGTCAGGCCCATGCCCGACTGTTCCGGCCCGGCCACGGTGGTCTTCGACTCCACCCTGACCGAGTACAGCTTCGGGCCCAGCCACCCCATGTCCCCGGTCCGGGTCGACCTCACCATGCGGCTGGCCCTCGAGCTCGGCGTGATCGGGGACCGGCTGGCCCAGGTTCCGGCACCGATGGCCGACGAGGACGTGATCGCGAGGGTGCACAGCGACGAGTTCATCGAGGCCGTCACCCGGGTCGGCGAGACGCCTGGCGAGATCGACCTGGCCCACGGGCTCGGCACCGACGACAACCCGTGCTTCAGGTCCATGCACCAGGCCGCGGCGCACGTGGTCGGGGCCAGCGTGGAGGCCTGCCGGCAGGTGTGGAGCGGCCAGTCGCTGCACAGTGCCAACATCACCGGCGGCCTGCACCACGCGATGCGCGACCGCGCGAGCGGCTTCTGCATCTACAACGACGTCGCCGTCGGCATCCAGTACCTCCTCGACCAGGGTGCCCAGAAGGTCGCCTACGTCGACGTCGACGTCCACCACGGCGACGGCGTCGAGCAGATCTTCTGGAACGACCCCCGGGTCCTCACCATCTCCCTGCACGAGACCGGCCAGATCCTCTTCCCCGGCACCGGCTTCCCGAACGACCTCGGCGGACCCGACGCAAAGGGAAGCGCGGTCAACGTGGCGCTGCCCCCGGGCACCGCCGACGCCGGCTGGCTGCGCGCGTTCCACGCGATCGTGCCGCCGCTGCTGCGCGAGTTCCGCCCCGACATCCTGGTCACCCAGCACGGGTGCGACTCCCACATCGAGGATCCGCTGGCCCACCTGATGCTGACCGTCGACGGCCAGCGGGCGGCGTACCTCGCCCTGCACGACCTGGCCCACGAGGTCGCGGGCGGCCGGTGGGTGGTGACCGGAGGCGGCGGGTACGCCCTGGTCGAGGTCGTGCCGCGGGCCTGGTCCCACCTCCTGGCCATCGTCGGCGGCCGCCCGCTCGACCCGGCCACCGACACCCCCGGCGGGTGGCGCGAGTACATCACCCAGTCGCTGGGGCGCACCGCGCCGTACCGGATGACCGACGGCCGCAACCCCGGTTTCCGGGACTGGTCGGAGGGCTACGACCCCGGCACCTGGCTGGACCGGGCCATCCATGCGACCCGCACCGAGGCCTTCCCGCTGCACGGTCTCGACCCCCACTACTGAGCGTGCGCGAGGGCTCCGCGGGGCCACCTGACAAGGAGCCACGCCGAGACCTCTCGGGTTACTTCAGTCATTCCCTTCCCCACGAGTCACTTCAGGCCCTATTCTCACGGGACAGCGGTCGTGCTTTCACCGGTGGGGAAGCCGGTGCCGTGCCGCTACAGAAAGATCGGTGCACCATGGCTGACAACTCGTCGTCCGGAGAGATCTCCGAATCGCATTTCCTGACCGTCGCCGAAGTTGCCGCGATGATGCGCGTCTCCAAGATGACTGTCTATCGTCTCGTCCACAGCGGCGAGCTTCCCGCCGTCCGGGTGGGGCGCTCGTTCCGGGTCCTCGAGAAGGACGTGGACGAGTACCTCCGCAAGAGCTTCTACACCGCCGGCTGACCGGCTGCATCCCGCGGCGCCCCGGCGATCTCGCCGGGGCGACTCGGATTCTGCCCGTTTACCCGCGACGGTTAGGCTGTCCGGGTCCTCCGGGCAGGCTCACCGGAGCGGCCCCCAGCGTTCGAGAGGTGTTTTGTGGGTTCAGTCATCAAGAAGCGGCGCAAGCGCATGGCAAAGAAGAAGCACCGCAAGCTGCTGAAGAAGACGCGCGTCCAGCGCCGCAAGCTCGGCAAGTAGCCCCCATGGGGAACGGCGGACGGGTCGTCCTGGTGACGGGGGTCTCCCGAGACCTCGGTCGCCGGTTTGCCGTGTCCATGTCGGCGCACCCCTCGGTCGCCCGGGTCATCGGCGTCGACGTCGTACCCCCGCGGGGGGACCTGGGTGACGTCTCGTTCGTCCGCGCGGACATCCGCAACCCCATCATCGCGAAGGTCATCGCCAAGGAGGACGTCGACACCGTCGTCCACATGAGCGTGATCGCGACCCCCGGCAGCGCCGGCGGCCGGCACACGATGAAGGAGCTCAACGTCATCGGCACCATGCAGCTGCTCGCTGCCTGCCAGAAGGCGCCCGGGCTCCGGCACCTGGTCGTCAAGTCGACCACCACCGTCTACGGCGCCAGCAGCCGCGATCCGGCGATGTTCACCGAGGACATGGAGCCCCGACGGGCCCACAGTCCGGCTACTCGAAGGACGCGGCCGAGGTCGAGGGGTACGTCCGCGGGTTCGCCCGCCGTCGTCCCGACGTGCGGGTGGCCATGCTGCGCGCGGCCAACGTGCTCGGTCCGATCGTCCAGAGCCCGATCACGTCGTACTTCCGCCTCCCGGTGATCCCGACCGTCCTCGGCTTCGACCCGCGGATGCAGTTCCTTCACGCCGAGGACCTGATCGACGCGCTCCGTCACACCGCCCTCTCCGACGTCTCGGGCACGTTCAACGTCGCCGGCGACGGGGTGCTCATGCTCAGCCAGGCGATCCGACGCCTGCAGCGGCCGTCCGTGGCGCTGCCGGCCTTCGCCGTCGGCGGCCTCGGGTCTGTGCTGCGCTCGGCGCGGATGGCGGACTTCTCGCCGGAGCAGCTCCGGTTCCTGACCTACGGCCGAGGGGTCGACACCACGAGGATGCGGAACGTGCTCGGCTTCACGCCCAAGTACCGCACCGACGAGGCCTTCGCCGACTTCGGGGCGTCGCTGACGCCGACCGGGGGCCGCACGACCCGCGTGATCGACAGCCTCGCCCACGCCCTCGAGAGTGCAGGCCAGCAGCAGACCCGAGAGCTCGAGGGAGCCGGCCGTGGGTGACGCCGACATCATCCCGATCGGGACCCGAGGGAAGCCCGGGCGCGGCACAGCCGGCACCGACAAGCCGTCGGCCGCGGCCCGCAACCTCGCCGGAGACCGGGGCACCCGGGCGACCACGGCCCGGCAGAAGGCGCCGCAGCCGAAGGCTCCCCAGGAGTCAGGTGACGAGGCCGGAGCAGGTCCCGTCGCGTTTCCCGCGGCCGAGACCGGTGACGCACCGACGTCCGCCCCCGCCCCCGCCCGACCTCCGGCGACGGCGCGTGACCGGGCTCCCCTGGCCGGGATCCCGGTCGGTGACTGGTTGGCCGCGTTCCAGTACGCGGCCAAGGAGCTGTTCGGGGAGCAGTGGGAGCCGCAGCTGGCCAGGTTCCTCGCCTTCCTGCGACGCCGCGTGACCGGCGACTACGTCGTCGACGAGTACGGCTTCGACCCCGAGGTCACCCAACGCTTCGTCATGACCGCCCTCCGCCCGATCGCGCAGAAGTGGTTCCGGGTCGAGGTGCGCGGCGCGGACAACATCCCGGCCGATGGCGGTGCCCTGGTCGTGTCCAACCACTCGGGCACGATCCCGTTGGACGGCCTGATGACGATGGTCTCGATCCACGACGCCACCGGGCGACACCTGCGGCCGCTCGGCGCCGACCTGGTCTTCCGGATGCCCCTCATCAGCAGCATGGCCCGCCGCAGCGGCGCGACCCTGGCCTGCAACGAGGACGCCGAGCGGATGCTCGGGGGTGGCGAGCTGGTGGGCGTCTGGCCCGAGGGCTTCAAGGGCATCGGCAAGCCCTACGGCGAGCGCTACAAGCTGCAGCGGTTCGGCCGGGGCGGCTTCGTCTCGGCGGCGCTGCGCACCGGCGTACCGATCATCCCGCTGTCCGTGGTCGGCGCCGAGGAGATCTATCCCCTGGTGGGCAACGTTCCGGCCCTGGCCCGGCTGCTGGGTGTCCCGTACATCCCGATCACCCCGTTCTTCCCCCTGCTCGGGCCGCTGGGGCTGGTGCCGTTGCCGTCGAAGTGGCTCCTGGAGTTCGGTGAGCCCATCCGGACCGACGAGTACGACGACGGTGCGGCGGACGACCCGATGCTGGTCTTCAACGTGACCGACCAGGTGCGGGAGACGATCCAGCAGACGCTCTACACGCTGCTGATGGACCGCGAGTCGGTCTTCAGGTAGCGCTGACGCGTCAGCGGCTGCGCTGATGGTGGTCGAGCGAGCGGCGCGACCGAGGAATGAGGTCGCGACCCGCGTGTCGAGACCCGGTGAGACGAACGCTGACCGCTCGTCCTCGGTGCGCTACGGGTTCAGCAGCGGGTCGGTGACGTCCTCGATGACCTGACCGGGATCCGGGAGCTCCGGGACGTTCGGACCGGAGGCAGGCTCCGAGCCGCCGCCACCGGTGAGGGTCTTGGTCAGGTCCTCGATCGGGTCGGAGGAGTCCTGCTTCGTTCCGCCGCCACCCGAGGAGGCGTCGGCGTCGGTCCCATCGGTCGGGGCCAGCACGCTGCCCGGGGGAAGCGGGTTGTCGTTGGGCTGGGGCACCGAGGTCGAACTGCCGCCCGAGCCCTTCTTCTGCTTCTTCTCCGGTGCCACCTTGAGCACGGTGCCCGGGGTTGCCGCGGTCCCGTCACCGGAGAACTCGTAGCTCGACGTGAGGATGGCCGGGATCTCGCCGATGCCGTCCCCACCGCACGAGGGGCAGGCCTGCTGCGCCTGGGCGTCGATCTGGGTGAGGATCCGCGCGGCCCGCAGCAGCTCGTCGCGTGCCTGCTCGGGCACGACCGACTCGAGCGCGGTCAGGGTCTGCATGCTCTCGCCGGTGAAGTCGCGCAGCTCGGCGATCGAGTTCTCGTCGCCGGTGGTGGCGTAGTCGGTGAGCAGCAGGTCGGAGGCCTCGATGGCCTGCCGGGTGAACGTGTTGAACGTGTCGGCGATCGCCTCGCCGTCCTCGAGCTACCTTCGTCGCGGCTCAGCGCGGTGATCTCGGCAAGCCGGCCGGACGCGTTGGCCAGGAGCGTGGCGCCCTTGTCGCCCTCGTTGACCGCGATGCCGGTCTCGGCGCCCTCGAGGAGCCGCTTGAGCGGGTAGAGCGCCTCGCCCGGAAGGGCGGACTGCGCGGCCATCGCCATGGAGGTCGTGGCCCCGACGATGGCGACCCCGGCGGCTGCGGCGGCGAGCCGGCGTTCACGGGCGGGACGGCGGGCCGTCCGGCGGGACGGCAGCGTGAGTCGCGCCTCGTCGGCGGCGGCCACGAGCACCGTGTCGGCCTCGGTCATCAGCTGCTCGCGCAGGTCAGCGACGAACTCCGGTCGCGGCTGTGCGGCCGGAGTGTCACGAAGGGACGCCACGATGTCCAGGAAGTCGGCGTAACGAGCGTCGTGGAGCCCACCGGTCGAGGAGTCCTCGACCAGGGAGTGGAACTCCTCGGCGCGCCGTCGCGCTCCGAAAACCGTGGTCATCGATTCTGTCCTGTCTGCTCGTCGTCCAGCGGGCCGGTGCTTCTCGACCCCTGACGCACACTTCAACGACCCGCGGAGGGGGGAGGTTACGGGGTCCGCGTCACATGTCATTGACGTCTTTCGCGCCCTGTGCATCAGTCCCGGATCCCTTCCGGCATGAGCTTCGCGAGGTTGCGCACACCGCGCAGCTGGAGCTGCTTGATCGCCCCGTCGCTACGGCCGAGTACGGCGGCGGTCTCGGCGATGCTCATCCCCTGGAGGAAGCGCATGATCAGGCAGTCGCGCTGCTCGTCGGGCAGTGACTTCAGGGCCCCGAGGAGGATCTCGTTGGTGAGGCCCGCCAGCACCGACGCCTCCGGACCCTCCGTGGTGTCGTCGTGGGCGCTCATGTCCTCGGTCGTGAGCTCGAGGCGCGTGCGACCTGCCTTGAAGTGGTCGGTGCACAGGTTGCGGGCGATGGTCATCAGCCAGGCGCCGAAGTCCTTGCCCTGCCAGCGGAAGTTGTTCATGCTGCGCAGCGCCCGGAAGAAGGTCTCCGAGGTGAGGTCCTCGGCCAGCTGCACCGAACGGGTCCGGTAGAAGAGGAAACGGTAGACCGAGGACTGGTAGTGGTCGTAGAGCAGCCCGAATGCGTCGGCGTCGCCGGTGCGGGCCAGCTCGACGAGGGCGATCAGCCGGGTGCGGTCGGCCTCGGACTCCTCCGAGGAGGTGGCCTGGTCGGCGTCGTCGAAGTTTCCGCCGCTGGCGGTCGAGGCTCCGCTGCTCGCGGTCGGGGCCGGCCCGTGCGTGACCGAGGCCTCGCTGAGCAGCAGGTTGGGGCCGCCGGCCACGGCGACCTGCGGGGCAAGGAGGATCTGGGCAACCGCGTCGCGCAGGGCTTCGAGCCCGCGAGCGACGTCGTACCCGTCCCTCTGCATGTGAAATGACCCTCCCGGTCAGCGCTTCCCCCGAAGCTCAGGTCATCGTAAGCGCGAGGGTGGGTCGAAGGGAACACCTGTACACCCAAAGGTGGCGGGGACCACTTTGGTAAAAATCCGGCCGAATTGGGGCTCGTGTCAGTGCCGGCGACCGCGCAAGGCCGCTCCGGCGGCGACCGTTCCGGCCACCGCACCGACGACCGCGCCGACCGCGACCCCCGCCCGGGCCGCCTTCCGGCCGGTCCGGTAGTCGCGGACCCGCCATCCCATCTGCTTCGCCTTGGCGCGCAGCTTCGCGTCCGGGTTGATGGCACACGGATCCCCCACCAGCATCAGCATGGGCAGGTCGTTGAACGAGTCGGAGTACGCCGAACACTTCTGCAGGTCGAGGTGCTCGCGGGCGGCAAGCGCCTTGATCGCCTCTCCCTTGGCCGGCCCGTGCAGCAGGTCGCCGACCAGCTTTCCGGTGTAGACGCCGTCGACGTGCTCGGCGACGGTCCCCATCGCTCCCGTGAGGCCGAGCCGGCTGGCGATGATGCTGGCGATCTCGATCGGGGCGGCCGTCACCAGCCAGACCCGCTGGCCCTGGTCGAGGTGGAGCTGCGCCAGCGCCCGGGTCCCCGGCCAGATCCGGTGGGCCATGGCCTCGTCGAAGATCGCCTCCCCGAGCTCCTCGAGCTCGGTGACGGTGCGGCCGGCGATGAAGCTGAGGGCGGACGTGCGGGCGTCGGACGACATGATCGGGATCCTCGACCCCGACGACGCGGAAGTAGGCCTGCTTCCAGGCGGCGTCCAGGATGTCGCGGGTGGTGAAGAACTTCCTGCGGTGCAGCCCCCGCATCAGGTGGAAGATGCTCGCGCCCTGCATGACGGTGTTGTCGACGTCGAAGAACGCTGCCGAGACCGGGTCCGCCGGGGTGTCCAGGGCGGTCTCGACCTCCGCCGCGGCAGCCGCGGCCTCGCCGGCCAGGACCGACCGTTGGCGCAGGTTCGGGGGCCTGCGGCGCGGGTCGGCGGGCGGGGTCACATCGGCAGCGTAGACCCCGTCAGGGCACCCCCGCAGGGCGCGTGAGGCGTGTGGAAGGATCGCGTTCATGCCTGCTGAGCACGACCTGGCCAACCTGGTCGCCGAGGCGGCGGACGAGCGACCCGATGCCCTCGCCATCGTCGAGGCGGGTGGGCGCAGCCTCACCTGGGCCGAGCTCGAGGACGAGGTGGGCCGGATCGCCACCGGTCTCGGGGCTGCGGGGGTCGTGGCGGGACAGCGGGTCCTGCTGGCGGTCGGCAACCGGCTCGAGTTCGTCACCACTTACCTGGGCGTGCTGCGCGCCCAGGTGGTCGCCGTACCCGTCAATCCGCGGTCGACGGTCGACGAGCTGGCCCGGCTGATCGCCGACTCGGGATCGCGCCTGGTGGTCGCTGATCCGCGGACGGTCGGCGCGGTCCGTGACGCCGTCTCCGTCGTCCGCAGCGCGCTCGAGGGGGACGGTGGCGTGCTCGACCCCGACCTGGTCTCGCGGGCGGTGCCTCCGCTGGTCGTGGTGATCGGCGAACCGGCCCAGCGAGGGTGAGCTGACCCACGACCGGCTGCGCTCCACCGCCGCCCAGTCCGTGCCGCAGCTGCCGGATCCCGAGAAGCTCGCCGCCCTGCTCTACACCAGCGGTACGTCGGGACGCCCGCGGGCGGCGATGCTCACCCACCGGGCCCTTCTCGCCAACCTCGACCAGGTCGCCGCCGTCGAGCCGCCGATGATCCGGGGCGACGACGTCGTGCTCGGCGTGCTCCCGCTCTTCCACGTCTACGGCCTGAACGCGGTCCTCGGCGGCGTGCTCAGGCACCGCGCCAAGCTCGTCCTGGTCGAACGGTTCGACCCCCAGGACACGCTGGACCTGATCGACGACGAGGCCTGCAGCGTGGTGCCGGTGGCGCCGCCGGTGTTCGCCCACTGGCTCCCCGAGGAGCACCTCGCCGACCGGCTGGGGCCGGTCCGGCTGATGCTCTCCGGCTCGGCGCCCCTGTCACCGGACCTGATCGAGCAGTTCACGGCGAAGACGTCGATCCCGATCCACCAGGGCTACGGGCTCACCGAGGCCGCTCCCGTGGTGACCAGCACCCTGTGCAGCGAACAACTGCAGACCGGCTCGGTGGGAGCGGCCCTGCCCGGGATCGACGTCCGGCTCGTGGACGAGTTCGGCCGCGAGCCCGAGGGTGAGGACCCCGGCGAGATCCAGATCCGCGGCGCCAACCTGTTCAGCGGCTACTGGCCCCACGGCATCGAGGGGCCGGACGACGGCGGCTGGTGGCCGACCGGGGACGTCGGCTTCCTCGACGCCTCCGGCGACCTGTTCCTCGTCGACCGGCTCAAGGAGCTGGTCATCGTCAGCGGGTTCAACGTCTACCCCAGCGAGGTCGAGGACGTCCTCCGCGAGGTGTCCGGGGTCGAGGACGCCGCGGTGATCGGCGTCGAGGACGATCGGACGGGTGAGGCCGTGGTGGCCTACGTGCGGGCACCCGGGGCCGACGCCGCCGTGGTCCAGGACGCCTGCCGGCGCCACTGCGAGACGCGGCTGGCGCGGTTCAAGCGGCCGACCCGGATCGAGGTCGTCGACGAGCTTCCGCTCACGGTCACCGGCAAGGTCCAGAAGGGTCGGCTGCGCGGCATCGAGCGGCGACGGGCGCTCGGGCTGCTGGAGGACTGAGGCGCCGTGACCCCGCGGATCACCTTCTACACCCGCACCGGCTGCCACCTGTGCGACGAGGCCCGCCCGGTGATCGAACGGGTGTGCGCGGAGCTGGGGGAGGAGTACGCCGAGGTCGACATCGACACCGATCCCGCCCTCGTCGCCCGGTTCGGCGAGGAGGTGCCGGTCACCTTCGTCGACGGCAGCCAGCACGACTTCTGGCGGGTCGACGCCGACCGGCTCCGGGCCGCCCTCACCGCGCTGATCCGGGGGCCGGGTCGGTGGGCCTTGTCACATGTGCTAGTCCGCCATCCGTCTCGGTTTGTTCTCCCGTTCACAAACTCCTACAGTGATCGGGCCGCTTGACCTCCATCGGGTGACTCGAGCCCGGGAGCGGGGCGGCTGGAGAGAAGAACCAAGTGACGGCACGGACATCCAGCGACAGCGTCCGGGACATCCCGGAGGCCACGGTCGCCCGTCTCCCCGTCTACCTCCGTGCCCTGACCACGCTGGTGGACCTCGGCACCCGCACCTGCTCCAGCGAGGAGCTGGCGGCCGCCGCCGGCGTCAACAGCGCGAAGCTCCGCAAGGACCTCTCCTACCTCGGCAGCTACGGCACCCGCGGCGTCGGGTACGACGTCGACTACCTCCGGTACCAGATCGCCCGTGAGATCGGCGTGACCCAGGACTGGCCCGTCGTCATCGTCGGCATCGGAAACCTCGGACACGCGCTCGCCAACTACTCCGGCTTCCGCAGCCGCGGGTTCCGGGTGGTCGCGCTGCTGGACGCCGACCCCGAACGCAAGAACGAGGTCGTCGCCGGGGTCCAGGTCCGTCCCGTTCGACGACCTCGAGCGGATCGTCAAGGAGCACGGCGTCGCGATCGGCGTCATCGCCACGCCCGCTGTCGCCGCCCAGGACGTCGTCGACCGGATGGTCGCCTCCGGGATCCGCAGCATCCTGAACTTCGCCCCGACCGTGCTCTCGGTCCCGCCGGGCGTCGACGTACGCAAGGTCGACCTGTCCATCGAGCTGCAGATCCTCGCCTACCACGAGCAGCGCAAGGCCCAGGAGAACGCCTCATGAGCATTCTCGTGGTGGGCATCTCCCACAAGTCGGCACCGGTGGCCGTCCTCGAGCGGGTCGCCCTGGACCGCGACGGCGTCAACAAGCTGCTCGGCGACGTGGTGGCCTGCGACCACGTCGGCGAGGCCGTGGTGGTCGCCACCTGCAACCGGCTCGAGATCTACACCGAGGTGGACCGGTTCCACGGCAGCGTCGAGGAGGTCTCCCGGCTGCTCGTCGAGCGCGCCGGCGAGTCGACCGCGGGGATCCTCCCGCACCTCTACGTCCACTACGACGACGGTGCCGTCTCCCACCTCTTCCACGTGGCCGCCGGCCTCGACTCGATGGCCGTCGGCGAGGGCCAGATCCTCGGCCAGACCCGCGAGGCGCTGCGCCGCGGGCAGGCGCAGGGAACCGTCGGACCGGCGCTCAACGTGCTCTTCCAGCAGGCCCTCCGGGTCGGCAAGCGGTCGCGGGCCGAGACCGACATCGATCTCGCCGCGCCATCCCTGGTCAGCGCGGGCCTGGAGCGGGTCTCCGGCCCCCTGGGCGGCGTCAAGGGCAAGTCGGTCGTGGTCGTGGGTGCCGGCGGGATGGCCAGCCTGGCCACGGCGACGGTCTCGCGGCTGGGCGCGGCGGGAGTCACCGTCATCAACCGCAGCACGGCCAACGCCGATCGGCTGGCCGCTGAGTACGACGCGCGGTCGGCGCCGCTGTCGCACCTCCCGGCGGCACGTGACCGACGCGGACCTCGTCATCACGTGCACCGGCGCCAACGGGATCCTGCTCGACCTCGACATGGTGCAGTCCGCCCGCCCGGACACCGCACCGCTCGCGATCGTCGACCTCGCCCTCCCGCACGACGTCGACCCGTCGGTCGGGGCGCTTCCGGAGGTCACCCTGGTCACGCTCGCGGACCTGGCCGACGAGCTGCGCGACAGCGTCGCCGGCAACGAGATCGACGGCGTTCGCCACATCGTGGGCCAGGAGGTCACCGCCTTCCTGAACGCCCGGCGGCAGGCCAGCGTCACCCCGACCGTCGTGGCCCTGCGGTCGATGGCCACCGCCGTGGTCGAGGCCGAGATGGAACGACTGACCTCCCGGCTGCCCGAGCTCGACGACGTCGCCCGGGCCGAGGTGCTGCAGTCGGTGCGCCGGGTCGCCGACAAGCTGCTCCACCAGCCGACCGTCCGGGTCAAGGAGCTCGCCAACGAGACCGGTGCGGTCTCCTACGCCACCGCCCTCGCCGAGCTGTTCGCGCTGGACCCGGAGGCGGTCGATGCCGTCACCCGTCCGGAGGGCATCGCGACCGCCTCCCCGGACCGCTCCATCGGCTCCCGAGCCCTGGGGGACCTGCCATGACCGCGCGCCGACAGGGCGCCCTTCGACTGGGCACCCGCGCCTCCCTCCTCGCCACGACCCAGTCGCACGACCGTGGCCGAGCTCATCCGTGCCCGGCTGGGCCGCGACGTCGAGCTGGTCGAGGTCACGACCGAGGGCGACCGCAACCCGGCGTCCCTGGCCACCCTGGGCGGCACCGGCGTCTTCGTCAGCGCCCTGCGCGACGCACTCCTGCGGGGTGAGATCGACGTGGCCGTCCACTCGCTCAAGGACCTCCCCACCGGCCATCAGGAGGGGGTGGCCCTCGCCGCCTGCCCCGAGCGCGAAGACCCCCGCGACGTGGTCGTGGCCCGCGACGGGCTCACCCTCGGCGGGCTGCCGGACGGCAGCCGGGTCGGCACCGGCTCCCCGCGGCGGGCGGCCCAGCTCCGGGCACTCGGTCTCGGCTTGGAGATCGCCGACATCCGTGGGAACGTCGACACCAGGATCGGCAAGGTTCGGTCGGGTGAGTACGACGCCGTCATCCTCGCCCGCGCCGGCCTGGCCAGGCTTGGTCGGCTCGACGACGCGACCGAGGTGCTCGACCCGCTGCAGATGCTCCCGGCCCCCGGCCAGGGTGCACTGGCGATCGAGTGCCGGGACACCGACGTCGACCTGCTGAGCGAGCTGGAGGAGCTGGACGACCCGCGGACGCGGGCCGCGGTCGAGGCTGAGCGGGCCGTGCTCGCCACGCTCGAAGGCGGGTGCTCGGCGCCGGTCGGCGCGCTGGCCGAGGTCGCAGAGGGGGACGACGGAGACGAGATCTGGATCAGGGCCGTGGCCCTGTCGCACGACGGGACGCTCTCGGTGCGGATGTCCGCATCCGGACGGCCCGCTGACGCCGCCGGCGTCGGGAAGCGCCT
Source organism: uncultured Actinomycetota bacterium (assembly GCA_963848795.1). Taxonomy (GTDB): domain Bacteria; phylum Actinomycetota; class Actinomycetes; order Propionibacteriales; family Nocardioidaceae; genus Nocardioides. The sequence continues at coordinate 87,026 of CAWKEX010000005.1, forward strand.
GGCGAGCGACATGCTCGCCGACGGGGCAACACAACTGATGGACGCACCAGCGAAGAGGCAGAACGCATGACGCGAGGCAACACCAGCACACCCGCCGCGACCACCAATCGCGGTTGGGTCTCCTTTGTCGGCAGTGGCCCCGGCGACCCCGATCTGCTGACGGTTCGTGCCGTCGAGCTGATCGGCAAGGCCGACGTCATCGTCACCGAGGTCCCCGAGCACGAGGAGCTCGTGCGCCGCCTGCTCGGGCTTCCCACATCGACCCGACGACTCGACCGAACAGCCCGGACCGCGGTTCGTGGACGGCGGCTTCGGCGAGGACGGCCAGCCGCTCACGCACGCTGCCCGGGCCAAGGTGATCGTCCGGCACGGCAAGGCCGGCCACCGGGTGGTCCGGCTGATGGCGGGCGACCCGTTCCTCTACGCCTCCGGGCCCGAGGAGGCCCAGGCCTGCGTCAAGGCGGGCATCGGCTTCGAGATCGTCCCGGGCGTCTCCTCGGTGAGCGCGGTCCCGGCCTACGCCGGCATCCCGCTGACCACCAAGCACAGCCGTGAGGTCGCGGTGATCACCTGCGGCGAGAAGATCGACTGGAGCCGCTACATCGACGCCCCGACGCTGGTCCTGCTCTCCGGCGTCGGCTCGATCGCCGAGAACGCGCGAGGCCTGATCGAGGCCGGACGCGACCCGGAGACCCCGGTCGCGATGACCCGGGTCGGCACCACCACGTCCCAGAGCACCGTCACCTCGACCCTCGAGAACATCGCCGCCGACGCCCGCGCCGCCCGGATGGCGCCTCCGGCGGTCACCGTGGTCGGCGACGTCGTGAACCTGCGCGAGGCGCTCTCGTGGTTCGAGACCAAGCCGCTGTTCGGCTGGCGGGTCCTGGTGCCGCGCACCAAGGAGCAGGCCGGTTCCCTGACCGCCCGCCTGCGCGAGTACGGCGCCGTGCCCGACGAGGTCCCCACGATCTCCGTCGAGCCGCCACGCAACCCGCTGCAGATGGACAAGGCCGTGCGCGGCCTGGTCGAGGGCCGCTACGAGTGGATCGCGTTCACCTCGGTCAACGCGGTGAAGGCTGTGCGCGAGAAGTTCGAGGAGTACGGCCTCGACGCCCGCGCCTTCTCAGGGCTCAAGATCGCCGCCGTCGGCGACAAGACCGCCCAGGCGATCGCCGCCTGGGGCCTGCGCGCCGACCTGGTCCCCACCGGCGAGCAGTCCGCAGCAGGGCTGCTGGCCGACTGGCCGCCGTACGACGACGTGCTCGACCCGATCAACCGGGTGTTCCTGCCCCGGGCCGACATCGCCACCGAGAACCTCGTGGCCGGCCTGATCGACCTGGGCTGGGAGTGCGACGACGTCACGGCCTACCGCACCGTGCGGGCCGCGCCGCCGCCGGCGCCGACGCGCGACGCGATCAAGACCGGCAAGTTCGACGCCGTGGTCTTCACGTCCTCGTCGACCGTCCGCAACCTCGTCGGCATCGCCGGGAAGCCGCACCCCTCCACCGTGATCGCGGTGATCGGTCCGGCCACCGCGAAGACCGCCGAGGAGCACGGCCTGCGGGTCGACGTGCTGTCGCCCAAGCCCGACGTCGAGGTGCTCGTCGACGCGCTCGCCGACTTCGGCGCCGCGCGGCGGATCGCGCTGCTCGACGCCGGCCAGCCGGTCACCAGGCCCTCGGAGCGCAAGCCCTCCGGGCGCCGGAAGGTCCGAGCGGAGTGATCCGAGCGACCTCGACCGCGCGGAGCGCGGGCGAGGTCTGAGCGAGGAGGTTGAGCAGGCCCGCTCGTGAGGAACGAACGAGCGACGGCCGTGTCGAAACCCAGTGAGATGATCGTCGGCGTCACCACGATCTCGGCGTCACCACGATCAAGGAGCAGCGATGAGCGAGAGCGGCATCGGGCCGACGGTCCGGCCCCGCCGCCTTCGGACCACGCCGGCCATGCGCCGGATGGTGGCCGAGACCGTGGTGCAGCCCGGTCAGCTCGTGCTGCCGGTGTTCGTCCGCGAGGGCATCGACGCACCCGTCCCGATCACCTCGATGCCCGGCGTCGTCCAGCACACCCGCTCCACCCTCCTGAAGGCGGTCAACGAGGCGGCCGAGCTGGGTCTCGGCGGCGTGATGCTGTTCGGCATCCCCGTCGAGAAGGACGCCACCGGGTCCGGCGCGAGCGACCCCTCCGGAATCCTCAACCGCAGCCTGAACGACGTCGTCGCCGAGGTCGGTGACGCGCTGACGGTGATGAGCGACCTGTGCCTCGACGAGTTCACCGACCACGGCCACTGCGGTGTCCTCACCCCCGACGGTCGCGTCGACAACGACCGGACGCTCGAGGCGTACGCCGCGATGGCGCTCGCCCAGGCCGACGCCGGCGTCGACATGGTCGCCCCCAGCGGGATGATGGACGGCCAGGTCGCGGTGATCCGCTCCGCCCTGGACCGCGACCGGCACACCGACGTCTCGATCCTCGCCTACTCCGCGAAGTACGCCTCCGCGTTCTACGGCCCCTTCCGGGAAGCCGTGGCCTCCTCGCTCCGGGGGGACCGGCGCACCTACCAGCAGGATCCCGCCAACGCCCGCGAGGGCGTCCGGGAGGCGCTGCTCGACATCGAGCAGGGCGCCGACATCGTGATGGTGAAGCCGGCGCTGGGCTACCTCGACGTGCTCCGCCGCGTGCGTGACGCGGTCGAGGTCCCGGTCGCGGCCTACAACGTCTCCGGCGAGTACGCCATGGTCGAGGCGGCCGCGGCCCAGGGCTGGATCGACCGGGAGCCGGCGATCCTGGAGTCGCTCACGTCGATCCGCCGGGCCGGTGCCGACGTGATCCTCACCTACTGGGCGACCGAGGCCGCCCGCCTCCTCACCCGCTGACCCTGAAATTGCGCTGACCCGCCCGAAAGTTTCGGGCGGGTCAGCGATTGTATGCGGGTCTGCGTCGAGTTGAGCAGGTTCGTTCGACGCACTGCGTGAGCTCGTTGACGCCGGTCAGCGGGTCGTCGACAACGCCCTGGGCGATGCACTCTGGAGCGCCTCGGCATGAGTGAGCACGTCCGGGACCGGCGGCGGGCTCGGGTTCGGCAGCGGCGGCGGGTGGTGTCGGCACGTTCGGGCCGCTGCCAGCCGCTCGGGGGCTCGACGGCGTCTCGGCGGGCTCGGAGGTGCCGCCACCGGTGCCGCCCGTGGGGCTGCTAGTGCCGCCGGTGGAGCCGCCGGAGTTGCTGACCGGGGCCGTGGCGGGGCCACCGCCCGCGGGGCCGGAGTTCCTGGGGCCCTGCCTGGCCGGGGCGGCCGGCGGCGTCGGGTCGGGGACGAAGTAGCCGGCGGAGGTGGTGCCGTTGGGCACCGAGGTGAAGTCGCCGGAGCTGTAGGCCTCCATGATCGACAGCACGAGGTCGACGTAGGACTGGCTGTGGTTGTAGCGGAAGACCGAGGCGCGCTGGCCGGCCTCGGTGGAGAGGTCGTCGTCACCGGAGCAGAGGTAGACGGCGCTGGCCAGGGCGGCGTCGTCGATGTCCTGCGGGTTGCGCTCGGCGTCGCCGTCGGCGTCGACGCCCACGACCCGCCAGGTCGACGGGATGAACTGCATCGGGCCGACCGCGCGGTCGAACTTCGAGTCGGAGTCGTAGAGGCCGGCGTCGGAGTCGGCGATGCGCGCGGTGTTGTTGGAGCCGTCGAGCGCGATGCCGAAGATGCCCGGGGTGGCCAGGCCGTCGGCGTTCAGGCTGTTGCCGTTGACCCGGCCGTGGTCGGACTCGACCCGGCCGATGGCGGCGATCAGCTGCCACGGGATGTTGCACGACTTGTCGGCGGTGTTGATCACGGTCTCGGCCCGCTGGTAGGCCGCGAGGGCCGCTGCGGGGATGCCCATGGTGGAGGCGTTGGCGACGATGGTCTTGGTGTCGCCCGTAGATGCCGGGGGCGGTCACGCCCGGCTTGGAGACGCTGGCCGGGGCCTCGATCGCCTGGGTCGGGATGCTGGTGCCGTCGGGGAGGGTCCGGGAGTCGTCCCCGCGCTGCCGCCGTGGTCGCACCGGCTCCGGCGAGGCTCGCCGTCCACGGCGGTCGAGAGCAGCGCCAGCGGCAACAGCGCGGACGCCTTCTGCAATCGGCCGAACTTCGGTGCGGACATGTGTGGCTCTCTCCCTCGTTTGACTCTACCGGTGTGCGCTTCCCTCAGACACTGGTACTGATCCAACGAATGTTGTCACGGCTAGTTACGTCAGGCTCTCGAGTGTGACGGAGGTCCCAGCGCGCCTCAGGGCATGTAGTCGAACCGTTCCCGCAGGTCATGAACGTAAAACGCACCTTTCGGCAAAATTGTCTGGACCATCGTCGCGGTCCGAGGCGGGACCTGCCACCCGCGTGGCTGGTGCGGTCAGGGAGAATGAGCCGGTGCCATCCGACCACCCGGCCGACCACCCCTCCTCCACCGCCTGGTTCGACCGCGCCCGCGCGGTGACGCCGGGCGGGGTGAACTCCCCGGTCCGCGCCTTCAACGCCGTGGGCGGGACCCCCCGGTTCATCCGGTCCGCCCGGGGCGCGTGGCTGACCGACGTCGACGGCAACGACTACGTCGACCTGATCGGCTCCTGGGGTCCGATGCTGCTCGGCCACGCCCACCCCGAGGTGCTCGCAGCAGTCGCCGAGGCGGTCGCCCGCGGCACGTCGTACGGCGCCCCGACCACGCCCGAGGTCGAGCTCGCCGAGGAGATCGTGGCCCGGACCCCCGTCGAGCGGGTCCGGTTCGTGTCGTCGGGCACCGAGGCCACCATGTCCGCGATCCGGCTGGCCCGCGGCTTCACCGGGCGGGACCTGGTCGTGAAGTTCGCCGGCTGCTACCACGGCCACGTCGACGCGCTGCTGGCCTCGGCCGGGTCGGGCCTCGCCACGTTCGCCGTGCCCGGCACCCCCGGCGTCCCGGAGGCCTCGACGGCCCTGACCCTCGTGCTGCCCTACAACGACCGGGCTGCGGTCGAGAAGGTGTTCGCCGAGCACGGCGACCGGATCGCCTGCCTGATCACCGAGGCGGCGCCGGGCAACATGGGGGTGATCCCGCCGGAGCCCGGGTTCAACGCGTTCCTCGCCGAGACCTGCGCACGGCACGGCGCCCTCTTCGTCAGCGACGAGGTGATGACCGGCTTCCGGGCGTCCGCGCGCGGCCAGTGGGGGCTCGACGGCGCGGTCGAGGGATGGCGAGCCCGATCTGGTCACCTTCGGCAAGGTCATCGGAGGCGGCTTCCCGGCGGCGGCGTTCGGCGGCCGGGCCGACGTGATGTCCCGGCTCGCTCCCGAGGGGCCGGTCTACCAGGCCGGGACCCTGTCGGGGAACCCGGTGGCGACCACGGCCGGGCTGACCACCCTGCGGCTGGCCACCGACGAGGTCTACGCCCACCTCACGACCGCCGGAGACACGGTCAAGGCAGCGGTCGCCGAGTCGCTGACCGCGGCCGGGGTGCCGCACGTCGTCCAGTCGAACGGCACCATGTTCTCGGTGTTCTTCACCGGGGAGCCGGTGCGCGACTTCGACGACGCCTCGACCCAGGACGTCTCGGCGTTCGCGGCCTTCTTCCACGCCATGCTCGACGCGGGAGTCCACCTGCCGCCGTCGGCGTACGAAGCGTGGTTCCTCTCCGCCGCCCACGACGACCGCGCGGTGCAGGCCGTGCTCGACGCCCTGCCGGCGGCCGCGCGGGCCGCCGCGAGAGAAGGAGCCCGATGAGCCAAGAGACGATCGTCCACCTGCTGCGCCACGGGGAGGTCCACAACCCGCACGGCGTCCTCTACGGCCGCAGCCAGGGCTACCACCTCTCCGAGCTGGGACGGCAGATGGCCGAGCAGGTCGCGGGCGCGATCAAGGACCGCGACATCACCCATCTGGTCGCCTCCCCGCTGGAGCGGGCGCAGGAGACCGCTCGACCCCTGGCCGACGCCCGCGGCCTGGAGATCGTCACCGACGACCGGGTGATCGAGTCCACCAACGTCTTCGAGGGCCAGCGGTTCGGCAAGACCGTCCGGCCGCTGCGCCGGCCCGCCGCGTGGCGGCACCTCTGGAACCCGTTCCGGCCCTCCTGGGGCGAGCCCTACAAGGAGCTCGTCGCCCGGATGATGGCCGCGGTCGAGGACGCGCGGGAGGCAGCCCGCGGACACGAGGCCGTGATCGTCTCCCACCAGCTGCCGATCTGGATCACCCGGCTGCACGTCGAGACGCCGGTCGTTCCTGCACAACCCCCGCAACCGCCAGTGCACGCTCTGCTCGCTCACCTCGCTCCACTTCCGCGACGACACCCTGACCCAGGTGTCCTACTCCGAGCCCGCCGGCCGACCTGATCCCGCTCAAGGACAAGGGTGCGCCGTTCTCGGCCGGCGGCGCTCCCGAGGAGCAGCAGGCCCTGAACACTCCGCGCCGCGTCTCCTTGCTCCTTCTGCTGCGTGCTGTGCTGCTCGTGGGCTGCTCGAGCCTGCAGGGAACCGGCGACAAGGGGTTCGTCAGCGGGACGGGCGAGGTGGTCCAGGTCGAGCCCGGACGAGCGCGAGGAACGCGGTCTCCCTGACCGGTCGAGGACCTCGAGGGCGACCCGCTGTCGACGCGCGGACTTCCGGGGCAAGCCGGTGGTGGCCGTCGTGTGGGGGTCGTGGTGCGCGCCGTGCCGGGCCGAGGCCCCCGACGTCGTCGCGGCCGCGCGAGGAGCTGGGCGACCGGGCGCAGTTCGTCGGCATCAACATCCGCGACTCCTCCCCCGAGCAGGCGCGCAGCTTCGTGCGCACCTTCGACGTGCCCTACCCGTCGTACTTCTCCCCCGACGGGGAGGCGATGCTGCGCCTTCTCGGGGACCTTGACGCCCAACTCGATCCCGAGCTTCGTGGTGCTCGACGCCGACGGCCGGGTGGCCGCCAGCATCATCGGCGAGCTGCCCGTCGAGGACGACGCTGGTCGAGGTCGTCGAGGACGTGGTGGCGGAGCAGCGCGATGGGTGAGTGGTTCCACGACACCGCGGCCTCGGGCTCGCTGCTCCTCGCCATCCCGGTCGCCCTGGTGGCCGGACTGGTCTCGTTCTTCTCGCCGTGCGTGATCCCGCTGCTGCCGGGCTACCTCTCCTACGCCACCGGGCTGTCGGGCGCCGACCTCGAGCGGGCCCGTCGTGGCCGGATGCTGCTCGGGTCCCTGCTGTTCGTGCTCGGCTTCAGCCGTCGTCTTCGTGTTGTTCGGGGCGCTGTTCGGCGCCCTGGGGGCATGGCTCTTCGAGTGGCGACGCGAGATCACCGTCGTGCTCGGCTCCCTCACCATCCTGCTCGGACTCGCGTTCGCGGGGCTGGTCCCGTTCCTCCAGCGCGACTGGCGCGTGCACACCGTCCCGGCCGTCGGCCTGGGCGCGGCACCGGTCCTCGGCTTCCTCTTCGGGCTCGGCTGGACGCCCTGCATCGGCCCCACGCTCGCGGCGATCTACACGCTGTCCTTCGCCGACGCCACCGCCGCCCGCGGTGCGCTGCTGGCCGCGGTCTACGCGCTCGGCCTCGGCCTGCCGTTCGTCGTCGCCGGCCTCGCCTACCAGCGTGCGCTCGGCGCCTTCGGCTGGGTACGCCGCCACCAGGTGTGGGTGATGCGCGCCGGCGGGCTGATGCTGGTCGCCGTCGGGGTGCTGCTGGTGACCGGCTGGTGGGACTCGGCCGTCACCTGGCTGCAGATCAACCTCGTCTCCTCCACCGAAACGGTCGTGTAATGGCCGACCGCAGGCCCGGAGAGCTGACCCTCACCGAGATGCTCCGCTGGGGCTGGCGCCAGCTCACCTCGATGCGGACCGCGCTGATCCTCCTGCTCCTGCTCGCCCTCGCCGCGATCCCGGGGTCGGTGGTGCCGCAGAGCGACGTGGACTCGCTGAAGACCGCGCGCTGGCAGGACGCACACCCCGACCTGACGCCGGTCTACGAGAAGCTCGGGCTGTTCTCGGTCTACGACTCCCCGTGGTTCTCCGCGATCTACATCCTGCTGATGGTCTCCCTCGTCGGCTGCTTCATCCCTCGGACGTTCGTCTACTGGAAGGCGATGCGGGCCGCCCCGCCACCCGCCCCCCGCAACCTCGCTCGCCTGCCGGACCACGCGTCGTACGACTCAGCGGGGACGCCCGAGGAGACGCTCGCAGCCGCCGAGGCCGAGCTGAAGGGGCGACACTTCCGGGTCGTGCGGACCGACGACGCGGTGTCGGCCGAGCGCGGGCACCTGCGCGAGGCGGGCAACCTGCTCTTCCACGTCTCGGTGCTGGTGGTGCTGGTCGGCTTCGCGCTGGGCAGCCTCTTCGGCTACCGCGGCGGCGTGATCCTCGTGGTGGGCAACGGGTTCTCCAACAACCTCACGCAGTACGACGACTTCGTGCCCGGCAGCCTGTTCGCGGCCGACGACATGGAGCCCTTCACGTTCGACGTCACCGACTTCGACGTCGACTGGCTGACCGAGGGTCCCAGCAAGGGGCAGGCCCGGGGCTTCGTCTCCCACCTGGAGTACCGCGAGACGCCGACCGCGGAGGCCAGGGACTTCGACCTCAAGGTCAACCACCCGCTCGCGATCGGCGACACCGAGGTGTTCCTGATCGGGCACGGCTACGCCCCGGTGATCACGATCCGCGACGGGCAGGGCGACGTCGCCTACAGCGGGCCGACGATCTTCCTGCCCACCGACCAGACGTTCCGGTCCTTCGGCGTGGTCAAGGCACCGGACGCGCGGCCGGCCCAGATCGGGCTCGAGGGCGAGTTCTACCCCACCTACGCGTTCACCGAGGAGAGCGGCCCGTTCTCGGCGTTCGGGCAGGCCGCCAACCCGGCGATCTCGATGCTGGTCTACGCGGGCGACCTGGGCATGGACTCCGGGCAGCCGCAGTCGGTCTACCAGCTCGACAAGGCCGGCGCGGAGCTCGTGCGGAAGCAGGACGGGTCGATGTTCCGGGTGGACCTCGCGCCGGGGCAGCGGGTCCAGCTGCCCGACGGCATGGGGACGGTCAGCTTCGACGGGGTCCAGCGCTGGAACAAGATCCAGATCAGCCGGACGCCCGGGAAGTTGGTCGCGCTCTCGGGCGTCGTACTCGCCCTGATCGGGCTGCTGGGCTCCCTGTACATCCGACCCCGCCGGATCTGGGTGCGGGCCCGCCAGCAGGACGGGCGGACCCACGTCGAGGTGGCCGGACTCGACCGCTCCGGAGGCGGTGACCTGCGCCGCCGAGCTGCATGAGATCGTGGGGGCGCTCGGCGGGGGGACACCTGCGGATCGCAGGGAGGAGGAGTCGTGACCGACCAGGCCTGGGAGACCCTCAGCAACCAGTTCGTCGCCGTGGCTGGCGTGCTCTACTTCCTCGCCCTGCTCTCGCACCTGGTCGAGTGGGCGTCCCTCCGGAGGCTGCCCGCCGAGGAGGTCGTCACCACTGGTCGGACCGCGATGTTCGGCCGGCTCGGCCTGATCCTGACCGGCATGGCCGTCGTCGCCCACCTGGTCGCCCTGGTCGGGCGCGGGATGGCCGCGGACCCGAACCGGGTGCCCTGGGGCAACATGTACGAGTTCACCCTCAGCGGCACGTTCGTGGTCGCCGCGGCCTACCTGCTGCTGCGCGGGCGCCTCGGGCTGGCGTGGATGGCGCCGATCGTGGTCACCCTGGTGCTGTCGCTGCTGATGATCGACGTGATCTGGCTCCACGAGCCGGTCGCGCCCCTCACCGAGGCGCTGTTCTCGCCCTGGCTGGTCATCCACGTGGTCTCGGCGATCCTGGCCACCGGCGCGTTCACCCTGGCCGGGATCTGCTCGGCGCTCTACCTGGTGAAGGACCGCGCCCGGCCGCGCCAGACCGGCTACCTCGCCCGGGTCCCGTCGCCCGCGGTCCTGGACCGCGTGTCCTACCGCCTGCACTCCTTCGGCTTCCCGGTGTGGACGTTCGCAGTGCTGATCACCGGGCCGATCTGGGCGCACCAGGCGTGGAGCAGCTACTGGAACTGGGATCCCAAGGAGGTGTGGGCGTTCATCACCTGGGTGGTGTACGCCGCCTACCTGCACGCCCGCTCGACGGCCGGCTGGAAGGGCCGCAACGCCGCGATCATCGCCCTGGTCGCGCTGGCCACCCTGTGGTTCAACTTCATCGGCATCAACTTCTTCTCCTCGACCAGCCAGCACTCCTACGCGAGTGGGGCCGTGCCGGTCGAGCCAAGAAGCTGACGTCAGGAGCTGCTGGGATCCGGGTCCTCGGGTTTGTGGCGGCGCCGCCGCTTCCGGTCCAGGTCGCGGAGGAAGTCGGGGTCGTCGTCGGGGCCGAATGGCCGGCGCTCGGGGCGCCGCTTCGGCAACAGGCTGCGGCGCTGGATCACGCGCGTCGTGAAGTAGATCGCCGCCGCCAGCAGGATGACGAGCAGCAGGAACTTGAACACGCGTACAGCGTAGATCCCTGCTGGTCAGGACGGCATGCCGGAGCCCGCCGGGCTGGCCCCACCCTTCCGTAGGACGCCCCCAACCGAACTCGACTCAGTGAACTGTGTCGGGGGCGTTGGCCCGGATGGAGTCCGGCCGGAACCCATGGTCGACACCCCAGAGGACCGCGCGCGTTCGACTCTCCACTCCGATCTTGCGGTACGCCGAACGAATGTTGGTCTTGACCGTATTGATGCTCGTGAACGTGCGGTCGGCGATCTCGTCGTTGCTCATGCCTTGGGTGATCAGCGCGATGACCTCCGCCTCGCGGGCACTGAGCCCGTGCTCGCGGCCGGGCCAGTCTCCCAGGTCGACATCGGCCGAGGGCGGATAGTCGGCGCTGACGACGCCGCTCTCGCCTCGATGGATCCGCTCGAGCGCGTCGGCGAGCTCCTCGGCCGTCAACCTCTTGTCCAGGAACCCGACGACCCCGAAACGCGCCCAGGTCTCGATGAGCTCTGGCTCCAGGCTCCAGCTGTAGAACACGTACCGCTCCGCGTTGGCTTCGGCCAGTACCTCGTTCACGTCCCTGGTTTGAGCAAACGAATCGATGAGCGCGATGTCCACGCGCTCCACGCCCGGCTGATTGGTGGACACCTCGACCACCTGGATCCGATCCTTCAACGGCTCGAACATGCGCGCGAGCCCTTGGACCACCACGTCGTAGTCGTTGACGATCGCGATGCGGACCGGAGCTTGGGACTTCACCAACCCAACCTACGCGCAACCGCTGGTCCCGTCCTTACTCAGGCAACCTGCAGTTCACCCCCACGGGTGAGGCGCTCGCAGGCGTGAATCCGATTGAGTGTGGGCGAGCCCGGCCGACCCGGGTGCCCGGACCTTGCGCGGCGGGTCGGCTCGGCTACTGGCCGGGCGGCCGGTACTTGACCTGACCGGCCTTCTGGAGCGCCTCGATCGTCTCCTCGACCGTGAGCAGAACGGTCGTCTCGAGTGAGCTGATCGCACCTCCGGCGCTGAGGGCAAGAGACACGGCGGCCATCGACACGTTGTCCGGCGCCTCCCACAAGGTGTAGCCGTCGTGGGTGCCGAACGCGTACCAGAAGCCGTGGAGACGGCCACCCACGGACTCGATGTACGCCGTGGCAGCCTCTCTGCGATCCTCCGGATTGCCGATGAGCCGGGACCACGTCTCGGGGGTGTAGCTGAACTTCGACAGGTAGAGCGCCATGTCTTCTCCTCGCTGTGGCCTCCCACCATCCCGCCGTCGGGGACCGACTGGCAACCGTCGCCTAGGCTGGACGGGTGAAGGAATTCGTCGTCTACACGGCCATGCGGATCGGTCTGTTCATGGCCAGTCTGTTCGTGGTCTTCGGGGTCTGGATGCTCATCTCCGATCAGGTCCCGGTCGTGTGGGCGGTCGTGATCGCGTTCGCGATGTCCGGCGTGGCGTCGTACTTCCTGCTGAACCGGCAGCGCGAGGCGTTCGCCCGGCGTGTGGAGCGCCGTGCGGAGCGGATGCAGGAGCGGTTCGAGCAGGCGAAGTCCAAGGAGGACGCGGACTGACATGGCCGACGACGGCGGTTGCTGCACGGTCGGCGACCACTCCGACCCGAACGCGCGGGCCTGGCTGAACGAGGCGATCCGCCGGGTCGAGGCCGACGCGAACCGGTCCGCCGACACCCACCTGCACGTCTTCCCGCTGCCGGCCCGGTGGGGGATCGACCTCTACCTCAAGGACGAGTCGGTCCACCCCACCGGCTCGCTCAAGCACCGCCTGGCCCGGTCGCTGTTCCTGCATGCCCTGTGCAACGGGTGGATCAGCGAGGGCGCGACGATCATCGAGGCGTCGTCGGGATCCACCGCCGTCTCGGAGGCCTACTTCGCCCGGCTGCTCGACCTGCCCTTCGTCGCGGTCATGCCGCGGTCCACCTCGCCGGAGAAGATCGAGCTGATCGAGTTCCAGGGCGGTCGCTGCCACCTCGTGGACGACCCGTCCTCGATCTACGACGAGTCGCGGCGGCTCGCGCAGGAGACCGGCGGCCACTACCTCGACCAGTTCACCTACGCCGAGCGCGCGACCGACTGGCGCGGCAACAACAACATCGCCGAGTCGATCTTCAGCCAGCTGGCCCACGAGCGGCACCCGATCCCGACCTGGGTGGTCGTCGGCGCCGGCACGGGCGGTACGTCGGCGACGATCGGCCGGTTCATCCGCTACCGCCGCCACGACACCCGGCTGTGCGTGGTCGATCCGGAGAACTCCGCGTTCTTCCGCGGGTGGAGCGAGAACGACCCGTCCGCGACCGGCTCGGGCTCCCGGATCGAGGGGATCGGCCGGCCGCGCGTGGAGCCGTCGTTCCTGCCGAAGGTGGTCGACTGCATGATCTCGGTGCCCGACGGCGCCTCGATCGCGGCCGCCCGCTGGTGTTCGTCGGTCACCGGCCGCCTGGTCGGCGGCTCGACCGGCACCGAGATGTGGGGTGCCCTGCGCCTGGTCGCCGGGATGCGGTCGCGCGGCGAGACCGGGTCGGTGGTGACCCTGCTCTGCGACGGCGGGGAGCGCTACGCCCGCACCTACTACGACGACACCTGGCTGGCCGACCAGGGCATCGACATCGCGCCGTACACCGCGACCCTCGAGAAGTTCGCCGACACGGGGGAGTGGGTCGAGCCCTCGAGCTGAGGTCAGTCCTTGCGACGGTTGAGCTGGCGCCGGACCCGGCTCTCGGACTGGCCGAGCACCTTCGCCATCAGCTGCACCCGGAACTTCCAGGCCAGGAATCCGGCGACGACCAGCGCCACGATGATCAGGAACGTCATGGGGCAAGAGTACGGCCCCGAGCCAGCGCCCATAACCGAGTGCGTCGCTGGACGACCATGGCTAGGTTGGCGGACGTGGAGCTGACGTTCAGGACCCTCGACCCGCGCGACGACTCCCCCGAGACGGTCCGACTGCTGAAGGGCTGGCTGGAGGGGCTCCTCCGGGGGTTCCACGAATCGCGGCCCAAGCCGGAGGGCTGGGACGTGTTTCTCGAGTGCATGCGGGAGGACGGCGCGGTCGTCCGCGGCGCCTGGCTGCCCGACGGCGAGTTCGGCGCCGGCCCGGTGCCGGTCGCGACGTACTCCAGCCTGACCGGCTCGCTCAACACCGGGCGTCGCGAGCTCCCCCTCCAGATGATCACCGACGTCACGGTCAGTCCCGCGCACCGGCGCAAGGGGTTGCTGCGACGGCTGATCACCGACGACCTCGCCGACGCCGCCCGGCGGGGGCTGCCGCTGGCCGCGCTGACCGTCTCGGAGACCACGATCTACGGACGCTTCGGCTTCGGCCTCTCCAGCTGGCGGCACCGGATCGAGGTCGCCACCACGAGCCGCTTCTCGCTGCGTGACTTCGTCGACCCCGGCCGGATGGAGCTCGCAGACCCGACCGAGCTGTGGCCGGTGATGCAGCGCAACTTCGCCGCGTTCCACGAGCGCTCGCGCGGGTCGGTGTCACGGCCGTCGTTCTACCGACCCTTGCTGACCGGCACCTTCGACTTCCAGGAGCAGGGGCCGAACACCCGGCTCCGGGCGGCCGTGCACCTGGATGCCACGGGTGAGCCCGACGGGCATGTGGTCTACGAGCACCGGCGGGTACGACGACGTCCCCGGCGGCAAGGTCAAGGTGCGGGACCTGGTGGCGGCCGACCCGGGTGCCTACCTCGCACTGTGGCGGTTCCTCGCCGACATCGACCTGTGCGCCCGGGTGGAGTGGAACAACTCCTCGGCCGACGACCCGCTCGTGTGGGCGCTGACCGACACGGCCTGCCGCAACGTCGCCAAGGTCGACGACCACATCTGGGTGCGCGTGCTCGACGTGGTGACGGCCCTCGAGGGTCGGCCCTGGGGATCCGACGGCTCGGTCGTGCTGGGCGTGAGCGACCCGCTCGGCCACGCCGACGGCAGCTTCCGGGTGACGGTCAAGGAGGGCGAGGCCTCCGTCGAGCCCGTGGCGGACGAGCCCGGCGTGACGGTCGACGCGGAGACCCTCGGCGCGCTCTACCTCGGCGGGGTCGCCGTGGACACCCTGGCGGCGGCCGGCCGGATCAGCGGATCGGACGACGCGGTGCGGACCTGGGCGGCGATGGCGGACCTCCCGGGCGTGCCGTTCAGCCTGACGTCGTTCTGACGTCCGCCGTGGCCGGGTCAGGCCTGGCCGACGAGCAGGCCCACGAACAGGCCGGCGCCGAACACCAGCTCGGCCACCCCGGTCTGCTGCAGGACCGGGACCAGTTCCGGGCCGGCTGCGCCCTCGAGGACGGCGCGGGTTGCGGGTGCCGCGCTGCCGGCGTACGCGAGGGCCAGCAGCGCCCACCACGTGGTCAGACCGGCGACGGCGACGCCGGCCACGATCGCGGCCAGCACCAGGCTGGCGTACAGCTGCCGCGTGGCGTCGTCACCGAGGCGAACGGCGAGCGTGCGCTTGCCCGCCCCCCGGTCGGTCGGGATGTCGCGCAGGTTGTTGGCGACCAGGATCGCGCAGGCCAGGACCCCGATGCCGATCGCCGCGCACAGGGCGGCGAGCTCGAAGGTCTCCGTCTGGACGTACGTCGTCCCGACCACCGCCACCAGCCCGAAGAACACGAAGACCATGACCTCGCCGAGCCCGGCGTAGCCGTAGGGGCGGGTCCCGCCGGTGTAGAACCACGCGGCCACGATGCACGCCAGGCCGACGGCGACCAGCCACCACGCGGTCGTGACGGCCAGGACCAGCCCGGCGCCGGCCGCGACGCCGAAGGCCACGAACGCGGCCGCCTTCACCGCCCCGGGCGCGGCCGCCCCGGAGCCGACCAGCCGCATCGGACCGACCCGATCGGCGTCGGTCCCGCGGACGCCGTCGGAGTAGTCGTTGGCGTAGTTGACGCCGACCTGCAGGGCCAGGCTGACCACCAGCGCGAGGGCCGCCTTCCACCAGACCGCACCGTCGACGTACGCCGCGACACCGGTGCCGGCGAGCACGGGGGCGAGGGCGGCGGGCAGGGTGCGCGGCCGCGCACCGGCGAGCCATTCGGCGGGGGAGGCCACCGGGAGATTCAAGCAGGCACCCGTCGTCCGTGACGTTTGGGCTGTCGATCGAGGGCCGGTGGCAACCCGATCGTCACGGACGAGCGGAGTGGATAGCGTTCGTGGCGTGGATTTCGAACCCGGCACGCCTGCCCGGCTCGTGCTCGACGGCGTCCGGGCCTGGCTGGCCGCGCCGGCGGAGCCGGAGCCGCTCGTCGTCGAGACGTCGGGCTCGACCGGGGCGCCGAAGCGAGTGCTGCTCTCCCGGCGGGCGGTCCTGGCGTCGGTCTCCGCGACGGAGCGCCGGCTGGGCGGGTCCGGCCGCTGGGTGCTCGCCGTACCGCCGACGTACGTCGCCGGCCTCCAGGTGATCTGCCGGTCCCTGGTCGCCGGACACGAACCGGTGCTGGTGGAGCACGCGTCGCTGATCACGGCCCTGGGTGCGGCACCCTCGACGACCGACACGTTCCTCTCGCTCGTGCCCACCCAGCTGCACCGGCTGCTCGACGACCCGGCGTCCGTGGCCGCCCTGCGAAGGCTCCACACGATCCTGCTCGGCGGCGGCCCGATCGACCCGGCCCTGCGCGGGCGGGCCGCGGAGGAGGGGCTGCGCGTGGTGGCGACCTACGGGTCGGCGGAGACGGCGGGCGGCTGCGTCTACGACGGCTACCCGCTCGACGGCGTCGGGGTGGAGGTGGACGACGACGGCCGGATCCGGATCTCCGGGCCGACCCTGTTCGACGGGTACGACGGCGACCCGGAGCTGACCGCCCGGGTCCTCGTGGACGGGTGGTTCCTCACCTCCGACGCCGGCCGTCTCGACGACGACGGCCGGCTGCACGTCCTCGGCCGGCTCGACGACGTCGTGGTCAGTGGGGGCGTGAACGTGCCATTGCCAGCGGTCGCGGCGCGGCTGCGCGCGCACCCGGACCTGACCGCGGCCGAGGTGGTCGGCGTACCCGACGAGGAGTGGGGGCAGCGGGTGGTGGCGTTCGTCGTCACGACCGGGCCCGTGTCGCTGGCGGAGGTCCGCGACTGGGTCTCCGCGGCCCATCCCCGGTCGTGGGCGCCCCGCGAGGTCGTGGCCCTCGAGGAGCTGCCGATGCTCGACAACGGCAAGGTGGACCGGATGGCTCTCAGGGAGCGCGCATGAGCACCGTGTTCTCCATCCCGATGCGGACCCGCTTCCGGGGGATCACGGTCCGCGAGGGCGTGCTGCTGCGAGGCCGGGCGGGATGGGGCGAGTGGAGCCCGTTCCCGGAGTACCCACCCGAGGTCGCCGAGCCCTGGCTTCGCTGCGCCGAGGAGGCGGCGGCGGGGGACTGGCCCGAGCCGCTCCGGGACTGGGTGCCAGTCAACGTGACCGTGCCGGCGGTCGGCGCGGACCGCGCCCACGAGATCGTGACCGCCGGCGGGTGCACCACCGCCAAGGTCAAGGTGGCCGAGCCCGGGCAGACCCTCGGCGACGACCAGGCCAGGGTCGAGGCCGTCCGGGACGCCCTCGGACCGAGCGGGCGGATCCGGGTGGACGTCAACGGCGGCTGGGACGTCGACGAGGCGGTCGCGGCGGTCCGGGTGCTGGAGCGGGCGGCGGGCGGCCTGGAGTACGTCGAGCAGCCGTGCGCGACCGTCGAGGAGCTGGCCGCGGTCCGCCGCGCCGTCGACGTACCGATCGCCGCCGACGAGTCGATCCGCCGGGCCGAGGACCCCTACCGGGTGCGGGACCTCGCGGCGGCCGACGTCGCCGTGCTGAAGGTCCAGCCGCTCGGCGGGGTCGCGGCCTGCCTGCGGATCGCCGAGGACATCGGGCTCCCGGTCGTGGTGTCCTCCGCCCTCGAGACGTCGGTCGGGATCGCCGCCGGCCTGGCCCTGGCCGCGGCGCTGCCGGAGCTGCCCTACGCCTGCGGGCTCGCGACCGTCCAGCTGCTCACCGACGACGTGGCCGCGTCGCCCCTGCTGCCCGTGGACGGGGCGCTCCGGGTCGCGCGCCCGACGGTCGACGAAGCGGCGCTCGACCGGCTGGCGGCGCCGCCGGACCGCGCGGACTGGTGGGAGGCCCGGCTCGCCGAGGTGCGCGCGGTCGGGCAGGATCGACCCTCGTGACCAACCCCTCGACCGAGCTGGCCCGCTCCGTGGTGGCCGCGCTGGTCGAGGCCGGGGTGACCGAGGTCGTCCTCGCGCCCGGCTCCCGCAACGCGCCGCTCTCGTTCGCGGTGTACGACGTCGCCGCCGCCGGCCTGGTCCGGCTGCACACCCGGGTCGACGAGCGTTCGGCGGGGTTCCTCGCCCTGGGGCTCACCCGCGTCGGCGCCCGGGCGGCGGTGGTGTGCACGTCGGGCACCGCGGTCGCGAACCTGCACCCGGCGGTGATCGAGGCCGCCCACTCCGGGCTCCCGCTCGTGGTCGTCGAGCGCCGACCGGCCGGCCCGGCTCCGGGGCACCGGCGCCAACCAGACCACCGACCAGCTCGGCATCTTCGGGCCGCTGGTCCCGACCCTCGACCTCGCCGGCGACGCGTCGTTCGGCCGCGGGTCGGCTGCCATCACCGCGCTGACGGCCGGGCAGGGTCCGACCCACCTGAACGTCCAGCTCGACGACCCCCTGGTCCCCGGCGACCCCGCGGGCTGGGACCTGCAGCCGCGCAAGGTCGAGGCCGTCCCCGCCGGACGGGGGCCAGGCGTCCACGGCCGTCGAGATGGGCCCGCGGACCGTGGTCGTGGCCGGTGACGACGCGGGCCCTCCCGCGCGGGTCCTGGCCGAGCAGGCGGGCTGGCCGCTGCTGGCCGAGCCCACCAGCGGGTCGCGCACCGGCGACAACGCGCTGCGCTGCTACCGGCTGCTCCTCGACGGCCCGCTCGGGCAGCGGATCGAGCGGGTGGTGGTCCTCGGCCACCCCACGCTCTCCCGTCCGGTGACCCGGTTGCTGGCCCGCGACGACGTGGAGGTGTGGTCGCGTCCCCCGGCGGGGGTCTGGCCGGAGCGACCGTTCCCGGTCGACGTCACCTTCGACCGGCTGGAGGTCGGCGCGCCCGACGACCCGGCGTGGCTCGAGGAGTGGCGAGCGGCCGACCGCGACATCGCCGCGCGCCTCGACCGGCTCCTGGCCGCCGAGGAGGGCATCACGCCGTACGAGGTCGCGGGCGCCGTGAGCCGCGGCGTACCGGCCCGCGGGCTGCTGTTCGTCGGCGCCTCCAGCCCGATCCGCGACCTCGACCTGATGGTCCCGAAGTACGCCGTCGGCGACCGGCGCAAGATCATCGCCAACCGGGGACTCTCCGGGATCGACGGCACCGTCTCGTCCGCGATCGGGGCCGCCCTCGGCCGGCCGCGCAGCAGCCGGTGCCTCGCGTTGATGGGTGACGTGACGTTCCTCCACGACGCCAACGGACTGGTGCTCGGGCCGGACGAACCCGCCCCCGACCTGACGATCGTCGTCGTCAACGACGACGGCGGTTCGATCTTCTCGATGCTGGAGCAGGGCGCCGAGGAGTACGCCGACCGCTACGACCGGCTCTTCGGCACCCCGCACGGCGTCGACCTCGCCAGCCTCTGCGCGGCGACCCGGACACCCCACTGGAAGGTCGGGTCCCTGCCCGAGCTCGAGCAGGCGATCGCCAGTCCCAACGGCGGGATCGAGGTGGTCGAGGTCGCGGTCCGGCGCGACAACCGGCGTGACCTGGACGCCCGGATCCGGGCCCTGGCTCCCTGACGTCATCGTAGGGACCGCCACAATGGGCGGGTGGAGATCGCCTTCCTGCTGGTGGCCATCGCCGCCGGCGTGCTGGCCGGAACGGCGCTTGCCAGACGTCTCGGGATTCCGGCACCACTGCTGCTGATCGCCGCCGGCATCGCCGTGTCCTTCGCGCCGGGGATGCCCGAGATCCATCTCCACCACGACGTCGTACTCCTCGGACTGCTGCCGCCGCTGCTCTACGCGGCAGCCATTCAAACCTCGCTGGTGGACTTCAACGCCAACCGGCGTCCGATCCTGATGCTGTCCGTCGGTCTGGTCGTGTTCACCGCCGCCGGGATCGGCGTCCTCGTGCATGCCCTGCTGCCCGGGATCTCCTGGCCCGCTTCCTTCGCCATCGGTGCCGTCGTCGCCCCACCCGACGCGGTCGCCGCCACGTCGATCGGCCGGCGGATCGGCCTGCCCCGGCGGGTCGTCACCCTCCTCGAGGGAGAGTCGCTCCTGAACGACGCGACGGCGCTGGTGGCGCTGCGGACCGCGATCGCGGCCGGGCTCGCCACCCCGACCTTCCTCGGCGTCGGGCTCGACTTCCTGTTCGCTGCCGGAGGCGGGGTGCTCCTCGGCGTGGCGACCTTCCTCGTCGTGGCGTGGCTGCGCAAGCACGTGACCGACCCGGTGCTCGACTCGGCCATCTCGCTGGTCACGCCGTTCGTGGCCTACCTGGTGGCCGAGGAGCTCCAGGTGTCGGGCGTCCTCGCCGTCGTCATCGCCGGGCTCCTGCTCGGCCACAAGGCGCCGGTCCTGCAGACCGCACAGTCCCGGATCGCCGACCGGATGAACTGGCGCACCATCTCGTTCCTGCTCGAGAACGCGGTGTTCCTCCTGATCGGGCTCCAGTGCCGCTGGATCCTCGACGACGTCCGCGACAGCGGCATCCCGATCGGCCGGATCGCGCTGGTCTGCGCGGCGGCCCTCGTGGGCGTCGTGGTGCTCCGCTTCGTCTGGATGTTCATGGCCCGCTGGACCCTGTTCCGCGAGGTCGCCGGCCCGTGGAGCCACACCGTCCTCCTGGCCTGGGCCGGCATGCGGGGCGTCGTCACGCTCGCGGCCGCATTCATCATCCCCGCCGGCACCGACTACCGCGAGGTGCTGCTCCTGGTCGCCTTCACCGTCGTCGCCGGAACGCTGCTCGCTCAGGGCCTCACCCTCCCGTGGCTGGTGCGCCGGCTCAGCGTCGCCGGGCCCGACCCGGCCGAGGACGCGCTCGCCCGCGCCACGCTTCTCGAACAGGCGTCGAGGGCCGGCCTGGCGGTGCTCGACAAGGGTGAGTACGACGACCCGCACGGCGTCGCCGACCTGATCCGGCAACGGCTCGAGGAGCGCAACTTCGCGGCCTGGGAGCGGCTCGCGACGCACTCGGAGCAGGTGGCGCCCAGCGAGCTCTATGCCCAGCTCCGGCTCGAGATGCTCGCCGCCGAACGTGCACGGATCCTGGAGATCCGCAGTAGCGGGAACGTCGCCGCCGAGGTCGTGGGCGAGGTACTGGCGATGCTCGACGTGGAGGAGTCGATGCTCGAGGCGGCCCACCAGGAGCGGGAGGAGCTGGCCACTCCCGGGTCCGCCCAACGGCGGACCGGCGACGACTGCGAGCACCTCGCGTCGTACCCCGCGATCGAGACCACCCCGGGCCCCGTCTGCGAGGCGTGCCTGGCCGAGGGCGTGAAGTGGGTGTCGCTGCGGGAGTGCCTCACCTGCGGCAAGGTCGGGTGCTGCGACTCCTCACCCCGCCGCCACGCAACCGCGCACTTCCACGACACCGGGCACCCGGTGATCGAGTCCGCCGAGCCCGGCGAGGACTGGCGCTGGTGCTACCTCGACCACGTGACCGCGTGAGGCCTAGGGTCGGCGGCATGCGGATCGTGAAGTTCGGCCATGCCTGCGTCCGGGTGGAGCACGACGGCGTCGCGGTCGTCGTCGACCCAGGAGTGTTCACCGAGGTCGGGGCCCTCGACGGCGCCGACGCCGTGCTGATCACCCACGAGCACGCGGACCACTACCTCCCCGACCACCTGCGGGCGACCGACGCGCCGGTCTTCACGATCGAGGCGGTGGCCGCGAAGATCCGCGAGGACGCGCCCGAGGTGGCCGAGCGGGTGACGGTGGTCGCGCCCGGCGAGGAGTTCGACGCCGGCCTGCCGGTGCGCGCCGTCGGGGAGCTGCACGCCGTGATCCACCCGGAGTTCCCGCGGTTCTACAACTCCGGCTACGTCCTGACCGCGGGCGACAAGAAGGTCTACCACCCGGGCGACGCACTGACCGCCGCCCGAGCGAGGAGGTCGACCTGCTCCTGCGTGCCGGTCTCCGCGCCCTGGATGAAGGCGTCCGAGGCGATCGACTTCGCCCGGGCCGTGAAGGCGCCGCGCAACCTCGCGATCCACGACCGCGTCTACTCCGAGGCCGGGCTGGGCATCGTCGACGGGCACATGAACGCGTTCCTGCCCGACGCGGGCCAGGAGTACGTGCGGCTCGCCGACGGCGCCGAGCTCTGAGACCGGGCGTGCGCGCTCAGGCGTAGGCGTAGTCCTCGAGCGGGAACGACTCGGCCTCCCGGTGGGCGCTGATGGTCGAGCGTCGGGCGCAGCAGCGCCGGCTCGCCGTGCTGGTTGAAGTAGTAGCTGCGGGCCGTCGCGCACGAGCCGAGGTTGAACACCGAGTCCTCGAGCAGCTCGGTGACCCGGCCGAGGAACTCCTCGTTGGCCGGCTCGCGCACCTCGAAGGTGGACGCGCCGCGGCGGCGTACCTCACCGAGGAGCCGGCCCATGTGCTTCATCTGGCCCTCGATCGTCGTGAAGTAGGACAGGCCGGAGTAGGAGTACGGCGACGCCAGCGACAGGAAGTTGGGGAAGCCGGGGGCCGCGATCCCCTCGTAGGCCTGGAACCGGGTCTCCCGCCACCACCGGCCGAGGTCCTTGCCGTCGCGGCCGACCACCGGGATCGCCGGGAAGTTGTGCGTGCCACATGTCGTAGCCGGTCGCCAGCACGAGCGCGTCGATCTCGGTCGTCGCGCCCGTCGGCGGTCACGATCCCGGTCGGGGTGATCCGCTCGATCGGGGTGGTCTCGAGGGTGACGTGGGGCTCCGTGAAGGTCGGGTAGTAGTCGTTGGAGAACGTCGGCCGCTTGCAGCCGAAGGAGTAGTCAGGGGTCAGCTTCCGCCGCAGCTCCGGGTCGGGGACCTGCTTGCGCAGGTGCCGCCTGGCGGCGAGCGCGGCGCCCCGGTTGAGGAAGCTCATCCGCCGGTAGCGCAGGACGGCGAAGACCATCAGCGCCTCGAGCAGCGCGGTGTTGACCCTCCGGGCCAGGCGCTGGGTGGCCGGCAGCCGGGCGAAGAGGCGGCGTACGGCCCCGGGGATCTCGAAGTCGAGCTTGGGGGTCACGAAGATCGGGGTGCGCTGGAAGACCGTCAGGTGGGCGGCCCGCTTCGCGAGCTCCGGCACCAGCTGGACCGACGTCGCGCCGGTGCCGATGACCGCCACCCGCTTGCCGTCGAGGTCGGCGGAGTCGTCCCACTTCGCGGTGTGCACGACGGTGCCGGCGAACGTCCTCGACGCCCTCGATGTCGGGCACCCGCGGCTGGGAGAGGAAGCCGGTCGCGGTGATGAGGTACGACGCCCGCACCGGCTCGCCGCCGGCCACCGAGACCTCCCACACCTGGGCCGCCTCGTCCCATCGGGCGCCGTCGACGACCGTGTCGAAGCGCATGTGCCGGCGCAGGTCGTACTTGTCGGCGACGTGGGCGGCGTACTTCTTCAGCTCGGGGCCGCGGGCGTACCAGTGCCGCCACCACGGGTTCGGCTCGAAGGAGTAGGAGTAGGTCACGCTGGCGATGTCGACGGCCAGGCCGGGGTAGCGGTTGACGTGCCAGGTCCCGCCGAGGTCGTCCTCGCGCTCGAGGATGACGAAGTCGTCGATCCCGAGCCGCTTGAGCTGGATCGCCGCGCCCATCCCGCCGAAGCCGGCGCCGACGATCACTGCCTGGTGTGTCATGCCTATTGAATATCAGTCAATAGGCGCGGTGGCGCAAGGGAGCCTGTGACGTCGGCTGAGACGCATCCAGCGGTAGCTGGGACTCTCGATGACATTCCGTCGAGCCGTCGCGACGCCGCCAGCGGTGAAGGATTCCCGGCGTAACCAGCGCACTCTCGAGCGCGGCCCTCAGCCGCCGGCGAGGGCGTCCCGCACCGGCACGAACTTCGCCTGGGCCTCGGCCAGCTCGGCCTCGGGGTCGGAGTCGGCGACGATGCCGCAGCCGGCGAAGAGCCGGACGGTGCAGCCGTCGACGGCGCGCGGAGCGCAGCGCGATGCCCCACTCGCCGTCGCCGGCGGCGTCCATCCAGCCGACCGGGCCGGCGTAGCGGCCGCGGTCCATGCCCTCGATCTCGGCGATCAGCGCGGCCGCGACCGGAGTCGGGGTGCCGCCGACGGCCGCCGAGGGGTGCAGCGACTCGGCGAGCTGCAGCGAGCGAGACGGTGGCGGCGTCGTGGACGACGCCGGCGACGTCGGTGGCCAGGTGCATGACGTTGGGCAGGTGCAGCACGAACGGCGCCTCGGGCACGTTCATCGACGAGCAGTGCGGGTCGAGCGCGTCGGCGACCGAGCGGACGGCGTACTCGTGCTCCTCGAGGTCCTTCGACGACCGGGCCAGGGCGGCGGCCAGCGCGAGGTCGCGCTCGTCGTCGCCGGTGCGGCGGATGGTGCCGGCCAGCACCCGCGAGGTGACCAGGCCGCGCTCGCGGCGGACCAGCATCTCGGGGGTCGCGCCGAACAGCCCGTCGACGTGGAAGGTCCAGCACATCGGGTAGTCCTCGGCGAGCCGCCGCAGCGGCCAGCGGACGTCGATCGGGCGCGTCGGCGGTGGCCACCAGGTCGCGGGCGAGCACGACCTTCTCGAGCGTCGCCGGCGCTGATCCGGCGGACGGCGTCGGCGACGACCGACATCCACTGCTCGCCGTTGAGCGCGCCGTCGGCGAAGCGGACGTCGACCGGGGCGGCCGCGGCTCGTCGGCCCGGACGTCGAGCGTCGCCGAGCCGGTCCAGGCCGCGCCGGGAGATCGGTGGTGAGCCAGGCGCGTGTCGCCGCGGCGGCCGACGACCACCTCGGGGCACGACCAGCACGGAGTCGCCGGGCTCGTCGGCGAAGGCGAACGAGCCGAAGCAGACCAGGCCGGTGCCGGGCTCGCTCGACCTCGTCGCGGACGACGGCGCGCGGCGGCGGTCTCGCCCCACCACTTGTCGGCGTCGGCGAACCGGGTCGGCGCCGGTGGTGCGGATCTCGCGCGGCCACGCCCCAGCCGACCAGGCCCTCGCCGCGGCGTACCCAGGCGACCGGGTGCTCGTCGGGCAGCAGGTCGAGCAGGTCGGCCGAGGCGTCGGGACCGAGGCGAACGGTGCGGACGACGAGGGACGGCGGCGGGACCGTGTCCCCGACGGACGACATGACGGCAGCCTAGACCGGTGACCGAGCGCACACGTCCGGACACCCGACCGTCAAGGTGTCCGGACGTGTACTCGCGCCCTGCCGCGCGCGCTACTGAACCTTGTACCTGGTGATCATTCCCGCGGCGATGTGGTCGTTGACGTGGCAGTGGTACAGCCAGGTCCCCGAGTCGTCGGGCTGCATGTCGGCGATCATCATGCTGCCCGGCAGGAGCTCGGCCATGTCGGTCCGCATCCCCATCACCGTGGCGATGTTGCCGTGCCAGTGCGGGAGTGTGCAGGTCGACCTCGGTACCCAGCGAGAACAGGTACCACCGGACGCGCTCACCCTTGCGGCAGTCGACGGTCATCGGGCCGTTGCCGTAGACGTAGCCGTTGATCGCGTGCATCAGGTTGCTCTCCTCGAAGGCTCCTCGTCGTCGGGGTCGACCTCGTCGGGAGCCTGGGCGATCTCGGCGAGGTTCTGCGTCGAGGAACTGGCTCTCGTTCTCGTCGACCACCGTGAAGTACGAGGACGAACTCGCGGTCCACGTCGATCGGGCTGCCGTCGGGCTCGGCCGAGCCCTTCCGGGTGATCGACGATCGGGCCGATCAGGCCGGCGTTGGTGTCGGCGATCTCGTCGGTGTGCGAGTGGTACATCCACATCACCGAGCTGCCGTTCATCGGGCCCGGGTCCGGCTCGCTCGGGGACCTCCCAGGTGTAGGTGACGGTCCCTCCGGGCGGCACCGCGTCGTCGGCCTTGTCCGCTCCCCTGGTGCCGTCGGCGTACGGCGCTCCCTCCGAGCTCTTGGTGTAGAGGACGCCGTGCGGGTGCATCGATGCCGGGATCGGGTGTTGTTCTTGAAGACCACCTTGATCGTGTCGCCGACCTCCGCGCGGATCACGGGCCCGAGCATGCCCAGGTGCTGGCCGGTCGGACGGGACGCGGCGTCCGGAACGTGGCGTCGGTGTACTCGCGGTACAGCGCCTTGCGGTAGGTGTCGCCGATGCGGTGTCGGGCCGTTCTGCACGAAGACGTTCTCGTCGTCGGTGAACGGCTGGCCGGTGATCTGGTTGCTGCCGCGACGGCGCGTAGTCCCACAGCACCTCGTCCGCGGCGATGAAGTAGGTGCGGACCTTGCCCGGCGTGGCCGCCACCGCCTTCAGCTTCTGCGGCGTCGAGTGGCCCAGCTTGTGGCCAGCATGTCCTCCCCCCGACAGGCCGCGCGTGCCCACACTGGTCTGGCCACCCCATACCGTTCCAGGACCAGAGCGACTGCAGCGGTCACCACCACCAGCAGAAATTGATTGAACCTCAAAGCCTTCATCAGATCCCCCCGCGGGATTCCTGGCGGGAGCCGCCCCGTCGGCAGTTCCCTTGTTCCGATCACGATGAAGGGGATGCCGACGGGGTGCCGTCGTATGACGAGCACGTCATGGAGGCGTGTCTCAGCCCGGTCTCCGGGCGGCGCGAGCGTGGTCTTCGACGCCCAGTTCGTGGCCGGACGCGAGAGCCGTCAGGCGAGGGGCAGGGAGAGCTCGAAGCGGGCGCCCTGGCCCAGGATGCTGCGTACGACGAGACTGCCGCCCATGGCGTGAGCCGCTGCCGAGGCCATCGCCAGGCCAAGGCCACTGCCCGGCATGCCGTCCGGGGGACGGCGGTGCCAGAAGCGCTCGAACACGTGGGGCAGGTCCTCGGGCGCGATGCCGGCTCCGGCGTCGGCCACGATGATCGTGCCGACCCGGCCGTTGCGTCGACAGGACAGCTCGACCCGGTCCCCGGCTCGGTGAAGTGGACGGCGTTCTCGACCAGCGCGTCGACGGCCAGCTCGAGCCACTCGCGGTCTGCGCCCACCCGTACGGGTCCCGTCTGGCCGGGGTCCGCCCGGTCGACGACCCATTCGCGCTCGGCTGTCCCGGTCCAGTTGGCGCCGATCTGCTCGACGAAGCGGTCGAGGTCGAGATCCCCGCGATCGAGAACTCCTCCGGAGTCCAGCCGGGCCAGCGCCAGGAGCCGGGTCGACAGTGCGTCCATCCGGTCCAGCTGGCGTAGCACCACGTCGCTGTCGTCGTAGGCCAGCGGATCAGCCAGGGTGCCCTGGATCAGCTCGACGTGACCCCGCGCAATCGTCACCGGCGTACGGATCGCGTGTGAGGTGTCGCGCAGGAACTCCCGTTCGCGCTGCAAGAGGCGCTGGCGCTGCTCGGCCATCTCCTCCACCTGCCGCTGGGCCTCCGCCCGCCGCCGCGCGTGCCAGACCATCGCCAGCAGCAGCAGGGGCATCAACGGCACCTCGGAGAGCTCAGGCGCGTCGATCCTTCCGTCGCGGAAGTGCACGTAGAAGATCATCCCGGTGATGATCGTGATGGCACCGATGACGACCGCCGTCGGAGGCATCGGCCACACCCGGAAGCCGTAGACGAGCGTGACGGCCAGGAACATGAGGTGGTACGGGATCGTCTCCTCACCGGGCAGGACCACCATGGCGACGACCATCGTGATGCAGAAGACGGCCAGCAGCAGGTCGATGGCGACTCCGGTGCCGCGAGGTCCGCCAGCGTCGTACGGCGTTGCCCCTGGCCGGGGCGACGACGTCAGACGGGCTGGACTCGGTAGCCAACATTGCGCACCGTCCGCACGATGTCCCCGGGAAGCTTGCTGCGCAGCCGCGCGACGCAGGCGTCCACGACGTTGGTCCCGGGGTCGAAGTCGTAGCCCCAGACCTCCGACAGCAGCTCCGCCCGCGAGCAGGCGCCGCCCTCCCTCCGCATCAGGCACTGGAGCAGGAGGAACTCCCGGTGGGTGAGCTCGCAGACCCGGCCGCGGACCCGCAGCTCGCAGCGGCGCAGGTCCAGGGTGAGCCCGCCGAGCCGCACGAGGTCCTGGGTGCCGGCGACGGGGACGCCCCGGAGCCGGGTGCGCACTCGGGCGAGCAGCTCGCGGACCGCGAAGGGCTTGGGCATGAAGTCGACGGCGCCGCGCTCCAGGCACTCGACGCGGGTCTGCACGTCGGCGGCTGCCGACAGCACCAGCACCTTCTGGTCGGGGTCGTGGGCGATCAGCCCTCCGAGCACGGCCTGGCCGTTGACGCCGGGCATGAGCAGGTCGAGCACGACCAGGTCGGGTTGATCAGCGAGGGCGCGAGCCAGCCCCTCCGCCCCGTCGGTGCTGGTGACCACGCAGTGGCCCTCGTTCTCCAGGGCGCGGTGGATGAACCGGACCATCTCGGGTTCGTCGTCGATCAGCAGGATCTTCCCCACGGTCACAGGATGTTGAGCGCGCGTAACAAGAACATCAACAACGTCCCAGGGCACGAGCGTCAGGACCAGTAGACGATCACCTTGTCGCCGACCTGCACCTGGTCGAACAGCGCCGCGATCCCGTCGTAGTCGCGGACGTTGACGCAGCCGTGCGAGGCGCCGTTGTAGCCGGTGGCGGCGAAGTCCGGCGAGTAGTGCACGGCCTGGCCGCCGGAGAAGAACATCGCGTACGGCATCGAGGTGTCGTAGAGGCTCGACACGTGGTCCCGCGACTTCGAGAAGACCGTGAATGCACCCTCCCTCGTCGGCAGCTCATCGGAGCCGAACCGCACGTCGAAGGTCGAGATGACCTCGCCGTCGACGACCCACCGCAGGGAGTTGGAGGACTTGTCGACGCACAGCGCCCGCCCGGTCTTGCACCGCGGGTCGAGCGCGCCCAGCTTCGGCTCGATGTTGTGCATCTGCTCGTACGTCGGCTGGTAGGTCATCGCGTGCAGCCGGTCCAGGGTGCGCTGGTCGACCTCGCCGGTGACCGGGATCTGCGCGCTTGTCCTGGAAGCCGCGGACCGCCTGGACCGTCTCGCCGGTCGTAGGTGCCGGTCACGTCGCCGAAGATCCACTGGATCGCCACCAGCCTGGCCTGCAGGTCGCGCACCTCGGTGCCTCGGTCGCCGACCGAGAGGATCGCCGGTCCCGGGTGCAGGATGTTGAAGAGCTGGTCGTGGGTCGGCCGCTTCGTCATCGAGGTCAGCCGCTTCCACGTCCGCTCGTCGGTGATGCCGGTGGCCTCCAGGCGGCGCTTCTCCTGGAAGCCCGCGCACGGCCGTCGCGGGTCGCGGGGTCGTAGCGGCCGGTGGTCAGCTCCGGGAACCACGCCAGCTGGAAGAGCCGCGACTGCAGCTCCCGGACCTTCACACCCCGGTCACCGGGCTCGAGGCGGAACTCCGCCCTCAGGTCCTGCCCGGGGACGGTCCGGCGGGCCGGAAGAGAAGTCTCGCTGGGCTGTGGCGAGGACCGTGGTGAGGTCCGCTCATCTCCCGCCGCCGACGGCTCCTGCGAGCGCAGCGCGAGCCCAGCGCCGTACGCCGCCACGGACAGCGCGCCGACCATGAGGACGGCGACCAGCACAGTGCGCAGTGTCTTCATCACGTCTCCCTTGAACCCGAGAGGGGTCTTCCAGTGTCACGACAGAGACGCCGGATCCGTGGATTTGGTTGCGCCTGCGTGCCTTCGTGACCGCTTCGTTGCCTTCCCTCGACCGGCCGTAGGCTCTCCGCGTGGCCCGTGCCGAGCTCGACAAGCAGCCCACCGACGTACGCCGGATGTTCGACGCCGTCGCGCGTCGCTACGACCTGACCAACGACGTCCTCTCCCTCGGCCAGGACCGTCGCTGGCGGCGCGACGTGATCGAGGCGGTCGCTCCCGCGCGGGGCGAGCTGGTGCTCGACCTGGCCGCCGGCACCGGCACCTCGAGCGAGCCGTTCGTCGATCGCGGCGCCACCGTCGTGCCGTGCGACTTCTCGCTCGGCATGCTGCGGGTGGGCAAGCAGGCGCGGCCCTCGCTGCCGTTCACGGCCGGTGACGGCGACCCGGCTGCCGTTCGCCGACGACACCTTCGACGCGGTGACCATCTCCTTCGGGCTGCGCAACATCGTCGACCCGCTTGCCGGGCTGCGGGAGATGCGACGGGTCACCCGGCCCGGCGGCCGGCTGGTGGTCTGCGAGTTCAGCCACCCGACGAATGCGGCCGTTCCGGACCGTCTACCTCGAGTACCTGATGAAGGCGCTGCCCGCCGATCGCCCGGGCGGTCTCGTCGTCCCCGGACGCCTACGTCTACCTGGCCGAGTCGATCCGGGCCTGGCCGGACCAGCGCGGCCTTGCGGACCTGGTCGCCGAGGCGGGCTGGCGGGCCCCGAGTGGCGCAACCTGTCCGGCGGCATCGTCGCCCTCCACCGCGCCACCCGCTAGCCGACGGGGCCTCCCGACCCCGGGGTGCGTCGGGGTCCGCTGCGCCCTAGACTGTGCCTTGCGCCACTTAGTGAACCTGTTCACAAGGTCACAACCGGGCGGGGACGAGAGGGAAGGGAAGCGCGCCGATGGAGCTCTACACACCGGTCCTGGTGCTGGGTCTCCTCGCCGGCGGCTTCGCGGTCTTCTCGGTGATCATGAGCTCGGTCGTCGGCCCCAAGCGCTACAACCGGGCCAAGCTCGACTCCTACGAGTGCGGCATCGAGCCCACCCCGCAGCCCGTGGGTGGCGGGCGTTTCCCGGTGAAGTACTACATCACCGCGATGATGTTCATCGTCTTCGACATCGAGATCATCTTCCTCTACCCGTGGGCCGTGCACTTCGACGCGATGGCGTTCTTCGGGCTCGTCGAGATGGTCATCTTCATCGCCACCGTGTTCGTCGCCTACGCCTACGTATGGCGCCGCGGCGGACTGGACTGGGACTGATTCATGGGCATTGAGGAGAAGCTCCCCAGCGGCGTCCTGCTGACCACGGTCGAGGGCGTCGCCGGCTACATGCGCAAGGCCAGCTTCTGGCCGGCCACGTTCGGTCTCGCCTGCTGCGCGATCGAGATGATGACCAGCGGCGGCCCCAAGTACGACCTCGCCCGGTTCGGCATGGAGGTCTTCCGGGCCAGCCCCCGCCAGGCCGACCTGATGATCGTCGCCGGCCGGGTCAGCCAGAAGATGGCGCCGGTGCTGCGGCAGATCTACGACCAGATGCCCGACCCGAAGTGGGTCCTCGCGATGGGGGTCTGCGCCAGCAGCGGCGGCATGTTCAACAACTACGCCATCGTCCAGGGCGTCGACCACGTCGTACCCGTCGACATGTACCTCCCCGGCTGCCCGCCGCGGCCCGAGATGCTGATCGACGCCATCCTCAAGCTGCACGACCAGGTCAAGGGCGCCAAGCTCGGCAGCAACCGCCGCGACCGAGATCGAGGAGCGCGAGACCGCCGCCCTCACCGCCCCGCCCACCTCCGAGATGAGGGGTCTGCTGCGGTGAGCGACGAGCAGACCGGGCCGCAGAGCGACAAGGAGCGGGGCACCCGCACCCAGGACGTCGTACGCGCCGGCACCACCACCGAGAGCGCCGTCGGCGTGCGCCGCGGCATGTTCGGCGCCCAGGGCTCCGGCGACACCAGCGGGTACGGCGGCCTGGTCGACCCGATCGTCTACCCCGCCGCCACCCAGCGCCCGTTCGGCGGCTGGTTCGACGAGGTGGCCGACGCCCTCGAGGCACGACTGCGCGACACCGAGCTCGAGCACGCCGTCGAGCGGGTGGTGATCCACCGCGGCGAGATCACCTTCCACGTCCGGCGCCAGGACCTCCCGTTCGTGGCCCAGATGCTGCGCGACGACGACTCGCTGCGGTTCGAGTTCTGCTCCGGGGTCAGCGGGGTGCACTACCCCGACGACGAGGGCCGCGAGCTGCACGCGGTCTACCACCTGCTGTCGATGACCCACAACCGTCGGATCCGGCTCGAGGTCAGCGCGCCCGACGCCGACCCGCACATCCCGAGCATCGTCAGCATCTACCCCACCAACGACTGGCACGAGCGCGAGACGTTCGACATGTTCGGCATCGTCTTCGACGGCCACCCGGCGCTGACCCGGATCCTGATGCCCGACGACTGGCCGGGGCACCCGCAGCGCAAGGACTACCCCCTCGGCGGGATCCCCGTGGAGTACAAGGGCGGCAGCATCCCGCCGCCCGACGAGCGGAGGTCCTACACATGACCCAGCAGGATCTGTACGCCGGCAGCTCCGAGACCACTCAGGGCAAGGTCTTCACCGTCACCGGGCAGGACTGGGACTCCATCGCCGAGGAGCTCGGCGAGGAGGCCGAGGAGCGGGTCGTCGTCAACATGGGGCCGCAGCACCCCAGCACCCACGGCGTCCTCCGGCTGATCCTCGAGCTCGAGGGCGAGACGGTGAAGGAGGCCCGCTGCGGGATCGGCTACCTCCACACCGGCATCGAGAAGAACATGGAGTACCGCACCTGGGTGCAGGGCACCACGTTCTGCACCCGGATGGACTACCTCAGCCCGTTCTACAACGAGGCGACCTACGCGCTTCGGGGTCGAGCGGCTCCTCGACATCGAGGACGAGATCCCGGAGAAGGCGCAGGTCATGCGGGTCCTGCTCATGGAGCTCAACCGCATCTCCTCCCACCTGGTCTGCATCGCCACCGGCGGGATGGAGATCGGCGCGCTCACGGTGATGACCATCGGCTTCCGCGAGCGGGAGCTCGTGCTCGACCTGTTCGAGCTGATCACCGGGCTGCGGATGAACCACGCCTTCATCCGCCCGGGCGGCGTCGCCCAGGACCTTCCGCCGGGTGCGCTCGACGAGATCCGCGACTTCGTCGCCCTGATGAAGAAGCGCCTGACCGAGTACGCCGCCCTCTGCAACGCCAACCCGATCTTCAAGGCCCGCCTCGAGGGCGTCGGCCACCTCGACCTCGCCGGCTGCCTCGCGCTCGGGCTCTCCGGGCCGGTCCTGCGCAGCGCCGGCTACCCCTGGGACCTGCGCAAGACCCAGCCCTACTGCGGCTACGAGGACTACGACTTCGACGTCCAGACCTGGGACACCTGCGACTCCTACGGCCGGTTCCGGATCCGCCTGGCCGAGATGGGCGAGTCGCTGAAGATCGTCGAGCAGGCCGCCGACCGGCTGGCCGGCCTCGAGGGCGCGCCGGTGATGGTGGCCGACAAGAAGATCGCCTGGCCCAGCCAGCTCGCCATCGGCAGCGACGGCATGGGCAACAGCCTCGACCACATCCGCCACATCATGGGCGAGTCGATGGAGGCCCTGATCCACCACTTCAAGCTGGTGACCGAGGGATTCCGGGTGCCGGCCGGGCAGGCCTACGTGCCGGTCGAGTCGCCCCGCGGCGAGCTCGGCGCCCACGTCGTCTCCGACGGCGGGACCCGCCCGTTCCGGGCGCACTTCCGGGACCCGTCGTTCACCAACCTGCAGGCCACCAGCGTGATGAGCGAGGGCGGGATGGTGGCCGACGTGATCGTGGCGATCGCGTCCATCGACCCGGTGATGGGAGGGGTCGACCGATGAACGCCAGCATCGACGACAAGACCCGCGCGGAGCTCGAGGAGATCGCGGCCCGCTACCCGCAGGCCCGGTCGGGGCTGCTGCCGATGCTGCACCTCGTGCAGTCGGTGCAGGGCCGGGTCACGCCCGAGGGCATCGAGGCCTGCGCCGACGTACTCGGCATCACCGCGGCCGAGGTGAGCGGGGTCGCCACCTTCTACACGATGTACAAGCGCAAGCCGGTCGGCGACTACCACGTCGGGGTCTGCACCAACACGCTGTGCGCGGTGATGGGCGGCGACGTGATCTTCGAGCGGCTCAAGGAGCACCTCGACGTCGGCAACGACGAGACCACCGAGGACGGCAAGATCACCCTCGAGCACGTCGAGTGCAACGCCGCGTGCGACTACGCCCCGGTGATGACCGTCAACTGGGAGTTCATGGACAACATGACCCCGCAGTCCGCGACCCAGCTGGTCGACGACCTGCGCGAGGGCAAGGAGGTCCACTCCACCCGCGGCCCGCGGCTGTGCACCTGGCGCGAGGCCGAGCGGGTGCTCGCCGGCTTCCCCGACGACCTCGCCGACGAGGGCCCGGCAGCCGGGCCCGCCAGCCTGGTCGGGCTGGAGATCGCCCGCGACAACGACTGGACCGCGCCCGGGGGTGGCAAGTGACCGACACACTGACCCCGGTCCTGACCGACAACTGGGACCAGGAGCGCTCCTGGACCCTGGCGGCCTACGAGGAGCGCGGCGGCTACGACGCCCTGAAGAAGGCGCTCGGCATGACCCCCGACGCGGTCGTCGAGGAGGTCAAGGACTCCGGCCTGCGCGGTCGCGGCGGCGCCGGCTTCCCGACCGGCATGAAGTGGGGCTTCATCCCGCAGGACAACCCCAAGCCGAAGTACCTCGTCGTCAACGCCGACGAGTCGGAGCCGGGCACCTGCAAGGACATCCCGCTGATGATGGCCAGCCCGCACACGCTGATCGAGGGCGTGATCATCAGCTCCTACGCGATCCGGGCCAACCACGCGTTCATCTACGTGCGCGGCGAGGTGCTCCACGTCGTACGCCGCCTGCAGCGCGCGGTGCAGGAGGCCTACCTGGCCGGCCATCTCGGCAAGGACATCCACGGCTCGGGCTACGACCTCGACCTGGTGATCCACGCCGGTGCCGGCGCCTACATCTGCGGCGAGGAGACCGCGCTCCTCGACTCGCTCGAGGGCCGCCGCGGCCAGCCGCGACTGCGTCCGCCGTTCCCGGCCGTCGCCGGCCTCTACGCCAGCCCGACCGTGATCAACAACGTCGAGTCGATCGCCTCGGTGCCGAGCATCATCGAGCACGGCAGCGCGTGGTTCTCGTCGATGGGCACCGAGAAGTCCAAGGGCTACGGCATCTTCTCGCTCTCCGGCCACGTCAACCGGCCCGGACAGTACGAAGCGCCGCTCGGCATCACCCTGCGCCGGCTGATCGAGCTCGCCGGCGGCATGCGCGAGGGCCACGAGCTGAAGTTCTGGACCCCCGGCGGCTCGAGCACCCCGCTGCTGACCGGCGAGCACCTCGACGTGCCGCTCGACTTCGAGGGCATCGGCGAGGCCGGCTCGATGCTCGGCACCCGCGCCCTGCAGCTCTTCGACGACACCACCTGCGTCGTCCGTGCGGTGCTGCGGTGGACGGAGTTCTACAAGCACGAGTCCTGCGGCAAGTGCACCCCGTGCCGCGAGGGCACCTGGTGGCTGGTGCAGGTGCTCGGCCGGCTCGAGAAGGGCGAGGGCACCGAGGACGACCTCGACCTGCTGCTCGACCAGTGCGACAACATCATGGGCCGGTCCTTCTGCGCCCTGGCCGACGGTGCGGTCGCGCCCGATCGCCAGCTCGATCGAGTTCTTCCGCGACGAGTACCTCGCCCACTTCCGCAACGGCGGCTGCCCCTTCGACCCGGCCGCCTCGACCCTCTTCGCGACCGCTGGAGCAACGGCATGACCCAGGTCTCGACCAGCCCGACCGGCGAGAAGACGCCGGAGAAGACCGACCTGGTCTCGCTCACCATCGACGGCGTCCAGGTCAGCGTCCCCAAGGACACCCTGGTCATCCGGGCCGCCGAGCAGATCGGCGTGGAGATCCCGCGGTTCTGCGACCACCCGCTGCTCGCCCCGGTCGGCGCCTGCCGGCAGTGCCTGGTCGAGGTGCCCGACGCCGGCAACGGCCGCGGCTTCCCGAAGCCGCAGGCGTCGTGCACCCTGCCGGTCGCCGAGGGCATGGTCGTCGAGACCCAGGCCACCAGCAAGGTCGCCGACAAGGCCCAGCAGGGGATCATGGAGTTCCTGCTGATCAACCACCCGCTCGACTGCCCGGTGTGCGACAAGGGCGGCGAGTGCCCGCTGCAGAACCAGGCCATGTCCAACGGCCGCGGCGAGAGCCGCTTCGAGGGCGTCAAGCGCACGTTCCCCAAGCCGATCAACATCTCCGCGCAGGTCCTCCTCGACCGCGAGCGCTGCGTCCTGTGCGCGCGGTGCACCCGCTTCTCCGAGCAGATCGCCGGCGACCCCTTCATCGCCCTCATCGAGCGCGGCGCGCTCCAGCAGGTGGGCATCTACGAGAAGGAGCCGTTCGAGTCCTACTTCTCGGGCAACACGATCCAGATCTGCCCGGTCGGTGCGCTGACCAGCGCCGAGTACCGCTTCCGCTCCCGCCCGTTCGACCTCGTCTCCTCGCCCGCCGTGGCCGAGCACGACGCCTGTGGCTCCGCGATCCGGGTCGACCACCGGCGCGGCAAGGTCATGCGCCGCCTGTCCGGCAACGACCCCGAGGTCAACGAGGAGTGGATCACCGACAAGGACCGGTTCGCCTTCCAGTACGCCCAGGCGCGCCGACCGGCTCCGCTACCCGATGGTGCGCGACGACGAGGGCGAGCTCCGCCCCGCGTCGTGGCCCGAGGCGTTCGCCGTGGCCGCACGAGGGCTCCGTGACGCGGGGACGTCGGCCGTCCTGCACCGGCGGGCGGCTGACCGCCGAGGACGCCTTCGCCTACAGCAAGTTCGCCCGGCTCTCCCTCGGCACCAACGACATCGACTTCCGGTCCCGGCCGCTCTCCGAGGAGGAGGCGTCCTTCCTGGCCAGCGAGGTCGTGCTC
This sequence comes from uncultured Actinomycetota bacterium, assembly GCA_963848795.1. Lineage (GTDB taxonomy): Bacteria > Actinomycetota > Actinomycetes > Propionibacteriales > Nocardioidaceae > Nocardioides. Next base: position 123,091 of record CAWKEX010000005.1, read on the forward strand.
CGCCGCACGGTGTCGTACGCCGACCTGGAGACCGCCGCGACCGTGGTCCTCGCCGGGTTCGAGCCGGAGGACGAGGCCGGCGCGATCTTCCTGCGGCTGCGCAAGGGCGTCTCAGCGCGGGACCCGGGTGGTCTCCCTGGCGCCGTACGCCAGCCGTGGCCTGCAGAAGATGAACGGCCAGCTGCTGCCGACGGTCCCCGGCGAGGAGGCCGCGGCGCTGGACTCCCTGGTCGAGCACGCCGAGTTCGGCATCGACAAGACCGCGGTCATCCTGGTCGGCGAACGCCTGGCCACCTCGCCCGGCGCGCTGACGGCCGCCGCCGGCCTCGCGCGAAGACCGGAGCCCGGCTGGCCTGGGTCCCACGCCGGGCCGGAGACCGAGGCGCCGTCGAGACCGGGTGCCTCCCCAACCTGCTGCCGGGCGGGCGTCCCGTCGCCGACGCCGCGGCGCGGGTCGACGCCGCCGCGGCGTGGGGTGTCGACTCGGTGCCGGGCACCGTCGGCCGCGATGCCGACGCGATCGTCGCCGCGCTCGTCGCCGGCGAGATCGGTGGCCTCGTCATCGGTGGCGTCGATCCCGACGACACCGCCGACCCGGCCGCGACCCGCGCCGCCATCGACGCCGCACGCTTCGTGGTCTCCCTGGAGCTGCGGGAGACCGACGTGACCCGGGCCGCCGACGTGGTGCTGCCGGTCGCCCCGGTCACCGACAAGGCGGGGACCTTCGTCAACTGGGAGGGGCGGCTCCGGCAGTTCGACGCCATCCTCGGCAACCCCGGCTCGCTGCCCGACCTGCGGGTCCTGGCCGGCATCGCCGAGGAGCTGAGCGCGCTCGGAGCCGGTCACCCGCTCGGCTTCCGGACGGTCGACGAGGCGCGGGTCCAGATGGAGGACTTCGGTGGCTGGGACGGCGATCGCGCCACTCTGACTGGCCACGGCAACCCGACCGCCACCGCGTCCACAGACGGTCTGGCGCTGGCGACCTGGAAGCAGATGATCGACAACGGCTCGATGCAGGACGGCGACGACCACATGCGCGCCACCGCCCGGATCCCCGTCGCCCGCGTCTCCGCCGAGGTCTACGACGCCGTCGGCCCGATCGTGAAGCTGACCGGTGACCGGGGCTCGGTGACGCTGCCCGGCGGAGATCGCCGACATCGTCGACGGCACGGTCTGGGTGCCGGCCAACTCGTTCAAGCGGGGTGTCCTCGCGGACCTCGCCTCGCCCGGGACCCGGGTCACCGTGACGGGAGGACAGTCGTGAGCCCGCTCATCCCGCTGGCGACGACCGGCGACGACCTCTCCGCGTTCGGACAGGACCCGTGGTGGCTGGTCCTGGTCAAGGCGGTGCTGATCTTCGTCGTCCTGGTGCTGCTCACGCTGTTCAACATCTGGTTCGAGCGCCGGGTCGTGGCCCGGATGCAGCACCGGATCGGCCCCAACGTGCACGGACCCTTCGGCCTCCTCCAGTCGCTCGCCGACGGTGTGAAGCTGGCGCTGAAGGAGGACATCATCCCGAAGGCCGCGGACAAGGTGGTCTTCCTGATCGCCCCGGTGATCGCCACGATCCCGGCCTTCGTGACCTTCGCGGTGATCCCGTTCGGGCCCGAGGTGGAGGTCCCGTTCACCGACATCACCACGCCCCTGCAGCTCACCGACATGCCGGTGGCGGTGCTCTTCGTGATGGCGATCGCGTCGGTCGGCATCTACGGCATCGTGCTGGGCGGCTGGTCCAGCGGGTCGACGTACTCCCTGCTCGGCGGGCTGCGCTCCAGCGCGCAGATGATCTCCTACGAGGTGGCGATGGGCCTCGCGCTGGTCGCGGTGTTCCTCTACGCCGGGTCGATGTCGACGTCGGGGATCGTCGCGGCCCAGGGCGACTTCTGGTACGCGCTGATCCTCGCGCCGTCGTTCGTGATCTACGTGATCTCGATGGTCGGTGAGACCAACCGGGCGCCGTTCGACCTCCCCGAGGCCGAGGGCGAGCTGGTCGGCGGCTTCCACACCGAGTACTCCAGCCTGAAGTTCGCGCTGTTCTTCCTCGCCGAGTACATCAACATGGCCACCGTCTCGGCGCTGGCCACGACCCTGTTCCTCGGCGGCTGGGCGGCTCCCTGGGGGATCGTCCACGTCTGGCCGGGCGCCAACGAGGGCTACTGGCCGCTGCTGTGGTTCTTCGGCAAGGTCATGTTCTTCATCTTCATCTTCATCTGGCTGCGCGGGACGCTGCCCCGACTCCGCTACGACCAGTTCATGCACTTCGGCTGGAAGCGCCTGATCCCCATCTCGCTGCTGTGGATCGTGGCCGTCGCGACGATCCGCTCCGTCCGGCTCGAGGGCGGCATCGACACCCAGTACCTCCTCGGCGGAATCGGCGTGCTCGCCGCCCTGTTCGTGGTGCTCTTCTTCGTGGGTGAGAAGGAGGAGGACGAGGTCGAGGCCGGTCACGAGCCGGGAGCCGCGCCGACCGACGGGTACGCCGGTGGCTACCCCGTCCCGCCGATGCCGGCCGGCGGCGCCGTACGCGGCCCCGCCGAGACACTCAGGTTCGACAAGGGCACGCCGGTCACCGCGACCGGCCGGCGAGCGAGGAGGCGGATCCTGATGGCCGACGAGAAGAGCATGCGGGAGCAGTTCTGGGACCCGTCGCGGGTTTCGGAGTCACTTTCCGCACCATGTTCAAGAAGGTCGTCACCGAGCAGTACCCCTTCGAGAAGATGCCGACCGCGCCGCGGTTCCACGGCCGGCACCAGCTCAACCGCTGGCCCGACGGTCTGGAGAAGTGCATCGGCTGCGAGCTGTGCGCCTGGGCCTGCCCGGCGGACGCGATCTACGTCGAGGGCGCCTCCAACACCGACGACGAGCGCTACAGCCCCGGTGAGCGCTACGGCCGCGTCTACCAGATCAACTACCTGCGCTGCATCCTGTGCGGGCTGTGCATCGAGGCCTGCCCGACCCGGGCCCTGACGATGACCAACGAGTACGAGCTCGCCGACGACAACCGCGCCGACCTGATCTACGAGAAGTCCGACCTGCTCGCCCCGCTGCTGCCGGGCATGGAGCAGCCGCCGCACCCCATGCAGCTGGGATCGGACGAAGGCGACTACTACCGCGGCAACTTCTCCCACCCGTCCGACCGAGAGCACGGAGGCGACGACATGACGTTCTGGCTCCTCGCGCCGGTGATGGTGGCCGCGGCTCTCGGCATCCTGTTCGTCCGCAAGGCCGTGCACGCCGCGTTGCTGCTCGCGGTGGTGATGATGTGCCTCGCGGTGCTCTACCTCGTCCTCGAGGCGCCGTTCCTGTTCGCGGTCCAGATCATCGTCTACACCGGCGCCATCCTGATGCTGTTCCTGTTCGTGCTGATGCTCGTCGGCGTCGACGCCTCCGACTCCGTGGTCGAGACGATCAAGGGTCAGCGGATCCTCGCCGCCGTGGCGGGACTGCTGCTGGGTGCGGTGCTCATCATCGGGCTCGGCCAGGTCTCGCTCGGCACCGCCGTCGGGCTGGAGGACGCCAACGAGGGCGGCAACATCCAGGCGCTGGCCAACGTCCTGTTCTCCCGCTACGTCTTCGCGTTCGAGACCACCAGCGCCCTGCTGATCACGGCTGCCGTGGGCGCGATGGTGCTGGCCCACCGGGAGCGGATCACCCCCAAGGACACCCAGGCTTCCCTGGCCGCCCAGCGGATGCGCGACTACGCCGACTCCGGCAAGCACCCCGGTCCGCTGCCCTCACCTGGCGTCTTCGCCCGGCACAACGCCGTCGACACCCCGGCCCTGCTGCCCGACGGCACCGCGTCGGAGACGTCGGTCTCGCGGGTGCTGGCCGCACGCGGCACCGTGCGCTCGGCGCCGGCGCTGGCCGACGACATCGAGGAGGTCCAGGAGCACCTCGGTGGGATCTCGACCGGCGCCGCGGGCGCCGGGCGTCGTTCCGGCAAGGCCGGCGTCACCGGCCGGACCGAGGAGGACGCACCATGACCCAGTACGTCGTGCTCTCCGCGATCCTGTTCACGATCGGCTGTGTCGGCGTGCTGACCCGGCGCAACGCGATCGTGGTCTTCATGTGCGTCGAGCTGATGCTCAACGCCGCCAACCTCGCCCTGGTCGCGGCCGCGAGGCAGCACGGCAACCTCGACGGCCAGATCGCGGCCTTCTTCGTGATGGTCGTCGCCGCCGCCGAGGTCGTGGTGGGGCTCGCGATCATCATGACCATCTTCCGGACCCGTCGCTCGGCCTCGGTCGACGACGCGAGCCTGCTGAAGTACTGAGACAGGACCGATGACTCCACTCGTGCATGAGATCCCTGTGGTCGACCCGGCCGCCGCCGACGGCGTCTTCTCGCTGCTGTGGGTGGTGATCGCCCTGCCGCTGCTCGGCGCGGTGATCCTGCTCGTCGGCGGCGCCATCCTCCCCAAGGTCGTGGACCGGTGGGGACACCTGCTCGGCTGCGTCCTGCCCATCGGCTCGTTCCTGATCAGCCTGGCCATGTTCGTCGCGGTGCTCGGTCGCCCGGAGGAGGACCGCCAGGTCGCCCAGAACCTGTTCACCTGGTTCGAGACCAGTGACCTCACCGTCGACTTCGACCTGATCTACGACCCGCTCACCGCGCTGTTCATGCTGCTGATCACCGGCGTCGGGTCGCTGATCCACGTCTACTCCGTCGGCTACATGGCCGAGGACGACCGGCGGCGCCGGTTCTTCGGCTACCTCAACCTGTTCGTGGCCGCCATGCTGATGCTGGTCATGTCGGCCAACTACCTCGGCCTGTTCCTGGGCTGGGAGGGCGTCGGCCTCGCGTCGTACCTGCTGATCGGCTTCTGGCAGTACAAGCACTCGGCCGCCGCGGCCGCCAAGAAGGCGTTCGTCATCAACCGCGTCGGCGACATCGGCCTGTCCCTGGCCGTCGGGCTGATGTTCGTCACCTGGGGCACCACCGACTTCGACACCATCAGCGGTGCCGCCGGCGAGGCCTCCGAGGGCGTGCTCACCGCGCTCGGACTGCTGCTCCTGCTGGCCGCGTGCGGCAAGTCCGCGCAGGTGCCGCTGCAGTCGTGGCTCCTGGACGCGATGGAGGGCCCGACGCCCGGTCTCGCCCTGATCCACGCCGCGACGATGGTGACCGCCGGGGTCTACCTGATCGTCCGCTCGAACTTCATCTTCGACCTCGCACCCACCGCGCAGACCGCGGTGGTCGTCGTAGCCGTGGTCACCCTGCTGTGGGGGGCGATCATCGGCTGCGCGAAGGACGACATCAAGAAGGTGCTGGCCGGGTCGACCATGAGCCAGATCGGCTACATGATGCTCGGCGCCGGACTCGGCGTCGCCGGCTACGCCTTCGCGATCTTCCACCTGCTGAACCACGGGTTCTTCAAGGCCAACATGTTCCTCGGCGCCGGGTCGGTCATGCACGCGATGGACGACGACGTCGACATGAGGCACTACGGCGCGCTCCAGAAGATGATCCCGGTGACGTTCCTGACGTTCACGATGGGCTACCTCGCGATCATCGGGGTCCCGCCCTTCTCGGGCTTCTGGTCCAAGGACGCGATCATCGAGACCGCGCTCGCCCAGAGCTGGGTCGTCGGAGCCTTCGCCATCCTCGGGGCGGGGATCACCGGCTTCTACATGACCCGGCTGATGCTGATGACCTTCTTCACCGACAAGCGCTGGGCGAAGGACCTGCACCCCCACGAGTCGCCGAAGGTGATGACCATCCCGCTGATCGTGCTGGCGGCGCTCTCCGTGCTCGGCGGCCTCATGCTCATCGGCGACTGGATCGTGACCTTCCTTGCCCCCGTCGTGGGTGAGCCCGTGCACGAGGAGCCGCCGCTGCCCGCCTGGTCGATCTCGCTGATCATCCTGCTCGTGGTGGCTGCGGGCGTCGCGCTCGCGTGGCTGCTCGTCGGCAAGCGGGAGGTGCCCCGCGTGGCGCCGCGCGACGTTTCGTTCGCCACCCGCGCCGCCCGCGAGGAGCTCTACGGCAACGCCGATCAACGACACCCTCGTGGTCGACCCCGGACGGCGCGTGGTCGGCGGCCTGGTCACCATGGACCGCGTCGCGGTCGACGGCATGGTCGAGGGCGGCTCGGCCGCGGTCGGCGGCTTCTCCGGTGTCTTCCGTCGGATCCAGAACGGCTTCGTGCGTTCCTATGCCCTGTCCGTCCTCGGCGGTGTGCTGCTCATCGTCCTCGCGCTCCTGGCGGTGAACCTCGCATGACCGACTTCCCCTGGCTCACCGCGCTCATCGCGCTGCCCCTGGTGGGCGCGCTCGTCACGGCGTTCCTGCCGCGCACGGCCCTGCCCCGTCAGGTGGCCCTGGCCGTCTCGGGCCTCACCCTCGTCGGCGCGGGCGTCGTCGCCGCCGGGTACGACGCCGGTGGCGGCATGCAGTTCACCGAGCAGCACGAGTGGATCGCCGTCTTCGGCGCCAACTACGCCCTCGGGGTCGACGGCCTCGGCCTGCTGATGATCCTGCTGACCGCGGTGCTGGTGCCGATCGTGCTCGTCGCCTCGTCACGTCACGCCGACGAGGTCGGCCTCTTCGACGCGCGCGGCGCGGCGGCGTTCTCCGCCTGGGTCCTGGCCCTCGAGGCGCTGTCGATCGCGGTCTTCGCCGCCACCGACGTCTTCCTGTTCTACGTCGTGTTCGAGGCCACCCTGATCCCGGCCTACTTCCTGATCGGCGGGTTCGGTCGTGTCGGCCGCAGCCGCGCCGCGGTGAAGTTCCTGATCTACCAGCTCGCCGGCGGTCTGGTGATGCTCGCCTCGGTGATCGGGCTGTACGTCGTCTCCGCGCGGGCCGGTAACCCGTCGTACCTCATCTCGGACCTGGCCGCGCTCGACATCGACGAGACCACCCAGCGGTGGCTGTTCGCCGGCTTCTTCATCGCCTTCGCGATCAAGGCGCCGCTGTTCCCGGTCCACACCTGGCTGGCGGACACGACCGAGAAGGCCACGACCGGGACCAGCGTGCTGCTGGTCTGCGTGCTCGACAAGATCGGCACGTTCGGCATGCTCCGGTTCTGCCTCGGGCTGTTCCCGGAGGCGTCGGAGTGGGCCACTCCCGTGGTCGTCGTGCTCGCGCTGATCTCCATCGTGTACGGCGCCCTGGTCGCCATCGGCCAGGACGACATCCTGCGACTGATCGGCCTCACGTCCCTGAGCCACTTCGGCCTGATCGTGCTCGGCATCTTCGTCTTCAGCAGCGAGGGCAGCAGCGGCGCCATCCTCTACATGGTCAACCACGGCCTCGCGACCGCGCTGCTGTTCCTGGTCGCCGGATTCCTGATCCGGCGCACCGGCACGCCGCTGATGAGCCGGATGCCCGGCGGCGTCGAGAAGGTCGCCCCGGTGCTCGCCGGTTCGTTCCTGATCGCCGGCCTCGCCACCTGCGGGCTGCCCGGCCTCTCGCCGTTCGTCTCGGAGATCCTGGTCCTGATCTCGGCGTTCGACTACGCCTGGTGGGCGGGGGCGATCGCGGTGACCGCGATCGTGCTCGCCGCGATCTACGCGCTGTGGATGTACCAACGCACGATGACCGGGCCGCCCGGTCCCGGGATCGTGGGCTACACCGACCTCGACCGGCGCGAGGTCGGTGTGGTCGCCCCGCTGGTGCTGGCCCTGGTGCTCTTCGGCTTCTACCCGATGCCGATGCTCGACGTGATCAACCCGACCGTCGACACCACGCTCGAGCAGGCGGGCGTCAGCGATGATGGGCCGGTCGTGAGCCCCGGCGGCAACGCGTCGGCCGAGGAGGGCGACCACTGATGGAGTTCGTCAAGCCGCAGATCGAGTACGCCCAGCTGTGGCCGATGCTGCTCGTCTTCGGCGTCGCGTGCGCCGGCGTACTCGTGGAGGCGTTCCTGCCCCGTGCCGCCCGCTACGCCGTGCAGACCCTGCTGACCCTGGCCGGCCTGGTCGCCGCGCTCGTCGGCACCTGCCTGGTCGCCGCCGACCTGCCGCTGCTCGGCGACGGTGTGGCCCGCGGCCTGATCGCCGCCGAGGGCACGATCGCCGTCGACGGCCCGAGCGTCTTCCTGTGGGGCCTGGTGCTCGTGTTCGCGATCGGCGGCGTGCTGCTGTTCGCCGAGCGACGCCTCGAGGGCGGCGTCACCGCCTTCGCCGGGCAGGCGGCTGCGCTGCCCGGCACCGAGGCCGAGCGCCGGGCCTCCACCGCCGGCATGGAGCACACCGAGGTCTACCCGCTGGTCCTGTTCGCGGTCGGCGGGATGATGCTCTTCCCGGCCGCCAACGACCTGCTGACGATGTTCGTCGCCCTGGAGGTCCTCTCCCTGCCGCTCTACCTGCTCTGCGGGCTCGCCCGGCGCCGGCGCCTGCTCAGCCAGGAGGCCGCGCTCAAGTACTTCCTGCTCGGGGCCTTCTCCTCCGGCTTCTTCCTCTACGGCATCGCGCTGGTCTACGGCTTCGCCGGGTCGATGGAGTTCGGGGCGATCAACGAGGCGATCCGCAACGACGTCGGCAACAGCGCCCTGCTGCTGATCGGCATGGGGATGCTGGCCGTCGGCCTCTTCTTCAAGGTCGGGGCCGCGCCGTTCCAGGCCTGGACTCCCGACGTCTACCAGGGAGCCCCGACCTCGGTGACCGCGTTCATGGCGGCCGCCACCAAGGTGGCCGCCTTCGGTGCCATCCTCCGGCTGTTCTACGTCGCCTTCGGCGCCGACCGCTGGAGCTGGCAGCCGATGATGTGGATCGTCGCCATCCTCACCATGGTGGTCGGCTCGGTCCTCGCCATCGCGCAGACCGACATCAAGCGGCTGCTGGCCTACTCCTCGGTGGCGCACACGGGGTTCCTGCTGACCGGTGTGCTCGGCGTGCAGAGCGCCACGGACCTCACGGTCGGCCAGCTCACGTCCCTCCAGGCGGTGCTCTTCTACCTGGTGACCTACGGCTTCGCGACGCTCGGCGCCTTCGCCGTGGTCACCCTCGTCCGTGACTCGGGCGGCGAGCAGACCCACCTCTCCCGCTGGGCGGGGCTGGGCAAGGAGGCCCCGGTGGTGGCGGGTGTCTTCGCGTTCTTCCTGCTGGCCATGGCCGGGATCCCGCTGACGTCGGGCTTCGTCGGCAAGTGGGCGGTCTTCGAGGTGGCCCTCTCCGCCGGCGCCTGGCCGGTGGTGATCGCGGCGGTGCTGATGAGCATCGTGGCCGCGTTCTTCTACGTCCGCGTCATCGTGCTGATGTACTTCTCCGAGCCGACCGGCGAGGCGCCGAGCGTCGCCAGCCCCTCGGTGCTCACCGCCACCACCATCGCCGTCGGCGCCGCGGCGACGCTCGCGATCGGCATCATGCCGGGGCCGGTCCTCGAGCTGGCCGGCAATGCGGGACAATTCCTCAGGTGAGCAGCCCCAGCGCGCTGGCTCTGCCGGTCACCGACAGCGCCCTCGCCGACCGCCTCCGGGAGCGGATGACCGTCGTCGAGGACGCGCTGTCCGGACACGTCCGCAGCCGCGCCGGGTTCGTCACGGAGGCGGCCCGTCACCTGATGGAGGCCGGTGGGAAGCGCTTTCGCCCGCTGCTGGTGCTCCTCGCGGCCGAGACCGGCGACCACCCCGACTCCTACGAGGTCGTCACCGCGGCCTGCGTCGTCGAGCTGACCCATCTCGCCTCGCTCTACCACGACGACGTGATGGACGAGGCGGCCCTGCGGCGCGGCGCCGAGTCGGCCAACGCCCGCTGGGACAACCACGTCGCGATCCTCACCGGCGACTTCCTCTTCTCGAAGTCCTCCGAGCTGACCGCGGAGCTCGGCCCCGACGCGGTCCGCATCCAGGCGCAGACCTTCACCAAGCTGGTCGAGGGCCAGATCCTGGAGACGGTGGCGCCCGGCCCCGGCGAGGACCCGCTCGCGCACTACCTCGACGTGGTCGCCGGCAAGACCGGCTCGCTGATCGCCACCGCGGCGAGGTACGGCGCCCGCTTCGGCGGCGCGTCCCGCGAGGTCGAGGAGGCGCTGACGGCGTACGGCGAGATCGTGGGGTCGGCCTTCCAGCTCTCCGACGACATCCTCGACATCGCCTCCGACACCGTGGAGTCGGGCAAGACCCCCGGCACCGACCTGCGCGAGGGGGTGCCGACCCTGCCGGTGCTCATGGCCCAGCAGTCGACCGACCCCGACGACGCCCGGCTGCTGGAGCTGCTCGCCGGTGACCTGACCGACGACGACCGCCACGCCGAGGCGCTCGACCTGCTCCGCAAGCACCCTGCCATCGACGAGGCGCGGGCCTACGTCGTCGCCCGCGCCCAGGAGGCCAAGGACCTGCTGGCCGTGCTGCCGCAGGGGCCGGTCCGCGAGGCCCTCGAGGCGTTCGCCGACATCGTCGCCACCCGCTCCGCCTGACATACCCGTTGAGTTGGGCGTAATGGCCGCCCCGAAATGGGCGGCGAAGGCCCCTCAGTGGGGCCACCACGCCCAACTCATGGGGCCATTACGCCCAACTCAACGATCAGGTGTGCCTATCCTCGCTGGCGTGACGGTCACCTGGGACGACGACATCGACGAGGTCATCGGCGGGGACGCGGCAGTCGGGTTCGCCTCGGTGACGCCCGCCAAGGGGGTGGTGATCATGCCCATGGCCCCGCTGGGACTCCGCGACCGCGAGGCCGGCACGGTCACGATCACCACGTCACTGGGGCTTCCCAAGAAGCTGGTCCGGCTGCGCCAGAACCCGTCGGTCGCCCTCGCCTACCACGCGCGCGAGCACGGCGAGAGCAGCTCGCCCGCTGTACGTCGTCGTCCAGGGCACGGCGACCGTCGATCCCAAGCCGGACCGAGCCTGGCTGGAGTCGATCACCCCGCAGTGGGAGCGCTTCCTCGGCCCCCGGCACACGGGCCTCCTCGGTCGCCTCATGGACATCTACTACTGGCAGCGCGTCGCCATCCGCATCCAGGTGCGCCGGGTGCTGGTCCACGACGGGACGCCCGCCGCCCCCACGGGTGATCGGTGACGAGCTTCCGCCCGGCGAGCCCCCGCCCAGTCGGCGCCGACCGGCGGCACCGGACCACGCGTGGACACCGGAAGGTGTCGCCCACCTCGATCGGCTTCCGCACTCACTGCTCGGCTGGGTCGGGTCGGACGGCCTGTCCATGGTCGCGCGTGTCCGCGGCGTGGGTGCTGACGAGGCCGGCGTACGCCTGGTCTCGCACTGACGGCCCGCTGCCCGCAGGTGACCGGCGCGCGGGCCTCACGGCGCACTCGTTCCAGCCGCCACATGGTCGGACAGGAACAGCGCGTCCACACCGGCTGGCTCGAGGTCGACGGCGACGAGGCGGTGTACGCGCCACACACGAAGTCCGGCCACGCCTTGCCGGCTTCCCGGACGCTGTTCGCGGTCGGCGCCGGCATCGGCATGCGACCCGGGTACAAGGAGGCTCGAGAAGCTCGGGCTCGCCACCTGACTGTCGAATTGGGCATCGAGGGCCCCTCGAGTTGGGCATGAAGGCCCCGCAGCCGGGGCCACGGCGCCCAACTCACGGGCCATTACGCCCAACTCAACGAGCTAGACGACCGTCCAGGTGTCGCCGCCGCCGATCAGGGCGGCGAGGCGGTCGGTGCCGTCCTCGTCGGTGTCGCCCCGGGCGGTGGTGATCTGGTCGCGGGCCAGGTCGTCGTACGTCGGGCGGTCGACCTGGCGGAAGATCCCGATCGGGGCCTGGTGGAGGTAGCCGGCGTCGGTGAGCCGCGAGATCGCGAACGCGGTCGTCGGGTCCGGGTTGTGGGCGTCGTGGACGAGCAGCGAAGCCTCACCGACCTCGGCGATCTCCGCGACCTTCACGCCGCCGGTGGCGGTGTCGCGGATCAGCCCCTTGCCGCCGCCGACGCCGAACCGGATCGGCTCGCCGTGGACGAGCGGGATGATCGCGTCCTCCTTGGTGTCGCGGTCCTTGATCGCGTCGAACGCGCCGTCGTTGAAGATCGGGCAGTTCTGGTAGATCTCGACGAACGCCGTCCCGCGGTGCGCCGCCGCCGCGGAGAGCACCGAGGTGAGGTGCTTGCGGTCGGAGTCGATCGTGCGGGCCACGAACGAGCCCTCCGCGCCGAGTGCCAGTGACACCGGGTTGAACGGGTGGTCCACCGAACCCATCGGGGTCGACTTGGTGACCTTGCCGGGCTCGGAGGTCGGGGAGTACTGGCCCTTGGTCAGGCCGTAGATCCGGTTGTTGAACAGCAGGATCGTCATGTTCACGTTCCGGCGCAGGGCGTGGATCAGGTGGTTGCCGCCGATGGACAGCGCGTCGCCGTCACCGGTGACCACCCACACCGAGAGGTCCGCGCGCGAGGTGGCGATGCCGGTCGCGATCGACGGGGCCCGGCCGTGGATCGAGTGCATCCCGTAGGTGTCGAGGTAGTAGGGGAACCGCGACGAGCAGCCGATGCCGGAGACGAAGACGATGTTCTCCCGGCGCAGGCCGAGCTCGGGCAGGAAGCCCTGCACCGCCTTGAGTACGGCGTAGTCGCCGCAACCCGGGCACCAGCGGACCTCCTGGGTGCTGGTGAAGTCCTTGCCGGTCTGGGGCTCGTCGGTGGTCGGCACCGACTCGACGCCGCTGCGGTGGGACGGGAACGGGAGTTCGGTCGTGCTCACTTGAGTGCCTCCTCGGCGGGTGCCGTCAGGTCGACGTTGATGCCCTCGGCCTGCGAGACGAGCTCCCCGATCGCCTCGGCGAGCTCGGCGGCCTTCAGCGGCAGACCGCGGACGTGGTTGTAGCCGATCACGTCGACGAGGTACTTCGCCCGCAGCAGCATGCTGAGCTGGCCGAGGTTCATCTCGGGGACCAGCACCTTGTCGTAGCGGGCGAGGACCTCGCCGAGGTCCTTCGGGAAGGGGTTGAGGTGGCGCAGGTGGGCCTGCGCGACGTGGTAGCCGGCCTTGCGCACGCGGCGGCAGCCGGCGCCGATCGGGCCGTACGTCGACCCCCAGCCGAGCACCAGCACCTTGGCCTCGCCGGTGGGGTCGTCGACCTCCATCGGCGGCAGGGAGTCGGCGATCCGGTCGACCTTGGCCTGGCGGGTGCGCACCATGAAGTCGTGGTTGGCGGGGTCGTAGGAGATGTTGCCGTGGCCGTCGCCCTTCTCCAGGCCGCCGATCCGGTGCTCCAGCCCGGGGGTGCCGGGGATCGCCCACGGCCGGGCCAGGGTGGCCTCGTCGCGGACGTAGGGCCAGAAGCTCCTTGTCGTCCCCCTCGCCGTGGTTGGGCTGGGTCGCGAAGGCGGGATCGATCGGCGGGAGCTCGGAGACCTCGGGGATCCGCCACGGCTCCGACCCGTTCGCGAGCATGCCGTCGGAGAGCAGCATCACCGGGGTGCGGTGGGTGATCGCGATCCGGATCGCCTCGAGCGTGGCGTCGAAGCAGTCACCGGGGGAGCGCGGCGCGACGATCGGGACCGGGGACTCGCCGTTGCGGCCGAACATCGCCTGCAGCAGGTCGGCCTGCTCGGTCTTGGTCGGGAGGCCGGTCGACGGGCCGCCGCGCTGCACGTCGATCACCAGGAGCGGGAGCTCGGTCATCACGGCCAGCCCGATGGTCTCGGACTTCAGGGCGATGCCGGGGCCGGAGGTCGTGGTGACGCCGAGGCTTCCGGCGAAGGAGGCCCCGAGCGCGGCGCCGATGCCGGCGATCTCGTCCTCGGCCTGGAAGGTCGTCACGCCGAACGACTTGTGCTTCGACAGCTCGTGGAGGATGTCGGAGGCCGGCGTGATCGGGTAGGAGCCCAGGAAGATCGGCAGGCCGGACTGCACGCCCCCGGCGATCAGGCCGTAGGCCAGCGCGAGGTTGCCGGTGATGTTGCGGTAGGTGCCCGGGTCCATCGGGGCCGGCTTGATCTCGTAGGAGACGACGAACGCCTCGGTGGTCTCGCCGAAGTGCCAGCCCTTGTTGAACGCCGTGACGTTGGCGTCGCGGATGTCGGGGACCCGCGCGAAGCGGCGCTCGAGGAACGAGATCGTCGACTCGATCGGGCGGCCGTACATCCAGGAGAGCAGCCCGAGCGCGAACATGTTCTTGGCCCGTGCGGCGTCCTTGCGGGACAGCCCGAACTCCTTGACCGCCTCGACGGTCATCCCGGTCAGGTCGACGGGGTGGAGGGCGTACTCGTCGAGGGAGCCGTCGTCCAGCGGGCTGGCGGAGTAGCCCGCCTTGGTGAGGTTGCGGGAGGTGAAGTCGTGGGTGTCGACGATGATCGAGGCGCCCTTGGGCAGGTCGCCCAGGTTGGCCCGCAGCGCCGCCGGGTTCATCGCCACCAGCACGTCGGGCGCGTCCCCGGGCGTGAGGATGTCGTGGTCGGCGAAGTGGACCTGGAACGACGAGACGCCGGGCAGCGTGCCCTGAGGTGCACGGATCTCGGCCGGGAAGTTGGGCAGCGTCGACAGGTCGTTGCCGAAGGCGGCCGACTCCTGCGTGAACCGGTCCCCGGTCAGCTGCATGCCGTCGCCGGAGTCCCCCGCGAACCGGATGATGACCCGGTCGAGCTGCTTGACCTGCTTGGTCACCGCTCCCTTACCTCTCATTGCTTGCTGGCTAGACCAATGATACCCGCGGTATGTGAGAACTGAAACGTGTTCCAGTTTGGGTCGACATCGGTCCCTGCCACGACTTTCCCACGATAGTCCCGTCGCTCAACCTGGCGTGCATCGTCTCCCGGATCTGGACGGGTGAGACACGCCACGATGTGGAGGATTCCATCTAAGTCGCTAAAGTCCACTACTCTGCTCGTCAATAGTCAGATACGCACCTTCTCGGGTCGGCGTGCGCAACAAGAGAGAGATGGACATGACTGCCAAGTTCAAGGCCGCAGTGGCGGCATCGCTGACCGGCGTACTCGCCCTGACCGCCTGCTCGGGTGCCAGTGGCGGCGCCACGGGCGGGGATCGACTCAGCCTGGTCGGCTTCTCGGTGCTCGAGGCGGCCAACGTGCCCGTGTTCGAGGAGTTCGAGGGCACCTCCGACGGTGAGGGCGTCACCTTCCAGACGTCGTACGGCGCCTCCGGCGACCAGAGCCGCGCCGTCGAGGGCGGACTCGACGCCGACGTCGTGCACTTCTCCCTCGAGCCCGACCTGCAGCGGCTCGTGGACGCCGGCCTGGTCGCCGAGGACTGGAAGGACAACGAGACCAAGGGCATCGCCACGTCCTCGGTCGTGTCGTTCGTGGTCCGCGAGGGCAACCCGGAGGGCATCCAGGGCTGGGACGACCTCGTCAAGCCCGGCGTCGAGATCATCACCCCCAACCCGGCCTCGTCCGGTTCGGCGAAGTGGAACATGCTCGCTGCCTGGGCCCACGTCACCGGGGCGGGCGGAAGCGACGCCGAGGCGGAGGCGTTCTTCACCAAGCTCCTCCAGAACACGATCGCGCTGCCGGCGTCGGCGCGCGACGCGACGACCGCCTTCTCCGAGGGCAACGGTGACGTCCTGCATCTCCTACGAGAACGAGGCGATCCTGGCCCGCCAGAACGGCGAGCCGTTCGACTACGTCGTCCCCGACGACACGCTGCTGATCGAGAACCCCGCGGCCGTGCTGAGCGACGCGGGCGACAGCGCGCAGGGCTTCCTCGACTTCCTGACCTCGCCCGAGGCGCAGGCCGACTACGCCCTCTCCGGGTTCCGGCCGGTCGTCGACGGTGTCGAGCTGCCCGAGGTGGAGGGCGCCAACGACCCGGCTGACCCGTTCCCGACCCCGGGCACGCTGTACACGATCGACGACGACTTCGGTGGTTGGGCCGAGGCCGACGCGAAGTTCTTCGACGAGGCCGAGGGCATCATCCCGAAGCTCCAGGCGAAGACGGGGACCGAGGGCGAAGAGTGACGACTGTTGTAGCTGATGTCTCGGCCCGGCCGGCGCACACGCGCCGGCCGGGCCGCGGCTCGGGTGGACACACCTCCACGAACCTGACCCCGGGCTCCTCGCTGGCCCTCGGGATCTCGGTGACCTGGTTCAGCATTCTGGTCCTGATCCCCCTCGCGGCGGTCGTGGTGACCGCGGCCGGCGGCGGCTGGGACGCCTACGTCGCGACGCTGACCAACCCCCAGACGTGGGCCGCGATCAAGCTCACGGTCTTCACGTCTGTGCTGGTGACGGTGGTCAACGTGGTCGTCGGCACGGTCATCGCCTGGGTCCTGGTGCGGGACCGCTTCTGGGGCAAGCGTGCGCTGGACGTCGTCATCGACATCCCGTTCGCGCTCCCGACCATCGTGGCCGGCCTGGTGCTGCTGTCGCTGTACGGCAAGGGCAGCCCGCTCGGGGTCGACTGGGCCAACACCGAGAAGGCGGTCTTCCTGGCGCTGGCGTTCGTCACCCTCCCCTTCATCGTGCGCACGGTGCAGCCGGTGCTGGAGGAGCTCGAGCACGACGTGGAGGAGGCAGCGGCCTCGCTCGGTGCGAGCCGGCTCACGGTGTTCCGCCGGATCATCCTGCCCAGCCTGTTCCCGGCGATCGCGGCCGGCGCCGCCCTGTCGTTCGCGCGCGCCATCTCCGAGTACGGCTCCCTGGTGCTGCTCAGCGGCAACCTGCCGTTCCGCACCGAGGTGGTCTCGGTCCGGGTCGTCTCGTTCATCGAAGGCGGCAACGCTGCCGCCGCCGCAGCGGTGGCCTCGTTGATGCTCGCGATCGCGCTCGTCGTGATCGTCGTCCTGGACATCGTCCAGAGGAGGGTGGCCCGCCGTGGTTGATGTCGCGACCCCCGTCAAGTGGCTCCTGCGGCTGGTGGCCGTCGGGCTACGTGTTCTTCCTCGTGGCCTGGCCGGTCTCGTTCATCGTCGTGGAGACCTTCGCGGACGGTCTGACCACGCTCACGGACACGCTGAGCGACCCGTCCGTCCAGGGCGCCCTGCTGCTGACGGCCGAGGTGGCGTTCTGGGCCGTGGTGATCAACCTGGCGTTCGGCGTGACCATCTCGATGCTGCTCGTGCGCTACGAGTTCCCCGGCAAGCGGGTGCTGTCGGCGTTGATCGACGTGCCGCTGTCGGTCTCGCCGGTCGTCGTGGGCCTCGCCCTGCTGCTCGTCTACAACGGGCGCACCGGCTGGTTCGGTCCGGCCCTGGAGTCCGCCGGCTACCAGGTCATCTTCAGCACGCCGGGCATGATCATGGCGACCTGCTTCGTGGCCCTGCCGCTGGTCATCCGTGAGGTCGTGCCGGTCCTGACCGAGGTCGGCGACGACCAGGAGCAGGCCGCCCGGAGCCTCGGGGCCAACGCCCGACAGACCTTCCTGAGGATCACGCTCCCCAGCATCAAGTGGGCCGTCGTCTACGGCGTGGTCCTCTCGCTGGCGCGCTCCCTGGGGGAGTTCGGCGCGGTGAAGATCGTGTCCGGCAACTTCACCGGCCAGACCCAGACGGCAACCCTGATCGTCGAGCAGAAGTACCAGAACTTCGAGCAGGAGGCCGCCTACGCGACCTCCTTCATCCTGGCGGCCGCGAGCGTGCTCTGCATCGTGGTCGTCTCCCTCCTGCGACCGAAGGAACACGCATGAGCATCCAGATCTCGAACGTCTCCAAGTCGTTCGGCGACTTCGTCGCCCTCGACGACGTCAGCGTCACCATCCCGACCGGGCAGCTCACCGCGCTCCTCGGGCCGTCCGGCGGCGGCAAGTCGACCCTGCTCCGGATCATCGCCGGGCTCGAGTCCGCCGACTCGGGCACGATCGGGATCGAAGGCGTCGACGCCACGAAGCTGCCTCCGCGCAAGCGCAACGTCGGCTTCGTCTTCCAGCACTACGCCGTGTTCAAGCACATGACGGTGGCGAAGAACGTCGCCTTCGGCCTGGAGATCAGGAAGAAGTCCAAGGCCGAGGTGGCCGAGCGGGTCGACGAGCTGCTGAAGCTGGTGCACCTGTCGCAGTTCGCCGCACCGGATGCCCTCGCAGCTCTCCGGTGGTCAGCGGCAGCGGATGGCGCTGGCCCGGGCGCTCGCCGTCGAGCCGACCGTGCTGCTGCTCGACGAGCCGTTCGGCGCCCTCGACGCCAAGGTCCGCAAGGAGCTGCGCGACTGGCTGCGCCGGCTGCACGACGAGGTGCACGTGACCACGGTGTTCGTCACCCACGACCAGGAGGAGGCCCTCGAGGTCGCCGACGAGATCGTCGTGATCAACGACGGGCGGGTCGAGCAGATCGGCACCCCCGAGGAGCTGTACGACGAGCCGGCCAGCGACTTCGTGATGGGGTTCCTGGGTGAGGTGACCAGGCTCAACGGAGTCAACATCCGGCCGCACGACATCGAGATCTCGGCGGTTCCCGGGCTGGCCGGCGCCACGCCCGGGTACGTCCTCCGGGTGCTGCGGGTCGGCTTCGAGGTCCGTGCCACCGTGCTGACCGAGGATGGCGACGAGGTCTCCGTCGTACTCACCCGCACCCACGCCGAGGCCATCGGGCTGGAGCAGGACGTCAGGGTCTGGCTGACGCCCGCGACGGGTGCTGCCGTCGTACCGGCGATGGCGACCGGCTAGGGCAGGAGCAGCATGGTGTCGCCGAGCTCGTGCCACAGGTACGGCGTCGGCGCCTCGGCGGCGGCCGCGTAGGCGTCGCGCACCAGGGCGGGGCCGGCCACCGCCTCGACCAGGTCGAGGTGGCTGGCATGGGGGTCGTGCAGTCCGGTGAGGAGGCCGTCCACCGTGCGGGCCGGCCGGTCTGGGGCCGAGGACCAGGCTGGTCCAGCCGGTCGCGGCGTGCACGTGGCCCGTGCGGTCCGCCACCGTCTCGAGGGCACGCACCACCGTGGTCCCGACGGCAACCACCCGGCGTCCGACGCGGTGGGTCTCGTTGACCAGCCGGGCGGTGGCGTCGGGGACCGTGAACCGCTCGGGCTGCGGGGGCTCGTGGGCCTCCTGGCTGGAGACGCCGGTGTCGAGCACGAGCGGTGCGATCACCACGCCGCGGCTGATCAGGCTCACCAGGACGCGTTCGGTCAGCGGTCGGCCGGCGCTCGGCATCTCGGCGCTGCCGGCCCGGTCTGCGTACACGTTCTGCAGGTCGTCCAGCGGCACGGGGGAGTCCAGGTAGCGGTAGCCGATCGGGCGGCCGTGCTCGCCCAGGTAGTCGACGGTGTCGCGCCAGGGAGAGGGAACCGCGCGCCACAGCCGGTCCTGCCCGGGTGGGTGCGCCTCGGCCACCCGGAGGCGGAGGCCGCCGGGCAGGCGCAGGACCTCGCCCTCGGTGACGTGGGCGGGTCCGGTCCCGTCGGCACGGCGTACCTCGACCACCCAGGCGCCGTCGTCGAGCTGGGTGGAGACGTGCACGGCCTGGCCGGCGCGTTCCCGGTCCAGGTCGACGGCGGCGGGAAGGGTGGCGGAGGTGTTCACCACCAGCAGGTCGCCGGGACGCAGCTCGGCGGGCAGGTCCCGGACCCGGCGGTGGGCCAGCAGCCCGGGCCGCGCCACCAGCATCTGCACCGCGTCTCGGGCGAGGCCGCGGGACTCGGGCGTCGTGGTCGCTTCGGCGACGGGTGACGGGTCAGGGACCGGCTCGAAGGCCGTGGACCCGGTCATCGGCCGGCTCCGGTCGGCACTGCGATCTCGGCGGCGCGGTAGCGCCCGCTGGGCAGGTCGCTCGTGAGCAGCGCGACGAGGTGGGGTACGACGGTCCTCGGGCGGTGGCCGGTCGGAGATGTCTTCACCGGGGAACGCGTCCTGGTGCATCTGGGTCCGCATGTCGCCGGGGTCGACGGCGTACACCCGAAGGTCCGGCTCCTCGGCGGCGAGGACCCGGCTGACCTGGTCGAGGGCGGCCTTGGAGGCGCCGTACGCGCCCCACCCCGGGTAGCCCTCGACGGAGGCGTCGGAGCTGATGTTGAGGACCGTTCCTCCGGTGGCACGAAGCTGCGGCAGCAGCGCCCGGACCAGCTCCACGGGAGCGTGCAGGTTGGTGCGGAAGACCGTTCCGAGGACCTCGGGGGCCAGGTCGGCGACGGTCGGTTGCGGGCTGGCCCCCAGGGTGCTGGCGTTGTTGACCAGCAGCCTGGCGCCCCCGAGCTCGGCGGCGCGAGCGGCCAGCGCGGTGCGATGGCCGGCATCGGTGACGTCGCCGGCGATCGGGTGTGCCAGGGCCAGGCCCGCGACGGAATCGTCCAGCCGGGCGGCGTCGCGGGCGTCCAGGACCAGGGCCCAGCCGCGTCGGTCCAGCTCGCGGGCCAGCGCAAGCCCCAGCCCCTGCGAGGCGCCGGTGATCACGGCGACCTTGGTGTCGGCGTACTCGTGGTTCGTCATGCAAGGAGCCTGCAACTTCAAGTTGACTTGAAGTCAACCCGACACTGCGATCGAGCCGGTTGCGACGTCAGCGGTAGTTGGTGAACTGCACCGCGAAGTCGTAGTCCTGCTGCTTCACCAGCGCGATCACGGCCTGCAGGTCGTCGCGCTTCTTCGACGACACCCGCAGCTCGTCACCCTGGATCTGGGCCTTGACGCCCTTGGGGCCCTCGTCGCGGATCAGCTTGGAGATCTTCTTGGCGTCCTCGGAGGTGATCCCCTCCTTGAGCGAGATCCCGATCTTGCTCTGCTGACCGGACGGCCGCGGCTCGGAGGCGTCGAGGATCTTCAGGCTCTGGCTCCGCTTGACCAGCTTGCCCTTGAACACGTCGAGGACGGCGCTCGCCCGGTCGTCGGCCGACGCGGAGATCTCGATCGCCTGGTCGCCCTTCCACTCGATGGTGGCCCCGGTGCCCTTGAAGTCGAACCGGGTGGCGATCTCGCGGGCGGTCTGCCCGAGCGCGTTGTCGACCTCCTGACGATCGATCTTGCTCACGATGTCGAAGCTCGAGTCCGCCATATGTCCTCCTGTGGGCCGGCCCCGGTGTGGGGTCGTGGGTTTTCGTGTGCCGATGGCGCTGCGCTATTCTTCCGTCTTGCTGCCAGCCGGCCAACACCGGCTGCCTCAGCACGGCAGGTTGCCCGAGCGGCCAATGGGAGCGGACTGTAAATCCGTCGGCTTATGCCTTCGAAGGTTCGAATCCTTCACCTGCCACACACAGCGAGAAGGGCCCTCACCCTGCGGGAACGTGGGCGGGGGCCTTTCCCATGTTCCCGGGTCCCCAGTGATGGTGCGCGGCGCGCCGA
This sequence comes from uncultured Actinomycetota bacterium, assembly GCA_963848795.1. GTDB lineage: Bacteria > Actinomycetota > Actinomycetes > Propionibacteriales > Nocardioidaceae > Nocardioides. Next base: position 144,150 of record CAWKEX010000005.1, read on the forward strand.
CCATGCCTGCCGGTCGGGAGTCCTAACGTTCGAGCATGATCAAGTACCTCGGCTCCAAGCGCACCCTTGTCTCCGTGCTGGGGGACATCGCGCAGCGGGTCGAGGCTCGCACGGCGGTCGACCTCTTCACCGGCACAACCCGCGTGGCGCAGGAGCTGAAGAAGCGCGGCATCCACGTCACGGCCACAGACGTGGCCACCTACAGCGCCGTGCTCAGTGACTGCTTCATCGCGACCGACGCGTCTGCCGTGGACGAGCAGGAGCTCGACAACGAGCTGAAGCGCCTGAGCGCCCTGCCGGGGGAGCCGGGCTACTTCACCGAGACGTTCTGCGTCCAGTCGCGCTACTTCCAGCCCAAGAACGGCGCGCGGGTCGACGCGATCCGCAACCGGCTCGAGGCTGAGTACCGGGATTCACCGCTGTTCCCGATCCTTCTCACGAGCCTCATGCTGGCGGCCGATCGAGTGGACTCGACGACCGGGCTGCAGATGGCCTACCTCAAGCAGTGGGCGCCCCGCGCCTACAACGACCTCGATCTGCGCCGACCAGATCTGCTCCTCGGTGGTGGCGCCACGGTCCTGGGCGACGCGATGGCGACCGTCGACGAGCTCGAGCCGGTTGACCTGATGTACCTCGATCCGCCGTACAACCAGCACCGCTACTTCAGGAACTACCACATCTGGGAGACCCTCGTCCGTTGGGACGCCCCCGAGCACTACGGCGTCGCTTGCAAGCGGATCGACGTCCGCGACGTCTCGACCAAGAGCGTCTTCAACAGCAAGCGTGGAATGCCCTCGGCTCTCCAGGACCTGATCAGTCGCGCCCGAGCAGAGGTCCTCGTCGTCTCGTACAACGACGAGTCATGGATCACGGCGGAGGAGATGATGCACTCCCTGCGCGGCGCCGGGCACGAGGACGTGCGGCTCATCGCTTTCGACAGCAAGCGGTACGTCGGCGCGCAGATCGGCATCTTCAACCCTTCCGGCGAGAAGGTCGGCAAGGTTTCACACCTGCGCAACACGGAGTACGTCTTCCTGGCCGGGCCTACCGACAAGGTCGAAGCAGCTGTCCACTCAGCAGTCCCATGACCTCCTGGCAAAATCATCCTTTCCGGGGACGCTTGATCACCTGCGAGGCGAGATACTGAGGAGTCGTGCGTAGACCGGGAGGCCGCGATGTCCCCACGTGCCGAGCCAGCTGACACAGATTCCGGCACTGCGCCGGACCGTGCGTCCCTGGTCCTGGCCAGCCTGATCATCGTGGCCGCCGTTGCCAATCTGAACCTGTCGGTGGCCAACGTCGCGCTGCCGTCCATCGGGAAGGCATTCGACTCCTCACAGACCGCGCTCAACCTCATCGCCGTCGGGTATTCGCTGGGCCTGGCGGCGTCGGTGCTCTATCTGGGCGCAGTCGGGGATCGGTACGGGCGGAAACTGCTGCTCATCCTCGGAATCCTGCTGTCGGTGCCGGCCTGCCTGCTCGCGGCCTATGCGTGGACCGACGGTGTGCTCGTGCTGGCGAGGATCCTGGGCGGACTGTCCGCAGGCATGGCCTACCCGACCACCCTTGCGTTGATCACTGCACTGTGGTCGGGCCCGCAGAGGACGAGGTCGATCGCGATGTGGTCAGCCCTCGGAGGCGCTATCGCGTCGCTTGGGCCACTGACTGCCGGGTGGCTGTTGGAGCATTTCTGGTGGGGGTCAGTCTTCCTGATCACCCTCCCGTTGGCAGTGGTGGCGCTGGTGATGGCGTGGTTGTTCGTCCCCGCACACGCCAACGAGTCGACCGAGCCGGTCGACAACCTCGGCGGACTCCTGTCGGTGCTGCTGGTGGCTGGGCTGGTGCTCTCGATCAACTTCGCGCCGGTGCCCGGCAAGGGGGCGGTGGCGCTCGGCCTCGGCGTGATCGCGCTCGCAGCAGCGGCGGCGTTCATCTGGCAGCAACGGCGCGCCGCGAATCCGCTCTACGACCTGCACGTCGCCGGCCGGCGGGTGTTCTGGGTGGCCGCGTGCGCCGGGATCATCGTCTTCGGGTCGCTCATGGGTGCGATGTTCGTCAGCCAGCAATATCTCCAGAACGTGCTCGGCTACGACACCGTCGAGGCCGGGGCGGCGTTCCTGCCGGCAGTCGTCTTCATGGTGCTGGTCGCGCCCCGCTCGGCCAAGTTGGTCGACGCAGCTGGGGCCCGGGCGACCCTGCTGAGTGGCTACGTGTTCCTGCTGCTCGGCTTTGGTTCCATGCTGTTGCTCTGGGAGGAGGACAGCCCCTACTGGCAGGTGGGCATTGCCTACGCCTTCCTCGGAGTCGGTGTCGGGCTCGCCGGGACTCCCGCTTCCCACTCGCTGACCGGATCCGTCCCCGTCCACCGCGCCGGGATGGCATCTGGGACCGCGGACCTCCAACGCGACCTGGGTGGAGCGGTCATGCAGTCCCTCTTCGGCGCACTGCTGACCGCCGGCTACGCGAACGCATTCGCCGCGGCGATCGGTGGCGACCAGCGAGGACAGCAGGTTTCTCCGGAGGTGCAGTCGGAGCTGACCAAGTCCTTCGCCAGTGCGGAGCAGATCGCCGAGCAGCACCCGTCGTACGCCGATCAGATCACCGCCGCGGCGAAGGCGTCGTTCCTGCAGGGCGACGACTGGGCGTACGCCGCGGGCGTCGTCGCGGTCGTGCTCGGCGCCGTCCTGGTGTTCTTCTGCTTCCCGCGCAAGGACGCCGAGCAGGACCTGCTCCGGCGCTACCACGCAGAGGACACGATCGACAGCGCGGCCGGCACGTAGTTCCGCCCATTGATCGTCATCGGCACGGGCCCGGCGCAGAGTCGGCGATCACGGTGACCCCGCCTTACCATCTCCGGATGACCGGTTGGAGGGTTGAGAGCGCGTCGCGGGGCCGCGGTGGCAACGTCCTCCAGCTCGATCGCGCGGCCGTGCGGTGACAGAGGAGGTCGACTCCAGGATTGGCAGCAGCCGTGCCTGGGCCGTCTGGGCGGTGGGCCTGTCGGTCTACCTGTTGGCCGTCTTCCACCGCAGCTCGCTCGGCGTGGCCGGGCTGCTCGCGGCCGAACGGTTCGAGATCGAGGCCACGGCGCTGGCCCTGTTCACCGTGCTCCAGCTGGTCGTGTACGCCGGCATGCAGATCCCCGTCGGGGTGCTGCTCGACCGGTTCGGGTCACGGGCCATGCTGCTCGCCGGCCTGACCCTGATGACCACCGGGCAGCTGGTGTTCGCGTTCGCGACCACGTTCCCGGTCGGCGTCGCGGCACGAGTGCTGCTCGGTGCGGGCGACGCGATGGTTTTCGTCTCCGTCATCCGGCTGGTCGCGGCGTGGTTCCGGCCCAAGCAGGCGCCGTTCGCGACCCAGATGACCGGGCAGGTCGGTCAGCTCGGGGCGATCGTGGCCGCGGCGCCACTGGCGTTGGCCCTGCAGCACTTCGGCTGGACGAAGTCGTTCGCGGTCGCCTCGTCGATTGGCGTCCTCCTGATGGTCGCGGTGGCAATGGTGGTCGCCGACTCGCCCTACCCCGACGACCGCGCCACCCCGATCCGGCTGCGTGCGCTGGCTCGGAGCCTGCGGTTGGTGTGGGGTAACCCCGGCACCCGGCTCGGGATGTGGTCCCACTTCGTGTCGCAGTTCTCGATGACGGTGTTCACGATGCTGTGGGGCTTCCCGTTCCTGGTCCAGGGGCAGGGGCTGTCCCCGACGACGGCGAGCACCCTGCTGATGGTGATGATCGCCTGGGTGGTGGTCGCCGGGCTGGTGCTGAGCTGGCTGGTCGGCCGGTTCCCGTTCTACCGGTCCTGGATCGTGCTCGGCGTGGTCGCCTCGATGGTGACCGTCTGGACGCTCGTGCTGATGCGCGGACGAGCCGGCACCCATGTGGCTGCTGGTGATCCTGGTGTGCGTCACGGCGTCCGGGGGTCCGGCCTCGATGGTCGGCTTCGACCTGGCCCGGTCGTTCACGCCGCTCACCGAGTCGGGGCGGGCCAATGGGATCGTCAACGTCGGCGGCTTCTCGGCGTCGCTGCTGACCATGGGACTGGTCGGAATCCTCCTGGAGTGGCGCGAGCCGTCCGGGGTGGCGGCGTACGGGCTCGACGACTTCCGGGTGGCGCTGTCGGTCCAGTACCTCTTCTGGGGCCTCGGCGCGGTCCAGGTGCTGCGCTACCGGCGTCGGGCCATCACTCACCTGCACCGCCTCCACCCCGGCGCGGTCGAGCAGATGAAGCGCGGCGAGCCGTTCGTTCACCCCGGCTTCGTCGACCGCGAGGGCGTCTAGCCGTACGTCCGGGTCAGACCTGGGCGTCGCCGCCCCTGTAGAACGGCGAGTCCTTGCGGGACAGCAGCTCGCGGCGCTCCTCCGCGCTGAGGGCCTCGACCTGCGCCCGCACGTCGGAGGGATAGCCGCTGACCTCGGGCACCTCGGCGAGCGGCACGATCGTGTGCACCACGCGGTCGTCGTAGAGGTGCAGCATCGTCACCGCCTGGTGGCCGTCGACGCCGGACACGAACCGGGCGGTCGGCGCGGGGTCCGACGTGTAGCAGGTGGCTGAGGCGACCGAGACCGGGACGCCGGCGAACGTCGAGTACGTCGAGAAATGGAAGTGGCCACCCAGGATGCCGCGGACGTCGGTCCCGGTGATGGCGTCGGCCAGGCGCTGCTGGTCGGCCAGCTCGATGATCTCGGCCGCCGGCAGCATCGGGACAGGGATCGGCGGGTGGTGCATCGCCAGCAGGGTGCCGTGGGGTGCCGGTGTCGCGAGCACGTCGGTCAGCCACGCCAGCTGCTCGTCGGTGAGCTCGCCGTGGTGGTAGCCGGGCACGCTCGTGTCGAGGGCCACGATCCGCAGCCCCGCAACCTCGTGCACGCGGTCCTGTGGGCCGTCGCCGTCCTCGTCGAAGAGGCTTCGGGCGTACGCCGCGCGCTCGTCATGGTTGCCCATCACCCAGACCACGGTCGCCGAGAGGGCCTCGGCCACGGGTTCGACGAGCTCGCGGAGCCGCGAGTACGCCGCCGGCTCGGCCAGGTCGGCGAGGTCGCCGGTGAACACCAGCGCCTGGGGAGCGGGGTCGAGGCGGGTGAGTCGATCGAGGGCAAGCTTCAGGCCGGCCTCGGGGTCGACGACGCCGTACTGCCGCGCGTCGCCGGCGAGCAGGTGGGGGTCGCTGATGTGGGCCACGACGTGCCCGGGGGCGGGGTACTGACCGAGCTGCACGCGGTCACAGTAGTGGGCTCCTCAGCGCGGGGTGAGGTAGAAGACCGGGATGGTCCGGTCGGTGCGCTGCTCGTAGAGCGCGAAGTTGGGCCAGGTCCGGAGCATGACCTGCCACAGCGCTGCCCGCTCCTCGCCCTCCACCTCCCGCCACGACACCGGGTACGCGAAGCCGTCGAACCGGATCTCGGCCGTGTCGGTGGCCCGGAGGTTGTAGACCCAGACGGGGGTCTTGGGGCCGCCGAAGTACGAGCCGGCGATCAGCCAGCCGCCCTCGTGCGGCACGCAGAGCAGGGGAGTGGTGCGCGGCGCGCCCGACTTCCGTCCCGGGCACGGTCAGGGCCAGGCTCGGCAGGCCGGCGATCTCCAGCACGCTCAGCCGGCCGCGCGAGACGCGCTGCAGCGTCTTGTCGACGGCCACGATCTGGGGGAGCAGCTTCGGCATCCACGGGATCGAGCCGATCTTGACGGCGAGGGGGGTCAGCAGGCCCACGGGCCAAGGCTAGGGGGTCTCAGGCAGTGGCGGGTACGACGGTGCCCGCGACCTCGCCGAGGGCGATCCGGCCGCCGCCGGTGCCGGGCGCGGTGTAGCGCAGCACCACGCGGTCACCGTCCTGGAGGAAGGTCCGGCCGTCGCCGAACGGCTCCTTCCCGCCCCAGCTGAGCTCGAGGAACGAACCGCGTTGCTCGCGCTCGGCGCCGGAGATGGTGCCCGAGGCGAAGAGGTCGCCGGTGCGAAGCGAGGCGCCGTTGACGGTCATGTGGGCGAGCATCTGGGCCGGGGACCAGTACATCGAGGCGTACGGCGGCCGGCTCACGACCTCACCGTTCAGCTCGACCTCGACGTCGATGTCGAGACCACGGGCGGCGGAGCCCTGCAGGTAGGGCAGCGGGTCGGGGTCCTGGCCCGGCAGGTCGACCCACGCCGCGTCGAGCGCCGCCAGGGGCGTGACCCAGTGGGAGATCGAGGTCGCGAACGACTTGCCGAGGAACGGTCCCAACGGCACGTACTCCCACGCCTGGATGTCGCGTGCCGACCAGTCGTTGAGACCGACCAGCCCGAAGGCGTGCTGGCCGAAGTCGTCGACGCCGACCCGGGAGGCGAGCTGCGACGGTGATCCGACGACGAAGCCGAGCTCGGCCTCGATGTCGAGCCGCGTGCTGGGGCCGTACGTCGGCGCGTCTGCGTCCGGGGGCTTCCGCTGTCCCGACGGGCGCACGACGTCGGTCCCGCTGGCCACGACGGTGCCGGCGCGGCCGTGGTAGCCGACCGGAAGGTGTCGCCAGTTCGGCAGCAGCGCCTCGGCGTCGGGGCGGAAGATCCGGCCGACGTTGGTGGCGTGCTCGAGCGAGCAGTAGAAGTCGACGTAGTCGGCGACCTCGACCGGCAGGAGCAGCTCGACCTCGTCCAGCGGCAGCAGGTGCGGCTCGACCAGGCCGCGCTCGGTCTCGTCGGTCAGCAGCCCGGTGATCCACTGCCGGATCGACGCGGCGACCTGTGGCCCCTCGGCCATCAGCGGGTTGAGCGTCGGCTCCTCGAAGACGTGGTGCACGTCGAGCATCTCGGCAGCGGCGACCGGCGCGAGATCGAGCACGTGGTCGCCGATCCGGACGCCGACGCGCGGCTCCTCGCCGGGGAGCGAGAAGACGCCGTACGGCAGGTTGTCGACGTCGAACAGGGAGCCGGCGGCTCCGTCCACCCAGGTGTTCATGCGGGAGCCTCCACGAGTCCGAGTGCGATCAGGTCATCGAGCGGTTCGGTCACGCTGCACGAGCCGAACGAGGTGAACCACCGGCGGGCGCTGGCCATCGCCTGGTCGCCCTGGTCGTTCCAGAGCCCGAGCAGCGGCTCGGCGTCGCGCTGCTCGAGGACCGCGGCCACGTCATCGCCGGTGGCGCCGTCGAACGCGAGCCGGGTGGCCAGCAGCACGTTGAGGAAGCCGTGGTGCTCGAAGCCGTCGTCACCGGTGTGGCGCAGGGCGTTGTGCAGGCCCGCCGTGCACTTGAAGGCTGTCTCGCGGTCCAGCGCCGCGTCGATCCAGCCGACGAGGGAGTGCGCGTTCGGGAACAGATCGGCCTCGAGCCCGCCGGTACGGAACTTCAGCCGGAGCTCGGCGGCGGCCACCTCGTCGGCGGCCGCCAGCCAGCTCGCGCTCGAGCCGACCGGGGGGAGCTCGACGTACACCGGGACTTCGTCATCGAGGAGCCCGTCGGCGCGGGCGGCGTCGAGTGCCGCGACCACGCGGCGTGCGGCGCCGGTCAGGTCGTCGAGGTCGCGGAGGGCGATCTCGAGACCGGCTACCGGGCACGGCGACTTCGCCGCCAGCTTCAGGGCGCCCCCGATCGCGCCGGCGCCGCCGGTCACCACGATCGACAAGGGGAGGGGCGCGTCGACGTTCGGGACATCGACGTCCTTGACCACGAACGACCCGACCAGGTCGGCGTACCACTCGTCGCGACGTGAGGCGTACGCCGAAACCGCCTCGTCCAGGGGGCTGTCGCCGGGTGGGAAGATGGCGGCGTCGTCGACCAGGCCGCGCCAGGCGGCGGGGACGTCGGAGGTGGCCACCCGGCCACACTAACGACGCGGGTCAGACCAGCGCGGCCCGCCCGCGCTTGGCCAGCTGGTCGGCGATGATCAGCCGCTGCACCTCGCTGGCCCCCTCCCAGATCCGCTCGACCCGCAGCTCGCGGTAGAACCGCTCGGCGACGTTCTCGCGCATGTAGCCGCGGCCGCCGAAGACCTGGACCGCGCGGTCGGCGACCCGACCGGCCATCTCGGAGGCGTAGAGCTTGGCCATCGAGCATCGGCCGTGCAGCACCTTGCGGTCGACGCCCTCGTCGATGGAGCGGGCGGTCTCGTAGGTCATCGCCCGGGCCGCGAACAGCTCCGTCAGGCTGTCGGCCAGCATCGCCTGGACGAGCTGGCGCTCGACGAGGGGTACGCCGCCGACGATCCGTCTCCTTCGCGAAGGCCGTCGTCTCCTCGATCAGCCGCTCCGCGGCGCCGAGGCAGCGCGCGGCCACCATCAGCCGCTCGAAACGGAACCACTCGTAGACGAAGGACATGCCGTCCTCCTCCGAGCCGACGAGGTGGCTGGCCGGGACCCGCACGCCCTCGAAGGCGACGATCGGGTGGCCGTGCCCGAGCGTGTGCGTGTAGGCGGGCGTCCGGACCTCGCGGACCCCTGCTGCGTCCTTGTCGACCGCGAAGAGGGCCTGGTCGCCGGCGTGGTCGCCCTCGGTGAGGACGGCCTGGAAGAAGACGTAGTCGGCCTCGTGGAAGGAGGTGACGTGCCACTTGGTGCCGTCGAGGACGTAGTCGTCGCCCTCGCGTCGGGCGGTGGCCGTCAGGTCCGACACGTCGGAGCCGGCGCCCTCCTCGGTGATCGCGTAGCACTCGGTCCGCTCACCGCGGACCGTCGGCAGCAGCCAGGTCTCGCGCTGGTGGTCGTTGGCGACCTCGGGCCACCACGACGGGGGCGTGGCCAGGCACCAGCCGATGCCGTTGGTGACCCGGCCTGCCTGCTCCTGGACCAGCACCTGTTGCAGGCTGCTGCAGCCGAGCCCGCCGACCGAGGTCGGCATGTTGGTGGCGAAGAGACCGAGCTCGATCGCCCGCCGGTGCTGGGCGGCGACCACGTCGTCGGGCAGCGCTCCGTCGTGCTCCTCGGCGGTGAGCTCGGTGCCGATCAGCTCGTCGGTGAAGGCGCGGGCCCGCGCCTGGAGGTCGAGGTCAGCCGGGGTCAGGCCGTACATCGGTCACCACCTCGCGAAGTCATTGACTGACCGTTCAGTCTATGCCAGCCTCGGGAGGGTGACCAGCGCCCCTCCGCGCACCGCCGATGCCGTCGTCGTGGGCGGGGGGACGATCGGCGCCTGGTGCGCGTGGTTCCTCCGCGAGGCCGGGCTGCGCGACGTCGTACTGCTCGAGCAGCGCACGCTCGGCTCCGGCGCCAGCGCCCGGGCCGCCGGGATGGTCCGGGCCCAGGGCGGCACGGAGCCGGCCATCCGGCTGGGTCTGTACAGCCGCGACTTCTACGCCGGGCAGCAGGAACGCCTGGGGATCGACTCGGGCTTCGTCGCGCAGGGCTACTCGATGCCCTGCTTCTCCGAGCGCGAGGTGGCCGAGGCGCACGCCCGGATCGAGCTCCAGCAGGGGCTCGGGCTCGACGTCCGCTGGGTCGGGTCCGACGAGCTCGACGACCTCAACCCGGCCATGGCGCGGGGCAGGACGAGGGGCGGGTCCTACGCGCCCGGCGACGGCTACATCGACCCGCCCCGCAACGTGCTGGCCTACACCGCGGCGCTGTTCACCGCCGGCGTTCACGTCGTCGAGCACACGGCGTTCACGGGACTCAGGCTCGCGGGGAGCCGGGTCGCCGGAGTCAGCACGACGTCGGGTGCGATCGCCACCGAGCGGGTCGTGCTGACGGGCGGCCCGACGCTGGCCGGGGTCGGCCGGGCGGCCGGCTGCCGGATCCCGGCGGGCGGTGCGCGCCACCAGGTCGTGGTCACCGAGGCTCATCCCGACCTGGCGGCGGACCGGCTGCCGATGGTCTTCGACGTCGCCTCCGGCATCTACTGGAGACCCGAGGAGGGCGGGATGCTCTGGGGCATGAGCAACCCCGACGAGAAGCCGGGCGAGGCCACGGAGTTCGACTGGGGCTACTACGACCGGGTCCGCACCCGAATGGCCGAGCTCGTCCCGGTCACCGCCGACCTCGGGCTGCGCAAGGCGTGGGCCGCCACCATCGACTACACCCCCGACCACCTGCCCATCCTGGGGCCGGCGGTGACCGCGGACGGCCCGGTCGACGGCACCGTCGTCGCGGCGGCCGGTGGTCACGGGATGATGTGGGGCCCCGGCGTCTCGCGCGCCGCCGCCGACCTCGCCGTCGACGGGCGCACGGACCTGGTCGACGTCACCGACCTGGGACTCGACCGGTTCGACGAGCACGGCCGCAGCCGGCTGGCCCCCGACCCGATCGCGCTGCCCTTCCCCGAGTCCGCCGGCAGCTGACCCCGCCCGGCGGGATAGTCCGGCACGAAAAGCTCCATCCGCCGCCCGGTGCTTTTCGTGACGGACTATCGCGAGCGCGGGACGACCAGGGCGTCGACGGCCACGACGCCGCCGGGGAGGACCACGAGGGGATTGACGTCGAGCGCGTCGAGCCGGTCGCCGACCTCGTGGGCGATCCGGGAGACGGCGACCACCGCCTCAACCAACCCCGTCACGTCCACCGCCGCGGCGCCGCGGTGGCCCGCGAGCAGGGTGGCGAACCGCAGCCCGTCCACGAGCCCGCGCGCCACGTCGGCGTCGACCGGTGGCAGCGCGACGGCCCGCTCGGCCAGCAACTCCACCAGCGCACCGCCCGCGGCGACCAGGAGGAGCGGGCCCACGAGGGGATCGCGGTGGATCCCGAGCGCGACCTCGACCCCTGGCGACACCTGGCGTTGGACGACCACGCGCGGACCGAGGCGTTCGGCGAGGTCCGCGTACGCCGTCCGGACGGACTGCACGTCTGTCAGCCCCAGCCGGACGCCGTCGATGTCGAGCTTGTGATGAACCTCCGGTGCCGCGGTCTTGAGCACGACCGGCCACCCCAGCGTCTCCGCCACGGCCATCGCCGCCACCTCGTCGTCCACCAGGCACATCTCGACCACGGGTACGCCGTAGTCGCGGAGCAGCTGGAGGGCGTCGGCGTCGCCGCGAGCCAGCAGCTCGGTCCAGCGCCTCTGCCGCTCCTCGTCGACCGCCGGTCGTCCCCCGGCGGGCCGGCCGGACCGCTTGGTCGCGCAGGTGCCTCAGCGCGCGGAGCCCGGAGCGGGTCCCCTCGAGGACCGGGATGCCCCTCTCCCGCAGCGCCGTCGGCCAGCGGCTGGTCGACGGCGGCGGCGAGGTTCGAGAGCACGACGACGGGCTTGTCGGTCGCCGCGACCAGCCGGTCGAGCGCGCGCGGGAAGGACTCGTCGCCGTCGTACTCCGGCACCAGGTCGACCGCGAGCGCGACCACGTCGACCTCGTCGTCGTCTGCCAGGGCGACCAGGCAGTCCGCGAAGAGTGACTCCGAGTCGTGGCCGGCGCCCCAGACGTCGAGCGGGTTGGTGGGCTCGAGCCCGGGGTCCAGCAGGCCGCCCAGTCGCTTCACGGTCCCTTCCGACAGTGGCGCGAACGGCACGCCCAGCGCCTCGGCGACGTCGGCGGCCAGCACCCGCTCGGCCCCAGAGTCGTGCACGGTCGCGATCCCGCCGGCCCGACGGCGTACCCGCCGCCCGACCGCGAAGCACTCGAGGCTGTCGACCAGCTCGCCCAGGTCGTCGGCCCGGTGCACGCCGTACGCCGCGAACATCGCCTCCCACGCGGCGTCGGAGCCCGCGATCGCACCCGAGTGGGCGTCGACGAGGTCGCGGCCGCGCGTCGAGCCGCCCACGGTCAGCGCGACCACCGGCACGTCGAGCTCCGCGGCGTACGCCAGGGCGGCCGCCAGCCCGGGGGCGTCCCGCATCGTCTCCAGCACCAGCCCGACCACCCGGGTCTCGGGCCGCGACAGCGCGTATCCGAGGTAGTCGGCGGTCGTGGTGACCAGCTCCTGGCCCGACGAGACGGCGAGGGAGTACTCCAGCCGGCGGTGCGTGCGCAGCATCGCGGAGAACACCGACCCGGAGTGCGTCACCAGCGCGACCGGCCCCGCGGGCAGCGGGTCGCGCTCGAGGTACCCGATCGCGCGCACCCCCGACGACACGTTGACGAAGCCCATGCAGCCGCCGCCGCAGACCTCCAGCCCGGCCGCGGCCGCCACGATCTCGTCCCGCAGGCCGCGCCCGCTGCCGAAGACGACCGCGCCCGCATCGCCGCGCTCCGACGCCTCGCGCAGCAGTCCGGGTACGGCGGTGTCCGGGACCCCGAGCAGCACCAGGTCGACAGGCTCGGGGACGTCGGACAGGGCGGGGACGCAGGGCTGCCCGAGCACGGCGTCGCGACCGGGGTTCACCAGCCAGGCCCGCTCGATCCCGGGACTGCGCATCACCTCGGTCGTCATCCGCCAGCCGAAGCTGTCCGGCCGCTCGCTGGCGCCGAGCACGGCCACGGTCCGTGCCTCGAGCATCCGGCGCAGCCCGGGCCGGACCTCCCAGGACATCAGCGGCCGAGGCCGGCCAGCAGTCGTCGTGGCGACCGGCGCTGCGCCTTGGCGTCCTTGAGCGCGGCGCGGGACGCCTGCAGCCCGGGAATGCCGCATACCCCGCCGCCGGCGTGGGTGGCCGAGCTCGCGTTGTAGAGGCCGGCCACCGGCGTCCGGTAGTCGGCGTACCCGGGCGCCGGGCGCAGGTGGAACAGCTGCTCGACGGAGAGCTCGCCGTGGAAGATGTTGCCGCCGACGAGGCCGTACTCCGTCTCCATCTCGTGGGGCCCGACGATGTCGCGCGCGATGATCGAGTCGCGGAAGCCGGGTGCGACCGCGTCGTAGAGGTCGATCTGCCGGTCGGCGTAGGCCGCGAGCTCCTCGGTGTGGGGCTCGGTGCTCCAGTCCTCGGGCACCCACTGGGTGAAGAGCGAGAAGATGTGGGTCCCGTCGGGGTTCAGGGTGCGGTCCAGCGTGGTCGGGATGACGCCGTCGCTGAACGGCGCCAGCGCCGGCCGACCCTCCCGGGCGTCGATGAACGCGCGCTCGATGAACTCCATGGTCGGCGCCATCTCCACCGATCCGGTGTGGTGCTCGGCCTGGCCGTCGGTCGGGTCCGCGGTGAAGTTGGGCAGTCGGTCGATGGCGAGGTTGATCTTGACCACACCGCTGCGCGAGCGCCACCGCTCGATGTCGCGCACGAAGTCGTCGGGCAGGTGGGCCGCGCCGACGTGCTCGAGGAAGGCGCGCTTGGGGTGGAGGCTGGTGACCACGACGGGGGCCCGGAGCTCCTCGCCCGAGGCCAGCACGGCGCCCTCGACCCGTCCGTCGCGGACCAGCATCGAGGCGACGGGCGCACTCGTGCGGATCTCGGCGCCGAAGGCCTCCGCGCTGCGACGGATCGCGGCCGAGACGGCGCCCATGCCGCCCTCGGGGAAGCCCCAGCTGCCGAGATGGCCGTCGCCGACGTCGCCGATCGAGTGGTGGGCCATCACGTACGCCGTGCCCGGCTCGTAGGGGCCGGCCCAGGTGCCGATCACGCCGTTGACCGCCATCGCGCCCTTGACCTCGGGCGACTCGAACCAGTCGTCGAGCAGGTCGGCGATGCTCATCGTCATCAGCCGGGTCACGTCGGCGATGGTGCGCGCGTCGACGCCCCGGTTGCGCCAGACCAGCCTCGCCAGGTCGGCCACGTCGGCGGGGCTGTGGGAGCCGATGGTCGGCGGGACGGTCATCAGCATCGGGCCGAGCACGTCGGCGAGCCCGCCGAGCCACTCGTTCCACTCCACCCAGGCCCGCGCGTCCTTCGGCGACCAGCGGGCGATCGACTCGCGGGTGCGTGCGTCGTCGTCGTCGTGGATCGTCAGCGAGCCACCCTCGGGGAACGCCTGGTAGTAGGGCCCCATCGGGTGCACCTTGTAGCCGTGCCGCTCCAGCTGGAGGTCGGCCAGGATCGTGGGCGGCATCAGGCTCATGACGTACGACAGCCGTGTGACCGAGAGGTGCGGGTGCTCGGGCCACGGGCGCTCGGTGGTGGCCGCGCCGCCGGTCGTGGCCCGCGCCTCGAGGACCACCGTCCGCAGGCCGGCCCGGGCCAGGTAGGCCGCGGAGACGAGACCGTTGTGTCCGCCTCCGACGACGATGGCGTCGTACTCGTTGACCATGGCGCATCCGATCGGCTCGACGGTCCTGACTGACTGTTCAGTCTATGACCATGCTACGGTGCGCGACAAGAGTGCCCGGGGCAGTTCGGGCCCGGATCCGAAGGGTGTCGGTGGCTGTCAAGGAGCAGGGCGAGGCGGTGGCAGTCGTCCGCCGGGAGGAGATGCTGGCGGCGGCGGCCCAGCTGATCGCCGAGCGCGGCTTCTCCGAGACCCGGATCGCCGACGTCGCGACGCGCGTCGGCGCCAGCCCGGCCCTGGTCATCTACTACTTCGGCACCAAGGACAGCCTGCTCACCGAGGCGCTGCGCTGGTCCGAGCGGGCGTTCTACGCATCCGTCGACGCCATGCTCCAGGAGACCCCCGCGCTGCGTGACCGCATCGAGAGCCTCGTCAACTGGTGCCTGCCGGACGCCCGTAAGGCGCCCTCTGACTGGGGGCTCTGGTTCGACCTGTGGGCCCAGGCCTTCCGGCACCCCGAGGTCAAGAAGGACCGGGCGGCACTGGACCAGCAGTGGCGCGACCTGGTCACCCGGGTGGTGCAGGCCGGGGTCGACGACCGTGAGATCGGACCGGTCGACGTGGACGCGTTCACGATCGTCTGGACGGCACTCCTCGACGGGTTGGTCGTGCAGATCGCGCTCGAGGACCCGGTCGTCGACGGCGCCCGTGCCCGCTCGCTGGCGCTCGACATCGCCACTCGCGAGCTCGGCCTGGCCTGAGCCCGGCACCCGCCCGCCGTCAGGCCTCCGCGCGGGTCAGCCGGGTGGCGAGGTGGTCGCAGTTGGCCACGAACCGGTCGACGTCCTCGTCGGTGTGCTGCACCGAGAGCAGCCACTGCTCGACCTTGCCCCAGGGCGGAAGGAAGGCGCCCCGGTTGTGCTGGACCAGCCAGTGCGCGTGGCCGTAGCGACCGTCGAGGGTCAGGAAGTCCCGGAAGTCACGGACCGGCTCCGGCAGGAACGACAGGCAGCCCTTGGCGCCGGCCGTGACCACGCGCCACGGCAGCCGGTGCCGGCCGAGGACCTCCTGGAGGCCCGCCTCCATCCGGTCCCGCAGCCGGTCGAGGTGGGCGTACGACGCGGGCGTGAGCACCTCGGTGAGCATCGCCCGGGCCGAGGCCATGGCGAGCGGGTTGCCGTTGAAGGTGCCGACCTGCTCGTATCGGCCGTCGGCGATCAGCGACATCACCTGCTCGCTGCCTCCGATCGCGGCGGTCGAGACGCCACCGCCGATCGCCTTGGCCAGGCAGACCAGGTCGGGCGTGACGCCGACGAGGCCCGAGACCCCGGACGGGCCGACGGTCAGGCCCGTCTTGACCTCGTCGAAGGTCAGCAGCGCGCCGTGGCGGTGCAGCAGGTCCAACAGCTCGGCGAGGTAGCCGTCGAGCGGGTGAATGATCCCGGCGTTCATCATGATCGGCTCGAGGATCATGCCCGCGACCTGCTCGGGGTACTCCGTCAGCGCACGCTCGACGGCGCCGAGGTCGTTGAACGGCACGACCGTGACCAGGTCCATGATCGCGGCGGGGATGCCGCTGTTGTCCGGGACGTTGTGCGGCCGGTCGGCCGGGCCGATGTCGTCGTCGGCCTCGGGCAGCACGGAGACCACGACGGAGTCGTGGTGGCCGTGGTAGCAGCCCTCGACCTTGAGGATCCGGTCACGCCCGGTCGCCGCGCGCATCAGGTGGACCGCGTCCATCGTGGCCTCGGTGCCGGAGTTGCCGAAGCGCCACAGGGGCTGGTCGAACCGCTCGGCGAGGTTGTCGGCGACCGTGATCGCGTCCTCGGTCGGCTGGGCGAAGTGTGTGCCCCGGGTGACCCGGTCGGAGACGGCGGCGACGATCGCCGGGTGGGCGTGGCCGGCCAGCGAGACGCCGTACCCGCCGTGGAAGTCGGAGTACTCGCAGCCGTCGACGTCGTAGACCTTCGAGCCCCGGCCGTGGCTGATCCACACGGCCTGCGGCTCGGCGATCTGCCAGTTCGAGGTCGCGGCACCGGCCAGGCGGCGGGCGCGGTCACGGAAGGCGCGGCTCTCCGGCTGGCGATCGACGAAGGTCCGGGTCTCCTCCTCGAGGACGGCGTCGAGCTGGTCGGACAGCAGGGTTGCGGTGCCGGTCATCCGAGCTCCTCAGGTCATTGACTGATCGTTCAGTCTATGCGGGCGCCGCGACAGCGAACAAGGCTGCTGCCGAGCCGGCTGACGGCGTCGAGCTGCGACTCCGTGCGGCTCTCGACGGTCAAGGCTCGACACGCGGGCGCTCCGGGAGTAAGAATGAAGGCAACTGGCTGAACCGTCAGTCAACCCAGATCCTTCGTGAGGCCAGCGCGACGTCCTGACTCGACCGTGAAGGAGTTTGGCATGAACTTCGACCCGGCCGATCCGGCCCTGCGTCGTCGGCGCCCCAGGCCGCAGCTCGGCCGCCGTGACGTATTGCGGGGAGGCCTGTGGATCGGCGTGGGGTTGGGGGCTCTGCCGCTTCTCAATGCCTGTGGAGGCGAGGACTCCGGGCAGGCGACAGAACGGCGCCGCCCCCTATCCGTTGGCTCGGCCTGACAGCCCGGTGACCTTGCCGATCAAGGACAGCAACCCGCCCATCGATGACGGGCTCGATCCGGAGACGGGTGGCGCCTTCAAGATCCTGAACTACGAGGCGTACATGGCGCCGGGCGTCATGAAGGCCTTCGGTGAGCAGCACGACGTCGAGGTGCAGGTGACGCCGTACAGCAACTACGACGAGATGCTGGCGAAGATCCGCGCGTCGGGCGAGTCGTTCGACCTCGTCTTCCCCGGTCCCAGCGTGATGAGCAAGATGGTCTACACCGAGCTGCTCCAACCGCTCAACCACTCGTACGTGCCCAACCTCACCAACCTCTGGCCGGAGTACCAGGACCCCTGGTACGACCAGGGGGCGCGGTACACCGTGCCCTACACGATCTACGGCACGGGCGTGTTCTACCGCGCGGACCGGGTGTCGAGCGTCCCGGAGAACGGCTACGACCTGATGTGGGACGAGCAGCACTCGGGACAGGTCTACCTGCTCGACGACATGCAGGAAGCGATCGGCATGTCGATGCTGCGCAACCAGATCAGCACGGACATCAACACCAGCGACCCCGACATCGTCCACGAGGCCACTGACTCACTGATGGAGCTGATCGACCGGGTGAAGGTCAAGGCGAACGTGAACGCCTACTCCGAGGTCCCCGAGGGCACCGCCACGATCCACCAGGCCTGGTCGGGCGACCCGATTGCCGGCCAGTACTACCTGCCCAAGGGTGAGACCACCGATGTCCTGGCCTACTGGCGCCCGGAGGATCCGGCTGAGCGGGTCATCGGGAGCGACAACATCGCCATCCCCAAGAGCGCGACCAAGCCCGTGCTGGCGCACCTGCTGATCAACGACCTCCTCGACAACGAGATCGGCCTGCGCAACTTCGGGTGGAACGGCTACCAGCCGCCGCTGACGAAGCTGTCCGCCGAGTACCTGATCGACCAGGGGTACATCCCGGAGAACCTGATGAACGCCGTGGTGCTGCCCGAGGACTTCGACACCGGGCTCACGTTCTACGAGGTGAGCCCGAGCACCGAGGCCCTGTGGCGTCAGTCCTGGTCCGAGTTCAAGGCCGGTGGCTGAACCCAGGTCCGGCCACGACCGCGCGACGCGGCGACTGTGGCCGGCGCTCGCCCTCCCGGGGACGTTCTGGCTCGTCGCGCTGTTCCTCGTGCCGTTCTACGCCGTCATGGCGGTCGCCTTCAGCGGCAACATCAACATCTTCGGGGAGCCGATCCCCGCATGGAACCCGCTCGACTGGCAGTTCGCCACGTTCCAGCAGGTGGTCTCGGACTCCATCTCCGGCCCCTTCCAGGCGGTGTGGGTCCGCACCGCGACCTACACGGTCTGCGCGCTGCTGATCTGTGTCGCGGTCGGCTACCCCGTGGCGTACTACACGGCCCGCCTGGCCGGGAAGAGGCGGGGCCTGGTCCTGGCCCTGATCCTCGCGCCGTGGTGGATCAACTACATCACCCGCATGCTCGCGTGGGTCAACCTGCTGCAGGACGACGGCTACGTGAACAAGGCGATCGGGATCTTCGGCGTCGCGCCGGTCTCCTGGTTGGCCGGCAACCCGTTCACCGTGGTGATCGCCCTCGCCTACGGCTACCTGCCGTACTTCATCATTCCGCTGTTCGCGTCGCTGGACCGGATCGACCAGCGGCTGCTCGAGGCCTCGCGCGACCTCGGCGTGGGCTCGGTCCGCACCTTCCTGCACGTGACCCTGCCGCTGTCGAAGATGGGGTTGATCACGGCGCTCGTCATCACCGCCCTTCCCCTGGCCGGTGACTACTACACGAACGCGATCGTGTCGGGCTCCCCGAACACCACCATGATCGGCAACCAGATCGAGCTGTTCCTCCTGCAGGGTCCCCTGAAGAACTTCGGTGCTTCCCTGGTGCTGCTGCTCTCGCTCGTCCTGCTGTTCTTCATGGCCTACTACCTCATCCTGACCCAGCGCGCGAGCAGGGACACCCGATGACGGCCACCGAGGCCCCTCGCCGCGCCGAGGCCCCTCCTGCCCGAGCCAGGAGATGGGTGCCCCCTTGGCGCAATCCCTGGCGTCGTCCCTACGTGCTCGCATCGGTCACCTGGCTGTACATCCTGTGGTCTCTCCTCCCCGTCCTGATCGCGGTGCAGTTCTCCTTCAACGACGGCCGGTCGCGCAGCAGCTGGCAGGGCTTCTCCACGCAGTGGTACTGCTGCGCCGAGGGGTCGGTGGGCGAGGACCCCAGCCTGCTGCTGGCACTGGAGAACAGCCTGATCCTCGCGGCAGCGACGGTCCTGGTGGCGACCCCACTGGGCGTCATGCTCGCGATGGGGCTCACCCGGTGGCGGTCGCGGACCAGCAGCGTGGCCAACGGGATCGCCCTGGTGCCGCTCGTCACCCCGGAGATCGTCATCGGCTCGGCGCTCTACCTGGTGATGGTCAACCTCTACCAGTTCGTCCCGCTGGGTCGGCCGGCCATGCTGCTGGGCCACGTCACGTTCTCGGTCTCGTACGTGCTCGTGATCGTGCGCTCGAGACTGCTGGCCATCGGCCGGGACTACGAAGAGGCGAGCATGGACCTGGGCGCCAGCCCCCTTCAGGCCATTCGGACGGTGCTGATCCCGCTCCTGCTGCCCTCGATCTTCGCCTCGGCCATGATCGTGTTCGCCACGTCGCTCGACGACTTCGTCGTGAGCCAGTTCCTGTTCGGCAACGCCTCGAACATCACCGTCCCCATCAAGCTGTACAACGCTGTGCGTGCATCTCCGACCCCGGCCCTCAATGCCCTGGCCACGCTGCTCCTGGTGGCGTCGTTCCTGGCCTTGATCCTCGCCTACGTCGGCCTGCGGGCGCGCCGGCGGGGCTCGGGATCGGCGCTCGAGGAGCTGGCGGACTACGGCTGATCGCCGGTGAACGGTCAGGCGTCTGCGGCGACCGCGGCCGGCGCCTGTCGGGTCGGCGCGAGCACCCGCAGCGCCTGCGACGGCAGGTGGACGGTCACCGCTTGTCCGGTGGTCAGGTGGTCGCGCATCGCACTGTTCGTGACCAGTGACTGCACGACCGCGCCCTGCGGAAGGCGCACCATCACCTGGGTCGTCGAACCGAGGAAGACGGCCCGGTCGACCATTCCGGGCAGCCGGTTGGCACCGGTCAGCCCGGCCTCACCCACCTCGACGCACTCGGGGCGGATGACGGCTCGTCCGGCACTCGCGTCGTGGCCGGCCGGGGCCTGTGCCTCGAGGCTGAACTCGCCGAAGCGAACCGTGCGGGTCGGGCCGCTGCCCGCCAGGCACTCGACGTCCAGCAGGTTGACGACGCCGAGGAAGTCCGCGACGAACTCGGTGGCCGGTTCCTGGTAGACCTCCTGCGGGGTCCCGAGCTGCATGATCCGGCCGCCGTCCATGACGGCGAGCCGGTTCGACATCTCGAGTGCTTCCTCCTGGTCGTGGGTGACGAAGACGAAGGTGATGCCGACCTCTTGCTGCAGCGAGGTCAGCTCCTCCCGCAGCGAGTGGCGGAGCTTCGCGTCGAGCGCGCCCAGCGGCTCGTCCAGGAGCAGCACCGACGGTTCGAGGACCAGCGCCCGCGCCAGGGCCACGCGCTGCTGCTGCCCCCCGGACATCTGGTGGGGGCGACGGCGGGCGTACTCGGTGAGCCGCACCAGGGCCAGCGCCTTCTCGACGCGAGCTGCGCGGGTCTCCTTGTCGAGGTCCTTGCGCCACCGCAGGCCGTACGCGACGTTCTTCTGCACGTCGAGGTGGGGGAAGAGCGCATAGCTCTGGAAGACGGTGTTGACCGGGCGCTTGTGGGGAGGGCTCTGCGCCACGTCGACGCCGTCGAGGAGGATCTGGCCGTCCGTGGGCTGCTCGAATCCGCCCAGCATGCGCAGCGTGGTGGTCTTGCCGCACCCTGACGGGCCGAGCAGGGTGAAGAACTCGCCCGACTTGATCTCGAGGTCGATGCCGTCGACAGCGGTGACGCCGTCGAACTCCTTACGAAGCCCGATGATCGAGATCGCCCCACCGGAGTGCCGGGATCCCGTCTCGCCTTGGGGCATGCGCCGGAGTCTAGACAGCGGTAGTGCGTTTTGAAACAGATGACTGATCCATCAGTCAGCACGGCCTCGACGTGGTCGCGGGGGAGGCGTAGGATTCCTGAACGACCGTTCAATCGAAAGGCGCGCGCGCATGGTCGCCACCACCGGAATCGTCCCTCCTGCGCCCGTTGACCCGGACCAGGTCGCCCGGTCGCTGGCGCCGTTCGGCTCCAGCCGGATGCTGCCGCGCGCGGCGTACCTCGACGAGGCCGTGCTGGCCTGGGAGCGCGAGCACCTCTTCGGCGGCTGGCAGTGCGTGGGTCGCTCGACCGACGTGGCGGCCGGCACCATGGGCGCCCAGTCGCTGGGGGAGTACGGCCTCCTGCTGACCCGCGACCGCGACGGCGTGCTGCGCGGCTTCGAGAACGCCTGCCGGCACCGCGGCCACGAGCTGCTGCCCTGCGGCGGCTCGGCGCAGGCCAAGGCGATCATCTGCCCGTACCACGCCTGGAGCTACCGGTTCGACGGCAGCCTCATCGGAGCGCCGGGCCACCGCGACGCCCCGGCGTTCGACAAGTCGGCGCTCGGGCTGAAGCCGGTCGAGGTGCGCGAATGGCACGGCTGGGTCTTCATCGACCGCACCGGCACGGGCGGCGACTTCGAGGAGCACATCGGTGAGCTCGAGGACATCATCACCCGCTACGACGCCGACGGCCTGGTCACGCCGGTCAGCCACGAGTACGACGTGGCGGCCAACTGGAAGGTCGTGATCGAGAACTACCAGGAGTGCTACCACTGCGCGATGATCCACCCCGAGCTGTGCAAGGTGAGCCCGCCCGACAGCGGCGAGAACATCGAGCGCGACGGCAACTGGGTCGGCGGCTGGATGGACCTGCGCGACGGGGCCCAGACCATGTCGCTCGACGGGCACAGCGGCGGCGTCGCGATGGCCCGGCTGGACGAGGTCGAGAAGCGCACCGTCATGTACATCGCGGTGCTGCCCAACCTGCTGATCAGCCTGCACCCCGACTACGTGATGACCCACCTGCTGACCCCGCTCTCACCCGCCCGCACCCGGATCCGCTGCTCGTGGGCCTTCCCGGCCGACGTCGCCGGCGCGGACGGCTTCGACCCGGCGTACGCCGTGGACTTCTGGGACATCACCAACCGGCAGGACTGGTCGGCGTGCGAGTCGGTGCAGCGGGGCATGAGGTCGCCGAACTTCGAGCCGGGGCCGCTGGCGCCCGACGAGGACGGCGTCTACCAGTTCGTCACCCACGTGGCCCGCGCCTACCAGGGGTCGGCTGCACAGGAGGCCTGAGCGCTGGCAAGGTGTCCCCATGGCCTACTACCGCTGCGTGGGCGAGGTGCCCCCCAAGCGGCACACCCAGCACCGCGACCCCGACGGCAACCTCTACCGCGAGGAGCTGATGGGCGAGGAGGGCTTCTCCTCGGACTCCTCGCTGCTCTACCACCGCGGCGTGCCGTCGGCGATCGTCGACAGCCAGGTGTGGGAGCTGCCCGACCAGACCCGCACGCCCAACCACCCGCTCAAGCCGCGCCACCTGAAGCTGCACGAGCTGTTCGAGGGTGACGCCACCGGGGACCCGGTCACCGGTCGGCGGCTCGTGCTGGGCAACAACGACGTACGGATCAGCTACGTGGTCGCGGGCGCCGGCGCGTCGCCGTACTACCGCAACGCGATCGGCGACGAGTGCGTGTACGTCGAGTCCGGCGCCGGGGTCGTGGAGACCGTGTTCGGGGCGCTGTCCTACCGGACCGGTGACTACGTGGTCGTCCCGCGGGCCACCACGCACCGGTGGCTGCCGAGCGAGACGAGCCGGCTCTACGCGATCGAGGGCAACAGTCACATCGCGCCGCCGAAGCGCTACCTCTCCCGGTTCGGGCAGTTCCTCGAGCACGCGCCGTACTGCGAGCGCGACCTGCACGGGCCCACGGAGACCCTGGTGGTCGAGGCCAGTGATCAGCAGAGCGACGTCGAGGTGCTGGTCAAGCACCGGGCCGGTGGTGCGGTGATCGGGACCCGGATGACCTACGCGACCCACCCGTTCGACGTGGTCGGCTGGGACGGCTGCCTCTACCCCTACACGTTCAACGTCGAGGACTACATGCCGATCACCGGCAAGGTCCACCAGCCGCCCCCGGTGCACCAGGTCTTCGAGGGCCACAACTTCGTGATCTGCAACTTCCTGCCCCGCAAGGTCGACTACCACGAGCTGGCGATCCCGGTGCCCTACTACCACTCCAACGTCGACAGCGACGAGGTCATGTTCTACGTCGGTGGCGACTACGAGGCCCGCAAGGGGTCGGGCATCAACATCGGCTCGATCTCGCTGCACCCGGGCGGCCACGCCCACGGTCCGCAGCCGTCGGCGATCGAGGCCTCCCTGGGGGTCGAGTACTTCGAGGAGTCCGCGGTCATGGTCGACACCTTCGCCCCGCTCGACCTGGGCGAGGGTGGGCTCGCGGCCGAGGACCCGGCGTACGCCTGGAGCTGGGCCGGCCGCGGGCCCGGTGCCGAGGGCGAGGGCGACGGCGGCCCGGCGGTCTTCTCGAACTCGTGAACGAGCCGCGCGGTGCCTGACGAGAGCTCGGTCGAGCGCGGAGCCCGTCGGATGGAGCGGGACAACGTCCTCGCCGGCGTGTCATTCACCCTCGGCGGCTCCCTGTTCGCGGCCGGAGCCTTCCTCGCCCAGACGGGGGCGGAGCTCCTCACCGTGAACGTCACCTACCTGATCGGTGGCTTCTTCTTCAGCCTCGGCGGCTGGCTGTCGATCCGGGCGACGCGGCCCGGTCCCGTGCCCGGTCGAGCGCGCTGGTGCTGTTCGTGGGCACGCTGCTCTTCGCGGTCAGCCTGGTGGCGGCGTTCGCCGAGGGGTTCACGCCACGCCAGTCCGACACCTGGATCTGGTTCCCGGACATGCTCGGCTGCGTCTGCTTCCTGCTGTCCGGGCACCTGGCCATGCTGGACGTCGGCCACGGCCGGGTGCGGATCCTTCCGGGGGTACGCGACTGGTGGATCGCCGCGGTCAACCAGGTCGGGTCGGTGCTCTTCCTCCTGGCGGGGCTGGCCGCGTTCATCCGCCCGGCCACCTCCGAGCCGGTCAACGTCGGTCTGGTCAACTGGGGGACGTTCGCCGGCGCTGTCTGCTTCGCGGTCGCCGGGATCATCCAGATGCGCGTCCTTCCCGCGCGTTCGGGTACCACGACAGGATGAGACGCATGACGAGGCGCGCGCCGAAGCAGGACATCGACGAGGCCGAGCTCGAGGTGGGGGGCGAGGCCCACGCGGCCGCCGGCGTCACGGCCGTGGCCGTGTCGATGAAACGGGCGATCGAGCAGATGGGCGTGGCCCGGACCGCGCGCACCCTGCTCAAGCTCAACCAGGTCGACGGGTTCGACTGCCAGGGTTGTGCCTGGCCCGACCCGGCACCGGGGGAGCGGGCCCACGCCGAGTTCTGCGAGAACGGCGCGAAGGCCGTCACCGAGGAGGCCACGAAGCGCACGATCGGCCACGAGTTCTTCGCGGCCCATCCGATGGCGGAGCTGCGGGAGCGCACCGACTACTGGCTCGGCCAGCAGGGCCGGATCACCGAGCCGATGTACCTGCGCCCCGACGGCACCCACTACGAGCCGATCTCGTGGGACGACGCCAACCGGTTGATTGCCGGGCACCTCACCGCGCTCGAGTCGCCGGACCAGGCGATCTTCTACACCTCGGGCAAGACCTCCAACGAGGCGGCCTTCGCCTACCAGCTCTTCGTCCGTGCCTTCGGCACCAACAACCTGCCCGACTGCTCCAACATGTGCCACGAGTCCACGTCGGTGGCGCTGGCCGAGGTCCTCGGCATCGGCAAGGGCTCGGTCACCCTGGAGGACATCCACGACGCGAAGCTGATCGTGATCGCCGGCCAGAACCCCGGCACCAACCACCCGCGGATGCTCACCGCGCTGGAGAAGGCGAAGCGGAACGGCGCGCGGATCATCGCGGTGAACCCGCTCCGGGAGGCCGGCCTGGTCCGGTTCAAGAACCCGCAGACGCCGCGCGGCGTCGTCGGCAAGGGCACCGCCCTCGCCGACCTGCACCTGCCGATCCGGATCAATGGCGACCTGGCGCTCTTCCAGGCGATCGGCGCCCTGCTGGTGGAGTGGGACGCCGTCGACCACGACTTCGTCGAGCGGCACACCACCGGGTTCGAGGAGTGGGCCGACCACGTCCGCGCCCTCGACTGGGACGTCGTACGCCGGTCGACCGGCCTGACCCGCGCGCAGATCGAGGAGGCCGCGGCCATGTTCCGCGACTCCGACGCGACGGTGATCTGCTGGGCGATGGGCATCACCCAGCACCGCAACGCGGTAGCCACGGTCAAGGAGTTCGCGAACCTCGCGTTCCTGCAGGGCAACATCGGCAAGCCCGGTGCCGGCCTCTGCCCGGTACGCGGCCACTCCAACGTGCAGGGCGACCGCACGATGGGCATCTGGGAGCGACCGCCGGGCCACTTCCTCGACAGCCTCCGCGACGAGTTCGGGTTCGAGCCGCCCCGCGAGCACGGCTTCGACAGCGTCGCGGCCATCAAGGCCCTTCGCGATGGCGACGCCAAGGTGTTCATCGGCATGGGCGGCAACTTCGTGTCCGCGGCCCCCGACACCCAGACCACCGAGGAGGCCTTCCGCCAGGCCGCACTGACCGTGCACGTCTCGACCAAGCTGAACCGGTCGCACGTGGTGCACGGCCGGGAGGCGCTGATCCTGCCCGCGCTCGGCCGCAGCGAGAAGGACCTGACCGGTGGCCGTCGGCAGCGGGTCACCGTCGAGGACTCGATGTCGGCCGTGCACGCGTCGCAGGGACCGCTCGAGCCCGCGTCCCCGCACCTGCGCTCCGAGGTCGAGATCGTCTGCTCGCTGGCCCTCGCGACGCTGGGCGACCGGTACGACGTCCCGTGGGCGGAGTTCCGCTCCGACTACGGCCAGATCCGCCAGCGCATCGCCCGGGTGGTGGCGGGGTGCGACGCCTACGAGGAGAAGATCGACCGGCCCGGCGGCTTCACGCTGCCCCACCCGCCGCGTGACAGCCGCACCTTCCCGACCGAGAAGGACCGCGCGATCTTCACCGTCAGCCCGACGTCGGTGCTGGAGGTGCCGGAGGGCCACCTGCTGCTGCAGACGTTCCGGTCGCACGACCAGTTCAACACCACGATCTACGGCCTGGAGGACCGTTACCGCGGGATCTCGGGCGGTCGCCGGGTGGTGTTCGTGCACCCGGACGACATCGCGGCGTTCGGGCTCGAGGACGGCTCGATGGTCGACCTGGTCAGCGTCGACGAGGAGGGCACGACCCGGCAGGCGCCGTACTTCCGGGTGGTGCCTACGACCAGCCGCGGGGCTGCGCCGCGGCGTACTACCCGGAGACCAACCCGCTGGTGCCGCTGGACTACACCGCGGAGGGCAGCAACCAGCCGGCCTCGAAGTCGATCGTGATCAGGCTCGAGGCGGCCGACGGCGGGCAGCAGGGGGTGCGGCAGGCGAGCGACGCCGGCACGGTGACGCCGTCGGGTCGCGGCGACGAGAGCAAGCGGCAGGTCGAGCCCGACCAGCTCAGCTGACGCCTCCCGGGGTGACCGGGCCTGCGCGATAGTGGAGGGGTGACGAACCCCGAGCGCGACCCCGACGAGATCGTCTGCACGACGGGGGCGGCCGCCGTCGAGGTGATGGTGCCGCGGGAGGTGCCGCTGGGCGGTCCGCGTGCGATGCACGTGCGCCGGACGCTCCCGCAGCGGCACCGGTCGCTGATCGGGGCGTGGTGCTTCCTCGACCACTACGGCCCGGACGAGGTGGTCGACTCGGGCGGCATGTCCGTCGCGCCCCATCCGCACACCGGGCTGCAGACCGTGAGCTGGCTGTTCACGGGCGAGGTGGAGCACCGCGACAGCGCCGGCCACCATGCGATGGTGCGGCCCGGCGAGCTCAACCTGATGACCGCAGGCCGGGGGATCAGCCACTCCGAGGTGTCGCCCGCCTCGACGACCACCCTGCACGGGGCCCAGCTCTGGGTGGCCCTGCCGGAGTCCGCGCGCCACACCGACCCCGGGTTCGAGCACTACGCACCGGAGGCCGTCACCGGCGACGGCTGGCGGGCCCGGGTGTTCCTCGGGTCGCTGCTGGGCGACCGGTCACCGGTGACGACGTACTCGCCGCTGCTCGGCGCGGAGCTGCTGCTCGAGCCGCACACCCAGCTCACGCTCGACGTCGACCCGGAGTTCGAGCACGGCGTGCTCGTGGACGGCGGGGTCCTCGCCGTGGTCGGCCAGGAGACCAAGCAGAACGAGCTCATCTACGTCCCGCCCGGCTCGCCTCAGCTCGCGCTCGCGGCGTACGACGAGCCGGTCCGGCTGCTGCTGCTCGGCGGCGAGCCGTTCGGAGAGTCGATCGTGATGTGGTGGAACTTCGTCGGGCGGACCCACGACGAGGTGGTCGCGTTCCGCGAGGAGTGGCAGGCGCAGATCACCGCTGGTGGCGCCGTCGTGGCGGACAGCCAGGACGTGTCCGAGGGCCGGTTCGGGGTCGTGGTCGGTGACCACCTGCCCCCGATCCCGGCCCCGGAGATGCCGCACGTGCGGCTCAAGCAACGCCGCTGACTACTTCTTCGGCTTCTTCGTCTTGGGCGGGAAGGTGGCGACGTGCTCGCGGGCGCGCTCCATCCAGTCCCTCGCCTGCTCCTCGGTGAACGACGCCGGCATCGACAGGTAGCCGCCCATCGGCCGCTCCTCGGGCCCGAACGGCCCGCTGCCCTCGATGGCGGCAAGCTCGGCCTTCGCGTCGTCGTCCAGCTTCACCCCGATGTCGGTGCCGAACAGGCCCGCGAACATGTTGCCGTTGACGAACGCACCGACGCTTCCGAACATCGGCTTCACCTCGACGCCCGGCGCCTCCGGCACCAGGGCGCGGAATCGGGCCTTGTCCTCGTCGCTGTGCTTGGGCATCTTCATGCGGGCATCTTGCCCGCGAAACCGTTGTGCACCGGCATCCCCGCCCGCCAGAGTTGTCCCATGACGACCGGGGACAGCGGCTTCAGCGACTTCAGCGACTTCAGTGGCCTGCGCGCGACCTACATCAACTGCACCCTCAAGCGCGGACCGGAGCCGAGCCACACCCAGGGTCTGGTCGACGCGAGCGCAGCGATCATGCGCGAGCACGGGGTCGAGGTCGACATGTTCCGGGCGATCGACCACGACATCGCCACCGGCGTCTACCCGGACATGCGTGAGCACGGCTGGGAGCTCGGACGCCTGGCCCGACCTCTACCCCGGGATCCTCGACAGCCAGATCCTGGTGATCGCCGGCCCGATCTGGCTGGGCGACAACTCCAGCGTCACCAAGCGGATCATCGAGCGGCTCTACGCGCTCAGCGGGCAGGTCAACGAGAAGGGCCAGTACCTCTTCTACGGGCGGGTGGCCGGCTGCCTGATCACCGGCAACGAGGACGGCATCAAGCACTGCGCCCAGAACGTGCTCTACAGCCTCCAGCACGTCGGCTACACGATCCCGCCCAACGCCGACGCCGGGTGGATCGGCGAGGCCGGCCCGGGGCCGTCGTACCTCGACCCGGGCAGCGGCGGGCCGCACAACGACTTCACCAGCCGGAACACCACCTTCATGACCTGGAACCTGATGCACCTCGCCGCGATGCTGCGGGACGCGGGCGGGGTCCCCGGCCACGGCAACCAGCGCGCGCGGTGGGACGAGGGTGAGCGGTTCGGCTGGGAGCCCCCGGAGTACCTCTCCTGATGCCGGCGTGACGGATCAGGTCGCCGGTCCCGTCGTCGGCGAGGACGGGCTCGCGAGGTGTCCCTGGGGCGCGGGCAGCGAGGTCTACCGCGCCTACCACGACACGGAGTGGGGCGTACCGGTGCACGGCGAGGCGGCGTACCTCGAGCGGCTCACCCTCGAGGCCTTCCAGTCCGGCCTCTCGTGGCTGACCATCCTGAACAAGCGCGAGGCCTTCCGCGAGGTCTTCGCGGGCTTCGACGCCGACGTCGTGGCGGCGTACGACGAAGCCGACTTCGACCGGCTGATGGGCGACGCCCGGATCGTGCGCAACCGGCTGAAGGTCCGGGCCGCGATCACCAACGCCCGGGCGACGGTGGACCTGCGCGAGCGAGGCGGGCTCGAGGACTTCGTCCGGTCCTTCCGACCGGAGCAGCAGCCGGCTCCCGAGTCCACCGGGCAGGTGGACAGCGTCTCCGCCGGAGTCGGTGGCCCTGTCGAAGGCCCTGAAGAAGGAGGGGTTCGTCTTCGTCGGCCCGACGACGATGTACGCCCTGATGCAGGCGATCGGCATCGTGGACGACCATCTCGTGGGATGTCATCGCCGGGGATCTGCCTCCGCCGCGTGAGTAGGTTGTCGGCCATGATCACCCCATTCGAATGCTCACTTCGTTCCGCTTCGAACGGGGACCCCGAAAAGCCATGACCCGGGTCCATGCCTTCGGTGACGACGCCCTCGGCGAGCTGGACGCGGTCGGCCTGGTCGAACGGATCCGGTCGCGCCGCGCCTCGATCCGCGACGTGGTCGAGGCCGCGATCGCCCGCGCCGAACGGGTCAATCCGCGAGCTCAACGCGATCGCCCACGAGGCGTTCGACCGGGCCCGGGCCGAGGCGGCCGACCCCCGTGGCGGCTACTTCGCGGGGATCCCCACGTTCGTCAAGGACAACGTCGACGTCGGCGGGATGCCCACCCAGCAGGGGGTGGACGCGTTCCAGGGGACGCCCCGCAGGATCGACGGCGACTTCGCCCGGATGTTCCTGGCCACCGGGGTGATCCCGCTCGGCAAGACCCAGCTGTCGGAGTTCGGGTTCAGCCCGTCGGCCGAGCACGAGCGGCTGGGCCCGGTCCGGTCGCCCTGGGACCCCGACTTCACCGCCGGCGCCTCGTCGGCCGGGTCCGCGGCCATGGTCGCCGCGGGCGTCGTACCCCTCGCGCACGCGAACGACGGCGGCGGCTCGATCCGGATCCCGGCCTCGGTCAACGGGCTGGTCGGGCTCAAGCCCACCCGGGGGCGGCTCGCCCAGGACCGGACGATGCGCCAGATGCCGGTGCAGATCGTCTCCGACGGCGTGGTGACCCGGTCGGTCCGGGACACGGCGGCGTTCTTCCGCGAGTCGGAGAAGGTCTACCGCAACCTGCGGCTCCCGCCGGTCGGCGACATCACCCGCCCCGGCAAGGCCCGGCTCAGGGTCGCGGTCGTCACCGAGGGCGTCGGCGCGCAGGCCTCGCCCGAGGTCGCCGAACTGACCCTGAAGACGGCCGCGCTGCTCGAGGAGCTCGGACACACCGTCGAGCACATCGACCCGCCCGTGCCGGCGTACTTCCGCGACGACTTCCTCCTCTACTGGTCGATGCTGAGCCTGTTCACTCGTCCAGACCGGCCGCCGCACCTTCGGCGACACCTGGGACCCGGACCTGCTCGACAACCTGACCCACGGGCTGGCCCGGCACTCCCGGCGGAACCTGCACAAGCTCCCGCTCGCGATCGCGCGGCTGCGGCGGTCGCGGCGGATCTCGGCACGCCTCTACCGCGAGTACGACGTCGTGCTGACGCCCACGCTCGCCACCTCGACCCCGCGGGTCGGCCACCTCGCCGCCAGCAACGACTACGAGACGACCCTCGAGCGGATGCTGGCCTGGGTGGCCTTCACCCCTCTGCAGAACGCCACCGGCGACCCGGCGATCAGCCTGCCCCTGACCACGACCGCGGACGGCCTGCCGCACGGGATGATGTTCGCGGCCGGAGCCGGTCGGGAGGCGTTGCTCCTCGAGCTCGCCTACGAGCTGGAGGCGGCCCGCCCCTTCGCCCGCATCCAGGAGCTGAGGCGATAGAGCGTCACGAACACTTGGACCTGGCTCGCAGAGAGCCTCGGACTACCGGCGGCTGGACCAGGAGGGCCTGGGTCGAGCGGGCGACCAGCCCGCGCCGGTCATGGACCTCCGAGACCGCCATGCCCGTCGCCCCGCTGGACAGGGTGGTCTCCGCGTCGAGGCAGACCCACTCGCCCTCGGGCGGGCGCAGGACGTGGACGGTCAGCTCGGTGTTGAGGAAACCCCACTCGCGCGGGTCGAAGACGGCACTCACTCCGGAGGCGGAGTCGGCGCAGGTGACCAGCCGCTGGATCGGCGAGACCCGCTCACCCTCGACCAGGTCGGGCGGACGCATCCACACCACTCCCGGTCCGGGGTCCGCGAGGTCCCCGGTGATCCACCGCCAGTCGACCGCGTCGACGTAGCCGCCGCCCCATCCGGCTGGGCCGCTCGCGGGGGGTGCCGTCCTCGGGCCCGTGGGCCGGAGCCGACGGCTCCTGGTCGGGGCCCGCCTCGGAGGCCGGGAAGAGCCAGGCCCGGGCCGTCGCGACCGGGCGGCCGCGCGCGACGTCGTACAGCTCGGCGGCGGCCAGCTGGACCGTGCGCCCGGGCCGCAGGATCGACGCCGAGACCGCGAGGTCGTCCACCGGGACCGGACCCAGCAGCTCCATCGTGAAGCGGCCGATGACCGCGTCGGACAGGCCCTCGATCGACCGCGCCAGCAGCCCGGCCGGAGGTCCGCCGTGCTGGCTGTCGGGACCCCACGGAGAGGCGGTCGTGGGGAGGGACTCGAAGCCCTCACGACCGTCCGCGGAAGGGCCCTGGGAACGGTAGAAACTGGGCGGTTCAGTCGATTTCCGGATCATGTCAGCCGGTGTGTATCCTCATCGGTCGTTGCCCCTTTAGCTCAGTCGGCAGAGCGTCTCCATGGTAAGGAGAAGGTCTACGGTTCGATTCCGTAAAGGGGCTCTGGGCTGAGGCCTCCGGGATCGAATCCGGCGGTTGCTCCGCCCGGTGGCGGGGTAGCTCAGGTGGTTAGAGCACACGGCTCATAATCGTGGTGTCGCGGGTTCGAGTCCCGCCCCCGCTACTGCGCAGACGAAGCAACACCGAGGTAAAGGACTTCCCGTGGCCAGCAAGAGCTCCGACGTTCGCCCCAAGATCACGCTCGCATGCGTCGAGTGCAAGGAGCGCAACTACATCACCAAGAAGAACCGCCGCAACGACCCGGACCGCATGGAGCTGTCGAAGTTCTGCCCGCGTTGCCGCAAGCACACCGCGCACCGCGAGACCCGCTGACGCTCTTTCGCGCCGACTTCGCATCGACCCGCCGTGAGTTACGGCGGGTCGACGCCTATTTTGGGCTCATGCCCGTCGATCAGTCGCTCGTCGGGCGGGTCTTCCCGCCGACCGCGCCGTACGAAGTGACCGAGGACCACGTCCGTGAGTTCGTCGCCGCGACCGGGGGTGAGTACGACGGCGGCCCGGCGCCGGCGACGTACCCGATCGTGCTGGCCTTCGACGCGATGAACGCCTTCCTCGAGGCCGAGGCGATCGACCTGTTCCGGATCGTCCACGGCGACCAGAAGTTCGCCTACGAGCGCCCGGTCGTCCCCGGCGACGTGCTCAGCGCGACGCTCACCGTCTCATCGCTTCGCCAGATCGCCGGCAACGACATCATCGGCACGACGAGCCAGATCACCGACGCCGACGGCGCGCTGGTCTGCTCCACCTCCGCGACGCTGGTCCATCGGGGTGCGGACGCATGAACACCCCGACACAGGTCTTCACCGTCACCCGCGCCGACCTCGTGAGGTACGCCGGCGCCAGCGGCGACCAGAACCCGATCCACCAGGACGAGGGCGTCGCCACCAGCGTCGGCCTCCCCGGGGTCATCGCCCACGGCATGTACACGATGGCGCTGGCCGCCCGGGCGGTCTCGACCTGGTTCCCCGGCGCCGAGGTCGTGAGCTTCGGCTGCAAGTTCACCAACCCGGTCGTCGTCCCGGCCGAGGGCGGTGTCGACGTCGAGGTCGCAGGTGAGACGAAGGAGGGCGAGGACGGGTTGACGATCGTGACCCTCACGGTCACCTGCGACGGCGAGAAGGTGCTCGGCATGCCCCGGGCGGTCCTGCGTGGCTGAGCTGCCTGCGCGACCACACCACCCTCCGCCTCGGCGGGCCGGCTCGCGACTGGGTCGAGGCCACCACCGAGCGAGAGGTGGTCGACGCCGTGCGACGCGCTGGACGCGGCAGGCGAGCCGGTGCTGGTGCTGGCCGGAGGCAGCAACCTCGTGGTGGCCGACGAGGGCTTCGAGGGCACCGTCGTGAAGGTCGCGACCAGCGGGGTCGCCGCCGACTCCGACGACCCCGACGACCTGGCCTGTCTGGGCGCGGTCACCGTGACCGTGGCGGCCGGCGAGAGCTGGGACGCCCTGGTCGCCCGGGCCGTCGACGCGGGCTGGGTCGGCATCGAGGCGCTGTCCGGGATCCCCGGGTCGGTCGGCGCGACGCCGATCCAGAACGTCGGCGCCTACGGCCAGGAGGTCTCCGAGACCATCGCCTCCGTGCGCACCTGGGACCGGGAGCACGGCCGGCTGCGCACGTTCGCGGCCGCCGACTGCGGGTTCGGCTACCGGACCAGCAGGTTCAAGGAGGAGCCGGGTCGCTTCGTCGTACTCGACGTGACGTTCCTGCTCAAGCAGGGCACCCTCGGCGCCCCGGTGCGGTACGCCGAGCTGGCGCGCCACGCTGGGCGTCGAGCAGGGGGAGCGGGCCCCGCTGGCCGACGTGCGCGCGGCCGTGCTGAAGCTGCGCAGTGGCAAGGGCATGGTCCTGGACCCCGAGGACCACGACACCTGGAGCGCGGGGTCCTTCTTCACCAACCCGGTGGTCGCCGCGGCCGAGGATGTCCCCGACGGGTGCCCCCGCC
Organism: uncultured Actinomycetota bacterium; assembly: GCA_963848795.1. Classification (GTDB taxonomy): domain Bacteria; phylum Actinomycetota; class Actinomycetes; order Propionibacteriales; family Nocardioidaceae; genus Nocardioides. The sequence continues at coordinate 177,536 of CAWKEX010000005.1, forward strand.
TGGCCGCAGGACGGCGGGGTCAAGACCAGCGCGGCCTGGCTGATCGAGCGGGCCGGGTTCGGGAAGGGGTACGGCGGCGACCGGCTCAGCCTCTCCACCAAGCACACCCTCGCGCTCACCAACCGTGGCGGCGCGACCACGGCCGACCTGCTCGCGCTGGCCCGCGAGATCCGCGACGGGGTCGAGGCCAGGTTCGGCATCCGCCTCGTCAACGAACCTGTCCTGGTCAACTGCACCCTCTGACCCGTTGAGTAGGGGATTCCCGACCGTTGAGTGGGGGCGTGGTGACCTTCGACGAGCAGGGATCCCCTACTCATGGGACACGAATCCCCCACTCGCAGAACGGGAAGCCCCAACTCAACGAAAGAGCCAGGCGTCGATGTCGGCGAGGACCGACTTCTGTACGTCGTCGGGGGCGCACGAGGCGCGGATCGACATCCGGGCGAGCTCGGCCAGCTGCTCGTCGGTGAGGTCGTGGGCGGCCCGCATGGTCGCGTACTGACCCTCCAGCCGCGACCCGAACAGCAACGGGTCGTCGGCGCCGAGCGCGACGGTGGCACCGGCGTCCAGCAGCTCGGGGAGGGGTACCGAGGTGAGGTCCGAGTAGACGCCGAGGGCGACGTTGGAGACCGGGCACACCTCGAGGCCGACCCCGGAGTCCACGATGCGTTCGAGCAGCGCCGGATCCTCCACGGCCCGGACGCCGTGGCCGAGCCGGTCGGCCCCCAACGCGTCGAGGCACACCCCGATGTGGTCCGGGCCGCGCAGCTCGCCGCCGTGCGGAACCAGCCGCAGCCCCGCCCGGCCGGCGATGCGGAAGGCGGCCTCGAACTCCGCCGTGCTCCCGCGCCTCTCGTCGTTGGAGAGGCCGAACCCGACCACGCCACGCCCGGCGTACTGCGCCGCCAGCCGGGCCAGGGTGCGCGCATCGAGCGGGTGCCGGGTCCGGTTCGCAGCGATCACGACGGCCATCCCGAGCCCGGTGTCGCGTGAAGCGGCCGCCACCGCGTCGAGGACCAGGTCGGTGAAGGCGGTGATCCCGCCGAACCGGGCGGCGTAACCGCTCGGGTCGACCTGGATCTCCAGCCACCGACTCCCGTCGCGAACGTCGTCCTCGGCGGCTTCCCGCACCAGCCGGCGCACGTCGTCCGGGTAGCGGAGCACCGAACGGGCGACGTCGTAGAGACGCTGGAAGCGGAACCATCCCTTCTCGTCGGCGGCCGACAGCTCCGGCGGCCACTCCGCGACCAGGGAGTCGGGCAGGTGGATGCCGTCCCGGGCGGCGAGCTCGAGCAGCGTCTCGTGGCGCATGGAGCCGGTGAAATGGAGGTGCAGGTGTGCCTTGGGCAGGGTGAGGTCTCTGTGGTTGCGGTTACCCCCCTTGCGCGTCTCCCGCCCCCCTCCCCCCCCTTCGCCGACTCGGCTCGTCTTCACTCCGCTCGCTTGCGCTCCTACGCGAAGAGCTTCTGCAGGCGGGTGATCCCCTCGGCCAGGTCGTCGTCGCCCAACGCGTAGGACAGGCGGAGGTAGCCGGGAGAACCGAAGGCCTCACCGGGTACGACGGCGACCTCCACCTGCTCGAGGATGTACTCGGCGAGGTCGGCCGACGAGTCGATGACGCGGCCGCCGTACTCCTTGCCGAGCAGCCCCTTCACCGAGGGGTAGGCGTAGAACGCGCCCTGCGGGGTCGGGCAGACGACGCCGTCGATCTCGCTGAGCATCGAGACGATGGTCTTGCGCCGCCGGTCGAAAGCGGCCTTCATCTCCTCGACGGCGGTCAGGTCTCCCGACACGGCCGCCAGCGCCGCGCGCTGGCTGACGTTGGCGACGTTGGAGGTCGCGTGCGACTGGAGGTTGGTCGCGGCCTTGACCAGGTCCTTCGGGCCGATCATCCAGCCGACCCGCCACCCGGTCATCGCGTAGGTCTTGGCGACACCGTTGACCACGACGCAGTTGTCGGCCAGGTAGGGGCACAGCACGGGCATCGAGCCGGTGTCCACGCCGTCGTAGACCAGGTGCTCGTAGATCTCGTCGGTCAGCACCCAGAGCTCGTGGTCCTCGACCCACTGGCCGATCTGACGGATCTCGTCGGCGGTGTAGACCGCACCCGTGGGGTTCGACGGCGAGACGAACAGCAGCACCTTGGTCCGCTCGGTGCGCGCGGCCTCGAGCTGCTCCGGCGTCACCTTGTAGTCCTGCGTCTCGTCGGCCAGGACCTCGACGGGGACGCCGCCGGCCAGCCGGATGGCTTCGGGGTACGTCGTCCAGTACGGCGCCGGCACGATCACCTCGTCGCCGGGATCGAGCATCGCGGCGAACGCCGCGTAGATCGCCTGCTTGCCCCCGTTGGTCACGAGCACCTGCGCCGGCTCGACGTCGTACCCGCTGTCGCGCCTGGTCTTCTCCGCGATGGCCTTCTTCAGCTCCGGAAGGCCACCGGCCGGGGTGTACCGATGGTTCTTCGGGTCCCGGCACGCCTCGGCCGCGGCTTCCACCACATAGTCGGGGGTCGCGAAGTCGGGCTCGCCCGCGCCGAAGCCGATGACCGGTCGTCCCTCGGCCTTGAGTGACTTGGCCTTCGCGTCGACCTTGAGGGTCGCACTCTCGGCGATGCCACCCACGCGTCCGGAGACGCGGTGGGCCCGGGGCGAGGAGGCGGGCTGGTCGGGGGTCGCTGGGGTCATGGGCCCATCGTAGGAGGCTCCGCTTTGGCGGCCGTAGCCCGTTGCCCGTAGACTCCACGTTTGGTGGTTCTCCACATGCTTGTCCCTGCCCGGAAGTGGCATCGGCAGCAGGGGAGGCATCGGAGGGCACTAGCTCAACTGGCAGAGCATCGGTCTCCAAAACCGAAGGTTGGGGGTTCAAGTCCCTCGTGCCCTGCAGGCAAGAGGAACGGTCGACAGGTCCGGTCAAGGAAAGGTGGAGACGGTGACCGAGAGCAAGGCGGTACGCCGCGACGGCAGCGCCGAGAAGCGCACCAGCCCGGTCACTTTCTACCGACAGGTCGTCGCCGAGCTGCGCAAGGTCGTGTGGCCGACCCAGGAGCAGCTGGTGACCTACTTCCTGGTGACCATGGTCTTCGTGCTCTTCTTCATGGCCCTGGTCTCGGCCCTCGACCTGGCCTTCGGGAAGCTCGTCTTCGAGATCTTCACCGGCCAGGACGCCAAGTGACCGCGGCCGCGACCCCCGGGTCCGCGGCAGACAGCAACATCGAGATGACGGAGCAAGACGTGTCGGAGCAGTACGACCCGATCGAGTCCGAGGAGACCCTCCAGACGAGCACCGAGGCCGGCGACGAGCCGCGCCCCGAGGTCGAGGCGAACCCGGAGCCGGCCGCCGAGGGCGAGGCCCCGGCCGAGCCGGACACTGACGCGCCCCTGGCGGAGCCCGCTGAGGAGCCGGTCGCCGAGGAGCCGGTGGCCGAGGAGCCCGCCGCTGAGGAGCCGGTGGCCGAGGAGCCGGTGGCTGAGGAGCCGGTCGCCGAGGAGCCGGTCGCCGAGGAGCCGGTCGCCGAGGAGCCGGTCGAGGAGCCCGCGGACGACGACCCGCTCGAGGCGTTCCGTCGCGAGCTCGAGGCCAAGGTCGGCGACTGGTTCGTGGTGCACACCTACTCCGGCATGGAGAACCGGGTGAAGTCCAACCTCGAGAACCGCATCATCTCCCTCAACATGGAGGACTACATCCACGAGATCGTGGTCCCCACCGAGGAGGTCGCGGAGATCAAGAACGGCCAGCGCAAGATGGTCAAGCGCACCGTTCTCCCCGGCTACGTCCTGGTCCGGATGGACCTCACCGACGAGTCGTGGGCCGCCGTGCGGCACACCCCGTCGGTGACCGGCTTCGTCGGGCACAGCCACCAGCCGGTGCCGCTGAGCATGGCCGAGGTCGAGAACATGCTGGCTCCGGCAGTGGTCGCCAGCCGCCGAGGCCGCCGCGGCCGCCTCCGGTGCGCCCGCGGCAGCCGGGACGACCACGCGCAAGCCGGTCGAGGTCGCCGACTTCGACGTCTCCGACTCGGTCATGGTCGTGGACGGCCCGTTCGCCACGCTGCACGCGACGATCACCGAGATCAACGCCGAGTCGCAGAGGGTCAAGGCCCTCGTCGAGATCTTCGGCCGGGAGACCCCGGTCGAGCTGAGCTTCAGCCAGATCCAGAAGGTCTGAGCGCCTGCTCGAGAGCTGCGCAGGTTCAAGCCTGCGCAAGAAGAAGTGGCAGGGGGAACACCCCGTCATGACACACGAAAGAGAAGAAGAAGGAAATGCCTCCCAAGAAGAAGGTTGCTGCCCTGGTCAAGGTGCAGCTGCAGGCTGGCGCAGCAACTCCGGCTCCGCCGGTGGGTACCGCCCTCGGTCCCCACGGCGTGAACATCATGGACTTCTGCAAGGCCTACAACGCGCAGACCGAGTCGATGCGCGGGAACGTCATCCCCGTCGAGATCACGATCTTCGAGGACCGCTCGTTCACGTTCATCACCAAGACGCCTCCGGCGGCCGAGCTGATCAAGAAGGCTGCCGGCCTGCAGAAGGGCTCGGGCGTCCCGCACAAGGAGAAGGTCGGCAAGCTGACCAAGGACCAGGTGCGGGAGATCGCGCAGACCAAGCTCCCTGACCTCAACGCCAACGACATCGACGCAGCCATGAAGATCGTCGAGGGCACCGCCCGCTCCATGGGCGTCACCACCGACTGACTCAGACAACCCCGTGGAGAGGACCGCGCTGGCCCATCCGCGACCACACTCTTCCCGACGCCGGAGCGACGGCGTCATCACCAAAGGAATAGACACATGCAGCGCAGCAAGAGCTACCGCGCGGCGGCCGAGCAGTTCGACAAGGACGAGCTCCACGCCCCGCTGACCGCGATCAAGATCGCGAAGACCGGCAGCAAGAAGAAGTTCGACGAGACCGTGGACGTCGTCATGCGTCTCGGCGTCGACCCCCGCAAGGCCGACCAGATGGTGCGCGGCACCGTCAACCTCCCGCACGGGACGGGCAAGACCGCCCGGGTCCTGGTGTTCGCCAACGCCGAGAAGGCCGAGGCCGCCCGTGAGGCGGGTGCCGACTTCGTCGGCGGTGACGACATGATCGAGAAGGTCAGCGGCGGCTGGATCGACTTCGACGCCGTCGTCGCGACCCCCGACATGATGGGCAAGGTCGGCCGGCTCGGTCGGGTGCTCGGCCCCCGCGGCCTGATGCCGAACCCGAAGACCGGCACGGTCACGCCCGACGTCGGAAAGGCCGTGTCCGACATCAAGGGCGGCAAGATCGAGTTCCGCGTCGACCGGCACGCCAACCTGCACTTCATCATCGGCAAGGCCTCGTTCCCGGAGGCGCAGCTGGCGGAGAACTACGGTGCCGCGCTCGAGGAGGTGCTCCGGCTCAAGCCGGCCAGCTCCAAGGGGCGCTACATCAGGAAGGTCACGCTCTCCACGACCATGGGACCCGGCATCCTGGTCGACCCCAACCGCACCCGCAACGTTGCGTCCGAGGGCGACGCCCAGCCCGCCTGAGCTCGTACGACGCCTTCGCACCCGGCCGCCTTCCCGATCAGGGAGGCGGCCGCGTGCGGCTCGGCGTCTACTCGGTGAAGACCCGCTCGTCGACGAGCTGCTCGGTGACCAGCCGGCCGTCCTGGTCGAACCGGCTGTGGTCGAAGCGGGTGCGGTACTCCATGTCGATCTTGTCGACCCCGCTGCGGTTCTTCTCGATGGTGAGCACGGCCCACGCCCGGAACTTCTCCGCGCTGGAGAGGTCGTAGACCAGGTGGTGACGGGCAACCACGTCGAACTTGTTGTTGAGCATGAGGACGGTGTCCGCCTCGTAGGCCAGCGCGGACGACCCGCGCAGGTGGGCCGAACGCATCCGGCGACCGGACGAGATGCCCTCCTTGTCGCCTGCGGACACGGCGAGCACGGGGACGTGGTGGTCGAGAGCTAGGTCCTTGAGCCCCTCGACGGCCACGGTGATCCGTTCGTCCTCGACCGACGAGCCTTCGGGCACGTGCATCTTCTGGAGGTAGTCGACGATGACCAGAGGCGCAGAACCAGTGGCGTCGCGGATCTCCTCGACGGTCTGGGTGATCACGTCCACGCTCGTCGACCGGCCGCTGGAGCGGTGCAGGTGGTAGTAGTCGGCGTACTCCCGCACCCGGTTGATGGCTTCCGCCCCTCCCTTGTGCTCGTCCAGCCGGTGGGCCAGGTCCACGGAACGGCGGTCCTGCGCCTCGAAGGCGACCCGGACGTTTCTCAGGTCGGGTGCGTCGAAGCCGCCGACCTCGCCGGCCTCGAGGGCGACCAGCCGCTCGAGGAGGGACTGGGGGTCGTGCTCGAAGCAGAAGTAGGCGACCTGGCGGCCGGTCCTGGCCACATTGCGACCGACCTGGAGCGCCCAGGTCGTCTTGCCGAGTCCCTGGGGGCCGGCGAGCAGGACGAGCTCACCGGCGCGGAACCCGCCGGTGAGGTGGTGGTCGAGGGGGTCGAAGCCGGTCGGCCAGACCCGGCTCTCCGGGTCGGCGCGGCCGGTGAGGCGGTCCTCCGCCCGTTGGAGTACGTCGCTCAGCGACAGCAGCTTTGAGTCCACGGACACCATGGCACCAGAGACCAGGGCGCCCTGCGGGCAAAATCGAATCATTGCTCCTGAAACCGCTGAGATTTGGTCCCGGGCGATCGGGCCGCCTAGTATCTCCAACGAAACCAGAGACCGCCGGTTGTCGGGTCGCCCAGCGACACGACCGAAGGCTCCGCCGCAGGGCGGACGGCCAGCGCAGGTGTCAGAGCAAGATCCGTCGTGATCGTCAACGCCCTGAGCCCTGCGCTCGGGGCGTTCGTGTTTGTGGGGGTCCTTGCGCGACGGTCTCCCAGCCCGGAAGGAGACCCATGGCGCGGCCAGAGAAGGCAGCCGCCGTAGCGGAGATCGTTGAGTCCCTCAACTCCTCCGCGGGCGCTGTGCTGACCGAGTACCGCGGGCTCACCGTGAAGCAGCTGCAGGAACTGCGGCGCTCGCTCGGTGCGAACGCAAACTACGCCGTGGTCAAGAACACGCTGGCCAAGATCGCCGCCTCCGAAGCGGGGATCGACGCCTTCGAGGACCTGCTGACCGGCCCGACCGCCATCGCCTTCATCAATGGCGACGTGGTCGAGGCGGCCAAGGGCCTGCGTGACTTTGCCAAGGCAAACCCCACCCTTGTCATCAAGGGTGGCGTCCTGGACGGCAAGTCCCTCGACGCGAGCGAGATCAGCAAGCTGGCTGACCTCGAGTCCCGCGAGGTGCTCATGGGCAAGCTGGCCGGTGCGATGCTCGCGTCGCTCAGCCAGGCCGTCTACCTGCTCAACGCCCCGATCTCGCAGGCTGCCCGGCTCGCCGGCGCCCTGCAGGCCAAGGCAGAGCAGGACCCCTCGATCCTCGCAGGTGGTGCCGGAGTGCAGACCGAAGAGGTTCAGACCGAAGAGTCTTCGGCTGCGGAGGCTGAGGCCACCGCTGAGAGGGCCGCTGCAGAGGAGGCTCCCGCCGAGGAGACCCCCGCTGCCGAGGCCGCATCAGATGAGGGCGAAGCCACCGAGGCCTGAGCACAGGTCGACGTACACACCACCTGAAACCCGGTCCGCGTCCCGCGGGCCACAGACTGGAAGGAAACGCCACCATGGCGAAGCTCACCACCGACGAGCTGCTCGACGCGTTCAAGGAGATGACCCTCATTGAGCTGAGCGAGTTCGTGAAGCAGTTCGAGGACACCTTCGGCGTCACCGCTGCCGCTCCCGTCGCCGTTGCCGCGGCCCCCGCTGCCGGCGGCGCCGGCGCCGGTGCCGAAGAGGCTGCCGAGCAGGACGAGTTCGACGTCATCCTCGAGGCCGCCGGCGACAAGAAGATCAACGTCATCAAGGAGGTGCGCGCCCTCACCTCGCTCGGCCTGAAGGAGGCCAAGGACCTGGTGGAGGCCGCGCCGAAGCCGGTCCTGGAGAAGGTCACCAAGGAGGCCGCGGAGAAGGCCAAGGAGTCCCTCGAGGGCGCCGGCGCCTCCGTCACCCTCAAGTGACGTCACGCTGAGTCGACACCGGGGCGGGCCACTTTCGAGTGGCCCGCCCCAGTTCGTCTATACAGGCCGGTTTGTAAAGAACGCTCGCGGGGGATCATCTAAGTGTTCAGTTGTCCACTGGCTGAGGCGACGACTGACTCCGACCCGAATTTCCGCGTAACCTCGCGGCCCGGGGTCCGTTGTTACTCATGAGTGGGGGTATAACGGATTGGCCCGCGCCCTGAGCGGGCACAGGTCCCGTATGCACTGTCGGGCGAGAGGGAGGCCAACCACATGGGCGTCGAGATCAAGGTTGACGACCTCACCAAGTCGTTCGGACACCCAGCTCATCTTTGCTGACGTGTCCCTGACCGTCCCCGCGGGCGAGATCTGCGTGATGCTCGGCCCGTCCGGTACCGGCAAGTCCGTCTTCCTCAAGTGCCTGATCGGCCTGCTCAAGCCCGACCGGGGCGAGATCGTCATCGAGGGCACTGACATCGCCACCTGCTCCGAGAAGGACCTCTACGAGATCCGGAAGCTCTTCGGCGTGCTGTTCCAGGACGGCGCGATGTTCGGGTCGATGAACCTCTACGACAACGTCGCCTTCCCGTTGCGCGAGCACACCAAGAAGTCCGAGTCCGAGGTCCGCGACATCGTGATGGAGAAGATGGACCTCGTCGGCCTCATCGGCGCCGAGGACCAAGCTCCCCGGCGAGATCTCCGGTGGTATGCGCAAGCGCGCGGGCCTGGCGCGGGCCCTGGTCCTCGACCCCGAGATCGTGCTCTTCGACGAGCCCGACTCCGGCCTCGACCCGGTCCGCACCGCCTTCCTCAACCAGCTCATCGTCGACCTGAACGCCCAGATCGACGCGACGTTCCTGATCGTGACCCACGACATCAACACCGCCCGCACGGTCCCCGACAACATCGGGTTGCTCTACCACAAGCACCTCGCCATGTTCGGGCCCCGCGAGATGCTGCTCTCCTCCGAGGAGCCGGTGGTCCGGCAGTTCCTGAACGCCCAGAAGGTCGGACCGATCGGCATGTCCGAGGAGAAGGACGCCGACGAGCTCGAGGCCGAGAAGGACGAGGAGCTGCCCCCGCTGCCGCCGATCCCGCACCAGATCGAGCCCTCCAACGGAATCCCGCGCCGCAGCCAGCGTGAGCCGGGCTGCCTGGTGCCGCGAGAACGGCGTGGAGCCGCCCCCCGGGTCCTTCGACGAGAACATGACGATGACGTCCGGAGCTTGATGCTGTGTCCTCGCTGACCCAATCCCGGGCACTCGCGCCGATCGGGACCGCCGGCAAGCTCTTTGCCTTCGGTCTCGACGTCGGACGCGCGTTGTTCAAGCGTCCCTTCCAGACCCGGGAGTTCCTCCAGCAGGCATGGTTCATCGCGTCGGTCACGATCATCCCGACCGCGCTGGTCGCCATCCCGTTCGGTGCGGTCATCGCGCTGCAGGTCGGTGGCCTGATCAAGCAGTTCGGTGCGCAGTCGTTCACCGGATCGGCGGCCGTCCTCGCCGTCGTCCGTGAGGCCGGACCGATCGCCACCTCGCTGCTGATCGCGGGCGCCGGTGGGTCGGCCATCGCCGCCGACCTGGGCGCCCGGAAGATCCGCGAGGAGCTCGACGCGATGATGGTGCTCGGGATCGACCCGATCCAGCGCCTCGTCGTCCCGCGAGTCCTCGCCTGCATGCTGGTCGCGGTGTTCCTGAACGGCCTGGTCAGCGTGGTGGGCGTCGCCGGCGGTTACGTCTTCAACGTCGTACTCCAGGACGGGACACCAGGGGCCTATTTCAGCGAGCTTCACAGCTCTGGCGCAGTTACCCGATCTCTGGCAAGGCATGGCCAAGGCCCTCGTCTTCGGCCTGATCGCGGCGATCGTCGCGTGCTACAAGGGCATGAATGCGGCCGGCGGCCCGAAGGGTGTCGGCGACGCGGTGAACGAGTCCGTCGTCATCACCTTCATGCTCCTGTTCGTCGTCAACTTCGTGATGAGCGCGATCTACTTCCAACTCGTGCCTCCAAAGACGGGTTGACGCCATGGCCGACGTCAAGCAGGTCTACCAACGCCCCGCCAGGCAGCTCGACCACCTCGGCGAGGAGCTCGCGTTCTACATCAAGGCGCTCGCGTGGACGCCGCGCACCATCCGCCGCTACAAGAAGGAGATCCTGCGGATCCTGGCCGAGGTGACCCTCGGCTCGGGTGCGCTGGCGGTCATCGGCGGCACGGTCGGCGTGATCACCGCGATGTGCTTCTTCACCGGCACCGAGGTCGGCCTCCAGGGGTACGCCGCCCTCAACCAGCTCGGCACCGCCGCCTTCTCCGGCTTCGTCTCCGCCTACTTCAACACCCGCGAGATCGCACCGCTCGTGGCCGCGATCGCCCTCGCCGCGACCGTCGGCTGCGGCTTCACCGCCCAGCTCGGCGCGATGCGGATCTCCGAGGAGGTCGACGCCCTCGAGGTGATGGCGATCCCGTCGATGCCGTTCCTGGTCACCACCCGCATCATCGGCGGCCTGATCGCGATCGTCCCGCTCTACGTCGTCGGCCTGCTGTCGTCGTACTTCGCGACCAGGTTGACCGTCACCGGATTCTTCGGGCAGTCAACCGGCACGTTCGACCACTACTTCAACCAGTTCCTCCCACCCGGAGACGTCCTCTGGTCGTTCGGCAAGGTGCTCGTCTTCGCCGTCGTCGTGATCCTGATCCACTGCTACCACGGCTACACCGCCACCGGCGGGCCCGGCGGGCGTGGGCGTGGCCGTGGGCCGCGCGGTCCGCACGAGCATCGTGGCCATCAACGTGATCGACCTGTTCCTGTCCATGGCCATCTGGGGCACCACCACCACCGTCCGGCTGGCAGGGTGATGTAGCGATGCGACTTGCCCAGAGCCACAAGATCCTCGGCGTGCTCTTCCTCGTCCTGCTGATCGTCGCGGTCTGGATGACCAACGCGATCTTCACCAAGAAGTTCGCCGACTACGACGAGGTCACGCTGCAGACCTCCAAGATCGGCCTCCAGCTGCCCACCCGGGCCGACGTGAAGATCCGCGGCGTGATCGTCGGTGAGGTGCTGACCTTCGAGTCCAACACCGAGGGTGCCGAGCTGACGCTGGGCATCTACCCCGACCAGATGGACACGATCCCGGCCAACGTGACCGGCTCGATCGTCCCGAAGACCCTCTTCGGCGAGAAGTACGTCTCCCTCGAGATCCCCGAGAGCGGGCCCGAGGGCCAGCTCGACCGTCGACGACGTCATCTCCCGCACCGACGTCTCGATCGAGGTCGAGAAGGTCCTCTCCGACCTCTATCCGCTGCTGCGCACCGTCCAGCCGGCCGAGGTCAACACGACCCTCAACGCCATGGCCACCGCCCTCGAGGGCCGCGGCGAGCGGCTCGGCGAGAACCTCGAGATCGTCGACAGCTACCTGAAGCGGGTCAACCCGCAGATCCCCGACATCGTCGAGGACCTGCGGCTGACCGCCCAGGTGTCCGACCTGTACGCCGACGTGATGCCCGAGATCGCCTCCATCCTGCGCAACACGATCACCACCACCCAGACGCTGGAGAGCCGCGACGCCAAGGTCCGCGCGCTCTACACCGACGTCGCGGCGTTCTCCGAGACCTCGCGCGACTTCCTCGCCGAGAACGGCGACAACCTGATCCGGCTCGGCGAGGTGAGCGCGGCCCAGCTGCGGGTCTTCGCGAAGTACGCCCCGGAGTACCCCTGCCTCACCGGCGGGATCGTCACGCGCCGGCGAGATGCAGGCGGAGGCGTTCCGCGGGTTCACCCTCCACATCGTTCTCGAGCAGCTGCCCGTCCAGCCCCGCGGCTACGGGCCCAGCGACAGTCCCCGATTCGGGGAGACCCGCGGGCCCGAACTGCCTGAAGCTGCCCAACCCACCCTGGTCACAGTCCAACCCGGTGCGGCACCAGCCGAACATGGACGACGGCGTCGACGAGCCGACCGGCAAGGGCACCAGCCGGGTCGCCCCCTGCTACGGCTACTCCACCAGCGGCATCGGCTTCGCCGGCAGCAGCGCCGAGTCCGCGCATGCTGAACTCCCTGCTCGGGCCGACCCTGGGCGTCTCCGCCCGCGACGTCCCTGACCTCGGCGCGCTGCTGGTGGCGCCGATGGCTCGCGGAGCGGAGGTGAGCCTGCGATGAGCCGATCGGACTGGACAAGAAGACCTGCGGTCGACCTCACCAAGCTCGCTGATCTTCATGGTGGTCACCACCATCGCGACCGGGCTCCTCGTGGTGACCATCGGCAACGTCTCCTTCTCCGGCATGAAGGAGTACAAGGCCGAGTTCGTCGACGCCACCGGCGTCGTCAAGGGCGACGACATCCGGATCGCCGGTGTCAAGGTCGGCTCCGTGAGCGACGTCGAGGTCATCGACCGCACCCGGGCGCTGGTCAGCTTCGAGGTCGAGGACGACTCGCCGGTGACCGGGGCGACCAACGCCGAGATCCGCTTCCGCAACCTCGTCGGCCAGCGCTACATCACCCTGACCCGCGGCATCGGCGACACCCAGCCGCTCCAGGAGGGGTCCACCATCCCGGTGGAGAAGACCTCACCCGCGCTCGACCTGACCGTGCTCTTCAACGGCTTCAAGCCGCTCTTCCAGGCCCTGTCCCCGTCCGACCTCAACAAGCTCTCCTTCGAGGTCATCCAGGTGTTCCAGGGCGAGGGCGGCACACTGGAGAGCCTGCTCTCCCACACCGCCTCGGTCACCCAGACGCTCGCCTCGCGCGACCAGGTCATCGGGGACCTGATCGAGAACCTCAACGAGGTGCTGGACCACATCGGCGACCGGGACGACCAGCTCACCGAGCTGATCAAGTCCTTCCAGGTGTTCATCGGGGGCCTGAAGGATGACCGGCAGGCGATCCTCGGCTCGCTCGACCAGATCTCGGCCCTCTCGGTGCAGACCGCCGACCTGGTGGACGGGATCCGCGAGCCCTTCGTCGACGACATCCGGGAGCTCCGCGAGACGGCCGGCAACCTCGACGAGAACAAGGCCGAGCTCGACCGGGCCCTCCAGGTGCTCCCGATCAAGCTGACCAAGGTGGGACGCACCGCGATCTACGGCTCGTGGTTCAACTTCTACCTCTGCGAGTACAGCGGGCAGATCCGCATCGGCGGGCAGACGATCCACGTCGACGACGCCCAGCCGGTCGGCTCGGAGAGGTGCAACCTCCCATGAGCACTCCGTTCCGCGAGCGCAACCCCGTGATCATCGGGGCGGTGAGCCTTGCCGTCATCGCCGCGATGATCCTGGCGGCGTTCCGCGCACAGGACCTGCCCCTCATCGGTGGCGGCGACGTCTACTACGCCTCCTTCAGCGAGTCCGGCGGACTCAAGGCCGAGGACGAGGTCCGGATCGCCGGTGTCCGCGTCGGCAAGGTGGAGTCCGTCGAGCTGGCCGGCGACCACGTGCGGGTCGCCTTCCGGGTCGACAGCGGGGAGGAGTTCGGCTCCGAGACCGCGGCGGCCATCAAGATCAAGACACTGCTCGGCGCCATGTACCTCTCACTGCTGCCGGCAGGTTCGGGACAGATGGAGGAGGAGAGCGAGATCCCCGTCGAGCGCACCCAGTCGCCGTACGACGTCGTGGAGGCGTTCTCCGGCCTCGCCGAGACCTCCGAGCGGATCGACACCGACCAGCTGGCGAAGGGGCTCACCACCCTCGCCGACCTCACCCGCAACACCCCGGAGGAGTTCCGCCGGGCCCTCGACGGCGTGTCCGCGCTGTCCGCCAACGTCGCGGCGCGGGACGAGCAGATCAACCAGCTGCTGCGGAACCTCGACCGGGTCTCGACCGTGCTCGACGAGCGCGACGCCGACCTCCTCGCCCTGATGCGTGACTCCCGGGTGCTGTTCCAGGCGCTCGTGCAGCGCCGCGAGGCGATCCACAACCTGCTGGTGTCGACGTCCCGCCTGTCCAGGGAGCTGACCCTCCTCGTCCAGCAGAGCCGGGCCGACCTCAAGCCGGCGCTGACCCACCTCGAGAACGTCCTCGCGGTGCTCAACAAGAACGAGGACAACATCGACAACAGCCTGCGGCTGATGGCGCCCTTCTACCGGGTGTTCGCCAACACCCTGGGCACCGGCCCTGGTTCGACACCTACATCCAGAACCTCCCGCCGGTCCCCGACGCGCTGGAGGTGGATGAGCATGCGAAGCAGTCATCATCCCCGGCATCATCGTGGCGCTGCTGGCCGCGGCGGCGTTCGTGATGTTCCAGAGCGAGGAGCGCAAGACCCTCACCGCCCACTTCCCCCGCACGGTCTCCATCTACGAAGGCAGCGACGTGCGGGTCCTCGGCGTGCCCGTCGGCAACGTCGACACCGTCACCCCGTCCGGCACCGACGTGGTGGTGACCATGTCCTACGAAGCGGAGACCAAGGTCCCCGCCGACGCCAAGGCGGTCATCGTCGCTCCCTCGGTGGTGGGCGACCGCTTCGTCCAGCTCACCCCGGTCTACGACGGCGGCGAGGTGCTGGCCAGCGGCGAGACGCTCGAGCAGGAGCAGACCGCCGTGCCCCTGGAGCTCGACCAGATCTACGACAGCCTCGACGAGCTCAACGTCGCCCTCGGCCCGACCGGTGCCAACCGCAACGGCGCGCTGAGCGACCTGCTCGAGACCACGGCCGAGAACTTCGGCGGACAGGGCGAGCAGTTCCACCAGACCATCGAGGACTTCGGCAAGTTCAGCGCGACCCTCGAGAACAACAAGGAGGAGCTCTTCGGCTCCTTCGCCGCCCTGCAGGGGTTCATCGGCACCCTCGCCAAGAACGACCAGACCGTGCGCCAGTTCAACCAGTCGATGGCCGAGGTGTCGACCATGCTGTCCGGCGAGCGACAGGAGCTGCGGGCCTCACTGCGCAACCTCGCCGTGGCGATGGGCGAGGTGTCCACGTTCGTCAAGGACAACCGCGCGATCCTCGGTCGCAACATCGAAGGCCTCAACCGGGTGGCCCGGGTGCTGGTCAAGCAGCGGGGCGCCCTCGACCAGATCCTCAGCTCGGCGCCGCTGGCCCTGAACAACCTCTACATGACCTACAACCCCCAGGCGGGCACGCTCGACACCCGGTCCAACCAGGGCGAGGTCGAGGGCCAGATCGTGAGCAACCCGGCCGCGTTCATCTGCGGGATCGCCGCGCCAGGTCGACCGCGGCGAGGAATGCGAGGAAGCCTTCCCCGCCGGCTTCGGCGGTGCCGGCCGGGCTGCCTTCGGCCAGGGCGGCGTGCGGCTTCGGCAGGACCGGTTCGACCCGACCCTCGGCGGCCTCGTGGAGGTGCGGCGATGAACGCGCTCATGCGCCGGATCAAGGCACTCCTCCTGCTGGTCGCGGCCTCGGTCCTGCTCAGCGGGTGCGACTTCGACGTCTACCAGCTGCCGCTGCCGGGCGGCACCGACGTCGGGGACAACCCGATCACGGTGACCGTGATGTTCGAGGACGTCCTCGACCTGGTGCCCAAGTCCACGGTCAAGGTCAACGACGTCAGCGTCGGCAACGTGAGCGACGTCCAGCTCGACGGGTACGTCGCCGAAGGTGACGCTCGAGCTCCAGGAGGACGTCGAGCTGCCCGACGACGCGATCGCGCCAGATCCGGCAGACCAGCCTCCTCGGGGAGAAGTTCGTCTCGCTCAGTCCGCCCCCGGAGGGTGGAAGCGACGAGCCCCTCGAGAGCGGCGACACCATCCCTCTCGAGCGCAGTGGCCGCAATCCCGAGGTCGAGGAAGTCCTCGGCGCGCTGAGCCTGCTCCTCAACGGTGGTGGCGTGGGCCAGCTGCAGACCATCAACCGCGAGCTCAACAAGGCCCTCGAGGGCCGCGAGGACTCCGCCAGGTCGGTGTTCCGCCAGATCGAGGAGCTGATGGCCCAGTTCGACGAGCACAAGGCCGACATCGTCGACGCGATCGAGTCGCTCAACCGCCTGGCGATCGCGACCAAGGCCCAGCTGCCGACCATCGACGCGACGCTCGAGGAGCTGCCCAGCGCCCTGCGGACCATCGACGCGCAGCGTGGCGACCTGGTCAAGATGCTGAAGGCCCTCAACCGGCTCGGTGACGTCGGGATCCGCGTGATCAAGGCGTCGAAGGACTCCACCATCGAGTCGTTCCGCCAGCTCGTGCCGGTCCTGACCGAGCTCGCCAACACCGGCGACAACTTCGCGAAGTCCTTCCACGTCTTCCTGACCTACCCGTTCGTGGACGAGGTCGTCGGCCGTGACCCCCAGGTCGCCCGCAACCTGCACATGGGCGACTACACCAACCTGTCCGTCAAGCTCGATGTCGCCCTGCCCGGCGCTGGCGGACGGGCAGGAGCCGGTGCCGACCGACCATGTGCCGGATGCGTCTGCACGACCTTCCGGCAGCTCCAGAACCAGGTTCCCAACAACACTCCGCTCGGCTGACCTGCTCGACGAGGACCTGTGCGACCGCGCCGCCAAGAGGCTCCAGAGGTGCATCGAGAACCCCTCCCTGAAGAGCTGCGAGGGCGTCCCGAGGGCCAGCGTCGAGGAAGCTGCGCCGACCTCTGCAGACAGCCAACGCTCCGTGCAAGGCACTGCTGCCCGACGGCCCGCGCGGCCCGGCGGCGGTCCGGGCGTTCCCGACCGACGAACCCCGGACTGCCGCCCGCTCCCCCTGCCACGTGCGGGCTACGGCCCCACCGAGAGCTGGTCGGCCCGGGGCCCGACCATGGGTGACCTGATGGAGGCCTACGATCCCGACCTCGTGGCCCTCCTCGTCCCCGGGATGGTGACCCGATGATCACGCGCCGCACCAAGATCCAGCTGATGGTCTTCGTCCTGATCACCCTCCTCGGCGTCAGCTACGTCGGTGCCCGCTACGCGCGCCTCGACCGGCTGGTCGTCGACGACTCCTACACCGTGGTCGCGCACTTCCCGGACTCCGGCGGCATCTTCGCCGGCGGCGAGGTCACCTACCGCGGCGTCCGGGTCGGCGAGGTCAGCTCGCTCGAGCTCACCGACGCCGGGCGTCGACCTCAATCTCGACATCGAGAAGGACTTCGACACCATCCCCGCCGGACACCCTCGCCGTGGTCGGCAACCGGTCGGCCGTCGGCGAGCAGTACGTCGAGCTGCAGCCGCAGGCCGACAGCGAGCCCTACCTGACCGACGACTCCGAGATCGCCACCGAGAACACCCGCACCCCGATCAAGGTCGAGACCCTGCTGACCAACCTGTCCAACACGGTCGAGTCGGTCGACAAGAAGGCCCTGAAGACCACGGTCACCGAGATGGGCAAGGCGTTCGAGGGCACCGGGCAGGACCTGGGCCGGATCATCGACTCCGGCAACTCCTTCATCGAGGACGCCAACGAGAACTTCGACGTCACCACCGCCCTGATCCGCGACAGCAACACCGTGCTCGACTGGACAGCTCGCCAAGGCCAGCGCGATCCGGACCTTCGCCAGGAACCTCCAGCTGTTCAGCTCGACGCTGGCCGGGTCCGACGCCGACCTGCGCAAGGTCATCGACAGCGGCTCGGTGACCGCCACCGAGCTGCGCACGCTTCATCGAGGACAACGAGGTCCAGCTCGGCGAGCTCGTCAGCCGGCTGGTGACCACCGGCGAGGTCGTGGTCAAGCACCTCGATGGCGTCGAGCAGATCCTCGTGCTCTACCCCTACGTGGTCGAGGGCGGCTTCACCGTGGTCTCGAAGTCCCCGGACGGGTTCTACGACGCCCACTTCGGCATGATCCTCCAGCAGAACCCCCACGTCTGCAACGAGGGCTACAACGCCAAGCCGCGGAACCCCGAGACCGAGCGCGGCAACGCCCCGATGGACATGGACGCGCGCTGCACCGAGCCGGCGGCCCAGAGCAACGCCCGCGGCGCCCAGCACGCACCGCAGCGCGCCGGGGCGGCGTACCGCTCGCCCGTGGTGGCGACCTACGACCCCGCCACCGAGCGCCTCCAGTGGGGCAGCAAGGCGCCCGGCGGGTTTAGCACTCCCGGTACGTTGGCACCCCGGACACTTGGAGAGGAGTCGTGGAAGTGGCTGTTCCTCCAGCCCCTGATGAAGACCCAGGAGTGACGAGCAGCAGCGACCCCCACGACCGCAACCCATCCCCGCCCTTCCGGCTGGCCTTGCTCGGCGTGCTCGTGGTCGCCCTGCTCGCCTCCGCGGGCGTGCTGATCTGGCTCCTGGCCGACCGGCGCGGCGAGGCCGACGACCTGCAGGCCCAGCGCGAGACCGTGATGGCGCAGACCGAGCAGTTCATGCTGCGCACCGGCACCTTCGGGCCCGACCTCCTCGACGACGAGGACGGGATGCCGGAGTACCGCGAGCAGGTCAAGGAAGTGATCACGCCCAAGTTCGCGACCTCCTTCGACAAGCAGGCGGTCGCCGCCGAGCAGCTCGTGGCCCAGGCCGGCGTCTCGCGCGAGGCCGAGGTCTTCGCCACCGGCGTCTCGGTGATGGACGAGGACTCCGCGACCGCGCTGGTGGCGGGCTCCTTCACCGACTCCTTCCCCCAGGGCAAGAGCGGCGAGACCGTGGCGGCCGAGCCGGTCCCGTTCCGGATCGAGGTGGACCTGGTCAAGACCGGGGGCGAGTGGCTGGTCGACGACTTCACCCCGATCACCGGGGAGGAGGCACAGTGAACCCCAGCCTGTACGACCTCCTCGACGTCGACCGCGACGCCTCCGACGCGGAGATCCGCGCCGCCTGGAAGGCCTCGATCGCCGACCTGGACCCGAGCGACCGCCGGTTCCGGGCCTACAACCAGGCCGCGGAGGTGCTGCTCGACCCGAGCAAGCGGGCGGCGTACGACGCCGAGCTCGCGGCCGGCGACGACGCAACGGCGGAGCCCTTGACCGCCGAGGACCACGGACCACCACCGGCCGCCGCTCCCGTGCCGGGTCCGGCCGGCGGGCTGACCGGAGGCGGGCTGGGCGCGCGCGTTGACCGCGCTCAAGCGACGGCTGGCCCGACCGACGCCGGCGACGGTCGGCACGTCCGCCGCCACGCCGACCCGGCAGGTGCCCGCCTGGCTGCTCATCGGCCTCGCCGTGGTGGTGGCCGCGCTGATCATCGGGATCGTCTACTTCTCCGACCAGCCCTCCGACACCGAGGTGGAGGAGTCGACCCGCGCGGCGCAGAGCGCGGCCGAGCGGGCCATCGTCCCGGTGCTCTCCTACGACGCGAGGACGCTCGAGGAGGACCAGGCGGCAGCCCAGGCCCAGATGACCTCGGACTACCGCGAGGAGTACGACAAGCTGTTCGAGGCGATCAAGGAGAACGCCCCCCGGACCGAGACCACGGTCGCGGCCGAGGTCATCGCCTCCGGGATCGTCCGCTCGGGCGAGGACCGGGTGGAGGTCCTGCTCTTCGTCAACCGGCCGACCACCAACAAGGCACGCCCGGAGCCGGTGATCTTCCGGGACCAGGTGACGGTGACCATGCAGCGAGTGGGCGGCGACTGGCTCGTCGACGAGCTCGAGACCTCGCCGGTCGCCCGGTAGGCCGGACACGGCGCGGTGCTTGACTCGGGGCGCCCGCAGCGTTCATCATCGTCGTCACGGCGGGTCGGAAAGACCGGATCCAGCGGCCGGTTTGTGGTGCGCCCAGCATCCGCGCTAGTCTTCATCTTTGCGCCTCCCCTCAAATGCTTTTTCGGCCTGCCCGGTGGCTGGATGGTGGTGGGCTGGCGCCACTCCCAGAGCGACCCT
>CAWKEX010000006.1:0-278131 GCA_963848795.1 uncultured Actinomycetota bacterium
GCCGAGCCGCACACCACCGAGACCGCCCAGGTGCTGCAGCTGACGGAGCCCACCCTCGCCCAAGCGAAAAGGAAAAGGTTCTTGCTGGGACCCGTCGCGTCTATCTCGGTGTCGACCTGAACACTGGGTTCCGTGGGGGTATGGGGCGTGCCTCCCGAGCCAGGAACAGATCGCTGACGGCGCCTCCTGGATGCGCTGCGACGCAATCTTCCCCGCCTGGGACTTCGCGGGCCTCCGGTCCACCGCCGACCCGGCTGCGGGAATCGCCGACGACCCGCCTGCCTACATGTGGGCGTGCCTGGGCGAACACCCCAACAAGGCCAAGCAGCCGTTCGTCCCCTGCGACCAGCCGCACCAGTACGAGGAGACCGGAGGTCTGGCGGTCCTCAACGACCTGGAGAAGTACCCCTCGGTGGCTGAACTCGCCGCTGCGGCCAAACAACAGTGCGCCTACGGCCACCCACGGCGAGGGAGGCGTCGCCCTGACCGCACGCTGGGACCCACGATCGGCCCTCCGGGAAGACAAACCATCGCCGGCCCGTGTTTCATGTTCAACAAGTACGGCCAACCCCTCCCCCTGGGCAGTTGAACCCACAGTGAATCCTGCGCTGGTCACCGGTCAGAGCGTCCGGACATGCCGCGATCAGTGCCCGGTCCGGTCGACACACCTTCCGTCCGAACCGCGACAAGGGACGATGCTCAAGGCCGGACTGACGAATCGACGGTGATGTTGTGCGTGACACACCCACCTCCGAGGAGTGCGCAGCGCCTCGCGGGTACTTGCCCAGATGTGAACTTGTTGCTTATACCACTGATGGTGGCCGGCCGCTTCGTACTGCCCTTCGCCATGGCATGGCTAGAGCGGAAGCAGGCTCCAACTCATCGCGCAGCTTCTCGGCGCGCAACCTCGCGTTGACCAGCGGAGGCGTCTCCGGGCGGGCGCCTTCCGCGCGGCGGCGACTGGTTCGCGAAAACCGCCGGCTTATGCCGCGATCAGGCCGGCATGTCCTGGAGCGGACGAACCACGAAGTGCCGTCGAGTGGAGACAGCCCTACGGATCGAGGCTGCTGTACAGGAGGCGGGAGTTGGTCTCTCGAGTCCAGACAAGGTCGAGACCGCGGCCGTCTGAGCGGACGCCCACCGCGAACGGGATGAACCGCTGTGGCCTGGCGTCCGCGCGATGCGGGGTGGACCACCCGCCCGATCGGGGACGGTAGGCGACGTCCAGGAACTCGGTGGTCCGGTCGTTGGGTAGGATCATGCCATGGCGGTGTCTCCGTGCGGCGAGCTGGCCATTTGAATCCGGACAGCACGCGGTGCGGTCTCCGCCCGAGCCAGGACAACCCGGCTGCTGACCCTGCCGGTGCTGGGGTGCCAGCGTCCCGTCACGAGGTCGCCATTCTGGTCGAGCCAGCCGACGAAAGGCGCACGCGCCTGGCTCAGGCTGACATCCCAGCCACGCGGTGTCACACCCCGGGTCACGAACTGCGGTCGCCCCCAGCGCTCTCGCTGGTAGTCGGCGGCGCGGAGGGCACTGCTGCCGGGCGTTCGCCACATCACCACCGCGTGACGGCCGTCGGGGGCAACGGTGAGCTCCGGCACGCCGCCGGCGCCCCGGCGCTCTCCGAAGGCGAGGCGCACCGGGGCAACCCAACCTCGCAGGGGCAGCCGAGTCCGCATGAACACCCCCGAGCCGATCCGATAGGCAACCATCACCCGGCCGCCTGGGGTGATCGCCACCGATGTTGGTTCCGGGAATCTCGCCTGAGTCTTGAACACCGCGAACGGGCGACCCCACGCCTCGCCGGCCGGGCGGTAGGCAACATGAAGGACCGCCGGCGTCGGGCTAGGGCCTGCGTGCTCATCGGGCGCGCTGAGCCACGCCACGGCGGCGGCGCCCGCGTCGTTGATCGCGACCGACCGCACGTTGGCATCGATGAGGTCGCCCGGGCCCATTGGCGTGTCTCGACGGAAGTCCCGCGATTGCCGCCATGCTGTCTTCCGGCCGGTGGTAGCGACCCTCACCACCCGGGCGCCGTCGCGACGCTGCGCGTCCCAGGCGACCGCCGCACGACCGAACGGGCTGGCCGCCGCAACCGTGAAGCCGGTGCCGCGGCCAAGCCCAGCCCTCGGGTGCCAGACCCCGCCGGGGCCGCTGCGTCGCGCCGAGACTCGGTCGAACCCGAACCCCATCCCCGCGAACACGGCCCGTCGTCCGGCTGATGCGAGACCATAGGGACAACACGCACGTGAGGCCAGCACGATCGAAGCCGACCAGCCTCCATCAACTTCCCCCGGGGCCGCACCTGTGGCGCCCGCCAGACTGACAGGTGACAGCGCGCAGCAGACGCCGCTCACCAGCACCAGTAGGCGTCGGTAGGACCGTGTCAACAAGCTCATTACCTCCCCCGTCCCCGCGGAGTACGTCAGCAATTGAGGCTGCCCATCACTCAGCCGGTGCCCGATTGGGCGTGCTCCCCGGTTCGACTACGGCGGCCGGTCATCCCGGCTGTTCGGTTCTAGGGTGTTCCGCGCGAACCAACTGGCACAAGGGTTCCGAGTCCCGACTCACCCGGGAACATCTGGCCAGTCCCTGGGACTGCCTCAGTCCGCTCGGCCCGGGATGCGACGGTCTGAGTAGGCGATCACCGGTGACGCGGGCTACGTGATCTGCCGATGACAGTTCACTACCCCCGGCGACGTGCACCGGCTGGCTCCGTAAACACCCGAGCAGCGATTGGTCCGCTACGGTTGAGACGAGGGCGGCCCGGTGAGGGACAAGATATTCGCCCGTCGAGTGAAAGAGGGTGCGGGCCGCATGCTTGTAATGATCACAAGCACAGGTGTCTACCTGATCCTGGCGCTGGTCTTCCTAGTCATCATCGGTGGGGGGGCCATCGTGGCGTACCGCGTGAACAACCGGAAGGACCAATAGACCGGTCAGCGATTGCGGCAGACGACCGCGCCGACGATGCCCGGATCGCCCTCGCCACCCCCCTTGGCGGCGTGATCGACCGCAACTGGCATCGGGACCCTGCGCTCGGACGACCGCTGCGCCGGCTGGGCAAGCACTGGCCGTAGGTCAGTTCCTTGGCATGAGACGCACGCACAGCCCCCAGGCATGAGCGGATGTGAGTGAGACTCACCATGGAGCCGTGGTCTCCGTACTTGGTGCCGTCCGCCCCGGCAGCCACGGGTTGAGCCCAGCACCGTAGGCGAGGCGTGCTTCAGATCCAGAAGGGCGTCAGGACGATTTTCACCGGCACAGGTCCGGGTTGTTCCGGTCGGCTCGGCGGTAGGTGGCCTGGCGTGGATGCCGGTCGTAGCCGTCGCGGCCGTCGGAGCGAGCCTTGGCGAGCCGAGCCTGATCAGGCCGAGGCCGGTGTCACTCGGCGGCCTAGCCTTCCGTCGTGGACCTGCTACTTGTCGTGACCCATCTGGCCGCTGCCGTCGGCGGCGTTCTCATCGGTTGGTCGATGATGAGTAGGCGGGGCGCCCCGGAGTCTTTGTCTGGGCCGACCGATCTTGGAAGCAGCAGTCTCCATGGCGGTCACGGCTGCGCAGGAACGGGGGGCTATGTGACCGAAATCCTCTCGCGACTTTGGGGAGGTTTTGATCCCCGGCGCGAGGGGTATCCCCCTAAACCAGCCGGGCCGACGTGGGTGAGCCCCCCGATAGCCACGTCGGCCCGGCCTCCACGCGCCAGGTCGATCATCGTGGCCGCCGCACCACGCGGCCAGCTCCATGAAAGAACAAAGCGCTCAACAACCACGTTCACCTTTAGGAAGAGGCACATCCACCGATCCAAGTCAGACGAAAACACGACCACACCACGATTCCAATCCCACCAACGGAGAAGGAACAATGAAGGAATCAAAAATATTTCTTCAATTTCTCGAGAGTATGCGCGCTCCGCACGCTCATCGGCTGCGCGCGGTTCGCGGCATGTGCCGATGGCCGCAGCGTCGACCCTGGCTGCGACAGATCCGAAGGCAACAAGATCCTGCTGCGGGCTGCTGAGCACAAGGCGGGAGCCGGGCTCATCGCCACTAGGCGCCGTGGTCACCGAGCGTCGCCGGCATGGTGCTCGACGACCAGGTCGACCGGAACGGGTGGCCGGGCGGCTCACCGACGGCTACCGATTCTCCGCTCCTCCGAAGCCGAAGCGGAAGTCGACCGATGAGTTCCCGCGTCGAGGACGGTCCTACACGGCATGAGCCAATACCTGCTGTCCGTTCCGCACGACTCCGACGAGGAGCCGACAATGGAGACCATGGACCCGGCCGAGCTCGAGGCGGCCATGGCTGCCACCGGTGCGATCATCGAGGAGCTGACGTCGACCGGCGCCTTCGTCTTCGCGGGCGGGCTGATGCCGCCCTCGAGCGCGATCACTGTCGACAACACCGGCGAGTCGCTGAGCACCGTCAACGGCCCCTTCGTCGAGGCTCCCGAGTACCTCGGGGGCTTCTGGGTGATCGACGTCGCTGACGAGGAGGCCGCCCTTGGCTGGGCTGCCCGGGCGTCGAAGGCCCTCGGCGGCCGGATCGAGGTCCGGGCCTTCCAGGTGCCACCGGGCGAGTGAGTTCAGTTCTCGAACGGCTCCCCGAGCCGGCCGTCCCGGCAGGGCGCGGCTGGTCCGCGCCCTGCTCGGCGGCTCTGGGCGGCCCTCGCGCGTTGAGATGACCTCGGTCGCGAAGTCGCGGAGGACGGTGGCCACGTCGCGGACCGAGTGGTGACGATCGTGGCCAGCGTCATGAGCCCCTCCTCGTCACGACTCGCTTCCGGCCGTGTTCGGATTCGTCCGCTCATCGGCACGATCGACCTCATCGCGGCATGGTCGGACGAGTTGGGCGCGCCGCCAAGCGCGGATCGTGGGGCCGCATTCTCCGCGTAGCTCGCTTGGCCCGCACCTGAAGCAAGCGCTCCAACGGCGACACGTTCTCGATGACCTGCGCTCGGATCGAACTCGACCAGGGGCTCATGTCAGAGACATGACAGTCAGTTACGTTGGCCGGGGAGGT
Source organism: uncultured Actinomycetota bacterium (assembly GCA_963848795.1). GTDB lineage: Bacteria > Actinomycetota > Actinomycetes > Propionibacteriales > Nocardioidaceae > Nocardioides. The sequence continues at coordinate 5,022 of CAWKEX010000006.1, forward strand.
CGACGCGCCGCTGTGGGCCGTGGGGTTCCATGCACCCCACGGCACATGGGAGCGGGCCCCAGAGTGACATCTGACCGGGAGGCAGGGTCGGAAGGAGCCCGTCGATGGAGGACTGGCGGAAGGTCAAGCGGGCGGTGTTCGCGCGGCACAGCAATCCGTGGAGCGCGTGGACGAGGTGGGCGAGCGCACCGCTGATGCTCGTCCCGGTGTGGCGACGCAGCTGGCGCGACGCCGCGCTGGTCGGCGTGTGGATGGCGGTCAACCCGGTGGTGTTCGGCAAACCCGCGCACGAGCGGGCATGGGCGACCCGGGCGGTGCTTGGTGAGGAGCAGTGGATCGCCGAGCGACCGATGGACACCGCGATGGCCGTCGACATCGCCGCGACCGCCGCGGGGCTTGTCGCGATGGTCGCCGCCCGCCGGCGCCGCGCGATGCCGGCCGCGGCAGCCACGGCGTTGGAGATGGGGCTGCTGCTGGCGTACTGGGAGCTGATGGCTCGCTACTACGACCGCAGCGGTGATGTGCGTTGAAGTCCCGATCATGACGCTGGGCACCGCAGGGGCGCCCTGTCATCGGCACGTCAGAGCTCACGATCAGCGGCATGAGCGGACACCTCCGAAACGCCGGCTTCGACTGTTGAGCCCCGCGTCAGTCGCGTGCTGGCAGCACCTAGCTGGTCCCCATCACTGCCCAGACGGTCTTGCCGTGGATGCGTGACGGGAACACGCCCCAGCAGCGGGTCAGCGCTCTCACCACGAGCAGTCCACGATGGTGCAGTGGGTCCTCCAGGGGATCGGTGGGTTCGGCCAGCTGCCTGATCTGCAGGTTGTCCGAGCCGTAGTCGTGTACCGCGATCCGCATCCGTTCGTCCACGCGACTCAGGGTGAGGTCCAGGGCGGTCTCCTCCTGCAGGATGGAGTGGGTGACGAGCTCACTGACCACGAGACTGGTGGGCCAGGCGGGGTCTTCCAGCCCCCATCTGTGCAGGGTTCGGCGGGTGAACGCCCGCGCGGACTCGGACGCCAGGGGGACCGGTGGCAGGTAGGTGGTGGTCTGATCCTGGTGCGGGACGATGTCTCGGGCACGTGCCAGGCCCTCGTCAGGGCAACGATCCAGCAGGACCCGGTCGATGATGGTCGGCGGCAGTAGAGACGCGGATGTCGCTGGGTCGGGCACACCGACCACGATGAGCGTGCCGGGCCACGCGGCGAGATAGGTGGCTACCGGTTCGAGCACCTCGGGTAGGCGGTGTGAGTTTCCGGCCATCACGTCCAGGTCGAGGATCACGATCTGTGGATTCTCCGCGAGCACGTGCTTGAGCTCGCTGGCGACGTCAGAGGGCAACCGGTAGCGGCCGGTGATCCTGACGATCCCGGATCCCGGGGGTTCGGTGCCCAGAGGCAGAGCGCGTGCGGCCATCAGCAGTCGTCTTCCCGCGCCCGCGACCTCGTACCGCGCCACCCAAGCGGGCTGCCGGTCAGGCTCGATGCCCTCGGCACACTCCGCACACGCCAACGAAATCGAGACGCATGAGGGGCATACCCGGGCAGGTAGTTCCTAACCCTCCTGGGGCGGGTGGACTAGGCCAGAATTTCGATTGAATGCGAAACCGAAGGCGTCGCGCCGCGTCAATCCTCGTCGAGCACCCCGGCGTGCCGACTCGACGAGGCCCGCACGCTCATCGGCTGCTTGTTTCATTGCGCGTAGGACCGGATCTGGCGAGGCTCGGTCCAGGCGCCCGGCTCGTCGCTCTCATTTCGGCTGCCCACGCTGGTCGTGTGGCTCTCATTTGGCCTGCGTGGGCCGGGCGCCGCCAGGGCCAGGAGAGGCTCAAGAGGGGTTTGCCCAGCTCTAAGCAGCGTTGCCCTCCGGGCTCGACAACCCAACAAGGTGCGAGAACGGAGGAACGCGATGAGCACATCAACTGACCGTGTGGTGATCGGGATGGACCCGCACAAGCGGTCGGTGACGATCGAGGTGATGGCCGCCGACGAGACCGTCCTCGGCGGTGGCCGGTTCGCCACCGATGCCGCGGGCTACCGGGCGATGGTCCGCTACGTCAAGCAGTGGCCGGAGCGGGTCTGGGCGATCGAGGGATGCCAGGGCATCGGCAAGCACGTGGCGATGCGACTGGTCGCCGAGGGCGAGGCCGTGGTCGATGTCCCGCCGAAGATGTCCGCGCGCGCGCGGGTGTTCGCGACCGGGCAGGGACGCAAGACCGACGCCACCGACGCGCATTCGGTGGCCCTGGTCGGGACCCGGATGGCGGGGCTGCGGCCGGTGGTCAACGACGAGCAGCTCGCGGTGCTGCGGATCCTGGTCGACCGGCGCCGTCGCTGGGTGAGGACCACACCCGGATGACCTCCCAGCTGCACCAGCTGCTGCTCGAACTCATCCCTGGTGGGGCGAAGAAGGACCTCTCCGCCGCCCAGGCCAAGGCCCTGCTGGCCAAGGTCCGACCCCGTGATGTCGCCGGCAAGACCCGCCGCCGGGTCGCCGCGGAACTGATCGCCGACCTCGAGCGGATCTACGCCCGCAAGAAGGCCGCGAACAAGGAACTCAAGGAGCTGGTCGCCGCCACCGGCACCACCCTGATGGACCTGCACGGCATCGGACCCTCCGGTGCCGCCCGGCTGCTGGTCGAGGTCGGCGACATCACCCGGTTCCCCGACCAAGACCACTTCGCCTCCTGGAACGGCACCGCCCCCATCGACGCCTCCTCCGGCGACCAGATCCGGCACCGGCTATCCCGAAAGGGAAACCGCCAGATCAACCGCGTCCTGCACATCATGGCCACCGTGCAGCTGCGCCACGCCACCGAGGGACGCGCCTACTTCGACCGCAGAAAGGCCGCCGGGAAGACCTCCAACGAGTCCATGCGATGCCTGAAACGAAGGCTCTCCGACATCGTCTACCGGCACATGGTCGACGACGACGATCACGCATGCGGTGACGGGCCCGGGAGGGCAAACGGGACACGACTCTGACTCCAGCGCGACCGGCTCACATCCCAACGCCGGCTCTTCGGACAAGCCACTTCCCGGACCCGCCACCAGACAGCCTAAGCCCGCACTCCCAGCCGCCTCTTGACATAGAGGGGTGCCAGATGAGGGCGCTTCGCGGGGCCGGGTTCGCCCCGGATGAGCGTTCAATAGGGGGATCTCTGAGGGGTCTCGGACCCCTGAGCTTGGCTCGCGGGTTCTGGCTCTCGGGCAACACTGGGGCAACAAGAGGTCCAGAAATCGCCAAAATCGACCAACGACAGCCGACCGCCAATTGCGGCTCTGACCTGCGGTTTCACTGATTTCCAACGTCGTCCGGTGACCCCTCGATCCCTCTCTCAAGGCGGTAGCGCCGGTTCGAATCCGGTCGGGGGTACCCCAGGCGGCGACGTGCTAGGCACGCCGCCGCTCTGCTCATTTCGGAAGGCGGTAGCGCCGGTTCGAATCCGGTCGGGGGTACCCACCACCTGACCCGCCTGAAACTTTCGGGCGGGTCACGTCATTTGGTGCACCATCCGGTTCTCGGGCGGCTCGTCGGGCTCCTGTCCGGGCGGGATGCCGAGGTCCACGAAACCGGCCCGGGCGTAGGCGGAGATCGCACGGCCGTTGTCGCTGCGCACCATGAGGTACGTCGTCCGGCCCGCCGCACGCGCCCACTCCACGACCGCGGCCACCAGGGCCGCCGCCACCCCCGACCCCCGAACGGCCGGGTCGACCCACATCGAGATCAGCCCGGCCTCGTCCTCGCCCTCGAGGACACCGCTGGCCATCCCCGCGAGCTCGCCGTCCAGCCGGGCGACCAGGTTGAGCGGCACCATTCGCGACGCCGATCCCGCCACCTCGACTCCGATGCGTCCACCCAGTCGTCGTACGTCGACCCGAACGCGTACGGCGCCTCGCGGAGCGCCCGCAGCCGCAGGTCACGGAAGATCTCCCAGTCCTCGGGTCCGATCCGCTGGATCTCCATGTCGGTCACACCCGGACTCTAGGGGAGGATCATGGCCGTGTCCGATTCCCGCCAGATCGGGTCGGCGCGAACAGGCATGATGGACCCATGAGCCCCCTCGACAAGCTGGACCCGGAGTCCTGCTACCGCGCGGTGAAGTCACGCGACCGGCGGTTCGACGGGGTCTTCTACACCGCCGTGCGGACCACGGGAATCTACTGCCGGCCCTCCTGCCCGGCCCGCACCCCGGCGCTGAAGAACGTCACCTTCCACGCGAGCGCCGCCGCCGCGCAGGCGGCCGGCTACCGGGCCTGCAAGCGGTGCCTGCCCGACGCGACCCCCGGCAGCCCCGACTGGGACACCGCGGCCGACGCGGCCGGCCGGGCGATGCGGCTGATCGCCGACGGCGTGGTCGACCGGGACGGCGTACCCGGGCTCGCGGCCCGCATCGGCTACACGCCACGCCACCTCACCCGGATCCTGACTGCCGAGCTCGGGGCCGGGCCCCTTGCCCTGGCCCGGGCGAAGCGCGCCCAGACGGCGCGCGTGCTCATCGAGACGACGCAGCTCACCCACGCCGACATCGCCTTCGCCGCCGGCTTCTCCAGCGTGCGCCAGTTCAACGAGACGATCCGCGAGGTCTACGCCGCGACGCCGACCGAGCTGCGTGGGCGGCGGCACGGCCCGCCGGCCACGGGTACGCTGACGATGCGCCTCGCCGTGCGGACGCCGTTCGCGGGCTCGGCCCTGCTGGGCTTCCTGGCCCTGCGGGCGGTGCCGGGCGTCGAGGCGACCGGACCCGGCTGGTACGCCCGCACCCTCGCGCTGCCCCACGGGGCCGGCACCGTCAGGCTCGACATCCCCGACGCACCCACCGCGGGGGAGACCGCCTTCGTGACCGCCACCTTCGCCCTCGACGACCTGCGCGACACCGCGGCTGCGGTCGAGCGGACCAGGCGGATGCTGGACGCCGACTGCGACCCCGTGGCGGTCGCCGACGCGTTCGCCGGCGACCCGGTCGTCGGCCCACTCATCCGCCGCAACCCGGGGCTCCGCGTCCCCGGCCACGTCGACGGCAACGAGATCGCGATCCGCGCCGTCCTCGGCCAGCAGGTCAGCGTCGCCGGCGCCCGGACCGTCGCCGCCCGGCTGGTCCGGGCCCACGGACGCCCGCTGCGCGACCAGAGCACCCCGGCAACCACCCAGCTGACACACCTGTTCCCCGACCCGGCGACCATCGCTGCCCTCGACCCGGGCGACTTGCCGATGCCGCGAGCCAGGGGGAGGGCGCTGACCGCACTGTGCGCCGCCCTTGCCGACGGCGCGATCGCGCTCGACCGCGGCCCCGACCGCGACCAGGTCCGCCACGCGCTGCTCGAGATCCCCGGCATCGGGCCCTGGACCGCCGACTACGTCGCGTTGCGCGCCCTCGGCCACCCCGACGTGTTCCTGCCGACCGACGTCGGCATCCGCGATGCCCTCACCGCCCTGGGCCGCGACCCGCGAGAGGCCGCCGGGCTCGCCGAGGGCTGGCGACCGTGGCGGTCCTACGCCCAGATGCACCTGTGGCAGACACTGGTCACCCGAAAAGGAGACAACTGACATGTGGACCCTGATGGACTCACCCGTCGGCGAGCTGCGGATCGTCGAGCGCGACGGCGTGATCACGGCGATCGAGTTCTCCCCGTTCCGGCCGAGCACCGACGGCCGCCCGATCGGCGAGCGCGACGACGACCACCCCGTCCTTGCGAAGGCGGTCGGGCAGCTGACGGCGTACTTCGCGCGCGACCTCAAGGAGTTCGACCTGCCGCTGGCACCCCAGGGCAGCGACTTCCAGCGCCGCGTCTGGGAGGCGCTGCTCGGCATCGGGTACGGCGAGACCGCGTCGTACGGCGAGATCGCCCACCGGCTCGGCATGACGAACGCCGCGTCCCGGGCGGTCGGGCTCGCCAACGGCCGGAACCCGATCCCGATCGTGATCCCGTGCCACCGCGTGATCGGTGCCAACGGCACCCTTACCGGTTACGCCGGCGGGCTGGAACGCAAGCAGACGCTGCTCGAGATCGAACAGGACGCGCTCTTCTGAGCGCCTGGGACGGCGGGTCGGTCTGGTACGCCGGCTACGGCTCGAACCTCGATCCGGACCGCTTTCGCCGCTACCTGCAGGGCGGCCGGCCGCCCGGGGCCACGCGGACCTATCCGGGCGCCCGTGACCGAGCGGACCCGCTCGACATGAGGGCGTTCACCATGCCCGGGCGGCTGGTGTTCGCCTGGGAATCGCCCACATGGGGCGGAGGCATCGCCTTCCACGAGCCCGACGCCGAGGGCTCGGTCCTGGCCTGTGCCTACCTCGTGACCGCCGGTCAGCTGGCCGACGTCCTCGAGCAGGAGATGTGGCGAGAGCCGGCCGCCGACCTCGACCTGACCGAGGTGGTCAGTGCGCGTCGGCACGTGATCGGGCCGGGTCGCTACGAGACCCTCCACCTCGCCGGCGAGCTCGACGGCCGCCCGGTGGTGACCTTCAGCTCCTCCGACATCGAGTCCCTCGGCCTGCGCGCCCCAGCGCCGCCGTACGTCGCCACCATCGCCCGCGGCCTGAGGAAGACCCACGACCTCGCCGACGACGAGATCGTCGACTACCTCCTCGCCTGCCGGGGCGTCGACCTGGCGTGGGACCGCACATCCCTCGCCGAAGCCGTCGCCTGACTACTCGGCCGCGGCCCGTCGCAGCGACTCCGAGAGCCGCTCTGCGGCGGCCAGGACGGCCGGCGCATGCATCCGGCCCGGCTGCCGCGACAGGCGCTCGAGCGGTCCGGAGACGGACACTGCGGCGATGACCTTGCCGCCGGGAGAGCGGACCGGCGCCGACACCGACGCCACGCCCTGCTCGCGCTCGGCGACCGACTGCGCCCAGCCACGTCGGCGGATCCCGGAGAGCGCGGCCGCGGAGAACGACGCGTTCTGCAGGCCCCGGTGCATCCGCTCCGGGTCCTCCCAGGCGAGCAGAATCTGCGCGGCCGATCCCGCGCGCATGGTCAGCTGTGACCCGACCGGGATGGTGTCGCGCAGTCCGCTGGGCCGCTCGGCCGCGGCCACGCAGACGCGGTGGTCTCCCTGTCGACGCCACAGCTGGGCGGACTCGCCGGTGATGTCGCGGAGCCGGGCCAGCACCGGGCCTGCGGTCGCGAGCAGTCGGTCCTCACCGGCCGCGGCGGAGAGCTCGGCCAGGCGCGGTCCCAGGACGAAGCGACCTTGCATGTCGCGGGCGACCAGACGGTGGTGCTCCAGGGCCACGGCCAGGCGGTGCGCGGTCGGCCGGGCCAGCCCGGTGCCCGCGACCAGCCCGGCCAGGGTGGCCGGCCCGGACTCAAGGGCGGTGAGCACCAGCGCCGCCTTGTCCAGTACTCCGACTCCACTGGTGGTGTCCATATAGCAATATTGGCGTCTCAGATCATGGGATGCAAGCCGTAAGGTGTGTGACGTACGCCGAGTCGTCGCGGCAGGCGCCCTGCACGATGTTGTGGGTCCGGTATGCGAGGGAGGAACTGATGAGCAAGACCTTGGCCGAGAAGGTCTGGGAGTCACACGTCGTCCGCTCGACCCCGGGGGAGCCGGACCTGCTCTACATCGACCTCCACCTGATCCACGAGGTCACCTCTCCGCAGGCGTTCGACGGTCTCCGCCTCGCCGGACGACGGGTGCGCCGCCCGGACCTGACGCTCGCGACCGAGGACCACAACGTGCCGACCATCGACTGGGACAAGCCCATCGCCGATCCGGTGAGCCGCACCCAGGTCGAGACGCTGCGCAGGAACTGCGAGGAGTTCGGCGTCCGGCTGCACCCGCTGGGCGACATCGAGCAGGGCATCGTCCACGTCGTCGGGCCGCAGCTCGGCCTCACGCAGCCCGGCATGACCATCGTCTGCGGCGACAGCCACACCAGCACCCACGGTGCGTTCGGTGCGCTCGCCTTCGGCATCGGCACGTCCGAGGTCGAGCACGTCCTCGCCACTCAGACGCTGCCGCAGGCCAGGCCGAAGACCATGGCGGTCACCGTCAACGGCAGCCTGCCGGACGGGTGTCACCGCGAAGGACCTCGTGCTCACCCTGATCGCCCACACCGGCACCGGTGGCGGCCAGGGGTACGTCGTCGAGTACCGCGGGCCGGCCATCGAGGAGCTCTCGATGGAAGCCCGGATGACCGTCTGCAACATGAGCATCGAGTGGGGAGCCAAGGCCGGCCTGATCGCGCCCGACCAGACGACGTTCGACTACATCGAGGGCCGCCAGGCAGCGCCGAAGGGCGCCGACTGGGAGGCCGCGGTGGAGCACTGGCGCAGCCTGGTCACCGACGACGACGCCGAGTTCGACGAGGAGATCGTGCTCGACGCGTCCACGATGACCCCGTTCGTCACCTGGGGAACCAACCCCGGACAGGGCGTGCCGCTGGGCGGCAGCGTCCCGCAGCCCGAGGAGTACGACGACCCGCAGGACCGCATCGCCGCCGAGAAGGCCTTGCACTACATGGGCCTCGAGGGCGGCACCCCCATGCGGGAGGTGAAGGTCGACACCGTGTTCGTCGGGTCGTGCACGAACGGGCGGATCGAGGACCTGCGCGCGGCGGCCGAGATCATCCGGGGCCGCCACGTCGCCCCGACACCCGGCTGCTCGTGGTCCCCGGGTCGGTCCGGGTCCGTCTGCAGGCGGAGGAGGAAGGGCTCGACATCATCTTCAAGGAGGCGGGTGGTGAGTGGCGCGGGGCCGGCTGCTCGATGTGCCTGGGCATGAATCCCGACCAGCTGACGCCGGGCGAGCGAAGCGCGTCCACGTCGAACCGCAACTTCGAGGGGCGCCAGGGCAAGGGAGGCCGCACCCACCTGGTGTCCGTGCCCGTCGCCGCGGCCACCGCGATCCGCGGCACCCTCTCGGCCCCCACCGATCTCGAGGACCTCTGATGGAGAAGTTCACGACCCACACCGGCGTCGGCGTTCCGCTGCGCCGCAGCAACGTCGACACCGACCAGATCATCCCGGCGGTCTACCTCAAGCGGGTCACCCGCACCGGCTTCGAGGACGGGCTCTTCGCGGCCTGGCGCGGCGACCCGGACTTCGTCCTCAACAACGAGGCCTATGCCGCGGGCTCGGTCCTCGTCGCCGGCCCCGACTTCGGCACCGGCTCGTCGCGTGAGCACGCCGTGTGGGCGCTGCAGAACTACGGCTTCAAGGCCGTCATCTCCCCGCGCTTCGCCGACATCTTCCGGGGCAACGCCGGCAAGTCGGGACTGGTCGCCGCCCAGGTCGACGAGAAGGTCGTGCAGCGGCTGTGGGACCTCCTCGAGTCGGAGCCGGGCGCGACCGTCACCGTCGACCTCGAGTCCCGGACGATCCGGGCCGGCGAGGGCCCGGATGCGATCGAGGACTCCTTCGACATCGACGACTACACGCGGTGGCGACTGCTCGAAGGTCTCGACGACATCGACATCACGTTGTCCCATGACGATGACATCGCGTCGTACGAGTCAACGCGGCCGACGCTGGAAGCCCGCCACTCTCTGAGCCCTTCAGAAACGCCGAATCCCCAACCAGGGATGGGATCTGGGCCTTTCGCGGCAAGTGCTGATGCCCAGATCCGGCGCTGTTCATGCAACGAGCGGCGTTGAAGAAACCCGCGCAATGTGCGGCGTTTTGATTGTGGCAATGGCCACGAAACCCTAGCGTGCGTTGAAGAAACGTCGAGCACGGGCTCGGCTGCATAGGTTCATTGGAAGGGAAGCTAGTGAACAAATCACAGCTCATCGACACGCTCGCAGTGCGTTTCGAGGGAAACCGCAAGGCGGCCGCCCATGCGCTCGAGTCCGTCCTGGACACGATCACGCGCGAGGTGGCCAAGGGGGAAAAGGTCGCGATCACGGGCTTCGGCTCGTTCGAGAAGCGCGTGCGCAACGCCCGAACGGTCCGCAATCCGCAGACCGGCCAGACCATGAAGTCGAAGAAGAAGGCGGTGCCGAAGTTCACGCCGGGTGCTGACCTGAAGAACGTCATCTCGGGAGCGAAGAAGCTGCCCAAGCTGACCGTGGCAGCTGCAGCGCCGGCGGCCAAGAAGGCCACCGCCCCCGCCAGGAAGGCGGCCGCGGCGGCCAAGTCGACGGCGAAGAAGGCGACGAGGCGGCGAAGAAGACGCACGGCGAAGAAGTCGACGCGGCGCGAAGAAGACGGCGGCGAAGAAGTCGACGGCCGCGAAGAAGACCGCGGCGAAGAAGTCGACGGCCGCGAAGAAGACGCACGGCCAAGAAGTCGACGGCGGCGAAGAAGAGCGCGGCCAAGAAGTCGACGGCCGCGAAGAAGACGCACGGCGAAGAAGTCGACCGGCGCCGAAGAAGACGCGCGGCGAAGAAGTCGCACCGGCCGAAGAAGAGCACCGCGAAGAAGTCACCGGCCAAGAAGTCGACGGCCAAGAAGTCGACCGGCCAAGAAGGCACCGCCAAGAAGTCCTGAAACGCAGCAGCGTCAGGGTGGGTCGCCGGTGACGGCGGCCCACCCTGAACTCCATTTCCAGGGCACTGGTGTGGGGGCCGACGCCGAGCCGGAGCACCCGGTGCAGGTCGTCGAGGTCGTCCACGTCCTGGCGCAGGGACGACCAGGTCGCCCTCCACCGCGACGGCTCCGGCGCGCAGGTGCGCCGCGCGGGAGCCCGGGCCGAAGCGGGGGTCGAACGAGTCGAGCGGCGCGGCGTACATCGTGGTGCCGGTCCCGGCGGCATCGGCGACGAACGACGGGGCCTCGACCGGGAGGGCGCCGAGCGCCGACCCGAGGTCGACGGGGCGAAGCGCCGGCAGGTCCGCACACACCGCCACCGGTGACAGTCGGGGCCAGCGTCGGACGGCCTCGGCGGCGGCGAGTCGCAGGCAGGCGTTGAGGTCTCCGGCGACGCCGTCCGGCACGGCCTCGCACCCGAGGTGCAGCCAGGCGTTGCGAGAACGCCGCGTCGTCGGTGACCGCCAGTACGGCGCCGACGCCGGGAGTGGCGAGGCACGCGGACACGGTGTCGAGGGCGAAGGCGACCGCCAGCTCGCGGCGCAGCTCCGTCGGCAGCCCGACCAGCCGGGACTTCCCCACGGCGGGCGGCTTCACCGGCACCAGCACGACGTGCTCCTGCTCCTTCATCGCCTCGATCCTGTCAGGAATCCCGGAGCGATCCGCGAGTGGTGCCGCGTCACGGCAGGCCGGGGAGGTCCGACCGAGTAGCCTGCACTCGACGCAGGGTGCGTCACGGCCGGCACTCGGCCCGGTGACCATCGAGGGGCGAGGGTGAAGGTTCGCAAGGTCCAGCAGAAGCGCGGCTGGGCGATCGACCTCGGCGGTCGTGATCCTCAAGCCCGCCCTGTTCGCGACCACGCGCCGCACCTGGATCGACGGCGACAAGATCCCGGCCGACGGGCGGGTGCATCGTGGTCGTCAACCACATCTCCCACGTCGACCCGCTGCTGACCGCGCTGTTCGTCTACGACCACGGGCGGATCCCGCGCTACCTCGCCAAGTCGGGGTTGTTCAAGAACAAGGCGCTCGGCGGGCTTCCTGACCTCCGCCGGCCAGATCCCCGTCGAACGGCTCAGCCGCACCGCCGTCGGCGCCTACGACGCCGCCGTGGCCGCCGTGCGCGACGGCGAGTGCGTCGTCGTCTACCCGGAGGGCACGCTCACCCGCGACCCCGACCTCTGGCCGATGACCGGCAAGAGCGGGGCGGCCCGGATCGCCCTGGAGACCGGCTGCCCGGTGATCCCGGTCGGGCAGTGGGGGGCGCAGGAGATCCTGCCGCCGTACTCCGTCGAAGCCGCGCCTGTTCCCGCGCCAGCACGTCACGATGAAGGCCGGGGACCCCGTCGACCTCGGCGACCTGCTGGGGCAGGCCGCGGAGCACCGAGGTGATCAACGAGGCGACGGACCGGATCATGGCCGCCCTCACCGCGATCGTCGAGGAGCTCCGCGGCGAGACCGCACCGGCCGAGCGCTTCGACCCGCGCCGGATGGGCGTGCAGCAGATCGGCAACCCCAACAAGCGCAGGACGCGAAGAAGAAGGACGGCACGGATGAGCAAGGTCGCGGTCTTCGGGGCCGGGTCGTGGGGCACCGCGTTCTCCATCGTGCTGGCCGACGCGGGCAACGAGGTCACGATCTGGGGCCGCCGGGAAGAGGTGTGCGCGACCATCAACGAGCGGCACCAGAACACCGACTACCTCCCGGCATCGAGCTGCCCGCGACGCGTCTCGGCCACCCACGACCCCGAGGAGGCGGCCGCCGGCGCCGACGTCGTCGTCCTGGCGGTGCCGTCCCAGACGCTTCCGCGAGAACCTCGAGCGACTGGGCCGACGTCGCTCCCGCGCGACGCCGTGCTGGTCTCCCTGATGAAGGGCGTCGAGCTCGGCACGCCTCAAGCGGATGAGCGAGGTCATCGCCGAGGTCACCGGCGCCGGCCCGGAGCGGATCGCCGTCGTCAGCGGGCCCAACCTGTCCAAGGAGATCGCCCGCCGCGAGCCGGCCGCCTCGCGTCGTCGCCTGCGCCGACGAGGAGGTCGCCCAGCGGCTCCAGGCGATGTGCCACTCGCCGGCGTTCCGGCCCTACACCAGCGTCGACGTGCTGGGCTGCGAGCTCGGCGGCGCCTACAAGAACGTCGTCGGCCTCGCCGTCGGCATGGCCGTCGGCCTCGGGTTCGGCGACAACACCACGGCCTCGGTCATCACCCGCGGCCTCGCCGAGACCGCCCGGCTCGCCATGGCGCTCGGCGCCAACCCGCTGACCCTGATGGGCCTGGCCGGCCTCGGCGACCTGGTCGCCACCTGCTCCTCACCGCTGTCGCGCAACCGCACGTTCGGCGAGAACCTCGGCAAGGGCATGACCACCGAGGAGATCTACGCCAGCACCCGCCAGGTGGCCGAGGGCGCGAAGTCGTGCTCGTCCCTGCTCGCCCTGGCCCGGCGCACCGGCGTCGACGCGCCGATCGCCGAGCACGTCGACGCCGTGGTCGCGGGCAAGATGACCGCGCAGCGAGATGATGGACGCCTTCATCGCCCGCGACACCAAGGCCGAGACCGACTGAGCGGCGCGACCGCTCAGCCGCTCAGCGTCGTCGAGGGCGCCGGCTCGAGGTCGGCCCAGAGGTCGTCGACGTCCTCGATGCCGACCGACAGCCGCACCAGCGCCTCGGGGATCGTGGCCGGCTCGGTCTTCCAGCGCCGGCGCCGCTCGAAGGTCGACTCCACGCCGCCGAGGATGGTGGCGTGCACCCACAGCTTCGTCTTGTGCGTGAGCAGGTCGGCGGCCAGCGCGCCCTGCGGCCAGCACGATCGCGACGATCGCCGCCGAAGCCCGGGGTAGCGGACCTCGCTCGACGGCCGGGTGCTCGGCCAGCCGGCGGGCCAGCTCGGCGGCGTTGGCCTGGGCCCGCTCGACCCGCAGGTGCAGGGTGCGCAGGCCGCGCAGCGCCAGCCAGGCCTCGAGCGTGCCCGGGGATCGCGCCGACCAGGTCGCGCCGGCTCTTCAGGACGTCGTACAGCTCGTCGTCGCGGGTGACGACGGCGCCGAGCAGCACGTCGCTGTGGCCGGAGAGGTACTTCGTCGCCGAGTGCACGACGAGGTCGGCGCCGATGCTCGAGCGGCCGCTGCAGCAGGGGAGTGGCGAAGGTGTTGTCGACGACGACGTAGGCGCCGGCGTCGTGGGCGGCCGCGCGGATCGGTCGGGATGTCGGCGACCTCGAGCGCCGGGTTGGTCGGCGACTCGAGCCAGACCAGGGCGGCGTCCGTCGCACGCCGGCGACCACCGCGTCGGTGTCGGTGACGTCGACCAGCCGGCGCGTCAGCCGGCCGCGGGCCTCGAGGTCGGCCGAGCTGCATGAGGGTGCCGTTGTAGGCGTGCCGCGGCGCGACGACCATGCCGCCCTGGCCGACCAGGTCGAGGACCGTGGCGACCGCGGCCAGCCCGGACGCGAACGACAGGCAGCGGCCGCCCTCGAGCGCGCCGAGCGCCTCCTCGAACGCCGCCCAGGTCGGGTTGCCGTAGCGGCCGTACTCCAGGTCGCCGCCCGCGACGTACGTCGACGCCATCGTGAGCGGCGCGTTCAGCGGCGCGTCCGGCTCGTGTCGCGGGCGGCCGGCGGTGACCGCGACGGTGGCAGGGCTGCGAGGGTCGGGCGCGTCCTCGGTGCATGTCGCCATCGAGCACTAGGTCGGATAGGGTCGACCGCGATGAACGACGCCCACCCGCAAGCCCCGCGTCGCCGTCGTCTTCGGCGGCCGCTCCAGCGAGCACGCGATCTCGTGCGTCACCGCCGGGAGCGTGCTGCAGGCGATCGACCGCGAGGCGTACGACGTGGTGCCGGTCGGCATCGCCACCGACGGCCGCTGGGTGCTCGAGTCCGGCGACCCGGAGCGGCTGCGCGATCACGGGCCCGACCAGCTGCCCGCGGTCGACGGCGACCGGCGCGGCGGTCGCGCTCGCCCGGGACAGCGACGCGCACCGACCTGGTCGTCACCGAGCCGTCCGACGCCGCCGCGCACGCTCGGCGAGGTCGACGTCGTCTTCCCGCTGCTGCACGGCCCGTGGGGCGAGGACGGCACGATCCAGGGGCATGCTCGAGATGGCCGGCGTGCGCTACGTCGGCGCCGGCGTGCTCGCCTCGCGCGGTCGGCATGGACAAGGCCTACATGAAGGTCGTGCTGCGCGGCGGCCGGGCTGCCGGTGCTGCCGTCGGCGACGATCACCGCCCGCGAGTGGGCGCACCGACCCCGACGGCGTGCCGCGAGCGCGTCGGCCGCGCTCGGCTACCCGGTGTTCGTGAAGCCCGCCCGCGGCGGCTCCAGCATCGGCATCACCAAGGCGCACGACGCCTCCGAGCTCGACGCGGCCATCGAGGAGGCGCAGCGCGCACGACCCCAAGGTGCTCGTCGAGGCGCCGCCGAGGGGGCCGCGAGGTCGAGTGCGGCGTGCTCGCAGGCGCTCGACGGCGACCGCCCGAGACCAGCGTGCCGGCCGAGATCACGGTCGGCGGCGACCACGAGTTCTACGACTTCGCGGCGAAGTACCTCCCCGAGGAGGCACACCGAGCTCGACGTCCCCGCCGACCTGCCCGACGACGTCGCCGACCGGTGCGGGACGCTGGCCGCCCGGGCCTTCGAGGCGCGTCGGCTGCGAGGGCCTGGCCCGGGTCGACTTCTTCGTGCTGCCCGACGGCGCGCTGGTCGTCAACGAGATCAACACGATGCCCGGCTTCACGCCGCGTCGATGTTCCCGCGGATGTGGGCCGCCACCGGCTCGACTACCCGGCGCTGGTCGACCGGCTGATCCAGCTCGCGCTCGCCCGCGACACCGGCCTGCGCTGACGCGGCGGTCACTCGCAGCGGTCGACCAGCCGCAGGTGCTCGCCGGCACCGGCGCTCGGCGAGCTCGGCCAGGCCGACGGCGATCGCCGTCGGGCCGGTAGTCGCCGGGCACCGCACCTCGACGACGGGCCGGTAGCACCGCAGTCGTCAGGTCGCGTCGACGGACTGGTCGGCCTCGGCGTCGTCGGGGACGAACCAGCCGACGCCGTTCGACCTCGTCGCACGGCGCGACGCGGTCGAAGCCGTCGGGCGGCTCGACCCCGCAGCGCAGCACGATCGCCGGGTCGCCCCAGGCCGCGCCGAGCGCGTCGTCCGGGCTCGACCGCCGCGCTGCTGCTCGTCCGCGACCTCGTCGGGCAGCGTCGTCGAGGAGCGTCGCGCGCAGGCGCTGGTCGGCCGGCGTCGACGTCGGGGCGTCGACTCGACCGGACCGGCGCCGCCGGCGCAGCCGCCAGCAGCAGGCAGCAGCCGGACACGACGACGCCCCGGGCCCGCGGGGACCGGGGCGTCGGCGCAGCGCGGTCGCGGCGGGCTCAGATGTGGACGACCGGGCAGGTCAGGGTGCGGGTGATGCCGTCGAGGTTCTGCACCTTCGCGACGACCAGCTTGCCGAGCTCGTCGACGTTGCGGGCCTCGGCGCGCACGATCACGTCGTAGGGACCGGTGACGTCCTCGGCGAGGGTGACGCCCTTGACCTCGGCGATCGCGCGGGCCACCTCGGCGGCCTTGCCGACGTCGGTCTGGATCAGGATGTAGGCCTGGACGACCATCGTGGACTCCTCGTGCTCGTGCGGGATCTGCGGTCGCGGCCAACCTACCGTGCGCCGAGCGCGTGCCGCGATACGGTGCCGCGCTCGTGCGCGGAGCGCGGCGACCGGTCTGGTGGGATGGCGCCACTGACCCTTCCCGCCCGACGCGACCGCTGGCCGACGCCGGCGAGTTCGGCGCTGATCGACGCGCTCGACCGGCGTCTTCGACCAGGGCGAGCACGTGCTGGTCGGGCCCGGCGACGACGCCGCGGTGCTGCGGGTGCGCGACCGGCCACGTGGTGGTCTCGACCGACCTGCATGGTCGAGGGCCGCCACTTCCGCCGCGACTGGGCCTCCGCCGCCGACGTCGGCCACCGGGCGGCCGCGCAGAACCTCTCCGACATCAACGCGATGGGCGGCCGCGCCACCTCGCTGACCGATCGGGCTGGCCGCGCCCGCCGACCTGCCCGCGCAGTGGGCGCTCGACTTCGCCGCGGGTTCGCCGAGGAGTGCGCCGCTGGTCGGCGCCAGCGTCGTCGGCGGCGACCTGACCCGCGCCGACCAGGTCGTGATCGCGGTGACCGTCGCTCGGCGCCTGCACGGTGGCGCCGGTGCTGCGCTCCGGCGCCGCGGCCCGGCGACGTGCGTCGCGCTCGTGCGGCCGGCAGGGCTGGGCGGCCGGCGGGCTGGCGGTGCTGGGCCGCGGCTTCCGCTCGCCCGCGGGTGCTGGTCGAGGCCTACCGCCGGCCGGAGCCGCCGTACGACGCGGGGCCGGTGGCCGCCGACGCCGGCGCCACCGCGATGATCGACGTCTCCGACGGGCTGCTCGCCGACGCCGGCCACGTCGCCGACGGCCAGTCGGGCGTGGCGATCGACATCCGCCGCGGCGCCTTCGAGATCGCCGAGCCGCTGCTGGCGGTCGGGCGCCGCGCTCGGCGCCGACCCGCTGCGGTTCATCCTCGGCGGCGGCGACGACCACGCGCTGCTGGCGACGTTCCCCGACGGGCTCGGTGCCCGACGGGCTGGCGGTGGTCGGCGCGGTGCGCCGACGGGCGACGGCCCGGCGTCACCGTCGACGGCGCGGCCGTACGACGGCCCCACCGGCTGGACCACTTCTGAGACGCGAGACCGCACCCGTGAGTACGGTCGCCGTCACCGGATCACGACCACAGAGCCGCCCGCGGGCGACGGCTCGCTCGGCGAGCGATCGGCGTCAGGTCAGCGGGTGACCTTGCCGGCCTTGAGGCAGCCGGTGCAGACGTTGAGGCGCTTCGGGCGTGCCGTTGACGGTGGCGCGGACGCGCTGGATGTTGGGGTCGAAGCGACGCTTCGTGATCTTGCGCGACCACGGCGGTTGTTGCCGAAGCCGGGCTTCTTGGCGCAGATGTCACAGACGGCAGCCACCGTGAACTCCTGGAGAGATCGAGGTTTTGAGACGAGGGGCCCGGCATGAGCGGGCAACCGCGCAAGAGTATCCGACGCCCGGCGCACGCGAGCGAATCGTCGCCTGCCGCGGAGCGGGCCCGACGCACTAGCCTGTGGCCCACGCAGCGGCCCGATCCGGACGACCGATCAGGAGCGACGAGGCAGGCCATGGAGAGCACCCCGCGGCGGCACGATCACGGCTCGCCGTCGTGCTGCGCTTCGTCGACATCGCCACCGACGCGCTCGCCGAGGCCCGCGAGGAGATCGACGCGCTCAACGTCTACCCGGTGCCCGACGGCGACACCGGCACCAACATGTACCTCACCGTCTCCGCCGCCCGCGACGCGATCCGCGAGGCGACCGGGGGCGAGCCCGGCGCCGACCTGCGCGACGGCGCTCGCCGCGTTCTCGCCGCGGGCGCGCTGCTCGGCGCCCGCGGCAACTCCGGGGTGATCCTGAGCCAGATGCTCGGCGCGATCGCCCGGCGGATCGCCGGCGCCGCGACCCGAGCGAGCGCAACGCCACGGTGATGGCCGACGCGCTGACGCAGGCGACCGACGCGAGCTACGCCGCGGTCGGCGAGCCGGTCGAGGGCACCATGCTCACCGTCGCCCGCGCCGCCGCCGACGCCGCGCGCGGCCGCGCCGCGGACCCGAGCGCCGGCGCGCGCGACGTGTTCGCGGCGGCCGCCGAGGCGGCCCGCGAGGCGCTGGCCCGCACCCCCGAGCAGCTCGCAGGTGCTGCGCGACGCCGGCGTCGTCGACGCCGGCGGCCGCGGGCTCTGCGTGATCCTCGACGCCGCCGAGACCGTGCTCACCGGCCGCCGGCCGGTGCCGGTCACGCCGCCGCTCGGCAGCCCGACACATCCCGGTCGCCGCTGCCCGCGCCGGCGACCTGCACCGCGGACGGGCCGGCCTACGAGGTGATGTACCTCCTCGACGCCGAGGACGACGCGATCCCCGGCGCTGCAAGCAGGCGCTCGGCGCCGCTCGGCGACTCGCTCGTCGTGGTCGGCGGCGAGGGCTGTGGAACGTCCACGTGCACGTCGACGACGTCGGCGCCGCGATCGAGGCCGGCATCGAGGCCGGGCGGCCGCACCGGGTCCGGGTCACCCACTTCGCCGAGCAGGTCGCCGACGCGCCGCGGCCACGGTGCGTCGAGCGCCGGCCGGCCGCCGGATCGTCGCGGTCGCCGCCGGCCCCGGGCTGGCGCGCGCTGTTCGAGGAGGCCGGCGCGGTGGTCGTCGACGGCGGCCCGGGCCGCCGGCCCTCGACCGGCCAGCTGCTCGAGGCGATCACCGCCTGCGGCGCCGCCGAGGTCGTGGTGCTGCCCAACGACCCCGACTCCGTGCGCGGTCGCCGAGGTCGCCGCCCGCACCGCCGAGAGCGACGACGGGGCTCCGGGTCGCGGTGATCCCGACCCAGGCCCAGGTGCAGGGGCTGGCCGCGCTCGCCGTCCACGAGCCCGGCCGGACCTTCGACCAGGACGTCCTCGAGATGACCGCCACCGCCCGGCACGCCCGCCACGGCGCCGTCACCGTCGCCGCCCGGCAGGCGATCACCATGGCCGGGCCCTGCGAGCCGGGCGACGTGCTCGGCGTCATCGACGGCGACTTCGCCGTCGTCGGCGACGACCTCGACGCCGTCGCCGACCGACGTCCTCGACCGGCTGCTCGGCGGCGGTGGCGAGCTGGTCACGCTGGTCGCCGGCGCGGGACGGCCGGCGAGCTGGCCGCGGCGGTGCGCCGCGTACGTCGAGGAGCACCACCCGCATGTCGACGTCGTGGTGTACGACGGCGGCCAGGAGCGCTACCCGCTCCTGGTGTCCGTCGAGTGACGGCCGCCGTTGCCCGTGATCACCCTCGACTCGCCGGTCGCGCCGTGTCGTCGGCCGGGCCGACCAAGAAGCGCGAAGCCGTCACCGACGGCCTCGGCCTCGAGACCGTCGGCGACCTGCTGCGCCACTTCCCGCGCCGCTACCTCAAGACCGGCGAGCTCACCGACGGTCGACGAGCCCGACGAGGGCCAGGTCGCTGACCGTCGTCGGCGAGATCGCCGCAGCGAGGTCAAGACCTACAGGGACCGGCGCACCGGCAAGCCGGCTACCGCGTCGAGGTGCGGCTCAGGACCGACGGCCCGGGCTTCAGGCTGACGTTCTTCTGCCAGAAGGCGCAGGCCGAGTGGCAGCAGCGCCGGCTGGCGGCCGGCAGCCGCGGCTGTTCACCGGCAAGGTCGAGCGGTTCACGCAGACCGTGGCAGCTCGCCAACCCGCACTCGGTGATGTTCGCCGGGCGACGACGACGACGGACGGAGCTGGCCGCCAGCCTCGAAGGGCCTGCTCCCGATCTACCCGGTGACCGCCAGGCGTCGACTCCTGGGACGTCCAGAAGGCGGTCCAGCTCGCGCTCGACCTGGTCGACGAGGTCCCCGACCTGCTCCCCGACGAGCTGCGCGAGCGAGTACGACGCTGCTCGACGTCGCGCACCGCGCTGCGACTGGATCCACGCGCCCGACGACTACCGGCAGGTCGGCGCCGCGCAGAAGCGGTTCCGCTTCGAGGAGGCGCTGGTCACCCAGCTGGTGCTGGCGCGGCGCCGGCGCGAGCTGCGCGGCCGGCGCGCAGGCGCGCACCGGCGACGAGGGGGCCTGCTGGCCGCCTTCGACGCGCGGCTGCCGTTCGAGCTGACCGCAGGGCCAGCGCGAGGTCGGCGAGCAGCTCGAGGCGCGACCTCGCCCAGCCGCACCCGATGAACCGGCTGCTCCAGGGCGAGGTCGGCTCCGGCAAGACGCTGGTCGGCGCTGCGGGCGATGCTCCGCGTCGTCGACTCCGGCGGCCAGGCGGCGCTGCTCGCGCCCACCGAGGTGCTCGCCCAGCAGCACCACCGCTCGATCACCGCGATGCTCGGCGACCTGGCCGGCGGCGGCATGCTCGGCGGCGCCGCCGAGGCCACCACCGTGGCGCTGCTCACCGGCTCGATGACCAAGGCCCAGCGCCAGGAGGCGCTGCTGCGGATCGCCAGCGGCGAGGCCGGGCATCGTGATCGGCACCCACGCCCTGCTGGAGGAGAACGTCACCTTCGCCGACCTCGGCCTGGTCGTCGTCGACGAGCAGCACCGCTTCGGCGTCGAGCAGCGCGCCGCCCTGACCGACAAGGCCGGGACGCCGCCCCACGTGCTGGTCATGACCGCCACCCCGATCCCGCGGACGGTCGCCATGACCGTCTTCGGCGACCTCGAGATCTCGACGCTGACCGAGCTGCCCGCCGGCCGGGCGCCGATCCAGACCAACGTCGTCCCCCTGGCCGACCAGCCGCACTGGATCGACCGGGTCTGGCAGCGGGTCCGCGAGGAGGTCGGCAAGGGCCACCAGGTCTACGTCGTCTGCCCGCGGATCACCGGCGACGAGCCGGAGCAGGGCGAGCGCGACCAGCGCGACATCGACGAGGAGGGCAACGACACGACCGCCGCAGGTGGCCGCTGACCGCCGTCGAGGAGCTCGCACGACGAGCTCGGCCGAGGGGCCGCTGGCCGGGCTGCGGCTCGCCGTGCTGCACGGGCGGCTCGCCGCCGGACGAGAAGGAGCCGACCATGCGCGCCTTCGCCGCCGGGGAGGTCGACGTCCTGGTCTCGACCACCGTGATCGAGGTGGGCGTCGACGTCGCCAACGCCACCGCGATGGTGCTCCTCGACGCCGAGCGGTTCGGCGTCTCCCAGCTCCACCAGCTCCGGGGCCGGGTCGGCCGGGGCGGGCTCCCGGGGCTCTGCCTGCTGGTCACCCGCTCCGAGGCCGGCACCCCGGCGCGCGAGCGGCTGGACGCGGTGGCGGCGTCCACCGACGGGTTCGAGCTGAGCCGGATCGACCTCGACCAGCGCCGCGAGGGCGACGTCCTCGGGCAAGTCGCAGTCGGGGTTCCGCTCCAGCCTGCAGAACCTGCGGGTCCTCCGGGACGAGAAGACGATCGTCGCCGCGCGCGAGGCTGCCGAGGCCCTCCTCGACGAGGATCCGGCCCTGGCGCGGGCGCCGCGACTCGCCGAGGCGGTGGCAGAGATGGAGCGGTCGCGGCACTCTGGCTTCATGGAGAAGGCGTAGACCGTGATCACCCCAGCCGAATGCTCGCTTCGCTCCGCTTCGCCCGGGGACCCCGAAAAGCCATGACCCGGATCATCGGCGGGCTCGCGGGCGGGCGCCGCATCCAGACGCCGCGCGGCGTCAGCACCCGCCCGACCAGCGACCGGGTGCGGGAGGCGCTGTTCTCCACGATCGAGGCCTGGTGCGGGTCGCTGCACGGGCTCCGCTTCCTCGACCTGTACGCCGGCTCCGGAGCGGTCGGCCTCGAGGCCTGGTCCCGGGGCGCGGGCGTCGTCACCCTGGTCGAGCAGGACCGACGCACGGCCGAGCCTGATCGTCGGGAACGCCAGGACGCTCGGCTTCAGCAAGGCGAACGTGGTGGCGGCGTCGGTGTCCGGGGCCCTCCAGCGTCCGCCCGCCGCGCCGTACGACGTGGTCTTCCTCGACCCGCCCTACCCGGTCGACGACGAGACGGTCGGCACCGCGCTCCAGGGCCTGGTCGACCACGACTGGCTCGTCCCGGGCGCCCTGGTCGTGGTCGAGCGCTCCTCGCGCAGCCCCGAGCCCGCCTGGCCGGCCGGGTTCACCGAGCGTGCGGCACAAGCGCTACGGCGAGACGACCCTTTGGTACGGTCACGCCGCGTCCCCCTCGTCCCGCTGACCAGCGTCGCCGGGACCCGCCACCAGCGAGGAGTAGCCCGTGCGCCGAGCCGTCTGTCCCGGGTCGTTCGACCCGGTCACCAACGGTCACCTCGACATCGTGGCGCGCGCCTCCCACCTCTTCGACGAGGTGGTGGTCGCGGTGGGGGTCAACAAGTCCAAGAACCGGCTCTTCACCCCCGACGAGCGGATCGACATGCTGCGCGACGGCGTGCGAGCCGTACGACAACGTGACCGTCGACGGGTTCACCGGTCTGCTCACCGACTTCTGCCGCGAGCGAGACATCCGCACGATCGTGAAGGGCCTGCGCGCGGTCAGCGACTTCGACTACGAGCTGCAGATGGCCCAGATGAACGCCTCGCTCGCCGAGGTGGAGACGGTCTTCGTGCCCACCAGCCCGGAGTACTCCTTCCTGGCGTCGAGCCTGGTCAAGGAGGTCGCGACATTCGGCGGCGACGTCTCGGGCCTGTTGCCCGGCTTCGTGCACGAGCGGCTGGTGCGCCGGCTCGCGGAGCGCGAGCCCGGGCGGTGGCTGAGCCCTGCTGCGCTTTTGCCGTGCCGGTACCGCGCCGGTTACGATTCCCGAACAGTTCTGTCGTGTGCCCGGACCCGGAAAGTGATCTCCTCTAGCAGCCTGGACCCGAGAGCGCCGCTCGTGCTCGACATTCGCGAGCTCGGCCGCCGCCCGGGGTCCCAGCGCAAGGTGACCCGAACGGTTCCGGCTCCGGCAGGCCTGGGCATCGAAGTTCTCCGTGTCCCCGAAGGTTCGCAGGTCGAGATCGACCTGCGTCTGGAGGCGGTCATGGAGGGGGTGCTGGTCACGGGTTCGGCGTCCGTCGGGCTCGAGGGCGAGTGCGTGCGGTGCCTGGAGCCGATCTCCGACGAGGTCGAGGTGCGGTTCCAGGAGCTGTTCGTCTACCACGACCAGCGCTCCCACCGGGGCGGCGACGCAACACCGGCCGACCCGGAGGACGACGAGACCAGCCGGCTCGAGGGCGACCTGCTCGACCTCGAACCCCTGCTGCGGGACGCGGTGGTGCTCGCACTGCCGTTCCAGCCGCTGTGCGAGGACGATTGTCCCGGACTGTGCACCGAGTGCGGTGCGCGTCTGGCCGACGATCCCGGACCACGCACACGAGGCTGCGATCGATCCGCGGTGGGGAAGGTTGCAGGAACTTCAGCAGGGCGACGATTGATTCAAGGCCGAGATCTCGGCCCGAGGTAGTAGGAGAGAACAGTGGCTGTCCCGAAGCGGAAGATGTCGCGCAGCAACACGCGTCACCGTCGCTCGCAGTGGAAGGCCGTCGCGCCCTCCCTGGTGACGTGCGCGAACCCTGCCTGCGGCGCGAAGCACCTGCCGCACCGCGCGTGCGCCGAGTGCGGCCAGTACGGCGCCCGGTCCGGCCGTCGTCAGGTCCTCTGAGCCCGCGACCGGCTGGACGACGGCTTGATCGACTACGAGGACCTCCGGGCCGCGCTCGGGAATCCGACGCTGGAACCCGAGCTGCTCGAGCGAGCCCTCACCCATCGTTCGTTCGCCTACGAGAACGGCGGACTGCCGACCAACGAGCGGCTGGAGTTCCTCGGCGACTCCGTCCTCGGTGTGGTGGTGACCGAGACGCTCTACCTCACCCACCCCGACCTGTCCGAGGGCAGGCTGGCCAAGCTGCGGGCGGCGGTCGTCAACGCCCGGGCCCTCGCCGAGGTCGGCCGCGAGATCGGCCTCGGCGACCACGTCAAGCTGGGTCGCGGCGAGCAGGTCACCGGAGGCCGCGGCAAGGCCTCGATCCTCTCCGACACCCTCGAGGCGGTGCTCGGAGCCGTTCACCTCAGCGGCGGGTTCGAGGTGTCCTCCCAGGTCGTCCACCTCCTGTTCGACCCGCTGATCGAGGCGGCCAGCGCACTCGGCGCCGGGCTGGACTGGAAGACCTCGCTGCAGGAGCTCTCCGCCGAGCACGGCCTCGGGCGTGCCCGAGTACGTCATCGCCGACGAGGGCCCCGACCACATGAAGACCTTCACCGCCCAGGTCAGGGTGGGCGAGGAGCTCTACGGCAACGGCGTCGGCCGCTCCAAGAAGGAGGCCGAGCAGGCCGCCGCGGAGACGGCGTACGGCGAGATCGCGGCCGACCTCGGCGTCGAGGACCCCGCGGTCCGGGCCGCCACGGCCGCCGCCAACGACTGACGCCCCAAGGCTGACCAAGACGTGCCCGAGCTCCCCGAGGTCGAGGTCGTCCGCGCGGGCCTCGCCCGCCACGTGCTCGGCCGGACCATCACCCGGGTCGACGTCCTCCACCCGCGCCCCGTCCGCCGCGACCCGCGGGGTCCCGAGGGCTTCGCGCTCGCCCTCACCGGCCGCCGGATCGAGGACGCCCGGCGGCGCGGCAAGTACCTCTGGCTGCCCCTCGACAACGGCGACGCCCTGCTCGGCCACCTCGGCATGAGCGGGCAGCTGCTCGTGCAGCGCTCCGGGGCGCCCGACGACCGGCACCTCCGGGTCCGCCTGGTGCTGCACGACGGCCTGGAGCTGCGGTTCGCCGACCAGCGGATGTTCGGCGGGCTGTCGGTGTCCGACGGCGGTGCCGAGCTGCCCGCCGAGATCGCCCACATCGCGCGCGACGCGCTCGACCCGCAGTTCGACGAGGACGCGTTCGTCCGCCGCGTGCGCCGGCGTACCGCCGGGGTGAAGCGGCTGCTGCTCGACCAGACGCTCGTGTCCGGCGTCGGCAACATCTACGCCGACGAGGCGCTGTGGCGGGCGCGCATCCACGGGGACCGCCCGGGTGACCGGCTGACCGGTCCGCAGGTCCGCGCGCTCCTCGGGCACGCCCGCGCGGTGATGACCGACGCGCTGGGGGAGGGCGGCACCTCCTTCGACACGCTCTACGTCAACGTGAACGGCGAGTCGGGCTACTTCGACCGCTCGCTGCGACGCCTACGGCCGCGAGGGCGAGCCCTGCGCACGCTGCGGGACGCCGATCCGCCGGGTCGCCTTCATGAACCGGTCGTCGTACTTCTGCCCCCGCTGCCAGCCGTCGCCGCGCCGGCGCCGGTCAAGACCCGGGATTGACCCCGCGACGTCGCGGTGAGACTCTTGTAGGCGGCCCCACATCGCGGGCTTCCACTCCACCTGGAAGGCTCATCCATGGCCAAGGCGCTGATCGGTTACATGAACAGCGACCTGCGGACCCCCGCCCGACTGACAGCCGAGAACACGCGGCTGCGCACCCGGGTGGCCGAGCTCGAGGCACTCGTGCTGCGCCTCTCGCAGGAGAACGACGCACTCGCCGCCGCTCACGCGGACGCACTTCTCGATCTCGGGTCCGAGACAATGCAGGAGATGCAGCCCGCCTGACCGGCGGCATTGCACGGACGGCGTGACCGAAGTCACGTCGCCTCGTTGAGTCGTGCATGCGCAGACTCATCATCCTCGCCGCCGGCCTGACCGTCGGCGCCTCCCTGGCCATCGCCCCGCCCTGCCTCCGCCCACGGTGACAAGGGGGCCGACCTGCGGGAGCTGCGGACCTCGCTCCTCGCCGCAGGCGACGACACCCCGATGCGCAGCGGCAACGTCCAGCACCTCGCGACCAAACCCGGAACGGCCGGGATCTCGGGCTGCTTCATGAAGACGGCCCCGCTGTTCGTGACCAGCGGGCTCGAGTCGGTCCGGGTGTGGAACGTCAAGGACGCCACCAACCCCACCCAGGTCGGCGTGCTGCCCAACGCGGTGTTCGAGAACGAGGCGATGAACTGCGGCGAGCGCCGTACCGACGACGGCAAGCGGCAGGTTCGCGCTGATCGGCGTCGACCTGTACCAGGCGTCGCCGAGCTGATCCCCAGCACGTCAATGCGGGCGGCAACGAGCTGGTCGTGGTCGACGTGACCGACCCCGCCGCTCCCGCCATCGTGGGCCGTGCCCCGGCGCACGACCAGCACCCACACGGTCGCCTGCGTGGACGAGTACGACTGCCGCTACGCCTACTCCGCGGGCGACAGCAGCTCCGGGACCTTCTCGATCATCGACCTGCGCAACATCGAGAAGCCGAAGGAGGTCGACAGCAACCCCCGCAAGGCGGGCGTCCAGCCCTTCCACTCGCCGACGGCCGGGCACAAGTGGAACTTCGACAACGCGGGCATCGGCACCCACACCGGCTTCGACGGCTCCTCGATGTGGAACGTCGACCGCCCGCGAGCGCCCCCGGCTGCTCGCCACCACCGGCAAGGCCGGCGGCGCAGGCGACGCCGACGGTGCCAACGGCTACAACGACTTCATCCACCACAACTCCTTCCGGCCCAACGCGAAGAACTTCCGGGCCCACAGCCGGCCCTCCCTCGCCAACGGCAACGTGCTGCTGGTGACCGAGGAGGACTACGAGCAGACCGACTGCACCAAGGCCGGGTCGTTCCAGACGTGGCACATCAAGAGCCTCAACGGCGGCCGCGGGTGGCATCGTCCCGCTCGACAAGGTCGAGCTCTCCGACCTCGGCAACTTCCCGAGCCCGCAGGGCGCGTTCTGCTCGGCTCACTGGTTCGACTACCGGCCCGGCGGGATCGTGGCCATCGGCTACTACGGCGGCGGGACCCAGTTCATCGACGTCCGCGACCCCCAGCGCCTGAAGTCGCACGGCTACGCCCACTGGGGCGCCTCCCAGGTGTGGGACGCCATGTGGGTCCCGGTCTACGACGGCCAGGGAGACCAGACCGGCGCGAGCAGCAACGTCGTGTATCTCCGTCGACCTGGTCCGCGGCCTCGACGTCTACTCCGTCGACGTGCCCGGCGACGGTCGTGGCGTCGAACCCGTACCCGTCCGCGACGGCCGACCGCTCGGTCGTGGGCCAGATCTCGAACGGTGCGGTGCCGATCGGTCTGGTCGGGGGCGCGCTCGCCCTCGTCGTCGCCGTACGCCGGCGGACCCGCCGGCAGGACTGACCGGCCGGCCTCCTCGAGGCCGGAGCGGGCGAGGTACTAGACCGAAAGCCCGATGGCGCGGGGACCGTCGCGGCGCGAGACCGTGGGTTTCTCGGCCAAGGAACGGACCCCCCGATGCTCAGGTTTGCGCTCATGCTCGCGGCGTTGATGCTCGCCGTCATGCCCGCGGCCCTTGGCCTGATCCGGAACGCCTCGTTCACCCCCGAGACGCCGGTGAGGATCCCCGAGCGGAGCAGCATCGAGATGCCTCCCGAGCGGCGGCAGCCCGACCCGGAGGTCGACGAGCGTAAAGCTGGCAAGGAAGATCGCGATTCCCGGCGCACCGAGGGCCGACAGGCGCACAATGAAGGGGATGACCGACCAGCACACCGTCCGTGACCGGCGCCGCTGAGGGTGCCGAGGCCCCGTCGTGGGTCCAGGTCTCCTACGGCGCGCCCCCGCGGGACCGTGGGCCGGAACGCACCGGCAGGGTGCTCGGATGGGTCGCGGTCGCCGCTTTGGTCGCCCTGGTCGCGGTCGCCATCGCTGGCTTCTTCGCTGCCCAGGAGCTGGCGGAGGCGGAGGCCGTCCACGACGCCGTCGACACCAGCGACCTCCTCGCCGAGGCCGTCATCACCCCCGCGCTGCAGGACGACCTGATCGACGGGGGACCGGCCGAAGCCGCCCGTCGAAGCCCTGGACGAGGCGGTCGACGACTACATCAAGGAGTCCGATGCGACCTCGATCGTCCGGGTGAAGATCTGGACCGCCGACGGACGCATCGTCTACTCCGACGAGCCGAAGCTCATCGGCGAGACCTTCCCGCTCGGCGAGGAGGAGCGGGAGATGCTCAGCTGCGCCGACCGCCCGGACGCCATCTGCGCCGCCCGTGCCGAGGTCTCCGACCTGAGCGAGGGGGAGAACACGTTCGAGCGCGACTATCGGCCAAGCATGCTCGAGGTCTACGGGCCGGTCTGGACGCCGGAACCGGACACCCCGCTGCTGTTCGAGACCTATGCGCCCTACACGACGTCGTCGATCAGCGGTCAGGGGACCTGTGGCGCGGATTCGCCGGGGTGACGGTCAGCAGCCTGCTGTTCTTCACCGTGCTGCTGCTGCCGATCGTGTGGCGGCTCCTCGGGCGGCTCAAGCGCTCCCAGAGACCAACGCGAGGAGCTGCTCGAGCGAGCCGTGGACGCATCGATCGAGGAGCGGCGCCGGATCGCCGGCACCCTGCACGACGGGGTGGTGCAGGAGCTCGCCGCCACCTCCTTCACGGTGGCCGGTGCCGCCGCGAGGGCCGAGACCCACGGCGACACGCGGATGGCCGAGGACCTGCACGGGGTCGCCGGGACGCTGCGCTCCAGCATCGGTGGCCTGCGTTCGCTGCTGGTGGACATCTTCCCCGCGAACCTGCGCACCGGCGGCCTCGCGGACGCGCTCGCCGACCTCGCCGCGCCGCTGCGCTCGCGCGGCATCGAGGTGACGCTGGACCTGGAGCAGGACGTCATCGACCTGGACCCCGATGTCGAGCGCCTGGTCTTCCGGATCACCCAGGAGTGCCTCCACAACGTGCGACGGCACTCCGGTGCGAGCAGCGTGCGGATCGCCTGGCGATCGGAGGGGGAGGAGATGGTGCTGGACGTCGTGGACGACGGGCGGGGATTCGACCCCGCAGACGTCCTCGACCCGTCCGCGGGAGGGCCACTTCGGAGTCCGGGTGCTCGCCGACGTGGCGTCGGCTGCGGGTGCCGACCTGTCGGTCTCCACGGCGCCGGGAGCAGGCTGCCACTGGCGGCTTCGGGTGCCGCGCCGGTGATCGGCGTACTGGTGGTCGACGACCATCCCCTGGTGCGGGCAGGCCTCGCCGGGCTGATCGGTTCGACCACCGACGACATCAGCGTCCTCGGCGAAGCAGGAGGCGGCGAGGAGGCCGTCGGGCTGGCCGCGGAGCTGCAGCCCGACGTCGTGCTGATGGACCTGTCGATGCCCGGTCTCGACGGCATCGAGTCCACCCGGCGCCTGTTCGCCGACGGGTACGACGGCGCGGTCGTGGTCCTCACCTCGTTCAAGGAGACCGACCGGGTCGCCGAGGCGCTCGCCGCGGGCGCGGTCGGGTACCTGCTCAAGGACGGCGAGCCGGGCGACGTGCTGGCCGCGATCCGGGCGGCTGCCGCCGGCCACGCGCCGCTCGACCCGCGGGTCGCCCGCGCGCTGCTGCCCGACCGTGCCCCGGCCCCGGGCGCGGGTCTGAGCGCGCGCGAGCTCCAGGTGCTCCGGCTGGTGGCGCGGGGCATGGCGAACAAGCAGATCGCCCGGCGGCTCGAGATCAGCGAGCGGACCGTCAAGGTCCACCTCGGCAACGTGTTCCGCAGGATCGGGGTGGCCGACCGCACCAGTGCGGCGATCTGGGCTCGGGACCACCTGCCGGCCGAGGACCTCTGATCGGCCTGAGAAGCCGCTCACGCGGGAGCGGCGAGCAATCGCCTGAAGGGCCAGTGATGGGGAAGGGCTCCGGTGAGGAGCTGACCCACGACACCCGGGACGGGGGGACGGGGTGGGGCGCCCCGGGTGTCGTGCGGGTCAGGCTGCGGACCTGACGGGGAGCCCAACCTGCGAGTGAACTCCACCGCCCGGTCGGTAGCTGATAGGACAATCGTGGTCGTCGGCCGGTATGAAGCGCCATCGGGCTTTGGTACTAGTACGAATGTTAGGGTCCCCTTAACGCCGTTGAGTGCGTCCCCGCCGGCGACTAGCGTGTGCGGACTGTGAGCCGTCTCGTGGAAGCCGTCGTTCCGGCTCGCTTCGGCACGGGATTCCGGTGGCTGCTGGCCTCGTCGTGGGTGAGCAACCTCGGGGACGGCCTGATGCTGGCAGCGGGACCGCTGTTGGTCGCGTCGCAGACCCACAACCCCCTACTGGTGGCGGGCGCAGCTGTGGCCTCGCAGTTGCCGTGGCTGGTCTTCGGACTCGTGGCCGGGGCACTGGCCGACCGGCTCGACAGGCGCCTGATCGTGATCGTGGTGGACGCGCTCCGCGCGATCATCCTCGCCGGGCTGTGCGTCGTGATCGTCACCGGGCGGGTGGACATCACGCTGGTCCTGGTCGCGATGTTGGCGCTCGGCACGGCCGAGGTCTTCGCCGATGCCACCACCGGCACGCTCACACCGATGCTGGTCGAAAAGGCCGACCTCGGCATCGCCAACGCCCGGATCATGGCCGGCTTCGTCACCGTCAATCAGCTCATCGGCCCGGCGATCGGGGCGTTCCTGTTCGCGGTGGGCATGGCGGTGCCGTTCGTCGTCCAGGCCAGCTGCGTCGCTCTCGCGGCCGTGCTGGTCAGCCGGATCGGGACGCCCAAGGGCGCCGTGCGCGAGAACGTCGACACCCATGTCCGACAGGACATCGTCGAGGGGGTGCGCTGGCTGATCGGCCACCGCCCCGTGCGGACGCTCGCGCTGGTGATCGTCACTTTCAACATCACCTGGGCCGCGCCCTGGTCGGTGCTGGTGCTGTGGGCGCTCCAACGCGTCGGCATCGAGGAGGCAGGCTTCGGCCTGCTCATGAGCGCCACTGCGCTGGGCGGGCTGGTGAGCACGATGAGCTACGGATGGCTGGAGCGCCGGGTGCCGCTCGCCCTGCTGATGCGCCTCGTGCTCGGGTGCGAGGTCGTCTTCCATCTCGCGATGGCGCTGACGACGTCGCCGTGGACGGCGTACCCGCTGATGTTCTTCTTCGGCGCCTACGCGTTCGTGTGGGCAACGCTGTCCAACGCGGTACGGCAGCGGGCGGTGCCGACCGAGTTCCAGGGCAGGGTCGGCTCGGTCTACATGATCTGCGTGATGGGCGGGATGCTCATCGGCTCGTTCCTCGGGGGCGTGATCGCGCAATGGGGCGGGATCGCGGCGCCGTGGTGGTTCGCGTTCATCGGGTCGGGGCTCACCCTGCTTCTGGTCTGGCGGGAGCTCGGACACATCGCTCACGCGGACGAGGAAGCCGTCGCCGCGGCGTGAGTGGTTGCATGGGCGTATGAACGCGCTCGCCGAGCTGACCGGGTCCCTGCCCGACAAGCGTGGTCGTCACCGACCCCGAGGCGATGCGAGAAGTACCGCTTCGACTGGACCCGCGACTCCTCTGCCGGCACCCCGCTCGCGGTCGTCCGCGCCGAGAGTGCCGAGCACGTCCAGACCGCCGTCCGGTGGGCCGCGGAGCACCGGATCCCGGTGGTCCCGCGCGGGGCCGGGACCGGCCTGTCCGGAGGGTCGACCGCGGTCGACGGCGGGATCGTGCTCAGCCTCGAGCGCATGCGCGCCATCGAGGATCGACACCGACTGCCAGGTCGCCGTCGTCGAGCCGGGAGCCTTCAACGCCGAGGTGAAGGCGGCCGCGGCCGAGCACGGCCTGTGGTACCCGCCCGACCCGTCGTCGTACGAGATCTGCTCGATCGGCGGCAACGTCGCCACCAACGCCGGTGGCCTGTGCTGCGTGAAGTACGGCGTGACCACCGACTACGTCCTCGGCCTCGACGTCGTGCTCGCCGACGGCACGCTGGTCACGCTCGGTGGCAAGCGGATCAAGGACGTCGCCGGCCTGTCGCTGGTCAAGCTGTTCGTCGGCAGCGAGGGCACGCTCGGGATCGTGACTCGGGCAGTCCTGCGGCTGGTGCCGGCGCAGGCGGCCCGCTCGACCCTGGTGGCGACGTTCCCGACCGTGGACGCCGCGGCCCGCGCGGTCGTCGCCGTACGCCGCACCATGCGGCCCTCGATGCTGGAGCTCATGGACCGCGGCACGATCAATGCGGTGGAGGACTACCAGCCCATGGGGCTCGACCGGTCGACGGGGGCGATGCTGGTGGCGCAGTCCGACGCCCCGGGGGTCGCGCGCAGCGACGAGACCGAGCTGATGCGAACTGCCTGCGAGGCCTCGGGCGCCTCGGAGGTGTTCGTGACCGACGACGCCGATGAGGGTGAGATGTTCGTCCAGGCCCGTCGGATGGCGATCCCCGCCGTCGAGGCGCGGGGTGCCCTGCTGCTCGAGGACGTCGGGGTGCCGGTCCCGACCCTGCCCAAGCTGTTCGAGGCGATCGCCGACATCGCGGCGAGCCATTCCCTGGAGATCCCGGTGATCGCGCACGCCGGCGACGGCAACACCCACCCCCTGATCCTCTACGACGCCGGCGACTCCGCCGCCGAGGCGCGGGCACGCGCGGCGTTCGCCGAGATGATGCGCCGGACCATCGCGCTGGGCGGCACCATCACCGGCGAGCACGGCGTGGGGCGCAGCCGCAGAGCGGCACTGCCCGAGCAGCTCGGGCCCGGAGGTGATGGCGCTGACCCGGAGGGTCAAGGACGCTCTCGACCCGGACGGGATCCTCAACCCCGGCGCCATCCTCTAGCGTCGGGGCCATGATCCGCGAACGGAAGCTCTTCGGCCCCGGCCCGTCCAATCCCTACCCCGAGGCCACCGCCGCGCTCGGGCTCCCGCTGCTCGGACACCTCGACCCGGCCTTCATCGAGCTCATGGACGAGACCTGCGACATGCTGCGTCAGGTGTGGGGCACGACCAACGCCCGCACCCTGCCCATCTCCGCCACGGGGTCGGCGGGCATGGAGGCCGCGTTCGTCAACACCGTCCATCCCGGTGACGTCGTGGTCGTCGCGGTCAACGGGCTCTTCGGCCAGCGGATGTGCGACGTGGCCGCACGCTGTGGGGCCGAGGTGGTCCCGGTCGAGCACGAGTGGGGCGAGCCGGTCGACGTCGAGCGGGTGCTTGGTGCCCACGACGCGCCGGCGATCATCGCGGCGGTTCACGCCGAGACCTCGACCGGGGTGCGCTCCGACATCGCCGCGCTCGGTGCGGCCAAGGGCGACGCCCTGCTGGTCGTGGACGCCGTCACCAGCATCGGCGGCATCGAGCTGCTGGCCGACGACTGGGGGATCGACGTGGGGTACGCCGGCACCCAGAAGTGCCTGGGCGTCGCCCCCGGCCTCGCGCCGTTCACGATCAACGACCGGGCGTTCGAGCGCCGGGTCGAGAAGCCGCAGTCGTGGTACCTCGACCTCGGACTCCTCGGGGGGTACGTCGGCGAGGCCAGCGGCAGGTCCGGCGGACGGACCTACCACCACACCGCCCCGGTGGCGATGGTCGCGAGCCTGCACGGCGGGCTGACCCGGATCCTCGACGAGGGGCTGGAGAACGTCTGGGCGCGCCACGAGGAGGCGGGTCGGCTCCTCCAGGACGGCCTCGAGGAGATGGGCCTCGAGCTGTTCGCGGCCAAGGGGCACCGGCTGCCCGAGCTGACCACCGTGAAGGTGCCGGAGGGGGTCGACGCGGCCGCCGTCCGCCGCCACCTCCTCGAGCGGCACGACATCGAGATCGGTGCCGGTGCCGGCGAGTTCGCCAGCACGGTGTGGCGGATCGGGCTGATGGGCCACAACGCCCGCCCGGACGCCGTACTGCTCGTCCTCGCCGCCCTCCGGGACGCCTCGCCGCCCACGCTCTGAGGCACACGACCCACCTCCGCGGAATCGCCGGACCCGACAGGTAGGGTGAGCCGCGCTGAGCTTCCCCGCGCCTTCAGCGACCGTTCGCCTTGGTGAGGAGCCCCGCGTTGTACCTGAAGAGCCTGACCCTGAAGGGGTTCAAGTCCTTCGCCTCCTCGACCACCCTGCAGCTCGAGCCCGGCATCACCTGCGTCGTCGGGCCGAACGGCTCGGGCAAGTCCAACGTCGTGGACGCCCTGGCCTGGGTGATGGGCGAGCAGGGGGCCAAGTCGCTGCGCGGCGGCAAGATGGAGGACGTCATCTTCGCCGGCACGCCCGGGCGGCCCCCGCTGGGTCGCGCCGAGGTGCTGCTGACGATCGACAACACCGACGGGGCGCTCCCGATCGAGTACTCCGAGGTCACGATCAGCCGGACCATGTTCCGCAGCGGCGGGTCCGAGTACGCCATCAACTCCCAACCCTGTCGCCTGCTCGACGTCCAGGAGCTGCTCAGCGACTCCGGCATCGGCCGCGAGATGCACGTGATCGTCGGGCAGGGCCAGCTCGACTCGATCCTGCACGCCACGCCCGAGGACCGACGCGGCTTCATCGAGGAGGCCGCCGGCGTCCTCAAGCACCGCAAGCGCAAGGAGAAGGCGCTCCGCAAGCTCGACGCCACCGACGGCAACCTCAACCGCCTCAACGACCTGCTCGGTGAGATCCGGCGCCAGCTGAAGCCGCTGGGGCGCCAGGCGGAGGTGGCCCGCCGTGCGGCCGGCGTCCAGGCCGACGTCCGTGACGCCCGCGCCCGGCTGCATCGCCGACGACCTGGTCATCGCCCGCACCGCACTCGAGCAGGAGCTCGCCGACGAGACGATCCTGGTCGAGCGCCGGGCCGAGGTGGAGGCAGCCATCGCCCGCGCCCGCGAGGCCGAGGCCGGCCTCGAAGCCGGCCTGCGCGACGACCTGCCGGTCCTGGCCGGCGCCCAGGAGACCTGGTTCGCGCTGAGCGGGCTCCGCGAGCGGCTCCGCGGCACCCAGTCCCTCGCCGCCGAGCGCGTGCGCAACGCCGGTGCCGTCGAGGAGCCCGTCGACTCCGGACGCGACCCCGACCAGCTGGACGCCGAGGCGTCCCGGTTCGCCGAGCAGGAGCAGGCGATCGGTGCCGAGGTCGAGCAGCAGCGGGCCGCCCTCGAGCAGGCGCTGGCTGCCCGGCGGACCGCCGAGGACGCCGCCGCCGAGGAGGAACGCCGGATCGCCGGCCTCCATCGTGCCGCCGCCGACCGACGCGAAGGGCCTGGCCCGGCTGCACGGCCAGGTCAACGCGCTCAAGTCGCGTGCCGCCGCGGCGGACGACGAGCTCGCCCGCCTCGGCCAGGCACGCGAGGACGCCCGGGCCCGCGCCGAGCGTGCCCAGCGTGACTTCACCAGCCTCGAGACCCGGGTCGCCGGCCTCGACGCCGGCGAGGAGGGGCTCGACGCCGAGCACGAGGCGGCCACCGCCGCCCTCGGCGACATCGAGGAACGGCTCGCGAAGGCGCGCGACGAGGCGCAGCAGGCCGATCGCGACCGGGCCTCGCTCCTCGCGCGTCGCGACGCCCTCGAGATGGGCCTCAGCCCGCCGGGACGGCGCCTCCGCGCTGCTCGCCGCCTCCGACTCCGTGTCCGGCCTGCTCGGCTCCGTGGCCGCGCTGCTGTCGGTGCGTGCCGGGTTCGAGACCGCCGTGGCCGGGGCCCTGGGCTCCGCCGCCGACGCGGTCGCCGTCCGCGACGCCGACGCCGCCGTCGAGGCACTCGGGCTCCTCAAGACCGACGACCTCGGCCGAGCCGGGCTGCTGCTCGGAGGTGGCGCGGCCACAGACCGCGACTGGCCAGGGCTGCCGGCTCACGCGACGTACGCCGTCGACGTGGTGGACTGCCCGGCCGACCTGCGCGGGGCCCTGAACCGGCTCCTGTTCAAGGTCGCCGTCGTCGACGACCTCGACGCCGCTCGCGCACTGGTGGCCGAGCTGCCCGACCTGACCGCGGTGACCCGCGACGGTGACGTCTTCGGGACCCACTTCGCCTCGGGCGGCTCCTCGAGCCAGCCCAGCCTGATCGAGATCCAGGCCGCGGTCGACGAGGCGGCGACCCAGCTGGCGCGAGGCGACGGCCAGCTCCGAGCGGCTCGCCTTCGACATGTCCCGGCTCGAGGCCGAGCGGCTGGAGGCGCAGAAGCGGGTCGACGTCGCGCTGGCCCGGCTGCACGAGTCGGACGCGACGCTCGCGGCCGTGGCGGAGGAGCTCGGCCAGTACGGCTCCCAGGCTCGGGCAGCCCGAGCCGAGGCCGAGCGGGTCACCGCCGCCATCACCCGGGCCGAGGAGGCCCGCGACCAGGACCTGGCCGGCCTGGCCGAGCTCGAGGCGCGGCTGGCGACGGCGGACGACGCCACCGACGAGGAGCCGGACACCAGCGAGCGCGAGCGGCTCGTCGACGCGGCGCGCAGCTCTCGGCAGGCCGAGATGGACGCCCGGCTGGCGGTGCGCACCTCCGAGGAGCGTGCGCGAGCCCTCCACGGCCGGGCCGACTCGCTGCGGCGGGCGGCCCAGGCCGAGCGCGAGGCCCGGGCCCGCGCGGCCGAGCGGCGCGAGCGGCTGGTCCGCGAGGGCCGGGCGGCCGAGGCCGTCGGGGTCGCCGTCGCGGTGGTGCTGCACCGGCTGGAGGACTCCGTGCGCCGAGCGGCGCAGGCGCGCACCGAGCTCGAGGAGGCCCGGCGGAGGCGCGAGCAGGAGCTCATGGCCGTCCGCGCCACGCTCCGCGACCTGGACCGCGAGCACGACGAGCTGGTCAACTCCGTGCACCGCGACGAGATGGCGCGGGCGCAGCAGCGGATGCGGATCGAGCAGCTCGAGGAGCGCGCGCTGGAGGAGCTCGGGCTGGACCCGGACGGCCTCGTCGCCGACTACGGCCCCGACCAGCTGGTGCCGCGTTCCGATCGGCGAGGTCGCCGAGGGGGACGGCGAGCAGACACCCGAACCGGTCCCGTTCGTCCGGGAGGAGCAGCAGAAGCGGCTGCGGACCGCCGAGCGCGCGCTGTCCATGCTCGGGCGGGTCAACCCGCTCGCGCTGGAGGAGTTCACCGCGATGGAGGAGCGGCACAAGTTCCTCACCGAGCAGCTCGAGGACCTCAAGCGGACCCGCAAGGACCTGCTCGACATCGTCCGCGAGGTCGACGCCCGGGTCGAGGAGGTCTTCACCACGGCGTACGCCGACGTGAGCCGCGCCTTCGACGCCACCTTCGCCCGGCTGTTCCCCGGCGGGGAGGGGCGCCTCGTGCTGACCGACCCCGACGACATGCTCGCCACCGGCGTCGAGGTGGAGGCCCGCCCGCCCGGCAAGAAGATCAAGCGGCTCTCCCTCCTCTCGGGCGGAGAGCGGTCGCTGGTCGCCGTGGCGTTCCTCGTGGCGCTCTTCAAGGCGCGCCCCTCGCCGTTCTACATCCTCGACGAGGTGGAGGCCGCGCTCGACGACACCAACCTCGGCCGGCTGCTGGAGATCTACGAGGAGCTGCGCGAGAACTCCCAGCTCCTGGTGATCACCCACCAGAAGCGCACCATGGAGGTCGCCGACGCGCTGTACGGCGTGACCATGCGCGGCGACGGCGTGACCACGGTGATCAGCCAGCGGTTGCGTGACGCGGAGTCGGCCTAGTGGCCTCGACCCCGGCCGATGACCGTGAGCCCGAGAGCCGCCGCCCCGCCCGCGAAGACTACGTCGCCTGGCGCACCGTGACCACGCGGTGGCGCGGACGACGACGCCTACGGCCACCTCAACAACGCGACCTACTACGAGCTGTTCGACACCGCCGTCAACGCCCACCTCTACGAGGCGACCGGGCGTCGACGTCCGCGCCCTGCCCGCAGATCGGCGTGGTGGCGGAGACGTCGTGCCGCTACTTCCGCGAGCTGGGCTTCCCCGAGCCGATCGAGACCGGCCTGGTCGTCGACAAGGTCGGCCGTCGTCGGTCGTCTACCGGATCGGCCTCTTCCAGGGCGACCGGCGACGAGGCGGCCGCCGAGGGCCGGTTCGTGCACGTGTACGTCGACAACACCGACCCCGCGCGGCCCGGTCGACCCCGATCCCCGACGAGATCCGGGCCGCCGTGGAGCCTCTGCTGCGCGCTGACCGCTGACGCCGACGGCGCGTGTGGGACGTCGCGCGTGGTGCGATCGCAGGCCGCTCTCGGACCTCGGGAGGATCCCACCGTGCTGCTCATCGGTCTCGCGATGCTCGTCATCCTCGTCGTCAGCGGCCTCGTCGTCGCCTACGTCGCCTTCCCGCACCGCGGCGAGGAGATCCCCGGCGCCCCGTGGCTCGGTGACGCGATGAACAAGGCGACCGACGCCCTGCCGACCCTCGACGAGGACGAGGGGACCGACGCCGAACGCCGCTGATCGGTCCGCCTGCTTGGATTGGCCCCATGGGTGACTGGCTCTACCTGATCATCGGCATCGCCGTCCTCGGCGTCGCTCCTCGTCGTCGGCCTGCTCTCCGCGGGCGCCGTCGGCAGGGTCGACCGCCGCGCGACCGGCACCGACGTCATCGCGCCGCCGCCCACCGAGGCGCCGCCGAGGCGCCCGCGGAGGCGCCCGTCGAGGCGCCGTCGACCGGTCGCGCCCGCGCGTCGAGACGCCCGAGGGCACCGCCTCCCGGCTGACCCGGCTGCGCCAGCGGCTGGCCGGCTCCCAGGGCGGCCTCGGCCGCGGGCTGCTCGCGCTGCTCTCCCGCGACCGCCTCGACGAGGACACCTGGGAGTCGATCGAGGACACCCTGCTCACCGCCGACATCGGCGTCGAGCCGACCCAGGAGCTGGTCGAGAACCTGCGCACCCGGCTCCGCGTCGACGGGCGACGCCGACCCCCGCGACCGTCCTCCGCGAGGAGCTGCTGTCCCTGGTCGACCCCGACGCTCGACCGCCGCCTCAGCGTGAGCGGCGCCGACGGCAAGCCCGGCGTCGTGCTCGTCGTCGGCGTCAACGGGTCCGGCAAGACCACCACCGTCGGCAAGATCGCCCGGATCCTGGTGGCCGAGGACCGCTCGGTCGTCCTCGGCGCGGCCGACACGTTCCGCGCCGCCGCCGTCGAGCAGCTCGCCACCTGGGGCGAGCGGGTCGGCGTCGAGGTCGTCCGCGGACCCGAGGGCTCCGACCCCGCCAGCGTCGCCTTCGAGGCGGTCCGCGAGGGCGTCGAGCCGGAGGTCGACACCGTGGTCGTCGACACCGCCGGCCGGCTGCAGAACAAGGCCGGCCTGATGGACGAGCTCGGCAAGGTCAAGCGGGTCATCGAGAAGCAGGCGCCGGTCACCGAGGTGCTGCTCGTCCTCGACGCCACCACCGGCCAGAACGGCATGATCCAGGCCCGCGTGTTCAGCGAGGTCGTCGACGTCACCGGCATCGTGCTGACCAAGCTCGACGGCTCCGCCAAGGGCGGGATCGTGGTCGCCGTCCAGCGCGAGCTCGGCGTACCGGTCAAGCTGGTCGGCCTCGGGGAGGGCGCCGACGACCTGGCGCCGTTCGACCCCGGGGCGTTCGTCGACGCCCTGCTCGGCTGAGTCGGCCACCGCGTCGGTAACACGGACGTAACGTCCCGCGGCCCACCTGTTTCCTGGCCGCAACACGTCGCGGCGCACCGCGAAATCTTCGGCCGAGAGTTGGCGCCAATGGGGTGAGTCCTGGCCCGACAGCGTCGTCGACGCCGGACCGCCCTCCGCACGGCAATCCTGGAGGAGCACTTCGTGGACGGCTACTACACCTGGATGCTGATCTCGGCCTCGCTGGTCCTGATGATGACCACCCCGGCGCTGGCCCTGTTCTACGGCGGCATGAG
This sequence comes from uncultured Actinomycetota bacterium, assembly GCA_963848795.1. Classification (GTDB taxonomy): domain Bacteria; phylum Actinomycetota; class Actinomycetes; order Propionibacteriales; family Nocardioidaceae; genus Nocardioides. Next base: position 44,501 of record CAWKEX010000006.1, read on the forward strand.
CCGCTCCAAGTCCGTGCTCAACATGATGATGATGTCGTTCACGCGCCCTCGGCGTCGTCGGCATCGTCTACGCCCTGTGGGGCTGGTCGATGACCTACAGCTCGGTCCCCTGGGCGGCTGCGGACGCCGAGAACCCGGGCTGGGAGGTCGCGAAGCTCTTCGCCAGCCCGTTCGACCAGTTCGGCCTCTCGGACACGCTGCCGGCCAACTACGTCTTCGTCGCCTTCCAGCTGACCTTCGCGGTGATCACCGCGGCGCTGATCAGCGGCGCGATCGCCGACCGGGTGAAGTTCTCGTCCTGGCTGGTGTTCCTGCCGCTCTGGGTCACGCTCTCCTACTTCCCGCTCGCCCACAGGTCTGGGGCGGCGGCTTCCTCAGCAACGTCGAGGGCGGGCTGGCCGCCCTGATCTTCGGTGTCACCGACGGCCTGGCCAACGTCGCGCCGATCGACTACGCGGGCGGCACGGTGGTCCACATCAACGCCGGTGTCGCCGGCCTGGTGCTCGCCCTGCTCATCGGCGTGCGGCGTCGGCTTCGGCAAGGAGCCGATGAAGCCGCACAACCTGACCGCTGACCATGATCGGCGCCGGCCTGCTGTGGTTCGGCTGGTTCGGCTTCAACGTCGGCTCGATCGTCTTCACCTCCACCGACGAGACGCGAGATGATCGCCCAGTTCACCACCGAGACCGGCCTGGTCTGGCTCAACACCACCCTCGCCACCTGCGCGGCGATGCTCGGCTGGCTGCTGATCGAGAAGATCCGCGACGGCAAGGGCACCTCGCTCGGCGCCGCGTCCGGCGTCGTGGCCGGCCTGGTGGCGATCACCCCGGCCTGCGGCGCGCTGTCGCCGCTCGGGCTCGATGGGCCTCGGCGCCGTCGCCGGTGCGCTGTGCGCCCTGGCGGTGGGCCTGAAGTACCGGTTCGGCTACGACGACTCGCTCGACGTGGTCGGCGTCCACCTCGTCGGCGGCCTCGTCGGCACCATCGGCATCGGCTTCCTCGGCCACCACCGACCGGCCTGCTCTACGGCGAGGGGCTGCGCCAGCTCGTCGTCCAGGTGCTGGTCGCGCTCTACGCGATGGCCTGGTCCGGCGTCGCCACCCTGGTCGATCGGCCTGGCCATCAAGCACACGATCGGCTGGCGGATCGACCGAGGAGGACGAGGTCGAGGGCATCGACTTCACCGAGCACGGCGAGTCGGCGTACGACCTGACCGGTGCCGGCGGCGCCCGGCGGACCGCCTCGGTCCTCGCCGGCGCCGGCGTCCAGTCCCGGCCACCCGGCCAGCCGTCGGCGGAGGACGAGCCGGCGGACGAGAAGCCCACGCCCACCGAGAAGGAAGGAGCACCCGCATGAAGCTCGATCACCGCGGTGATCAAGCCGCACAAGTGGGAGGACGTCCGTGAGGCCCTCGAGACCTTCGGGGTGACCGGGATGACCGTGTCCGAGGTCAGCGGCTACGGCCGGCAGAAGGGACACACCGAGGTCTACCGCGGCGCGGAGTACGACATCGCCCTGGTGCCCAAGATCCGGATCGAGATCGTCGTCGACGACGCCGACGTCGAGGACATCGTCGGCATCATCGTCAAGACCGCGCAGACCGGCCGGATCGGGGACGGCAAGGTCTGGGTCGAGCCCGATCGAGACCGTCGTCCGGGTCCGCACCGGCGACACAGGACGAGGCCGCCCTCTGACGTCATGACGCTGGCCCGTCCGAAAGTTCCGGGCGGGTCGGCGCGTCATGCGGCCGTCACTCCGGGCGGGTCAGCGTTTACATGCCCGAAACACGGGCGTCCGGGAGCCGAAACGCACGGCCGGACAGGGTGAGCCGCTCATGTCCCCACTCACCCTGCGGCGGCCTCCTGCGCTGCGACACCGGCGACACCGCCTGGCTGCTGGCCGCCTCCGCCCTGGTCCTCCTGATGGCGCCCGGCCTCGCGCTCTTCTACGGCGGCATGGTGCGCTCCAAGAGCGTGCTGAACATGATGATGATGACGTTCGGCTCGCTCGCGGCGATCACCGTCCTCTGGGTCTCGTCGGCTACTCGCTCGCGTTCGGCGACGACCTCGGCTGCGGCCTGGTCGGCGACCCGACGCAGTACTTCGGCCTCGGCCAGCTGATCGCGGAGGGCAGCAACGGCGACTCGGCACCGTGCCGGTCATCCTGTTCGCGATGTTCCAGGGCCTGTTCTGCGTGATCACCGGGGCCCTGGTCTCCGGAGCGATCGCCGACCGCGCCCGGTTCGGGGCCTGGATCGTGTTCGTCAGCATCTGGACGCTGGTCGTCTACGCCCCGATCGCGCACTGGGTCTTCGACTTCTCCACGCGGTGACCACGTCGGCGGCTGGATGGCCAACAGCCTCGGCGTCATCGACTTCGCCGGCGGCACGGCCGTCGAGATCTGCTCGGGCGCCTCGGCGCTGGCGCTGGCCCTCGTCCTGGGCCGGCGGATCGGGTTCGGCAAGGACCCGATGCGTCCGCACAACCTGACGCTGGTCATGCTCGGCGCCGGGCTGCTGTGGTTCGGCTGGTTCGGCTTCAACGCCGGCTCCGCGCTGGGCGCCAACCAGACCGCCGCCGTCGTCTTCACCACCACGCTGCTCGCCGGCGCCGCGGGCTCGCTCGGCTGGCTGCTCGTGGAGCGGCTCCGCGACGGCCACGCCACCTCCCTCGGCGCCGCGTCCGGCATGGTCGCCGGACTGGTGGCGATCACCCCGTCGTGCGGCTCGCTCTCCCCGATCGGCGCGATCGTCATGGGCGTCGTCGGCCGGCGTCATCTGCGCCCTCGCGGTCGGGCTGAAGTACCGCTGGGGGTACGACGACTCGCTCGACGTCGTGGGCGTCCACCTCGTCGGCGGCCTGGTCGGCACCCTCGGCATCGGCCTGATCGCCACCGCGGCCGCGCCGACCGGCGTCGACGGGCTGTTCTACGGCGGCGGGCTCGACCAGCTCGGCCGGCAGCTGCTGGGCGCCGGCGCGGTGCTGGTCTACGCGTTCGTGGTCTCGGGCATCATCGGACTGGTCGTGGACAGGCTGATGGGCTTCCGGATCGACGAGGAGCACGAGATCAACGGGATCGACCTGGTCGTCCACGCCGAGACGGCGTACGACCTGCACGCAACCGCCGGCGCCCGGTCGGGCGGCACCGGCGTCCTGCAACGCCATCACCCGAGAGGAACAGACCGATGAAGCTCGTCACCGCGGTCATCAAGCCGCACAAGTGGGAGGACACCCGGGCGGCGCTCGAGGCCGTGGGGGTGACCGGGATGACCGTCTCGGAGGTCAGCGGCTACGGCCGGCAGAAGGGCCACACCGAGGTCTACCGCGGCGCGGAGTACGACATCGCGCTGGTGCCCAAGATCCGGATCGAGATCGTCGTCGACGACGCCGACGCCGACGCCGTCGTGGAGGCGATCTGCACGGCCGCCCAGACCGGCCAGATCGGCGACGGCAAGGTCTGGGTGGCCCGGTCGAGACCGTGGTGCGGGTGCGGACCGGCGACCGGGACGAGGCCGCGATCTAGCCATCTGAGGGGCGGTCGATGACGGCCGCCGAGCGCGCCAGCGCGCACCGCGCCGAGGCCGACGCGCTCTGCGCGCGCGCCTACGACGACTGCCGGCGGGCCCGAGCGTCGGGGCCGCGCTGGTGGCGGTGGGCGGCTACGGCCGTGGCGAGCTGGCGCCGTACTCCGACCTCGACGTGGTCCTCGTCGCCGACGAGGGCGTCGAGCTCGGCGAGGTGGCCGAGCAGGTCTGGTACCCGCTGTGGGACAGCGGCGCGCAGCTGGACCACTCGGTGCGGACCTTCCCGGAGATGGTCGGCCGCCGCCGACGCGGACCTGAAGGTCGCGCTCGGGCTGCTGGACCTGCGCCACCTCGCCGGCGACCCCAACCTGACCCTGCGGCTGCGGGCCACGATGCTCACCGGCTGGCGCCGGCGCGCGCGCGACCGGCTGCCGGAGCTGCGCGAGCTGGTCGCGCGCCGCGGCACGAGCTGCTCGGCGAGCTCGCCCACCTCTCGGTGCCCGACCTCAAGGAGGCCGAGGGCGGGCTGCGCGACGCCACCGTGCTCAACGCGCTGGTGGCGAGCTGGCTGGTCGACGTCCCGCACGCCGACCTGGAGCGCTGCCGCGGGGCGCTCCTCGACGTCCGGGACGTCCTGCACGCGGCCGCCGGCCGGGCCACCGACCGGGTCGCGCCGGAGCTGTGGGGCGAGCTGGCCGACGGGCTCGGGCTCGACGACGACGCGGCCGCGCAGGTGCACGTGCGCGAGCTGGGCCGGCGGATCACCCACCTGTCCCGGCTCACCTGGCGCCGGGTCGACGGCGTCCTGGCGCGGCCGGCTCCGCCCGCGGCGTACGTCGTCCCGTGCTCGACACCGCTCGCCCCGGGGATCGCGCTGTCGGCCGGCGAGGTGGTGCTGGACGCGACGCGCGCGCCCGGCCGCGGACCCGCTGCTGCTGCTGCGCGCCGCCGCGCTGGCCGCCGAGCACGACGTCGTGCTCGGGCCCGCGACGGCCGCCCGGCTGGTGCGCGAGGGGCCAGCCGCTGCCCGACCCGTGGCCCGCGGCGGCGCGCCACCTGTTCGTCCGGCTCCTCGCCTCGGGGCGCGGACTGCTGCCGGTCTGGGAGACCCTCGACGAGACCGGGGCGCTCGACGGGATCCTGCCCGAGTGGGAGCGGATCCGGATGCTGCCGCACGCCTCGTCGATCCACCGGTTCACCGTCGACCGGCACGTCGTGGAGACCTGCATCGAGGCGTCGGCGCTGATCCGCGACGTCGCGCGCCCCGACGTGCTGATGGTGGCGGCGCTGCTGCACGACATCGGCAAGGGCGGCCTGACCGAGCACAGCGTGGCGGGGGAGCCGTTGGCGCGCGGAGATCGCGACCCGGATGGGGTTCGACGCAGGAGGCCGTGGAGCTGGTCGGCACCCTGGTGCGCTGGCACCTGCTGCTGGCCGAGACCGCGACCACCCGCGACCTCGACGACCCGGCGACGGTCGCGCCACGTGGCCGAGCGCGTGCGGACCCCGGCAGCGGCCGAGCTGCTGGCGGTGCTGACCGAGGCCGACGCGCGGGCCACGTCGGCGAAGGCGTGGTCGACGTGGCGGTCCGGGCTGATCCGCGGCCTCGGTCGGCGGGTGCTGGCGGAGCTGGGCCCCGGACAGGCCGTCCGGCCGCGGCCCGCCGGTCGACGTGGACGTCCCCGCGCCGGCCGACGCGGCGCCGTCGCGGTCGAGGTCGAGCCCGCCGACGACGGCTCGACCGTGCGCGTTCGTCGCCGTGGACCGGGTCGGCCTGCTGGCGGACGCGGCCGCCGTGTTCGCGCTGCAGCGCACCTCGGTGCGGGCCGCCCACGCCTGGTCGCAGCAGGAGTACGGCGTCTCCGTGTGGGAGGTGGCCGAGGAGCACCTCGACCCGGCCGTGCTCCGACAGCGGTTCGAGGCGATCGCCGCCGGCCGGGTCGACCCGGGGGAGCGGCTGCGTCCGGCCGACGCTCCACGACGCTCGCGCCCACGGTCGCCGTACGCCCCGAGGCGTCGGCGCAGGCCACCGTGCTGGAGGTGCGGGCGACGGACCGTCCGGGGACCGTCCACCTGGTCTGCGCGCGCCCTCGCGCGGCTGGGCCTGGCCGTCCGGTCCGCCCACGTCGACACCCTCGGGCCGCAGGCGGTCGACGTGTTCTACGTCCAGGAGGAGGGCGCGGGCGCGTTGTCGGACGAGCGGGCGGCCGACGCCGCCCACGCCGTCAGGTCCGCCCTCACGGGCACTGCCGGTTAGGCTTGACGTTCGATCCTGACCCGCACCATCGCCCAATCAGTTACTAGGGACCCTCACTTGTTCGCCACACTCTCCGACCGCCTCGCCGACACGTTCAAGAACCTGCGCGGCAAGGGCCGGCTCTCCGAGGCCGACATCGACGCCACCGCCCGCGAGATCCGGATCGCGCTGCTCGAGGCCGACGTCGCGCTGCCGGTCGTCAAGGAGTTCGTGGGCGCCGTCAAGGAGCGGGCGAGGGGCGAGGAGGTCAGCCAGGCGCTCAACCCGGCCCAGCAGATCGTCAAGATCGTCAACGAAGAGCTCGTGACCATCCTCGGCGGCGAGACCCGGCGGCTGCGCTACGCCAAGTCCGGACCGACCGTGATCATGCTGGCGGGCCTCCAGGGCTCCGGCAAGACGACCCTCGCCGCCAAGCTCGCCCTCTGGCTCAAGGAGCAGGACAAGAGCCCGCTCCTGGTGGCCGCAGACCTGCAGCGGCCCAACGCGGTCAACCAGCTCCAGGTCAACGGCGAGCGGGCCGGCGTACCGGTCTTCGCGCCGGAGCCCGGCAACGGCGTCGGCGACCCGGTGGCGGTGGCGAGGGAGTCCGTCGAGGAGGCCCGGCGCAAGCTGCACGACGTGGTGATCGTCGACACCGCGGGCCGGCTCGGCGTCGACGCCGAGATGATGCAGCAGGCAGCGGACATCCGGGACGCCGTCGATCCCGACGAGGTCCTCTTCGTGGTCGACGCGATGATCGGCCAGGACGCCGTCACGACCGCCCAGGCGTTCCTCGACGGCGTGGGGTACGACGGCGTCGTACTCACCAAGCTCGACGGCGACGCCCGCGGTGGCGCCGCGCTGTCGATCGCCTCGGTCACCGGGCGGCCGGTCATGTTCGCCTCGGCGGGCGAGAAGCTGACCGACTTCGATCTCTTCCACCCCGACCGGATGGCCTCGCGCATCCTCGATCTCGGCGACATGCTCACCCTGATCGAGCAGGCCGAGAAGACCTTCGACCAGGAGCAGGCGCTCAAGGCAGCGCAGAAGCTCAGCGGCCAGGGCGGGGAGTTCACCCTCGACGACTTCCTCGAGCAGATGCAGCAGGTCCGCAAGCTCGGATCGATGTCGAAGATCATGGGGATGCTGCCCGGGATGGGCCAGTTCCGTGACCAGCTCGAGAACTTCGACGAGCGCGAGATCGACCGCGTCCAGGCGGTCATCCAGTCCATGACCCCGGCCGAGCGCGCCAACCCCAAGATGATCGACGGCTCTCGTCGCGTCCGGATCGCCCAGGGTTCGGGCCGCCAGGTCTCCGACGTCAACCAGCTCGTGGACCGCTTCTTCGAGGCCCGCAAGATGATGATGACGATGGCCAAGGGCGGCGGGCTTCCCGGGATGCCGGGGATGCCGGGGATGGGCGGCCCGGGGGGCGGCAAGAAGGCGAAGGCCAAGCCGGTGAAGAAGGGCAAGGGCGGCAAGCGGGTGTCGGGCAACCCGGCCAAGGCGGCTGCCCAGAAGAAGGCCGACCAGGAGCGCGCCGCCGCGCCGTCCGGCAACCCGTTCGGGCAGCCGGAGGGCGAGGAGGTCGACTACGAGAAGGCGGCCGCCGCCCTCGACCTGCCGAAGGACTTCTCCAAGTTCCTGAAATGACCGGGGTGCTCGTCGTCGACGGCGCCAACGTGGTCGGCTCGAGGCCGGACGGCTGGTGGAAGGACCGGGCGGGCGCCGCCCGGCGGCTGCACGAGCGGCTGCTGGTCGCGGACACGTCGTACGACGACATCGTGCTGGTGCTCGAGGGGGCCGCCAAGAGTGGGGTCCGCGCCGGCGTGGACGGTCACGTGCTCACCGTCCACGCTCCCCGCGACGGCGACGCCACGATCGTGGAGCAGGCCAGGCTGGCCGCGGAGCGGGGGAGCGCGGTCACGGTGGTCACCGCCGACCGGTTCCTGAGGGCCCGCGTCGAGGGCGTCGGTGCCAACGCCATGGGCCCGTCCTGGCTGCTCGACCAGCTGGCTTGACCCGATAGTCCGTCACGAAAAGCTCCTCGACACGCCGTCAGGAAGGAGCCGATCGTGACGGACTATCGTGCTTGGGCATGAGTGCGCTCAGGTTCCGTGGACCGGTCCTGCCCGACGGGGAGTCGCGCGACGTCTACGTCGTCGACGGGCACGTGACCTTCGAGCCGATCAGCGTCGGCCGAGCACGTCGCCGAGGGCTGGATCGTGCCCGGGCTGGTCGACGCCCACTGCCACGTCGGGCTCGACCAGCACGGCGCCGTCGACGAGGAGACGCAGGAGGAGCAGGCGGTCACCGACCGGGACGCCGGTGCGCTGCTGCTGCGCGACTGCGGCTCGGCCGCCGACACCGCCTGGATCCACGACCGCGACGACCTGCCCCGGCTGATCCGCGCCGGCCGCCACCTGGCGCGGACCAAGCGCTACATCCGCGACTACGCCCACGAGGTCGAGCCGCCCGAGCTCGCGGCGTACGTCGCGCAGGAGGCGAAGCGCGGCGACGGCTGGGTCAAGCTGGTCGGCGACTGGATCGAGCGCGAGTCCGGTGACCTCGCGCCGTCGTTCCCGCCCGAGACCTTCGCCGAGGCGATCCGGGTCGCCCACGACCACGGCGCGAAGGTGACCGCCCACTGCTTCGGCGAGGCGGTCCTGCCCGGCCTGATCGAGGGCGGCATCGACTGCATCGAGCACGGCACCGGCCTCTCGACCGACCTGATCGACACGATGGCCGAGCGCGGCACCGCGCTCGTGCCCACGGTGATGCAGCTGAACAACTTCCCTCAGTACGCCGACGCGGCCGGCGAGAAGTTCCCGGCGTACGCCGCCCACATGCGCGACCTCCACGCCAGGCGCCGGGAGACGATCATGGCCGCCCACGAGGCCGGAGTGCCGATCTACGCCGGCACCGACGCCGGGGGTGTCCTGCCGCACGGCGGGATCGCCGGCGAGGTGCTGGAGCTGGCGGCCTACGGCTTCACGCCCGCGGACGCCCTCGGTGCGGCCAGCTGGCGGGCCCGCGAGTGGCTCGGCTGGAACGCCACCCTCGAGGAGGGCGCGCCCGCCGACTTCGTGGTCTACGACCGCGACCCGCTCGAGGACCTGTCTGTCCTACGGTCACCGGCCCGGATCGTGCTCCGCGGCCGGGTGGTCGGCTGAAACCCGGTCGCCCCGCGACCCGCCGCCGCATCGCGAAACACCGTCCGCTGACGCCGATGAGCATCGCCGAGGTCTTCCCCGCGCTCGGGCTGCGGCTCACCGCCGGTCCGCTCGAGCTCCGCGGCATCACCGACGACGACCTTGGGACCCTGGGCGCGCTGGCCGTCGGTGGCATCCACGAGCCGGACCGGATGCCCTTCTACCACCCCTGGACCCTCGTCGATCCGTCGGAGCTGCCGCTGAAGTTCGCGCAGTACCACTGGCGCGGCCGCGCGGCGTGGAGCCCGGAGAAGTGGGAGCTCAACCTCGGCGTCTGGCGCGACGGCGTGCTGCTCGGCGTCCAGGGCGTCGGCACCGAGCACTTCCTGGTGACCCGCACGGGCGAGACCGGATCGTGGCTGGGTCTGGAGCACCAGGGGAAGGGGATCGGCACCGCGATGCGGCAGATGATCTGCGCCTTCCTCTTCGACCACCTCGACTTCGAGGAGATCACCTCGGGGGCCTTCACCGACAACCCGGCGTCGCTCGCGGTGAGCCGCAAGGTGGGCTACCGCGAGAACGGCGTACGACGCCTCAAGCGGCGCGAGGGCGAGCTGGCGATGAACCTCGGCCTGGTGCTGACGCCCGGGGACCTCGTGCGCGGCGAGCATCCCCTCCAGGTCGAGGGCGTGACCGCGTTCCGGCGATCGATCGGGCTCGATTCGTAGGTGGGCGCGGCGTCTGGCAGAATCTCCCAGCGTGTCCTGCGCGGGCGGACCCTCTCATCCGGCCGACGCAGCGCCCATCGAGTGACCTGACCCGGTCCCCACCTGGCAGGGGTCGCTCACCACATACGAAGTTCAAGGAGACACCACAGACGTGGCCGTCAAGATCCGTTTGAAGCGCCTGGGCAAGGTCAAGGTTCCGCAGTACCGCATCGTCGTCGTCGACTCGCGCAAGAAGCGCGACGGTCGCGTCATCGAGGAGATCGGGAAGTACCACCCCAAGGAGGACCCGTCGTACATCGACGTCGTCTCCGACCGGGCGCAGTACTGGCTGGGCGTCGGCGCGCAGCCGAGCGACGCCGTGGCCGCGATCCTCAAGATCACCGGCGACTGGCAGAAGTTCCGGGGCGAGCCGGGGGCCGAGGGCACCCTGAAGGTGGCCGAGCCGAAGCGCGACAAGCTCGACGCCTTCAACGAGGCCCTCAAGGATGCCGCCAAGGAGCCCAAGGGCGCCGCGGTGACCAAGAAGACCGCCAAGAAGGCCGAGAAGGACGACGCTGCCAAGGCGGAGGAGCCCAAGGCTGAGCCGAAGGCCGAGGAGCCCAAGGCCGAGGAGCCCAAGGCCGAGGAGCCCAAGGCCGAGGAGCCCAAGGCCGAGGAGCCCAAGGCCGAGGAGCCCAAGGCCGAGGAGCCCAAGGCCGAGGTCCCTGCGTCCGAGACCCCGGAGGGCGCGGCCGAGGAGGCCGAGGCGGCCGAGAAGGTCACGGCCGAGGACGCCGGCAAGAGCGAGGCGTGAGCGCGATGCTCGCCGAAGCACTCGAACACCTGGTGCGGGGCGTCGTCGACAACCCCGACGACGTCACCGTCCGCGACAAGGAGCTGCGACGTGGCTCCATCCTCGAGGTGCGGGTCAACCCCGACGACCTCGGCAAGGTGATCGGTCGCGGCGGCCGTACGGCCACCGCGTTCCGCACCGTGATCTCGGCGCTGGCCGGCCGGGGCGGGGCGCGGATCGACTTCGTCGACGTCGACCGCCGCCGCTGACCCTTGGTCCCGGCAGGTTCGACCGCTGAGGGCGCGACGCCCGGCCGGGATCGCATCGAGGTCGTCGTGGGCCGGGTGGGTCGTCCGCACGGCCTCCAGGGCGAGGTGACGATCGAGGTCCGCACGGACGAGCCCGCACGCCGCTTCGCGGACGGGTCCGTCCTGCGGGCCGAGCCACCCCGCCGGATCCGCGTCGCAGCTCCGGGCGCTCAGCGTGACCGGTTCCCGCTGGCACCGGAGCACTCTGCTCGTGAGGTTCGAGGAGCTCCCCGACCGCGACGCGGCCGAGGCGGCCCGCGGGATCCTGCTGTTCGCCACCGTCGACGTCGCCGAGTCGCCGGAGGACCCCGAGGAGTTCTACGCCCACCAGCTGGTCGGCCTCGCGGCGTACGACGAGCAGGGTGCCCACCTCGGCGAGGTCTCGGCCCTCGTCCGCGGCGGCGCCCAGGACCTGCTGACCGTGCGCACCCCCGACGGCCGCGAGGCGCTGGTGCCCTTCGTGAAGGCGCTGGTGCCCGAGGTCGACCTGGCCGGCGGCCGGGTCGTGATCGCCGACCGGCCTGGACTCGTCACTCCGCTGGAGGAGGTCGGACCGATGAGGATCGATGTGGTCACGATCTTCCCGCGCGTACCTCGACCCGCTCGACCTCTCGCTGCCGGGCAAGGCCCGCGAGAAGGCCCTCCTCGACCTCCGCGTCCACGACCTGCAGGGACTGGACGCACGACCGGCACCGCACCGTCGACGACACGCCGTACGGCGGCGGGGCCGGGATGGTGATGAAGGCCGAGCCGTGGGGAGAGGCCCTCGACGAGGTGCTGCCGGACGGGGCGGTCCTGGTGGTGCCGACGCCGTCCGGGACCGTGTTCACCCAGGCCGCCGCCCGTGAGCTGGCCGGGCACGACCACCTGGTCTTCGCCTGCGGCCGCTACGAAGGCATCGACCAGCGCGTGCTCGACCACGCGCGGACCCGCGCCGACGTCCGCGAGGTCTCCATCGGCGACTACGTGCTCAACGGCGGGGAGGCGGCCGCCCTCGTCGATCATCGAGGCCGTGGTGCGGCTCATTCCCGGGTTCATGGGCAACCCGGAGTCGCTCGCGGAGGAGTCCCACGAGGAGGGGCTGCTGGAGTACCCCGTCTTCACCAGGCCCACGACCTGGCGCGGGCTCGACGTCCCGCCCGTCCTGCTGTCCGGTGACCACACCGCCATCGCCGCGTGGCGGAACGAGCAGGCGCGGCACCGGACGGCCGAGCGCCGGCCGGACCTCGCGCATCCGGCGCTCGCGGTCTCGGTCGACGGGCTGGACGGACTGGTCCGCCCGACCGAACCGGCCGACCTCGGCGAGTTCCTGACCCTGCAGTGGGCCTGCTTCCCGCCCGAGCTGCACGAGCCCCTCGACGTCCTGCGGCGCGACGTGCTCGAGGAGGACACCAGCTTCGTGCTGCGGGTGGGCGGCCGCCTGGTCGGCACCGTCAGCTGCCGGCTGCTCGCGGACGGCACCGACTGGCAGCCGCGGCTGCTGATGGTCGCCCCCGACCTGCGCGGGCGAGGGATCGGCCGCTTCCTGCTGGAGTACGCCGAGCGGGCCGCGCCGCCGTCGGTGACGACGTACTCCCTCCTGACCGGGACGGGCAACCAGCGGAGCCAGAAGATGTACACGAGGGCCGGCTACCGCTCCCGTGGCGAGGTCCGCCCCGGGGTCGTGCGGTTCACCAAGCCCGATAGTCCCCGAATCTTGGGTTGCCGAGGGCTCTTCAGCAACCGAAGATTCGGGACTATCCGGATTTCAGGGGTACGACGGGGCTGTGGCAGACTGAATCCCCGGCCCAGTCGGCCAAACAAGGATCATCCGAGACGCCCCGGCGTGCGGAGGTCCGCGTCGGTTCCTGCCACAGGGGGAGCATGACGCCGCCGGCCACCCCACTGGTCCACAACTGAAACGACATCCGTTACCGCGGCTGACCTGTGGCACTCGCGAGGAGAGACATGAGCAACGTCATTGCCGATCTCGGCAGCTCGATCAAGCGCGACGACGTCCCCGACTTCCGCGCCGGCGACACCATCAAGGTCCACGTGAAGGTCGTCGAGGGCAACCGCTCCCGGGTCCAGATCTTCCAGGGCGTCGTCATCCGCATCCACGGCTCCGGTGTCGGCCGCACGTTCACGGTCCGCAAGGTCTCCTTCGGCGTCGGCGTCGAGCGCACCTTCCCGCTGAACTCCCCGATCTTCGAGAAGATCGAGGTCGTCACCCGCGGCGACGTACGCCGCGCGAAGCTCTACTACCTGCGCAACCTCCGCGGCAAGGCCGCCAAGATCAAGGAGCGGCGCGAGGCCTGAGCCGGATCTCAGCCAGCGCATCGTTACGCTCTCAGCGTGACCTCCGAAGACCGCGACCAGTCGACCGCCGTCGCGCACGACGAGCCTGATCGGGCCGGGTCGCGGTCCTCGCACACGCCGAAGAAGAAGCACCTTCCCCTGTGGCAGGAGACCATCCTGCTGCTGGGGATCGCGCTGCTGCTCGCGGTCGTCATCAAGGCCCTGTTCGTGCAGGCCTTCTACATCCCCTCGGAGTCGATGGAGCCGGGGCTGGTCCGCAACGACCGGATCCTCGTCCAGAAGATGTCCTACTGGTTCGGCGGATACCCCCGAGCGCGGCGACGTCGTGGTGTTCAAGGACCCGGGCGGCTGGCTCAACGCCGGCTCGGACGTCGGCCCCGCGAACCCGGTGGCGGAGGTGATGGCCAAGATCGGCCTCTACCCGCAGGGCGGGCACCTGGTGAAGCGGGTGATCGGCGTCGAGGGCGACGTCATCGTCTGCTGCGACAAGCGGGGGCGGATCTCGGTCAACGGCACGCCCCTCAACGAGGGCCTCTACGCCAAGGACGAGGCGGGCGTCGACTGCCGCGGCCCGATGCCGCCGGCGGCTGCGACTGGAAGGCCGGGCCGGTCCCGGAGGGCCACATCTTCGTGATGGGGGACAACCGCAACCACTCCGCCGACTCCACGGTCCACCTGTGCAACAAGGCGACCGACTGCGCCGACAACCCCTACGTCCCGGTCGACCTCGTCGTCGGCAAGGTCTTCGTCCTGCTCTGGCCGGCCGACCACTTCCGGTGGGTCAGAGGCCCGACACCTTCGCCGACGTCTCGGCCGCCTCCTGAGCGGTGGTGGACCGGTGAGTGCCCAGACATGAGTGACCTGCCCCGAGGTTCGACCGTCCGCCGTGACGCCGGGCTCTACGGCTACGAGCGTGCCCTGCGCCGCGCCGGCATCGACCCCATCGCCGGGGTCGACGAGGCCGGCCGGGGAGCCTGCGCCGGCCCGCTGGTCGCCGGCGCCGCGATCCTCCCGGCCGGGAAGGCGGGCATCGTCCCGGGGCTGGCCGACTCCAAGCTGCTCACCGAGAAGGCGCGCGAGCGCTGCTACGACCACATCGTGCGGCGGGCGCTGGCCTGGTCGGTGGTGGTGATCGAGTCCGAGGAGTGCGACCGGCTGGGCATGCACGTCGCCAACGTCGAGGCGCTGCGGCGCGCCGTGGCCCTGCTGGAGCTGCCGCCGGCGTACGTGCTCACCGACGGCTTCCCCGTGGACGGGCTCGGTGTCCCCGGGCTGGCGGTCTGGAAGGGCGACCGCGTCGCCGCGTGCATCGCGGCCGCGTCGGTCCTGGCCAAGGTCACCCGGGACCGGATCATGGTCGGACCTCGACGCCGACTGGCCGGCGTACGACTTCAAGACGCACAAGGGCTACATCACCGATGCCCACGCGGCCGCCCTCACCGAGCACGGGCCGTCGCCGGTGCACCGGTGGCGTTTCATCAACGTCCGGCGGGCCGCCGGGCTCGAGGCGCTCCCCGCCGGGGAGAATGAAGTGGCCGTCGACGCAGAGGAGCACAGCCATGAACACCCCAGACAAATGCTCACTTCGTTCCGCTTTGTCCGGGGACCCCGCATGAGTGCCGAGGATCTCGAGAAGTACGAGACCGAGATGGAGCTGACCCTCTACCGCGAGTACCGCGACGTCGTCGGGATCTTCAAGTACGTCGTCGAGACCGACCGCCGCTTCTACCTCTGCAACCAGGTCGACGTGAAGGCGCGCACCGAGGCGGGCGACGTGTTCTTCGAGGTGTCCATGACCGACGCCTGGGTGTGGGACATGTACCGGCCGGCCCGGTTCGCCAAGAACGTCAAGGTGCTGACCTTCAAGGACGTGAACGTCGAGGAGCTGAGCCCGTCCGACATCGATCCGCCGAAGGGCTGAACAGCCTGCCCGCGCCGGATTAAAGAAACTCTCAAGGCACGCCGGGTTTGGGCGATCCTCTGACAAGGCAAAGACACGCCCATACGATTCAAGCGTTATCCGTTCGTGTTCTCGTGGTCGAAGGGTGGGGGGTACATGTATTGGATCCCTCGCGCGCTCCGACGGCGCACCGAGCGCGGTGCCGCGGCCGTCGAGTTCGCCCTCATCTGCATCCCGTTCATCGTCCTGATCTTCGGGCTGATCCAGTACGGCTGGTACTTCTACGTCTCCTCGACCACCAGCGGAGCGGCGAGCAACGTGACCCGGCGGCTCGAGGTCGGCGACTGCTGGACGGGGACGCAGGCTGAGGATCTCGCCCAGAAGGAGTCGCCCTACATTCCCGACGGCGGCCTGACCATCACCGACTCGGCTGGGAACCCGGTCACGCTGGCCGGGGCGACGGCGGGAGTGACCCAGATCAGGGTGACGGTCAATGCCGACGCCAACATCGTGGGCTTCCTCCCCGTGCCGAACGCCGGCATCGTGACCCGCACCGTCCAGGCCCGGCTCGAGGACAAGGTGGAGGGGGCATCATGCCTCTGAAGCGCCGGAGCAGGGACGAGTCCGGCGCGGCAGCCGTGCTCTTCGCGGTGCTGTCGGTGGTCCTCCTGGGCATTGCCGCACTCGGCACCGATATCGGCAACATGGTCTCCCGACGGACCGAGACCCAGGCATCGGCCGACTTCGCGGCCTTCGCCGCCGCGCAGGAGCTGAACAAGACGGCGAAGGCCGGCGAAACCCCCTCGACCGACGTCGTCACGGCGGTGCGCGACTACCTCAACCACAACCAGGCCCAGGACGACGAGCTGGCCTGCGCGCAGACCGAGCCGGGGACCTGCGTGACGTCGGCGGAGCTGACCGACCTCGACCTCACCAACGGCGAAGTGCGCTACGTCGCCGCCGGGCTGCAAGTCGTGGCGCCCAAGACTCGCGTCGACTTCGGCATGGCCAGCATCTTCGGCAACCACGGCGCGTACGTCGACGCCGCGGCCACGATCAACGTGTTCAGCGGCGGGCAACGCGTGATGCCGATGTTCGCGGTCAGCGCCTGCGACTACGGACGACAGACCCTGACCGACCCGGCCGGCGGTCACGTGACTCCCGTGGTGCCGACCCTCGCCCACGCCACAGACACCAACACCACGGACCTCGCGTCGGCGACCCTGACGAACTCTTCCGGCACCACGGTCACCGAGCTCCCGCGCGACTCCACCGGCAACAGCATCAGCCTGACCGCCTCGAAGTGGGAGAAGACGCAGGTCGATCGGCTTCTTCCGCGAGCGACAACTCCGACCCGACGCCTGGTCGTGCGACAGGACTACTTCTGGTCGCCTCCAGCGACGACCCCGACGGCTCCGACGCCGACTCCGCTCCGCGGACCGACCTCTCCCCGGACAGCGCGCCTCCGGCGGACTTCGCCGACCGGTACACCAACAATCCCTCGGCGACGGTCAAGGCGATGATCCCCGACATCGTCGCCCAGACCGAGGGGGTCTGGTGGGTCCGGGTGCTCAACGGTCCCCGCCACCGGCACGTGGTCGCCCACCGCCGAGGCGCTTCCGATCCGCGTCGGCGGCGCGGTGCTCGAGTGCACCGCCGGTTCCACCGACGGAAACTTCGGGACGCTGCGGCTTCCCCGCACCGACGTACCCACCGGCTCGGAGCTGCCGGTGAACATCGCGGTCGGGCTCCAGCAGCCGCTGACCCCGGCCATCCACCAGTGGGCCGTGGACAACCCCACCCTGGCCGGCACCTGTTCCGACGGGGTGAACGGCGCCGTCGAGTCCTCCGGGACGAACCTGCGGCCCGCGACGAACTGCGTGGACACCGACACCGGCCTCGCCGCCAACGTGGCGACCCAGGGCATGATCACCGGCGCGGGCGGGCATCCCGGCGTGCTGACCACCCGGCCGACCAAGACCGGGTGCGACCCTGCCGGCGGCTCGAGCGACCGCACCAAGCGCATCAGCGGTCGCGACTACAGCTTCAACGACGACGTGCTCACCTGCTACCTGACCAACGGCACGACCTCGCTCGCGGACATCGCCAGCCCCACCTACGCGGGTCCGCCGGTCCTCGACGTGGACATCTACTCGGCACCGCGCTTCATCTGGATCCCGGTGCTGAAGGTCCAGCCGACCAGCGGTGGCTCCCAGCGGTACAGCATCTATGACTTCCGGCCGGGCTTCATCACCGACGAGCAGGCGACTGTCGACGGCGATCCGCGGCAGCCGGACGGCCACGGCCGACAACGGCCTGACCATCCCGAGCAACGACATCACCCAGATCAAGGTCGTGTTCTTCAACGTCAAGGCCCTCCCGACCGACGGCGACTTCCCCACCATCGACTTCCTCGGGGTCGGCACTCCCGAAGATCAAGCTGGTCGACTGACCTTCGCGCCACCTGCCGTCCACAGCGCACCCTTCTGACCCGCTCCTCCACAGGCACCGTCGTCGTGCCGCTCGACCGTCCCCGCCTCCAGCCACGCTGGCGGCGAGGAGGTCGGGATGACGAGATCGGCAACGGCGGCACGACGGCATGGCGCTCGGCGCGTACGGCGAGCGCGTGGCCGCGCGACACCTGGTGGCGCAGGGCATGGTGCTGCTCGACCGCAACTGGCGTTGCGACGAGGGCGAGCTCGACCTCGTGCTGCGCGACGGGCCGGCGCTGGTCGGCTGCGAGGTCAAGACCCGCACCAGCCTCGCCCACGGCTCGCCCCACGAAGCGGTCACCGACGCCAAGCTGGCCCGGCTCAGGAGGCTGGTGCAGCGCTGGGTCGGCGACCACGGCGTTCACCCTCCCGAGACCCGGGTCGACCTCGTCGCGGTGCTGCGCCCATCGAGGGGCCGGGCGCTGGTCGAACACGTGCGGGGGATCGGCTGATGCCCGTCGCGTCCACGCCCACGATCGCGCTCGACGGCGCCGTCGGCCACCTTGTCGACGTGCAGGCCGACGTCTCGCAGGGTCAGGCGGGGCTCACGATGGTCGGCCGCTCCGACGTCTCGCTCAACGAGGCGCCCCATCGCTGCCGGATGGCGATCCACAACACCAACCTCGTACTGGCCGACGAGCCGCAGGATCACGATCCTGCTCTCACCGTCCGACCTCCCCAAGCGCGGCACCCACTTCGATCTGGCCATCGCCCTGGCCGTGCTCAAGGCGGACGCGCAGCTGCCGACCGCCGACCTGGGTGCCTCGGTCTTCATCGGCGAGCTCACCCTCAGCGGCGGGCTCCGCTCGGTTCCCGGCGTGCTGCCGATGGTGCTGGCGGCCGCTCAGCGCGGGATCCGCCGGGTATTCGTCCCCGAGCCGCAGGCCCACGAGGCCGCGATGGTTCCCGGCATGACCGTGTTCGGCGTGCGCTCGCTTGGTCAGGTCGTCGCCGAGCTGTCCGGCGAGGAGGTGCCCGACGCGCCTCCGGTGGCGCCGATGTCCGGTGGCCGGCTGCTGTCCTGGCGCGGTGAGGAGCGCCTCGACGAGGTGGACCTGGCCGACGTGCTCGGTCTGGAGGAGGCCCGCTACGCCGTCGAGGTCGCTGCCGCCGGGGGACACCACCTCCTCCTTTCCGGCCCCAAGGGCTGTGGCAAGACCACGCTCGCCGAGCGGATCCCCGGCGTCCTCCCCGACCTGACCATCCAGGAGTCGATCGAGGTCACCGCCCTCCACTCGCTGGCGGGGGCACTCGGGGAGGGCGACGGCCTGATCCGGCGCCCTCCCTTCTCGGCGCCCCACCACGACGCGAGCAAGGCGAGCATCCTCGGCGGCGGCAGCGGCCGCGTCCGGCCCGGTGAGGTCAGCCGCGCACACTGCGGGGTGCTGCTGCTCGACGAGTTCCCCCTGCTGCGTACCGACGTGATCGACGCCCTGCGCCAACCCCTCGAGAGCGGCGAGGTGACGATCGCCCGCGGTGAGGAGTCGGTCACCTATCCGGCGCGGGGGATGGTCGCATTCGCGGCCAACCCCTGCCCCTGCGGCGACTACCGGGCCGATGCCCGGGACAACCGCTGCACGTGCCAGGAGAAGCAGCGGCGTGACTACCTCCGACGCGTTCGCGGTCCGATCACCGACCGGATCGACATCACCCGACACCTGCTACCGCTCCGGCCGCACGAAGAGCGCGACCGGTGGTCGGTCCCCGAGACCTCGGCGACGGTGCGCGAGCGGGTGGTCGCGGCCCGAGCACGACAGGCCGCGCGCTACCTCGATCGCGGCTGGCGTCTCAACGCACATGTCCCTGGGCCCACCCTGCTCAGGGAGTGGCCGCTCTCGTCGGCGGCGCAACGCGTCGTCGACGACGCGATGTACAAGGGCGAGCTGAGTCGCCGCGGCGCCACCCGGGTCCAGCGGCTCGCCTGGACCGTCGCCGACCTCGCCGGAGCTGACGCGCCGTCGGTCGAGCACGTCCGGACCGCTGTGGCGTTGCGGCTGGGGGAGCCCTTGCTCACCGCCGCCATCCGGAGGGCGGTCTCATGACCGATGAGCGGTTGGCGAGGGCGGCCCTCACCCGGCTCACGGAGCCGGCCGACCTCAGGGTCGCGCGTGCTCTCGCCGAGGTCGGGGCGGTGCGCCTCTACGAGGAGATCGTGGACCACCGGGCCCAGGACGGCCTCGGACCCGACGCGGCCGTGAGGCTGGCCGGCGTCGATCCCGCCCGCGAGCTGGAGCAGGCCGAGGGTCGCGGCATCCGGTTCGTCATTCCGGGGGACGCCGAATGGCCGACCCAGCTCGACGACCTGGCCCACTCTGAGCCGGTTTCGGAGCTCGGCGGGGTGCCGATCGGGCTGTGGGTCCGAGGTCCGGTCCGGCTCGACCACGTGGCGGACTCGACAGCGATCGTGGGATCTCGCACCTCGACGACCTATGGGGAGCACGTCGCCCGTGAGGTTGCCGCCGGCGTGGCTCGAGCCGGGCACTGCGTGGTGTCGGGCGCGGCGTTCGGCATCGACCAGGCAGCCCACCGTGGTGCCCTCGCCCTCGACCGGCCGTCCCTCGCGGTGCTCGCGTGCAGCGTGGATCGCCCCTATCCCGCCGCTCATCGAAGTCTGATCGAGCACATGGCGCAGGTGGGTGCGGTCGTGTCTGAGCTCCCCCTGGGCTGTGCCCCGCTGAAGGTGCGATTCCTGGCGCGCAATCGGCTGATCGCAGGGCTCACACGGGGCACCGTGCTGGTCGAGGCGGCGATCCGCAGTGGCGCCCTCAACACAGCCGGGTGGGCCGAGAGCCTGTCCCGACCGGTGATGGGGGTGCCGGGTGCCGTCACCAGCGCGCAGTCCCAGGGTGTCCACCACTGGATCCGACGGGGCGCCGCCAGCCTGGTGACCGGCCCCGACGACGTCCTGGAGGTGATCGGTGGCATGGGCGATCACCTTCTTCAACCTCCGCGCGAAGCCGAGCGACCGCGCGATCGCCTCACCCGCCGTCACCATCGGGTGCTGGAGGCGGTGCCGGTGCATCAGCCCGCGGCACTGGCATCGATCGCAGCCACGGCAGGCGTCGGACTGCTGGAGGTGCAGACGGCGCTGAACTACCTGTCCGCGCGGGGGTTCGTGGTCAGGGCTGGAGCCGGCTGGCGGCTCGCCGAGGCGGCGCGGCCATGATCCCCGAACCAGGGAGGTGGGGCTCCTAGACTCGCCGCCATGACCGAGCGGAGCGCGGACCCGCCGGAGCCAGGGCTCCCGGAGGCGTTCGCGCGCGTGCTCGGCGACTACGAACGGCACCTGACCGCGGAGCGGGACCTGACCGCGCACACCGTCCGCGCCTACGTCGCCGACGTGGCCGGGCTCCTCGAGCACGCCCGCCGGCTCGGCCACGACGACGTGTCCGCGCTGGACCTACGGACGCTGCGCAGCTGGCTCGCCAACCAGCAGACCATGGGCAAGTCCCGCACCACGCTGGCCCGTCGGGCCACCGCGGCCCGGGTCTTCACCGCCTGGCTGGCGCGCACCGGCCGGGTCGAGGTGGACCCCGGTGCCAGCCTCGCCTCGCCGAAGGCCCACCGGTCGTTGCCTCCGGTCCTGCGGTCCGACGAGGCGCGAGACCTGATCCAGGCGGCCGCGGAGCTGGCCGACGACGGCAGTCCGACCGGGCTACGAGACGTGGCCATGCTGGAGCTGCTGTACGCCACCGGGATCCGGGTCGGCGAGCTCGTCGGCCTCGACGTCGACGACCTGGACCGGGAGCGTCTCGTCGTCCGGGTCTTCGGGAAGGGCCGCAAGGAGCGGTCGGTGCCCTACGGGCACCCGGCCGCACAGGCGCTCGAGCACTGGCTGTCCGCGGGTCGTCCGCAGCTGCGCGTCGACGGTGCGGGTGGGGCGCTGTTCCTCGGAGCGCGGGGGAGGCGCATCGACCAGCGCGCGGTGCGCACCCTGGTCCACCGCCGGATCGCGGACGTGCCGGGGGCGCCCGACATCGGGCCGCACGGACTGCGCCACACCGCGGCCACGCACCTGCTGGAGGGGGGCGCCGACCTGCGGTCGGTCCAGGAGCTCCTCGGCCACGCGTCCCTGGCGACGACCCAGCTCTACACCCACGTCACGACCGACCGGCTTCGCCGCGCCTACCGGCAGGCGCACCCTCGGGCGTGAGCGATCAGACCGGTGAGATCGATGCCAGCCCGACGCTCGCCGCAGCCTCGATCAGGGGCCGGTCATAGGCGATCAGCACGTCGGCCTCGGCGCGCATGGCGGTGATCAGGTGCAGGGCCTCGAGGCTGCGCAGGCCCCGGACCGGAAGCAGACCCGCCATCGCGAAGTGCGACCGGACCGGGTCGATCAGGTTGACTCCGGCGAGGATGCTGGTCGCGAGGATCTGTGGCGCGCCGCGCTCCGCCGCGATCCGTCGCAGCTCGGTCTCGATCATGACGCTGGAGACGATCGTGGCGTGCTGCGACATCTCGTCGAGGTAGAACTGGAGGGTGCCGGTCTCGGGGTGCTCGACGCAGAAGTCGGAGCGCCGCCGAGGTGTCGAGGTAGAGGATCACACCCGGGGCTCGCGCAGCTCGTCGGAGCAGCTCGGGGGCCGGCTCCCGTCATCGACGGTTCAGCCTTGATCGGCGTGATCTCGGTCCACCCTCCGTGCCGGGTCGCGGGACGGATCCGGAGCGTCGTCGCCACCGGTGGGGACAGGATCGCGACCACCTCGCCGTTGTTGGTGATCTCGTACGTCGCGCCTGCGGCGACCTCGCGCAAGATCTGGGAGCTGTTGCTCCGAAGTTCACGGTGTGGAATCCGCTCCATCAGACATTCCTCCCCCGAAGAATCCGCCCGCTTTCAACAATCGTATCAACGCTGGGCGCCACTGGGAGTAGCGTCGGCGAGAGTGGTCTCGGGGAGTCCGGAGCGGTTGCCGACAGCGGCTGCGTCGCGCCAGAGGGGGAGCAGCCGGACGGGGCCAGCGCCGACCAGGTCGAGAGGGTCGAGATAGGTCTCGCCGCGCAGCCAGCCCCAGTGGAGGCAGGCACGGGGGAAGCAGTGCGAGCCGAACGCCTCCAGCCGCCCGAGCCGGCCTCCGGCGGCCACGGTGTCGCCCACCGAGACGTCGGCGGAGACCGGCTCGTAGGTCGTGCGGGTGTCGCCGTGGGAGACCACCACGACGCCACGCCCGGCGAGCATCCCGGCGAAGGTCACCCGCCCCGGCAGGGCAGCGCGCACCGGCTGCCCCGCCGAGCCGAGCAGGTCGACGCCCCGGTGTCCCGATCCCCACGGATCGAGCGGAGGATCGAAACCGGCGACCACCTCGGGGCTTGGTCGCAGGGGCCACACGCCGACCGGATCCGACGTCCCCGGGGGTGCCGAGCGCCGGCGCCGGCACGAGGGCCGGCACCACGCTCAGGACGACGACCAGCACCAGCCCGGGGACGCGGGTCGGGACGGCGGTGAGCAGTGACATGGCCTCGAGCCTGCCCGCCCCGGCCGCGACGTGGGGCGAGGTCGATGCCAGGCTGTGGACAACCTGTGCGGGAGCGGTGCGTGTGGAGGCCAGGTGGCCTCGCCGTACCGCCGATTGGCGAGCGTGACCGGCGCTCGACTACGCTGTCGCCAGCAATCCACCCGGATTGACTTCGCACGCTTGCAGACCGCGGACCGAGCCGCTCCGGCCCGGACCGCCCCGCGGGCGCTGGTCCATCAGGTCCCGATCCCCGGATCGGGTGGGATCCACGCGCGAGCGTCAGGGCAGCCGACACCCGTCGGCTGCGACAACCGAAAGAACAACGGAGTGCGCGACCGGCCGGCCCTGGTTCAAGGGCGGCGACAACGGCCTGCGGCTCCACAACAGGAGATCAGATCCCATGGCAGTCGTGACCATGCGCCAGCTGCTCGAGAGCGGCGTCCACTTCGGACACCAGACCCGACGCTGGAACCCCAAGATGAAGCGCTTCATCATGACCGAGCGCAACGGCATCTACATCATCGACCTGCAGCAGTCGCTGGCCTACATCGACCGCTCGTACGCCTTCATCAAGGAGACCGTCGCCAAGGGCGGCACCGTGATGTTCGTGGGCACCAAGAAGCAGGCCCAGGAGGCGATCGCCGAGCAGGCGACCCGGGTCGGCATGCCCTACGTCAACCAGCGCTGGCTGGGCGGCATGCTCACCAACTTCCAGACCGTGAACCAGCGGATCAACCGTCTCAAGGAGCTCGACGAGATCGACTTCGACGACGTGGCCGGCAGCAGCCGCACCAAGAAGGAGCTGCTGCAGATGCGTCGCGAGCGGGACAAGCTGAACAAGTCCCTCGGCGGCATCCGTGAGATGAGCCGGACCCCCGCGGCCGTGTGGATCGTCGACACGAACAAGGAGCACCTCGCCGTCGAGGAGGCGCGCAAGCTGCACATCCCGATCATCGGCATCCTGGACTCCAACTGCGACCCCGACCTGGTCGACTTCCCGATCCCGGGCAACGACGACGCCATCCGCGCGGTCGGCCTGCTGACCCGCGTGGTCGCCGACGCCGTCGCCGAGGGCCTGATCGCCCGCTCCGGCGCCAAGCCGGACCGAAGGTGCCGAGGCCGTCGGGGCCGAGGAGCCGCTGGCCGAGTGGGAGCGCGAGCTGCTCGGTGGCGACGCCGACAAGGCCACCGCCCTGCCCGCAGAAGCTCGCCCGCGGCGGACAAGCCCGCCGACAAGTCGGCTGAGGAGAAGCCCGCGCCCGCCGCCGACGAAGACCGTCGTCGAGACGGCAGTCGAGGCCACCGGGGGCGACGCCACTGCGACCGCCACCCCGGCGTCGGAGGCGACCGGTGCCGCATCCGAGGCACCCGAGGCCGACGCCGCTGCTGACGCTGCTGCCGAGGCTCCGGCGGCTCCGGCCAGCCGAGGCTCCGGCGGCTCCGGCCACCGAGGCTCCGGCCGCCGCGGAGCCGGCCGCTCCGGCACCGGCCGTCGACAAGAAGGACGAGCCGACCGCCGCTGCCGAGGGCGAGTTCGGCGCCGACTCGGCCGCCCCGCTCGAGGACGGCTCGGCTCCCGAGGGCTTCGACATCAAGGGCAACAAGACGTCGAAGAAGTTCCACGCCCCCAGCAGCCCGTGGTACGACCGCACCAACGCCGAGGTCTGGTTCCGCACCCCGGAAGCTGCCGAGGCCGCGGGCTTCGTCAACGCCGAGTCCAAGTCCGACGCCTCCGCCTGACCGAGGCGCGTCACCGGGACATCCACTCCAGAACTTCGAGGAAGAAGGATCATGGCTAACTTCTCCGCGGCCGATGTGAAGAAGCTCCGCGAGCTGACCGGCGCCGGCATGATGGACTGCAAGAAGGCGCTCGAGGAGGCCGACGGCGACTTCGACAAGGCCGTCGAGCTGCTCCGCGTCAAGGGTGCCGCCAAGGCCGCCAAGCGCGGCGCCGAGCGCGAGGCGTCGGCCGGCCTGGTCGCCACCTCCGGCGGCGCCCTGGTCGAGCTGAACTGCGAGACCGACTTCGTCGCCAAGGGCGAGGAATTCGTGGCCGTCGCCCAGCAGATCGCCGACGCCGCCGACGCGGCGAAGGCCGCCGACGCCGAGACGCTCAAGGGCGTCAAGCTCGGGGACAAGACGGTCGAGGAGGTCGTCCAGCAGCTGGCGATCACCATCGGTGAGAAGATCGAGCTCGGTCGGGTCGCCTACTTCGACGGCCCGAGCGTGGCCTACATGCACAAGCGCGCGGCCGACCTGCCGCCGGCGGTCGGCGTGCTCGTCGAGTACGACGGCAACGCTGACGCCGCCCGGACCGCCGCCATGCAGATCGCGGCGATGCGCCCGCAGTACCTCACCCGTGAGGACGTCCCGGCCGAGATCGTGGCCAAGGAGCGCGAGATCGCGGAGGCGACCTCACGCGAGGAGGGCAAGCCCGAGCAGGCGATCGCCAAGATCACCGAGGGCCGACTCAACGGCTTCTTCAAGGACGTCGTTCTCCTCGAGCAGCCGTCGGTCACCGAGAACAAGAAGTCCGTCAAGGCCGTGCTCGACGAGGCCGGCGTGAAGCTGACGCGCTTCGCGCGTTTCGAGGTCGGCAGCTGACGAGTAGGGTCTCGACAGCGACCGGCGAGGCATCGGCGTACGAAGGGATCCCGTGTGACGTCCTACAACCGTGTGCTGCTGAAGCTCTCCGGCGAGGTCTTCGGCGGCGGCAAGGTGGGTGTCGACCCCGACGTCGCGCAGGCCATCGCGCACGAGATCGCGGCCGTGTCCAAGGCCGGCGTCCAGATCGCCGTCGTCACCGGCGGGGGCAACTTCTTCCGCGGCGCCGAGCTGCAGCAGCGCGGCATGGACCGGGTCCGGGCCGACTACATGGGCATGCTCGGCATCGTGATGAACTGCCTCGCGCTCCAGGACTTCCTCGAGAAGGAGGGCGTCGAGACGCGGGTCCAGACCGCGATCACGATGGGCCAGATCGCCGAGCCCTACATCCCGCGGCGCGCCATCCGCCACCTCGAGAAGGGGCGCGTGGTGATCTTCGGCGCCGGGCATGGGGATGCCGTTCTTCTCCACCGACACGGTGGCGGTGCAGCGGGCGCTGGAGAGCAAGTGCGACGTCGTCCTGGTCGCCAAGAGCGGGGTCGACGGCGTCTACACCGCCGACCCGCGCCTCGACCCGACGGCGAAGAAGTTCGACGAGCTGACCTACGCGGAAGCGATGGCCCGGGGGCTGCGGATCATGGACCAGACGGCGTTCGCGCTCTGCGGCGAGAACAAGCTGCCCATGATCGTCTTCGGGATGCAGGGCGAGGGCAACATCCTGCGGATCGTCCGGGGTGAGAAGATCGGGACGCTGGTCAGCGCAGGCTGACCGCGGACCGGCTCGCCGAACCCAGCGAAAGGGAACAGCCGTGATCAACGACATCCTCCACGAGGCCGACGACAAGATGAAGAAGTCGGTCGAGGCGACGCGTGAGGAGTTCGCGGCAATCCGGGCGGGACGCGCGCACCCGAGCATGTTCAGCAAGATCATGGTCGACTACTACGGCACCCCGACGCCGCTCCAGCAGCTGGCGTCGTTCACCTCTCCGGAGGCGCGGATCGTGCTGATCTCCCCTTACGACATGGGCGCGATCGGCAACATCGAACGCGCCATCCGCGACTCCGACCTCGGCGTGAACCCCGCCAACGACGGCAAGCTGCTGCGCTGCGTCTTCCCCGAGCTCACCGAGGAGCGCCGCAAGGAGTACATCAAGGTGGCCCGGGCCAAGGCCGAGGACGGCCGGGTCGCGGTGCGCAACCTGCGGCGTACGGCGAAGCACGGCCTCGACAAGCTCGAGAAGGACCACGAGGTCGGCCAGGACGACGTCACCGGCGCGGAGAAGCGGCTCGACGGGATGACCAAGAAGCACACGGACGAGATCGACGAGATGCTCAAGAACAAGGAAGCCGAGCTCATCGAGGTCTGAGTGACCACGAAGCGCGGCACATCCACATGACCGACCCCACCCCTGCCCCGCAGGTCGACCACGGCCGGGCAGGTCGCGACCTCCCGGTCGCCGTCGCCTCCGGGGTGGTGCTGCTGATCGGCATCGTCGGGTCGCTGGTCTTCTGGAAGACGGCCTTCATGCTGATCGTGGCCGGCGCGGTCCTGGTGGCGATCTGGGAGCTGCACAAGGGCTTCCTGGCCAAGGACATCGACATTCCCGAGCAGCCGCTGATGCTGGGTGGCGTGGTCATGGTGGTGGTGGCCTACTTCTTCGGGCCGGCCGCCCTGGTCACCGCCACCGCCGTGAGCGCCCTCGTCATCATGCTGTGGCTGCTGCGCCGCGGCGTCCCGGGTTACGTCCAGAACGCCACCGCCTCGGTGTTCACCCTGATCTACGTTCCGTTCCTGGGCTCGTTCGTGGCGCTGCTGCTGGCCGAGGGCGGCACCAGCGACTTCGACCGCTGGGACGACGGGGTGCGGGGGATCCTCGTGTTCATCCTGGTCACGATCGCCTCCGACATCGGCGGCTACTTCGCGGGGGTGCTCTTCGGCCGGCACCCGATGGCCCCGGTCATCTCCCCGAAGAAGTCGTGGGAGGGCTTCGCCGGCTCCATCGCCTTCTGCGTGGCCGCCGGCTACGGCCTGGTCGTCTACTTCCTCGAGGGCGACTGGTGGGTCGGGATCGCCCTCGGCCTGATCGCGGCGGTGATGGCGACGCTGGGCGACCTGTGCGAGTCGGTGATCAAGCGCGACCTCGGGATCAAGGACATGAGCCAGGTGATCCCGGGCCACGGCGGCCTGATGGACCGGCTCGACTCACTGCTGGCCACGATCGCGCCGGTCTGGCTGCTGCTGCACTACCTCGTCTTCTGATGCTTCACCTCGCCGAATCGGGATAGTCCGTCACGAAATGGCTGCCGACACGCCGTCAGGCCGGAGCGTTTTGTGACGGACTATCGGGAAAGGCGGGTCACCACCAGCCCTGGCGGCGAGCCCAGCGCAGCAGCAGCAGGCTGATCGCGAGCATCACGACGAGGGCGATCGCGAGCAGGACCGGGCTGGGTCTCCCCGTTCACGATCACGTTCATGCCCATGATCGAGGCGATGGCGGTGATCGGCAGGGTGACGGCCGCGATCACCGCCAGCCGCTCCATCGCGACGGTCATCTTCGTGTGCACCTTCGTCTGGTAGAGCTCGATCACGCCGAACAGGAACTGCGACTCGCCGTCGGCCAGCGACCGCACCCGCTCGAACTGCTCGGCGACGTCGCGGGCGAAGCCGGCGTCCTCGTCGTCGGGCAGCCGCTGGATGCCGGCCAGCCGGTCCCAGATGTCGTGGCACTGCGCCGCCATCGTGCGCGTCGTGATCAGCTCGTGGCGGATCAGGAACATGGTCTCCAGCAGCGCCTCGGGGTTGCGCAGCTGAGAGGTCATCACGGACTGCTCCAGGCCGGGAAGCTTCTCGGCGACCTGGCGGATCACGCCGCTCTGCCGGCGTGCCACCGCCGACGTGATGGCGTAGGAGAGCTCGGCGGGCGACCTGGGCCGGAACCGGCCTTCCTCGATCCGGGCCAGGACGCCGGCGGTCTCGACCAGGGCCTGGGCGGACTCGACGTCGGGGTTGATCGGCCCGTGGACGGTGACGAGGTAGTGGCCGCCGATGATCTGGTCGAGCTCCAGGAGGTGCACGTGACCGGCGTCCCCGAGGAACGGCGACTGCGTCGTCACGAAGACGTGGTCGGAGTACCCGTGCACGGTGGGCACGTAGTTGCGCTGGCGACAGCCGGCGACGACCAGGGGGTGGCAGCCGAGGCTCTCGAGCACCGCCTCGGCCTGGTCGCTCCAGCTCGGTACGTCGACCCAGACGAAGCCGTCCTGGCGCTCGAACAACCCGGCCGCGTCGTCGGACGAGCGCGGATGGGCCCCGTCGGCGTCCAGGAAGCGCACCTCCATGGACCCAGCGTGGCGGCGCCTGCGCCGCGCGGCAAGGCACGCACCCGCCCGGACGGGGCGGTGCCGGGTCCGGACGCGGTGATCTGGGAGGATCGTCCCGATGACGACGGAGCAGACCCCGCAGGAGACCCCCAGTCAGCGCACCGCCGGGCAGGAGCCCGTGGGCGAGTCGCCGGACTGGTGGCACGGCGACCACTCGACGTTCATCGCCCTGGCCGGCTTCTTCTCCGGCATGCTCTGCGTGACGCTCGTGCCGGGCGCCTACGCCGGGATCCTGCGGTTGCTCTTCCAGTACGACACGGCCGAGCGGCTCTTCCCCTACATCCTGGCCATCCTGGCCGCGCCGGTCGTCCTGGTCGCCGTGCCACGCACCCGCCGGTTCGGCACCTACATGCTCATCGGCATGGGCCTGACCCTCTTGGTGGTCCTCGGGGTCGCCTCGCTGGTGCTCTACTTCATGGTCCGTTCGCAGGGCTGAGCCCCACCCACGACGATTCGGGCAGCGCCGCTGGGGATGGGATGATCGGGGCCTGATGTCCGACAGCCCCGCCCCCCGACCCGACGACGCGCCCGGCGCCTCCAGGCCGCTGCCGCTGGTGTTCGAGGAGCCCCGGGGTCGCCGCAAGCCGCCCCGCCACCTGGCCGACCTGACGGCCGACGAGCGCGCCGACGTGGCCGGCGACCTGGGACACCCCCGCTTCCGGGCCCGGCAGCTGTCGACCCACTACTTCTCGCGGCTGGTCGACGAGCCCGACCAGATGACCGACCTTCCGGCGGACGGGCGCGAGGAGCTGGTCGCGGCGCTCCTGCCCCCGCTGATGACGCCGCTGCGCACGATGGAGGCCGACCGCGGGACCACCCGCAAGACACTCTGGCGGCTGTTCGACGGCGCCCTGGTCGAGTCGGTGCTGATGCGGTACCCCGGCCGGGTCACGATGTGCGTCTCGAGCCAGGCCGGCTGCGGCATGGCGTGCCCGTTCTGCGCGACCGGGCAGGGCGGCCTCCAGCGCAACATGTCGACCGCCGAGATCGTCGAGCAGGTGGTGGCCGGAGCGCGGGCGCTGGCACGTGGTGAGGTCCCCGGCGGTCCGGGCCGTGTCTCCAACGTCGTCTTCATGGGCATGGGGGAGCCCCTGGCCAACTATCGGGCCGTCATGGGCGCCGTACGCCGGCTCACCGACCCCGCCCCCGACGGCCTCGGCATGTCGGCCCGGGGCGTGACGGTGTCGACCGTCGGGCTCGTCCCACGGATCCGGCAGCTCACCGAGGAGGGCATCCCGGTGACCCTCGCCCTGTCCCTCCACGCGCCCGACGACGAGCTGCGCAACGAGCTGGTGCCGATCAACACCCGCTTCTCGGTGGCCGAGAGCGTCGAGGCGGCGTGGAACTACGCGCGGGTGACCCGACGCCGGGTCTCGATCGAGTACGCCATGATGCGCGGCATCAACGACCAGGCGTGGCGGGCCGACCTGCTCGGCGACGTCCTCAACTCGTACGGCGACTGGGGCTGGGTGCACGTGAACCTGATCCCGCTCAACCCGACCCCCGGCTCGAAGTGGACCGCGTCGGACCCGGCGGACGAGCGCGAGTTCGTGCGCCGGCTCGAGGCGAAGGGGATCCCCACCACCGTGCGCGACACCCGGGGTCGCGAGATCGACGGCGCCTGCGGCCAGCTGGCCGCCACCGAGGCCTGACGGCCCTCAGCTCAGGAACGCCGGCGCCTGGACCAGCAGCTCGACGTTGCGATCAGTCCGCGCACCGCGGCGGTCCTGGTCCCGCTCCTGCCAGTCGTTGGCCGCCAGCTCGCGGGCCAGCGAGGCCAGGGGCATCGGCCCGTCCAGCCGGCCGGCGTTGGACAGCGGGGCTCCGTGGTCGACCATCGTGGCGAAGATCGACAGGGTGCCGTCGCGGTTGTCGGTGACCTCGATCAGCCGCGCCTGCTGGGGCCAGTCGATGTGGGAGGCGGTGTTGATCTCCCAGAAGCCGCCGCCACCTTCCCGCTGGTGCGCCCAGATGTTGTTGGAGTGGGTGTGCCCGTTGACCCAGGCGATGACGTTGCGGTGCCCGAGCAGCTCCGCGACCACCTCGTCGCCGAGGACGCGCGGCTCCGGGTCGCCGCCGGTGCCGACGAGGGGGTTGTCCATCGTGTTCGCGCGTGTGGTGGCTCGCGACCACGACCAGCCGTCCGGCCGCGGCCTGCAGCTGCTCCTGGAGCCACACGAACTGCGTCTGGTCGAGCGAGCCGTTGGCCTCGCCGTTGGGGTTGACGGTGTCGAGGACGATGAAGCGCAGGAGACCGCGGTCGAAGGTGTAGTACGCCGTGCCGTCGGCGCGGTTGGTCTCGGTGAAGCCGTGGCCGACCGGAGCGCCGGTGGTGGTGAAGTGCTCCTCGACGACCTCGGCCCGCTGCAGGAGCCGGCGATCGGGGTCGGGCGTGACCTGCCGGACGTGCGGGGTGGCGGCGAAGGCCGCGACGAAGTCGGCGTAGTTGCCGCGCAGCGCGTTCAGCACGTCGGCCTGGCTGACGCCCGTGGGTGGCGAGATCATCTTCAGTGGCCCGACCGCGACGGTGTTCAGCTGCATGGTCGACGGGAAGTTGCCCTGCGCGAGTGGGTCGTGGTTGCCGAGGGCGGTGTACCACGGCATGCCGAGCCCGCGGGCCTGGAAGGGACGGCGGGCCGCGTCGAGCAGACCGGGCACCTCGGGGAAGCCGTAGGTGCTGCGCGGCTGGTCGTCCTCCTTGCCCTCCGGGGTGCCGTCGGGGTGCCAGTAGTGGGTGTCGTAGTAGGTCGGGTCGCCGTCCATGACGCCCTCGTACCGGGACAGGTCGCCCGAGTCGGCGCGGACCTCCCCGCCGTCGAGGACGTCGATGTTCCAGCGGATCTCGTTGTACTGGGAGTTGTCGGAGTTGTCGCCGGTCTGGATCGCGAACGCGAGCGGCTTCCCGGTGACCGGGCCCGCCCCGATCTGGTTGATCTCCCGGACCATCGCCTCGACGATCTGGGCGGTGAGCACCTCCTGCGGACGGTAGGCCGATCCGAAGATCCCCGGTGTCGGGTCGCCGGGCTCGTCCTCGTCGTCGTACCGGTCGACGTACTCCACCCGCATCGGCGACTGGGCGTCGAGGATGTGCACGTCGCTGAGCTGCGCGAACGCGAGGAGCGGCTTGCGGCGGGCGTCGCGACCCCGCCGGGCGCGGGCGCCGAGGTCGGTGCGTACGACGTGGGGCTCGCCGTCGGCCCGGACGATCGGCCGGTAGCCCCCCGTTCCCGCCGGTCCCTTGCGCAGCGTCGCGGTCGAGCGTGGTCCGACCTCGCGCGCCGACTCCGGCCACGGCCTCGGCCGCCAGCCCGCCGACGACCGCGCGCGCCGCCGACGGCGCCGGCGGCTCGGAACAGGTCTCGACGGGTGAGCTTCATGCGGGGTTCAACGAGCAGCCGGGGAGGTTGTCACGCGCCCAGCACGTGAGCTGCTTCCTCGACGGTGTCGACGAGGTGCACGAAGGGCTCCATGGTGCGGCCGCGGGCCAGGGCGGTCAGGAGTGGCCAGGCCGGCACCTCGCGCGTCCAGTACGCCGAGCCCACCAGCACCATCGGCGCCACCGCCGACTCGTCGGCGTAGTAGTTCTCGCAGGCGTCCTGGAAGATCTCCTGGACCGTCCCGCCGGCCCCCGGCAGGAACACGATGCCGGCGTCGCAGACCTGCAGCAGGATCGCCTCGCGGGAGGCGTTGCGGAAGTACTTCGCGATCGCGGTCGCGAACACGTTCGGAGGCTCGTGGCCGTAGTGCCAGGTCGGGATGCCGAGCGACTCCCGGCCGTCCGGGAAGAGGTCGAGCACCTCGAAGGCGGCGTCGGCCCACGCCCGGACCGACGGACGGAACGACGGCACCGGCTCGAGCCTGGCCACGGCTTCGTCCAGCGCCCCGATCGCGTGCCCCGACAGGTAGGCGCCGAGGTTCGCCGCCTCCATCGCACCCGGCCCGCCACCGGTGGCCACGACCAGGGCCGAGCCGAGGCGCCACGCGAGCCGTGCCGCGTCGGCGTACGCCGTCTCGTCCCGGGCCAGCGCGTGGCCGCCCATGAGCCCCACCCGTGGTTTCCGGCTGCTGGCCAGCCAGTCGGCGAGAGCCACGTCGATCGCATGGTCGTGGAGGGTCCGGGCCAGCAGCGCATCCTGGTCGTCGTGCTCCTGCGACCAGCCGTAGGCACGGGCGTCGAGCGAGTCGGGGTAGGCCGCGGCGTCGTAGAGCTCGCGGGGGGAGTAGAGGGAGCCCCGGTAGGCGTCGACCGGCACGTCGGGGATCGCCGGGAACACGATCGCCCCGCGGGCCTCGACCTCCGACTCGACGCCGGGCGCGAAGCGACACCCCAGGAACGTCGCACCCGTGACGTCGCAGGCGCGCAGCTGCTCCCCGCGGTCGGCGAGGTCGACCGAGCTCACCCGCCAGCCGTTCATCGAGTGCGACCCGGCGGCGAGCCGTCGGTCCAGCTCGGCCAGCGACTCGACCTCGACGACGCGTCCCCTCGTGTGCCTCACTCGCGCCAAGTTAGCGGCTGGGTTTCGACGCACCTGCCGCGACCTCGGTCCTCGGTCGCGAGGTTTGCTCAACCTGGCTGAGCCCACGCGACGCGCTCGTGCCTCGCGCGCCGCTGCTCAGCTCAGAACGCGTGGGCCAGCAGCTCCGCGAACAGGTCGTGCTCGTCGACCTCCAGGCCGCGGGCCCGGAACCACGTGCACACGTTCGTGCAGTCACGCATCAGGAAGTCCGGTCCGGCCGGGTTGCCCACGAGGTCGACCACCTGCGGCAGGTCGATGACCACCAGGCGTTCGCCCGCCGCGAGGATGTTGTACGGCGAGAGGTCGCCGTGGACGATCCCGTGCCGGGCCAGCTCGGCCAGGACGTCGCGCACCTGCGCGAAGTAGGACTCCAGCAGGTCACGGGCGGGCCGGGTCTGGGCCAGCCGGGGTGCCGAGTCGCCGTCGTGCGGTGATCCACTCCATCAGCAGCTCCGTGCCGTCGATCTGCACGGGGTAGGGGACCGGCAGCCCGAGCGACCAGAGTCGCTTGAGCGACTCCCACTCCGCCCAGGCCCACTGGCCCGCGGCGACCGCCCGGCCGTGGGCGGTCTTCTTCGCCAGCGCCCTCGTGTCCCGGCTGTTGCGGGTCCGGCGACCCTCGGTGTAGGCGGCCGAGCGGTGGAAGGTGCGGTGCTCCTCGCTGCGGTAGCGCTTCGCGGCCATCACCGCCGAGGGGCCGTCGGGCACGGCTCGCTCGAGGAGGTAGACGTCGGCCTCCTTGCCGGTCTTGAGGATGCCCAGGTCGGTGTCGACCGCCGCCTGGGAGGTGACGACCCAGTCGGGGCGCGGCTCCGGTCCGCGGCAGAGGGGTTCGACGCTGTGCCACGTGGACCAGCGCTGGTCGGTGTCGTCGGGGTCGTCGTACGCCCGGAAGTCGAAGACGAACGAGCGGTCGATCCCGTCGAGACGGGTGTCTGTCGGCTCGTCAGTGACGAGCGGGCCCGGGAAGGGCCGGGTGGTGTCGTGAGACATCGCGATTGGTGCTCCGTGTCGGTGAGAGGGGCTGGACTGCGGACAGGCCAACGACAGTGGTCGTCATGTCACTGCTCCTCTCGGTCGATCGGGCACCCGCGGTCACGGGCCGATCATGATCGTGACGGACCCGGTCGACGCGGCGCAACCGAATTACCGGCGCAGCCGCACCGACAGGCAGGTCACGCAGCCCTCGAGCTTCTCGAACTCCCCGATGTCGACGGTGACCACCCGCAGTCCGCGCTCCTCGAAGAGCGCTCGCGACTTCGGTGCGGCGCTGGACATCAGCACGGTGTCGCCACCGAGGAGTACGACGTGCGAGCCCGGCTCCTCCGGCACCGGCTGGAACGTGTCCCAGGCCGCCACGTCGTCCACCAGCGGTTCGTAACCGACGACCGTGCCGTCGGGCAGGGCGGTGACCGCCGACTTCAGGTGCAGCACCCGGCTCACGGGTACGCCCACGACCTCCGCGCCCAGCGGGCCGAGGAGGTCGGCGAGCTGGTCGAGGCCGGCTTGGTTGGTGCGTCCGCCGAGACCGACCCAGACCTTGCCGTCGTGCTTGAGGACGTCGCCCCCGTCGAGGGTGCCCGGCTCCTCGATCCGGGCGATCCGGTAGCCGAGACCGGCGAGGGTCTGCTCGGTCCCTGGCGTCTCCGGCCTGCGCTCGACGGCACCGGGCCGGCTGATCACCGCGAGGTCGTCGTACACCACCACGGTGTCCTCGACGAACGCCGAGTCCGGGCAGTCCTCGGCGGCCGGGACCTCGGTCGATCTCCCAGCCCTCGGCGGCCAGGGCGGCGACGTACCCCTCCCACTGCCGCATCGCGAGGCCCGGCGTCGACGGGCGTGCGGTCGAGGTGGGTGAGCAGGCCGTCCGCCAGTCGGGGGCTCGGACGACGGACCAGAGCGCGAAGGGTCATGGCCGGAATCCTCTCAGCCCACGAACGGTGAGACGAGCCGGGCGATCCGGCTCTGGCGCTCCGTCAGCCGCTCCTCCACGTCGGCGGCGGCCATGGCCCGCAGCCCGGCGTTGACGCCCAGCCAGCGCAGCGGCTCGGGCTCCCAGCGGGGCGAGCGGTGGTTGACCCACGGCAGCCGGACGAGCTCGGTGTCCCGCTCCAGGATCAGGTCCCGCAGCGTCCGGCCGGCCAGGTTCGTCGTGCTCACGCCGTCGCCGACGTAGCCGCCCGCCCAGGCGACCCCGGTGCCGCGATCCAGGCCCACCGAGGCGCACCAGTCCCGCGGCACCCCGAGGCAGCCACCCCACGAGTGCGTGAACGAGGTGTCGGAGAGCACCGGCAGCAGGTCAACCAGCGTGTCCCGCAGCCGCCGGAAGACCCGCTCGTCGCGGTCGAACGCCGGCCTGATGCGGGATCCGAAGTGGTACGGCGTGCCGCGCCCCCCGAAGACGATCCGGTCGTCGGCCGTGCGCTGCCCGTAGACGATCAGGTGACGGTGGTCGGTGAACGTCTCGCGGCGGCGCAGCCCGATCCGCTCCCACAGGTCCGGGCCGAGCGGCTCCGTGGCGATGATGAGCGAGTAGATCGGCACCAGTCGACGGTGCTCGCCGGGGAGGTCGGCGGTGTATCCCTCGGTCGCGCGGACCACCGTGTCGGCCCGGACCACCCCCGTGGACGTTTCCAGCCGGCCGGGACCGATCGAGCGCACCGGTGTGTGCTCGAAGATCCGGACTCCGAGCCGGACGACGGCGTCGGCCAGGCCGCGGGCCAGGCGCAGGGGATGGATCGCCGCGCAGTCCGGCGAGTACGTCGCCCCGTGGACCGAGGAGCCGGCCAGCACGTCGTGGGCGTCCGTCGGCGCCGAGCAGCCGGATCTCGTCCTCCCCACGGCCCCACGACCGGGCCTCGTCGACCTCGGCCCGGGCCCGGGCCAGCTGAGCGGGGTTGCGGGCCAGGGAGATGGTGCCGCCGTGGGCGAAGTGGGCGTCGATGGACTCCTCGCCGAGCACCCGCTCCACCTCGTGGAGGCTCGCCCGCATGGCCCGGTGCTGGGCCA
The DNA here is from genome assembly GCA_963848795.1 of uncultured Actinomycetota bacterium. Lineage (GTDB taxonomy): Bacteria > Actinomycetota > Actinomycetes > Propionibacteriales > Nocardioidaceae > Nocardioides. The sequence goes on from CAWKEX010000006.1 coordinate 80,877, forward strand.
TGGCTGCGGTGCGGTCGCTGAGGGCCGCCAGTGACGACGAGGACGCGGGGAAGAGCGCCGAGCACCATCCGCCGTTGCGCCCGGAGGCGCCGAATCCCGCGACCTCGGCCTCGCACACGGCGATCCGGAGACCGGGCTCGGCCCGCGCCAGGTAGTAGGCGGTCCACAGTCCGGTGAACCCGGCGCCCACGATGGCGACGTCGACGTCGAGGTCGCCGTCCAGCGGCGCCCGGGGGGTGGCGGGAGGCGCGGTCTCCTCCCAGAGGGACCGGTTCAGCGCACGCCCCACGAGTAGGTCTGCTTGCGCAGCCGGAGGTACATGAACGTCTCGGTCGAGACCACGCCGTCGATGGTCCGGATCTTGCCCGAGATCAGTTCGAGCAGGTGGTCGTCGCTCTCGCAGACCACCTCCGCGAGCAGGTCGTAGCTCCCGGCCGTGATCACGACGTAGTCGACCTCCGGCAGCTCGGCGAGCGCGTCGGCGACCGGCTCGAGCGGGCCGGTGACCCGGATGCCGACCATCGCCTGCCGGGCGAAGCCGAGCTCGAGCGGGTCGGTCACCGCCACGACCTGCATCACCCCGCTGTCGACCAGCCGCTGCACCCGCTGGCGGACCGCGGCCTCGGACAGACCGACGACCTTGCCGATGGCGGCGTAGGACCGGCGCCCGTCCTGCTGCAGCTGCTCGATGATGCCCTTGGAGACGTCGTCCAGCGACGGCCGGCGGTTTCCTTGCCATGGCGGGCATGCTGTCAGTAGGGGCGACTGCCCCACAAGGTCTGTGCAATCACCTGAATCAGTTGCAAGATGGTGTCGAGCCGACGGATTCGCTTGTCCGGGCGTCGCTCGCATGACACGATCCGAACCCACGAGTGACCATGACCAGGAGGCTCGCGCGGATGACGTCAGGACTGTTCCTACCCGGGGTTCTCACGACGCAGCTTCCTGCGCGGTGCCGGGCTCTCCGCGGCTGCGCTCGGGAGGCTCCTCCCTGCTCGCGGCCTGCGGCACCGAGGGCGCCCAGGTCGAGGCGGGCAGCTGCACCAGCACGGACCTCAGCGCCGAGGAGAAGACCATCGTCTTCTCGAACTGGATCGGGTACGTCGACCCGGTCAAGGCGAAGGACACCTCGACCCTGGAGAAGTTCCAGGAGGAGAGCGGCATCACGGTCGACTACAAGAACGGCGACGTCAACGACAACGAGACGTTCTTCGCCAAGGTGTCGCCGCAGCTGCAGGACTGCAGGTCCACGGGCCGCGACGCCTTCGTGGTGACCGACTACATGGCGGCGCGGATGATCGAGCTGGGCTGGATCCAGAAGCTCGACCACTCCAACATGCCGAACGTCGACGCCAACCTGATCGACTTCCTGAAGTCGCCGGACTGGGACCCCAACCGCGAGTACAGCGTGCCGTGGCAGAGCGGCATGACCGGCATCTGCTACAACTCCGAGCTCACCGACCCGGTGACGAGCTTCGAGGAGCTCCTCACCCGCCCGGACCTCAAGGGCAAGGTCGACCTGCTCACGGAGATGCGGGACACCATGCTCTTCCTGCTGCTCATGGAGGGCAGCGACCCGCAGGACTTCTCCGAGGACGAGTTCACCGCCGCCATCGAGTCGCTGCAGGGGTACGTCGAGAGCGGCCAGGTCCGGCGCTTCACCGGAAACGACTACATCGACGACATGAAGTCCGGTGACGTCGTGGCCTGCGAGGCGTGGAGCGGCGACGTCATCAACCTCCTCGGCGGCGGAAAGTACAAGTGGGTGCCGCCGGAGGAGGGCTTCGCCATCTGGACCGACAACGTGCTGGTGCCCAACAAGGCGGAGCACAAGGCAAACGTCGAGACGATGATGGACTTCTACTACGACCCGGTGAACGCGGCGAAGCTGTCCGCCTGGAACTACTACTTCTGCCCGGTGTCCGGCGCCCAGGACGAGATCGGGCAGTTCGACAAGTCGGCCGTCAACAGCGACTTCATCTTCGTCGACGACCAGACGCTCGAGACCGGCTACCAGTTCATGTCGCTCAGCGACTCGGAGGAGACGGCGTACCAGCGCCAGTTCAACGAGGTGATGAGTGGGTGACACCGGACGCGACCTCCGGCTGGAGGGCGTGACCAAGCATTTCGGCGACTTCGTCGCCGTCGACGACCTCACCCTCACGGTGCCCCAGGGCTCCTTCTTCGCCCTGCTCGGTCCGTCCGGGTGCGGCAAGACCACGACGCTGCGGATGGTCGCCGGTCTCGAGGACCCGACCGCGGGACGGGTCCTGATCGGTGACGAGGACATCACCGGCCTCCGCCCCTACAAGCGCCCGGTCAACACCGTCTTCCAGTCCTACGCGCTGTTCCCGCACCTCACGGTCTTCGAGAACGTCGCCTTCGGGCTCCGGCGCCGAGGCGTCAACGACTACCGGCAGAAGACCGAGGAGATGATCGAGCTCGTCGAGCTCGCGGGGTACTCCTCGCGCAAGCCGTCCCAGCTCTCCGGTGGGCAGCAGCAGCGGGTCGCGCTGGCCCGGGCGATGATCAACGAGCCCGGCGTGCTGCTCCTCGACGAGCCGCTGGGCGCGCTCGACCTCAAGCTGCGCCGCCAGATGCAGATCGAGCTGAAGCGGATCCAGACCGAGATCGACATCACCTTCGTGCACGTCACCCACGACCAGGAGGAGGCCATGACCATGGCCGACACCATCGCGGTGATGAACCACGGCGTGATCGAGCAGCTCGGCGCGCCCGGCGAGCTGTACGAGAACCCGCAGACGACGTTCGTGGCGAACTTCCTCGGCCAGTCGAACCTGATCATGACCGGGGTGACCAGCTCGTCGGACGGCACGGTCGTGGTCGACTGCCATGGCCAGAAGGTCGGCGTCGACGCGACCCGCTCCCACACCACGGACGGACGCGGCTGGCTGGGGGTCCGGCCGGAGAAGATCTTCGCCAGCCAGGCCGGCTCGGAGGACCACGCAGGGCGGCAACGTGCTCACCGGTGGACGGGTCACCGACGTGAGCTTCGTCGGGGTCAGCACCCAGTACCTCGTCGCGATGCCGTGGGGCCAGGAGATCATGGTGTTCGAGCAGAACACCGGACAGCGGGCGCCGTTCCGCAACGGTGACGAGGTGGACCTCGCCTGGTCGCGGGCCCACGCGTTCCTGCTCGACGCCGGCCAGGACGCGCACGCGGGCATGATCACGCCGGAGGACGCCGAATGAGCGTCGAGGCCGCCACCGACGCCCCGGCACCACCGGCCACCGTCGACGGCGAGACCGCCCGTCGCCGCGGCTGGGGCTGGCTGCTGCTGGTCCCGGGCATGCTCTACCTGGGCGTGTTCTTCGTCTTCCCGACGATCCAGCTCTTCTTCACCTCGCTGTACGACCCGAGCGGGTCGTTCGAGCAGGGCTACGAGATGACCTGGCACTTCGCCAACTACGTCGACGCCATCCAGGACAACTGGAACCTCTTCGTCCGCTCGTTCCTGTACGCCGGCACCGCGACCGCTGATCTGCCTGATGCTCGGCTACCCGCTGGCCTACGCGATCGCCTTCAAGTCCGGGCGCTGGAAGCACGTCATGCTGGTGCTCGTCATCGCGCCGTTCTTCACCAGCTTCCTGCTGCGGACGCTGTCGTGGCGCACGATCCTCGCCGACGAGGGGCCGGTCACGAGCTTCCTGCAGTTCATCGCGGTCCTGCCCGACGACGGCCGCCTGCTGGCCACACCCGTCGCCGTGATCGCGGGCCTGACCTACAACTTCATGCCGTTCATGACGCTGCCGATCTACGCGTCGCTCGACAAGGTCGACTACCGGCTCGTCGAGGCCTCCAGCGACCTCTACGCCAGCCCCTTCACCGGCTTCCGGAAGGTGACCTTCCCGCTGTCGATGCCGGGCGTGGTCGCGGGCACGCTGCTCACGTTCATCCCCGCCTGCGGCGACTACATCAACGCCGAGCTGCTCGGCACGCCCAAGCAGTACATGGTCGGCAACCGGATCCAGTCGGCGTTCCTCACCGAGCACAACTACCCGCTGGCCGCGAGCCTGTCGCTGATCCTGATGGTGGTGGTCGTGGCGATGGTCGTCGTCTACGTCCGGCGGGCCGGCACCGAGGACCTGCTCTGATGGCGACCGTCACGACCCCCGAGCGGGTGTCCCCGGAGACCGGCGCGACCGGCGGCGCCAGCGCGCCCGGCGCCCGGTCGGGCCGGTGGCTCGGCGACCACCTGATCCTGTTGGTCGGGATCCTGGTCCTGCTCTACATGTTCGTGCCGATCGGCTACATCTTCGCGCTGTCGTTCAACCAGCCGTCGGGCCGCTCGGCCACGGCCGAGTTCGAGTCGTTCACGTGGAGCAACTGGACGTCGATCTGCGAGCCGGACGGGCTGTGCGAGTCCCTCCGGCTCAGCCTCGCCGTGGGCGTCACGGCGACCGTGATCGCCACGATCCTGGGCACGCTGATGGCCTTCGCGCTCGTGCGCCACTCCTTCCGCGGGCGGTCGTCGTCCAACCTGCTGATCTTCCTGCCGATGGCGACGCCCGAGGTCGTGATGGGCTCCTCGCTGCTGGCGATGTTCGTGTCGGTCGGGGCTCGACAGCGCGCTCGGCTTCGCCACGCTCGTGATCGCGCACGTGCTGTTCTGCCTGTCGTTCGTGGTGGTCACGGTCAAGGCCCGGCTGTCCGGCATGGACTACCGCCTCGAGCAGGCGGCGATGGACCTCTACGCCACGGAGTGGCAGACCTTCCGGCTGGTCACCCTGCCGCTGGCGATGCCGGGCATCGTGGCGGCGGCCATGCTGTCCTTCTCGCTGTCCTTCGACGACTTCATCGTCTCCAACTTCACCGCCGGCCAGTCCGTCACCTTCCCGCTCTATCGTCTACGGCAGCAAGCTGAAGGACTTCCCGCCCCAGCTGTTCGTCGTCGGCACGCTGATGTTCCTCGTCTCGTTCGTGATCGTGATCGTCGGAACGCTGTGGCGCCGACGGAGGGCGCAATGATCAGGACGAGGCCATGACGGCCGGGTTGCCGACGATCGGGCACTGGCGCGACGGTGGCCCGTGGCCGGGCGGCGGCGGAGCGGTACGGCGACGTGCACGACCCCGCCACCGGCCGGGTGCGCCGCGCAGGTCGCCTTCGCCTCGGGCGAGGAGGTGTCGGCCGTCGTGGCCGAGGCCGTGGAGGCCGGCCGGGAGTGGGCCGCGACGTCGCTGACGCGGCGTACGGCCGTGCTGTTCGCGTTCCGCGAGGCGCTGGTCCGGCGGCGGGAGGACATCGCCGCCGCGATCACGCCGAGCACGGCAAGGTGCTCGACGACGCGCTCGGCGAGGTGCAGCGCGGTCTCGAGGTGGCGGAGTTCGCCTGCGGTGCGCCGCACCTGCTCAAGGGCTCCTTCAGCGACGGGGTCTCCAGCGGTGTCGACGTCTACTCGATGCGGCAGCCGCTCGGCGTCGTCGCCGTGATCTCGCCGTTCAACTTCCCGGCCATGGTGCCGCTGTGGTTCGTGCCGATCGCCGATCGCCTGCGGCAACGCGGTGGTGCTCAAGCCGAGCGAGAAGGACCCGTCCGCGTCCCTGCTGATCGCCGAGTGCTGGGCCGAGGCCGGGCTGCCGGCCGGGGTCTTCAACGTCGTCCAGGGCGACAAGGTCGCCGTCGACGCGCTGCTGGAGCACCCGGACGTGGCGGCGGTGTCGTTCGTCGGCTCCACGCCGATCGCGCGCTACGTCTACGAGAGCGGGACCCGCCACGGCAAGCGGGTGCAGGCGCTCGGTGGCGCCAAGAACCACATGGTGGTGCTGCCCGACGCCGACCTGGACGTCGGCCGCGGACGCCGCGGTGAGCGCGGGCTTCGGCTCGGCGGGGGAGCGGTGCATGGCGATCTCGGTCGTGGTCGCGGTCGACCCCGTGGCCGACTCGCTGGTGCCGTTGATCGCGTCCCGCATCGAGGGCCTGCGCACCGGCGACGGCCGGCGGGCCTGCGACATGGGACCGCTGGTCACCGGCGCCCACCGCGACAAGGTGCGCGGCCTACGTCGATGCGGGCGTCGCTGAGGGCGCCGACCTGGTCGATCGACGGCCGCGCCGTCGTGCCCGACGGCGAGGCCGACGGCTTCTGGCTGGGGCCGACGCTCTTCGACCGGGTCCGGCCCGGGATGTCGATCTACGACGAGGAGATCTTCGGTCCGGTGCTGTCGGTGGTGCGGGCGGCGACGTACGACGACGCGCTGGCGCTGGTCAACGCCAACCCCTACGGCAACGGCACCGCGATCTTCACCGCCGACGGCGGAGCCGCCCGCCGCTTCCAGCGCGAGGTCGAGGTCGGCATGGTCGGCATCAACGTGCCGATCCCGGTGCCGATGGCCTACTACTCGTTCGGCGGGCTGGAAGTCCTCGCTGTTCGGCGACACCCACGCCCACGGCGTCGAGGGCATCCACTTCTTCACCCGCGGCAAGGTCGTCACCTCGCGCTGGCCCGACCCGTCGACCCGGCACGGGATCGACCTCGGCTTCCCGCAGCACGACTGAGCAGCGACGTGCGAGGAACGAGCACGTCGCGTGGGCTCAGTCAGGTTGAGCAGCGACGCGACTGAGGACGAGTCGCGCAAGCGCGTCGAAACCCGGTGAGGGAGGCAGGGCGGTGACTCGCGCTCACGCACCCGGACCGGGTGCGCTGAGCCCGCTCAGAGCAGCGACGTGCGACGGCCCTTCCGCGAGGCGAACGGCGCCCGAAAGGTCGGATGACGGCAGGATCGTGCAGTGTTCGCCTCGTGGGGGGCCCCTCCCTCAGAGCAGGGTGCCGGCCTTGTCGAGGACGACGCGCAGGATCTGCTCGATCTCGTCGAAGTGCTCCTGGGTGCAGATCAGCGGCGGAGCGAGCTGCACCACCGGGTCGCCCCGGTCGTCGGCCCGGCAGTACAGGCCCTCGTCGTAGAGCGCCTTGGACAGGAAGCCGCGCAGCAGCCTCTCCGACTCGTCGTCGTTGAAGGTCTCCTTGGTCTCCTTGTCCTTGACCAGCTCGATCCCGTAGAAGTACCCGTCGCCGCGTACGTCGCCGACGATCGGCAGGTCCTTGAGCCGCTCCAGGGTGGCGCGGAAGGCGCCCTCGTTGTCGCGGACGTTCTCGAGGACCCTCTCCTTCTCGAAGATGTCGAGGTTGGCCATCGCGACCGCGCGTCGAGACCGGGTGGCCGCCGAAGGTGTAGCCGTGGGCGAACGAGTCGAGCCCGTCGAGGAACGGCTCCATCAGCCGGTCGGTCGCGATCATCGCGCCGAGCGGCGCGTAGCCGGAGGTGATGCCCTTGGCGCAGGTGATCATGTCGGGCTGGTAGCCGTAGCGCTCGGCCCCGAACATGTGGCCGAGCCGGCCGAACGCGCAGATCACCTCGTCGCTGACCAGCAGGACGTCGTACTCGTCGCAGATCTCGCGGACCCGCTGGAAGTAGCCGGGCGGCGGCGGGAAGCAGCCACCGGCGTTCTGGACCGGCTCGAGGAAGACCGCGGCCACGGTCTCCGGCCCCTCGTCCTCGATGGCCACGGCGATCTGGTCGGCCGCCCAGCGACCGAACGCCTCGAGCGTCGTCACCGTGCTGGGGTGCCCGGTAGAAGTTCGTGCTCGGCACCCGGAAGGTCGACGGCACCAGCGGCTCGAACGGCGCCTTGAGCCCCGGGAGGCCGGTGATCGACAGGGCGCCCTGCGTCGTGCCGTGGTAGGCGATCGACCGGCTGATCACCTTGTGCTTCATCGGCTTGCCGGTGAGCTTGAAGTAGTTCTTCGCGAGCTTCCAGGCGGTCTCGACCGCCTCGCCGCCGCCGCTGGTGAAGAACACCCGGTTCAGGTCGCCGGGCGCGTAGGCCGGCGACGCGCTCGGCCAGCTCGATCGCCCTCGGGTGCGCGTAGGACCACAGCGGCATGAACGCCAGCTCTCGCGCCTGTTTCGCCGCGGCCTCGGCGAGCTCGGTGCGCCCGTGGCCGAGCTGGCTGACGAACAGGCCGGCCAGGCCGTCCAGGTAGCGCTTGCCCGTGGGCGTCCCAGATGTAGGGCCCCTCCCCGCGGACGATCACCGGCACGTCGGCGTGGTCGAAGCGTCGAGTGCCGGGTGAAGTGCATCCAGAGGTGGTCCTTGGCGGCGCGCTGGAGGTGGTCGTAGTCCGGGTGCGTCATGAGCCCATCGTGAACGGTCGGATCGAAAGCGGCAAGCGATTCAGTGGCTGAGAGACCAAGATGACACGAAATCGGTTGCGGATAGCCGTGATCGCTGTCCACCTGATAGGAACGGCCCATGACGCGGCTGGTGTTCCGGAACGGCACGCTCTTCGACGGGCACCGGCACCGGGGACCCGGCGCGGTGGTCGTCGAGGGCGGGCGGATCGTCGAGGTCGGGGCGGAGGCCGACCTCGAGACCCGGCCCGGGCCCGGCGTCGAGGACGTCGACCTCGCGCGGGGGACTGCTGGCGCCCGGGTTCGTGGACGCCCACGTGCACGCCGTCCAGGGCGGTCTCGAACGCATCCGGTGCGACCTGTCCGAGGCGGAGGGCCGGGACGGCTACCTCGCGACCATCGCGTCGTACGCCGACGACCACCCGGAGGTGCCGTGGATCCTCGGCGGGGGCTGGGCGATGCCGGCCTTCCCGGGCGGCACGCCGACTGCGGCCGACCTCGACCGGGTGGTCGCCGACCGGCCGGTCTACCTGCCCAACCGGGACCACCACGGAGCCTGGGTCAACAGCCGGGCGCTCGAGCTGGCCGGGGTCGACGCCCGGACACCGGACCCGCCGCACGGCCGTATCGAGCGGGACGCCGACGGGCACCCCACCGGCACCCTCCACGAGGGGGCCATGCAGCTGGTCGCCCGGCACGCCCCGGCCGACGACCCCGACGACTACTACCGCGGACTCCTCGCCGGGCAGCGCTACCTCCACTCGCTGGGCGTGACCGGCTGGCAGGACGCGATCGTGGGCGACTACGCCGGCATGCAGGATCCCGGTCCGGCCTACCTCGAGGCCTCCCGCAACGGCGACCTCACGGCGTCATGTCGTCGGCGCGCTCTGGTGGGAGCGCGACCTCGGCGAGGAGCAGGTGGCCTCACCTGGTCGAGCGGCGGGAGCGCTACAGCCACGGGCGGTTCCGCGCCACGAGCGTCAAGATCATGCAGGACGGCGTCGCCGAGAACTTCACGGCCGCCATGACGGCGCCCTACCTCGACGCGAAGCGGCACGCCCACCACCAACTCGGGGCTCTCCTTCGTCAACCCGGGCGCGCTCCGGCACTACGTGGCCGCGCTCTCCGAGGAGGGCTTCCAGGTCCACGTGCACGCGATCGGGGACCGCGCGGCCCGTGAGGCCCTCGACGCGTTCGACGCGGCCGCCCGTCCGGACCTGCGCCACCACGTAGCCCACCTCCAGGTCGTCCACCCCGACGACGTGCCACGCTTCGCGCCCCTCGGGGTCGCGGCCAACATCCAGGCGCTCTGGGCCTGCCGCGACGAGCAGATGGTCGACCTCACGCTGCCGTTCCTCGGTGAGGAGCGCGCCACGTGGCAGTACCCCTTCGGCGCTCTGCACCGCGCGGGGGCGCGGCTGGTGGCGGGGAGCGACTGGCCGGTCTCCACGCCCGACCCGCTCGCCGCCATCCACACCGCCGTCAACCGCACGACGTACGGCGAGGCCGGTCCGGCCGGGAACGACCCCTTCCTCCCCGAGCAGGCGATCTCGCTGGAGACCGCGTTCGCGGCGTACACCTCGGGCTCCTCGTGGGTGAACCACCGCGACGACGCGGGTGTGCTCGCCCCCGGTGCCGTGGCCGACCTCGTGGTGCTCGACCGCGACCCGTTCGCCGGGTCGCCGGAGGAGATCGGGGCGACCACGGTCCGTCTCGACCTGGGTCGACGGAGTGGCGGTCTTCGAAGCCTGAACCCGCCCGAATGACTGAATCCGTCAGGCAAACCCCGTCACCACTACAGATTCCGTTGTCACATGACTAGGCTCGGCACACCGCTGATCGATCCGGAGGATGCAACGCCATGGCTGACAAGGAGTTCCGCAACGTCATCAACGGCGAGCTCGTCGACTCGGCGTCGGGGGAGACCTACGACGTGATCGACCCGACCACCGGCGAGGTCTACGCGACCGCGCCGATGTCGGGTGCCGAGGACCTCGACCGCGCCTACGCGGCCGCCGACGGGGCCTTCGAGTCGTGGGGCGGCACCACTCCGCAGGACCGCGCCTCCGCGCTGCTCAAGCTCGCCGACGCGATCGAGGAGCGGGTCGAGGAGCTCAACGCCGTGGAGAGCAAGGACACCGGCAAGCCGCTCGGGCTCACGATGTCGGAGGAGATGCCCTACGCCTCCGACCACTTCCGCTTCTTCGCCGGCGCGGCCCGGGTGCTGGAGGGCAAGTCGGCCGGCGAGTACATGGCCGACCACACGTCGTTCGTCCGCCGCGAGCCGATCGGCGTGGTCGGCCAGGTCACGCCGTGGAACTACCCGCTGCTGATGATGATCTGGAAGATCGCCCCGGCCCTCGCCGCCGGCAACACGATCGTGCTGAAGCCGTCGGACACGACGCCCGCGTCGTCGACGCTGCTCGCCGAGATCGCGCAGGAGTTCCTGCCGCCGGGCGTCCTCAACGTCGTCTGTGGCGACCGCGACACCGGCCGCGCCCTCGTGGAGCACAAGACCCCGCAGATGGTCGCGATCACCGGCTCGGTCCGCGCCGGGATGGAGGTCGCCGGGTCCGCCGCGGCCGACCTGAAGAAGGTCCACCTCGAGCTCGGAGGCAAGGCGCCGGTGATCATCTTCGACGACGCCGACGTCGAGTCCGCCGCGTCGTCGATCTCCGAGGCGGGCTACTTCAACGCGGGCCAGGACTGCACCGCCGCCACCCGCGTCCTCGCCGGGCCGGGCGTGCACGGCGACTTCGTCGCGGCCCTGACCGAGGCGGCCAAGGGCATCCGCACCGGCATGCCCGACGACGAGGACGTGCTCTACGGCCCGCTCAACAACCCCAACCAGCTCGACCGGGTGACGGGCATGGTCGACCGGCTGCCCGACCACGCCAACCTCGAGATCGGCGGCCGGCGACAGGGCGAGACCGGCTACTTCTACGAGCCCACCGTGCTGTCGGGCCTCAAGCAGGACGACGAGCAGATCCAGACCGAGATCTTCGGTCCCGTCATCACCGTGCAGAAGTTCAGCGACGAGGCCGAGGCGCTGGCCTGGGCGAACGGCGTGGAGTACGGCCTGGCCTCCAGCGTCTGGACCAGGGACCACGGCCGCGCGATGCGGATGGCCAAGAAGCTCGACTTCGGCTGCGTGTGGATCAACACCCACATCCCCTTCATCTCCGAGATGCCCCACGGCGGCTTCAAGCACTCCGGCTACGGCAAGGACCTGTCGATGTACGGGCTCGAGGACTACACGCGCATCAAGCACGTCATGTCCTACATCGGCGAGTGACTGCATGAGGATCCTGCTCGTCGGCGCCGGGGGAGTCGGCGGGGCCTTCACCGCCATCGCCGCCCGGCGTGACTTCTTCGAGACGATCGTGGTCGCCGACTACGACCCCGTCCGAGCCGAGAAGGCCGCGGCCACCGACGACCGCTACGTCGCCGCGCAGGTCGACGCGTCCGACGCGGCGTCGGTGTCGGCCCTGTGCCGCGAGCACCGGATCACCCACGTGATGAACGCCGTCGACCCGGTGTTCAACATGCCGATCTTCGAGGGCGCGTTCGAGGCAGGGGCCGACTACCTCGACATGGCCATGTCCCTGTCGAAGCCGCACCCGGACGCGCCGTACGAGAAGCCCGGCGTGAAGCTGGGCGACGAGCAGTTCGCCCAGGCCGACCGGTGGGAGTCGGGCGGACGGCTGGCGCTCGTCGGGATCGGCGTCGAGCCCGGCCTGTCCGACGTGTTCGCCCGGTACGCCGCCGACCACCTGTTCTCCGAGATCGACGAGCTCGGGACCCGTGACGGCGCCAACCTCGTGGTGACCGACGACGACGGGAACGAGATCTTCGCGCCGTCGTTCTCGATGTGGACGACGATCGAGGAGTGCCTCAACCCGCCGGTGATCTGGCAGGACGGCGACTGGCACACGACGCCGCCGTTCCGCGAGCCGGAGGTGTTCGACTTCCCCGAGGGCATCGGCCCGGTCGAGTGCGTCAACGTCGAGCACGAGGAGGTGCTCCTCATGCCGCGTTGGGTCGACTGCAGGCGGGCGACCTTCAAGTACGGCCTCGGCGACGAGTTCATCACCATCCTCAAGGTGCTTGCACACGCTCGGCCTCGACCGCACCGAGAAGGTGCGGGTCAAGGGGGTCGAGGTGTCGCCGCGCGACGTCGTGGCGGCGGTGCTGCCCGACCCGCGCGACGGTCGGCCCGCGGATGAAGGGCAAGACCTGCGCCGGACTCTGGGTGACGGGCAAGGGCAAGGACGGCCGGAACCGATCTTCCTATTTGTTCCACGTCGTCGACAACGAGTGGACGATGCAGGAGTACGGCCACCAGTGCGTGGTGTGGCAGACCGCGATCAACCCGGTCATCGCCCTCGAGCTGCTGGCGAAGGGCACGTGGTCGGGGACCGGCGTGCTCGGCCCGGAGGCCTTCGACGCGGTGCCGTTCCTCGACCTGCTCACCGCGTACGGCAGCCCCTGGGGCCAGCGCGACGACCAGCTCTGACCGGGTCCTGCGAGCAACGGAGCCGTGAGGCGACGAGACGTGGTGGTCCTGGGCTCGACCGGGTCCATCGGCACCCAGGCGCTCGATCTGGTCCGCGCCAACCCGGACCGGTTCCGGGTCGTCGCGCTGACGGCCGGTGGCTCGAACGAGGAGCTGTTCGCCCAGCAGGTCGCCGAGTTCGGGCCGGACTTCCACGGGCTCGGCGAGGAGGCGTCGACCGAGGCCGCGGCCCGCGAGTGCGACGTCGTGCTCAACGGGATCACCGGTGCCGTCGGGCTCGGCCGACCCTGGCGGCCCTCGACGCCGGCAACACCCTCGCCCTGGCCAACAAGGAGAGCCTGATCATCGGCGGCCCCGTGGTCACCGACCGCGCGAAGCCCGGGCAGATCGTGCCGGTCGACTCCGAGCACTCCGCCCTCGCCCAGTGCCTGCGTGGCGGCCGCCGCGAGGAGGTACGACGGCTCGTGCTCACCGCGAGCGGCGGGCCGTTCCGCGGCCGGACCCGCGAGCAGCTCGGCCAGGTGACGGTCGACGAGGCGCTGGCCCACCCCACCTGGGACATGGGCCCGGTGGTCACCATCAACTCGGCCACGCTCGTCAACAAGGGTCTCGAGGTGATCGAGGCACACCTGCTCTTCGACATCCCCTTCGACCGGATCGAGGTCGTGGTCCACCCGACCTCGGTGGTCCACTCGATGGTGGAGTTCGTCGACGGCTCCACCCTGGTCCAGGCGAGCCCGCCGACGATGCTGATCCCGATCGCCCTCGGCCTGGGCTGGCCGGACCGGGTGCCCGACGCCGCCCCGGCCGTCGACTGGACCGGCGCCGAGACCTGGGAGTTCCTCCCGCTGGACGACGAGGCGTTCCCGGCCGTCGAGCTGGCCCGCGAAGGTGGGCGAGTGGGCGGCACGGCTCCGGCCGTCTACAACGCGGCCAACGAGGTGTGCGTCGAGCCGTTCCGTGACGGGACGGTGCGGTTCGTCGACATCGTCCCCACGATCGCCGCGGTGGTCGGGGAGCACGACGTACCCTCGAAGGAGAAGCTCACCGTCGACGACGTGCTCGCCGCCGACGCGTGGGCGCGCCGCCGCGCCAACCGAACGTCGTCGAAGGGACCGCATGACCCCGCTGTTCTACCTGCTCGGTGTGGTGATCTTCGTGGTCGCCATCCTGGCCTCGATCGGCCTGCACGAGCTCGGCCACATGATCCCCGCCAAGAAGTTCGGCGGGAAGGTCAGCCAGTACTTCATCGGCTTCGGGCCGACGGTCTGGAGCACGCAGCGCGGCGAGACCGAGTACGGCGTCAAGGCCATCCCGCTCGGCGGGTACGTCAAGATCGTCGGGCATGCTGCCGCCGGGCGCGGAGGAGCTCGACGAGGACCGCAGCACCCGGTCTACGACGAGCAGGGCCGTCGCGTCGTACGCGTCCGGAAGTCCAACACCGGCATGTTCACCCAGCTGATCTCCGACGCCCGGGCCGCGGAGTGGGAGCACATCCGCCCGGAGGACGCCGACCGGCTCTTCTACAAGATGGCGTGGTGGAAGAAGGTCGTCGTGATGGCCGGCGGCCCCACGGTCAACATCCTGATCGCGTTCTTCTCTTCTGGGGTGTGTTCGCGACCTACGGCAACGCCGAAGGCGTCGAGACCCACACGGATGTGGCGGCTGGTCCCCGCATCGTGCCGGCTGGTGAAGCCGGGCGCGAGTGCACCGCCGAGGAGCTGGAGGCGACACCCGACGCCGGCCTACGCAGCCGGCCTGCAGCCGGGTGACCGCTTCGTCTCGTTCAACGGTGAGCCGGTGGACCGATGGGAACAGTGCAGACGTTCGTCCGTGGCAACGGCAACGGGGAGGCCGACCTTCGGCTCGAGCGCGACGGCACCGTGATGACCCGACGGATCGCCACGCGAGGCACGCCGCGTCCCCTCGACGCGGAGACCCCGAGAAGCTCACGCCGGTCGGCTTCCTCGGCGTGGAGCCGAGGCAGACACCGAGCATCGTCACCGGGGGTCCGCTCTACACCGTCGACCAGATGGGCACGATGACCGTGCGACGGTCGCCAAGACGCTCGGCACGCTCCCGGTGAAGGTCTGGGAGGTGGGCCGGGCGATCGTCGGGCTCGAGGAGCGCGACCCCGACGGGCCCGTGAGCATCGTCGGCGGTGGTCGCTTCGCCGGCGAGGTCGCGGCACACGAAGAGTTCAACGTCAGCGAAAAGACCGCGGCCCTGATCTACCTGATCGCGGGCTTCAACCTGTTCATCGGCCTGTTCAACTTCATCCCGCTGCTCCCGCTCGACGGGGGCCACATCGCGGGCGCGATGTACGAAGCGATCCGGCGCGGCTTCGCGCGGCTCCGCAGCCGCCCCGACCCGGGCTACGTCGACGTCGCCAAGCTGCTGCCGATCGCCTACGTCGTGGCGTCGTTCGTGCTGGTCATGGGTGTGGTCCTGATCGTCGGCGACCTCGTCGTCCCGCTCCACCTCGAGTCGTGATCTCTCGGTTGTCGATCGCCACGCCTCCCCAAGTAGCCTGCACACCATGACCGCCATCAGTCTCGGCATGCCCGAAGCACCTCCGCCGGTGCTCGCACCCCGCCGCCCGACCCGGCAGATCCGCGTGGGGAAGGTCGGGGTCGGCAGCGAGTCGCCCATCTCGGTGCAGTCGATGACGACGACGCTCACCGCTGACGTCAACACCACCCTCCAGCAGATCGCCGAGCTCACGGCGTCCGGCTGTGACATCGTCCGGGTGGCCTGCCCGAGTCAGGACGACGCCGAGGCACTGCCGGAGATCGCGCAGCACTCGCAGATCCCGGTCATCGCCGACATCCACTTCCAGCCGAAGTACGTCTTCGCGGCGATCGACGCCGGCTGTGCCGCAGTCCGCGTCAACCCCGGCAACATCCGCAAGTTCGACGACCAGATCAAGGAGATCGCGGCCGCCGCGAAGGACCGCGGCACCAGCATCCGGATCGGCGTCAACGCCGGCTCACTCGACAAGCGGCTGCTGGAGAAGTACGGCAAGGCGACGCCGGAGGCGTTGGTCGAGTCCGCGGTGTGGGAGGCGGGCCTGTTCGAGGAGCACGACTTCCACGACTTCAAGATCTCGGTCAAGCACAACGACCCGGTCGTGATGGTGCGTGCCTACGAGATGCTGGCCGAGGCGGGGGACTGGCCGCTGCACCTCGGCGTCACCGAAGCCGGCCCCGCGTTCCAGGGCACGATCAAGTCGGCCGTCGCCTTCGGTCACCTCCTGAGCCAGGGCATCGGCGACACCATCCGGGTCTCGCTCTCCGCACCTCCGGTCGAAGAGGTGAAGGTCGGCATCCAGATCCTGGAGTCCCTGAACCTGAAGCCGCGCCGGCTCGAGATCGTCTCCTGCCCGTCGTGCGGCCGCGCCCAGGTCGACGTCTACAAGCTGGCCGACGAGGTCACGGCCGGACTCGACGGTCTCGAGGTGCCACTGCGCGTCGCCGTCATGGGCTGCGTGGTCAATGGTCCCGGTGAGGCCCGCGAGGCCGACCTCGGGCGTTGCCTCTGGCAACGGCAAGGGTCAGATCTTCGTCAAGGGCGAGGTCATCAAGACGGTCCCCGAGTCACAGATCGTCGAGACGCTCATCGAGGAGGCCATGCGGATCGCCGAGGGCATGGAGACGGTCGACGGCGCGGAGGCGAGCGTCAGCGTCACGTGAGACCCGAGGACTTCGGTCCTCAGCTCAGCCTGCCCGCTTGGCGTGGTCCGGCACGCCGGCAACCGGCGAGACGGACAGCGCGATCGCCAGGTTGGCGCCGGGCAGGAGCGGCTCGACCGCCCGCTTGATCGCCTCTTCCAGCATGCTGGCCCACGCCCTGAGGTCCAGGGAGCACGACGCGTCCTCGAGGGTTCCGTCGGAGCGAGCCAACGAGAGGTTCTCGGGAACGGGCGGCAGTCCGGTCGACAAGGCCATGTCGAGCGCAGTGACCTCAGCGTCCTCGGCGAGTCCGAGGTCCCCGATCGCCCGGGCCACCTCGGACAGCTGGCGCAACACCGCCACCTGGTCGGCGGGAGACGACGACAGCGCGTCGGCGTAGTCCCGTCCGTGGGCCAGGTGGGCCCGCGACGCGTTGTGGTCGCCCTTGAGCTGGGCCTCCCGTGCCGAGGAGATCGCGGCGTCGCAGGCCTGCAGCGGCTCGGCCGCCTGCATCCAGTGGTCCGCCCGGTCGCTCTCGTGGACCACCGTCGACCGCGCGATCCGGTCGTGCAGACGACGCCGCGCGGCTGGGCGGACCCAGGCCTCGGTCGCGGCCCGCATGATCGGGTGGCGGAACTCGTAGCCCGCACGCCCGAGGCGCAGCGCGCCCAGGTCGGTGAGCCGGTCGAGGGACTCCGCTACGTCCGTGGTGCCGACCTCCGGCCAGACGTGACGGTCCAGCAGCTGCAGAAGCGTGGCCGCCGTGACCGGACGGTTGACCACCGCCACCAGCTGGATGACGTCCATCGCCAGCGGCGCGACCCGCTCCAGGATGCCGCGGATGACCGCACTGAGCTCAGGGTTGCTCGCGTCACCGGACTGGGTCGATGCGAGGTCGAGTCCGGAGAGAGTCCAGATCACCTGTCCGTCGGAGAGCCAGCGCCGCAACATCGCGACCACGGCCCCGGCCCGTCCGCCGGTCTTCTCCACGAGGACGTCGACCAGTCGAGGTGCCGCGGGTCCGCACAGCACGGTCTCCGCGAGCTCGGCCACTTCGGTGCGCTCGAGGGTGTGCGTCTCCAGGCTCTCCGCCCGGAGTCCCACCATCTCGAGCTCCATCAGGAAGGGGTCGAGGTGGCTCGCCGCCACGGGGACCACGAGCGTGAGGTCGGTGGCCGCGTCGAGGGCGGCGATGTCATTCACCAGGTCGGCAATGTCCTTGTCGCCGTGCCCGTCCAGCGGGGGGAGCACCGCGACCGGAGCACGCCGTGCGGCGTACTCCATCTCGGACCTGGTCGGCAGGTCCCGGGGCCCCTGCCCGTGTACGTGGGCGCCGGCGACCTGACCGCGGTTCATCGACTCGTCGATCAGGGCCTCGCGGCCCGACCCGGCGTCACCCACCACGCAGACCAGCCCGACGCGGTGCGCGTTGACGCTCCTGCGGACCAGCTCACTGACCGCGGAGCAGTCCTCGTCCCGGCCGACCCAGGACGGGACAACGTCGTCACGATCCGGAGCGGAGAGGATGCTCATCTGAAGTGCCGTGGTCTGCCGCGAGGGCGTCACGCCGAGCTCGTCGGCGAGCACGGTGCGCAGGTCGCCGAACACGCGCAGTGCGCGGTCGGTCTCGCCGAGGCCGGCGAGGGCCCGCATCAACGACCGGTACGCCCGCTCCGAGTAGGGGTCAGCGGTGACCGCCGAATCGGCGAGGTCGATCGCGTCCCGCATCCAGGACAGCTCGACCGCGCTCTCGGCGGCGTCGGTCAGGAGCGAGCGCCGCATGGCCGCCAGGGACTCCCTGGTCTCGACCGCCCAGCCGCTGCCGCCGTCGTGGGCTTCGAAGTCGCCGAGGTAGAGCGCCTCGGCTTCGCGGGTGAGGCCCACGACGCGGGCGTGGTCGTCGCCGCGGCGAGAGACCCGCGCCTCGACGGCGAGGTCGCGGAACGCGGTCACGTCGACCCACGCGTTGGTCAGGACGAGCCCACCGAGCCGGCGGGCGACGCAGTCGGTGCGCAAGGTACGCCGGATCTGGGACGCTGCGGTCCGCAGACTGGCCCGCCCCCGCGCCTCGTCGACGTCCGGCCACAGCTTCTCGAGCAGGCTGTCGATGCGAACTGGCTGATCGGCGTCCAGCGCCAGCAGCCGCAGGAGGTCCAGGGTCTTCCCGGTCCGCCACTCCGAAGCGTCAACGACGCTGCTGTCCCCCCGACGGACCCGTAGACTGCCCAACAGTCTGATCTCGACCGGTTCCTGGTTCTGTTCCATCTCAAGCCCCCGCTTGTCAGATGCTGGTGAGGTGCCCGAGAGATCACTTCGTTGAACTTGCTACTACCCTGCTACGCAACCTGCAGCAATTCCCGAGAGTGGGGACGAACGCCCCAGATACGCGTGGCTTTTGAGCACACTGTGCTAGCCCGGGCATGGCCCGTTTGCGTCATGCGCGGCAGGGGTGTCCAGACCTCTTAAAGGTCCCTTGAGGTTTTACGCGGCGTTCACGGCGGCCGACGAGTCTGGCGACATGATGGCGTTGCGCCGCGTGGCGGCTGTGCTCGTGCTCGCCGCGCTCTGTTGCGTCTGGGAGGCCGCGCCGGCGTCCGCACACACCGACATCGTCTGGAGCTACCCGGCGCCGGGTGCCAGCCTGCCCTTCCCGCCAGACCAGGTCGCCCTCGAGACCTCGGACCCCGTGGACGTCGGCCTGAGCCAGATCGTCGTTCGTGATGCCGAGGGCCGAGCACAGACCGTGTCCAACACGTTCCTCACCAAGGGCGCGTCCACCTTGGTCGCCACCCTCGACGACCGAGGAGCCTGGGGTCAGTGGACCCTCGACTATCGCGTGGTGGGCTCAGACGGACACGCAGTCACCGGGCGTATCGACTTCGCTGTGGGCGAGCCGGTGAGCGCGACATCCGAGTCGCAGGCAGCCAGGACCCGGTGGCTGATGCTGGGCGGCGGCGCCCTCGCACTGATCGCCGGCGCGTGGTACCTGCGCTGGACCACGGGCCGCCTGTCCCGGGCGGAGGCGCGGCAGTCGGCGCGGACGCACTGATGTCGTCGGCCGACACGACGGTCACGCCGCGCGCGCCCACCGTCTCGCGCCGGGTTGTCGGCTCGGTCTGCTTCGTTCTGGTGTCGACAGCCCTGACGGCGACCGTGGCGACGAACCCGCAGCTGTTGGAGCCGGCCGCCCGGGGCATCCGGGACGCGGGGCCTTTCACCGATGTCGCCGCTTCGGTCGCCCGAGCGCTTCGGGTGCTCGGAGCGGTGGCCACGGTCGGTGCACTCACCGTGGCCCTGCTGGCCGGGGCGACGGCGCAGAACGGCCGGGCGAGGAGCCTGAAGGTCGCAGCCGGCCGGTGGGCGCTCCTCTGGGCCGTGGCCGCCGGCTGCTCCCTGGTCCTCGAGCTGTCGCAGGTATCCGGTCTCCCCATCGCCGAGGTGCTCCGCGGAGAAGGCGCGAACGCCGCCTCCGGGATCGCGGCGCAGGTGACCGGGCTGGCCCTCGCCGCCTGGCTGGCGGCACTGGTCTCGTTCTTCGCCCACCGGGTGGAGTCGGTCGCGGGTCTGCGAGTGGTCCTGCTCGTCGCCGCCGTGGGGCTGGTCATCCCGGTGCTGACCGGACATTCTGGCCACTCCGGCTTCAATCCGGTCGCCCTGGCAACCCTGAGCCTGCACGTCGTCGCCGTCTCCGCTTGGGCAGGGGGGCTGCTCGCGCTGTGCGCGCACGCGGACCCGAAGACCAGGTGGACAGCGGACTCCTGCGGCGGTTCAGCGCCATGGCACTGGGCTGCTACGTCGTCGTCGCGGCCTCGGGAGTCGCCAATCTGTGGGCCCGTCTCTCCTGGGCCGAGCTCGTGGAAAGCGGCTCCTACTTCGTCCTGCTGCTCCTGAAGGTGACGGGATTCATCGCTCTGGGCTGCTTCGGCCTGGCCCATCGACGTCGGACACTGCGCCGTATGTCTGCCGGCCAGGGCGCGTCGTTCTGGTCACTGGCGGCAGTCGAGGTCGCGGTGATGGCAGCGGTTCTCGGCCTCGCGGTGACCCTGACCGCCACGGCCCCGGGCGAGCGGGACGACGCAATCCACGCTGCGCCGGCGCCGGCGCGCCATTTCACGATGCCTTGATGGGTCGCAGAAACCGTACGTCCTGACCACTCGCGGGTCTGAACGCGCGGGTCTGAAGGGGGAGCTAGTCCGATGGAACTGAACCGACGCGACATGATCAAGCTGGGTGGCCTGGGCGCCGCTGGCGTGGCCGCGGGGAGCATGCTCCCGGTGGGCGACCTGATCAGGGCGAACGACGCGAGCACGATCGATCCTGCGTTCCTGCCGGACCCGTTCGCCACGGCGTTCCGGCGCCCGCCCGTGCTGCGACCGTTCGCCCGTAGGCGCGGCGCCGACGGTGTCTGGACGGACAGCTACGAGGTGTGCGAGGAGCTGGTCAACGCGAAGATCCTCAAGGGCGGCCGTACCACCAAGATGTTCGGCTACAACGGGATGGTGCCCGGTCCCACGATCAAGGCGACCCGGGCGGCGGATCCGGCTGGGGGTCCGCAACCACCTTCCGCCCCGGCACCCCTCGATCGGCACGAGACCGCGACCTCGATGCACCTGCACGGGTCGGCGTCCAAGCCGCAGTACGACGGCTACGCCAACGACATCACGCCGCCCGGGTTCTACAAGGACTACCACTACCCGAACTTCCAGCCGGCGCGGACGCTCTGGTACCACGACCACGGCGCCCACCACACGGCGCAGAACGTCTTCTCCGGGCCTGGTCGCGCAGTACCACCTCACGACAAGGTCGAACAGCGCTGCTGCCCCAGGGCGAGTTCGACGTCCCGCTGATCGTGTCCGACATGGCGTTCCGCGAGACGGCCAGCTGCTCTTCGACGACGAGGGCCACAGCGGCACCTTCGGCGACGTCGTCCTGGTCAACGGCCGGCCCTGGCCGGTCATGAAGGTCAAGCGGCGCGTCTACCGGTTCCGGATGCTCGTCGCCTCGGTGTCGCGGTCCTGGCGCTGGCGCCTGGGACCGGGCTACCCATGACCGTCGTGGCCACCGACGGCGGCCTGATGCCGAAGTCGCAGACCGTCACCGAGTTCCGGCACGGCGGCGCCGAGCGCTACGAGGTGCTCATCGACTTCTCGCAGTTCCGTCCCGGGACGCGGATCGTGCTGAACAACCTCAGCAACGACAACAACCGCGACTTCCCAACACCGACAAGGTGATGGCGTTCGACGTGGTCGACGACCCCTTCGACAAGAGCGACCCGACGTGGAACCGGATCCCACAGAACCTGGCCGACTCACCGGTGATGAGGCTCCGTGAAGGATCGGACAAGCGGCGCCGCACGCTCAACGTCGAGCGCATTCTCGGCAACTGGACGATCAACGGACGGACATGGGACGACGTGGAGGCCAGCGACTTCCAGATGCTGATCGCGGACCCCAACCTCGGCGACGTCGAGATGTGGACGGTCGCGAACAGGTCGGGTGGCTGGTTCCACCCGGTCCACATCCACCTGATGGACTTCCAGATCCTGAGCCGCAACGGCCAGCCGCCGCACCCTTAGGAGCGCGGGCCCAAGGACGTCGTCTACGTGGGGGAGGGCGAGAGCGTCCAGCTGCTGATGCGGTTCGAGCACCAGCGTGGCCGCTACATGATGCACTGCCACAACCTCACCCACGAGGACCACGACATGATGCAGCAGTTCTGCGTCGAATGGCGGTCCGGCATCCGGATCGCAACGACCCGATCAAGGCGGCGCCGTGCACGTTCGACGACCTGCCCGACGATGTGACGGTGAAAACCCCGACCAGTGCGCAGGAGGGGCCTGGTCCTGATTGCCGTGCTGGCGGTCGTCGCGTGCTGGTGGGACTGTTCTCGTCCGTACCTACGTCGTCCACCCGGTGACCGTGAGCTCGGCGAGCATGGCGCCGGCGCTGTGCCCGGGCGACCGGGTGCTGGTATGTCGTGGACCCGGACCTCGGCGACGTGGACCGGGGAGACCTCGTGGCGTTGCGACGGCCGGTCGGAGATCCGGTGGTCAAGCGAGCGGTCGGGCTGCCCGGAGACGTGGTGGCGATCAAGGATGCGCTGCTCTATGTCAACGACCAGCGCGTCGATGAACCTTAGGTGGATCACAAGTCGATCGACTCGGTCTTCTACGGGCCTGTGGACGTTCCCGTGGACCGATTCCTGGTGATGGGCGATGCCCGGGAGATCTCGATCGACTCCCGGGCCTACGGCCCGGTGGCGGCCGACAGCCTGATCGGACGGATCGCCCTGCGGCTGCCGTTCGGCGAGTGCTGAGCCCACCAGTTTGCGCTCCTTTGACGAACGTCGACCACGGTTCCACCCACACGTCACGCCGGCGCCTGGGGAGGTTCCGGCGATCTACAGACAACTTGGGACGGGGAGCAGTCGTGGCTGACATGCACAGGTGGGGACTGGCCACCACGATCGGCGGGCTGTCTGCCGTGCTCACGCTGGTCGGCATCAGCCCGCCCGCGAGCGCCGCGGACCCGATCCACTCGATCACCGTCTCGAAGGACGAGAGCATCGTCGTGGTCGAGGGCCTGACGGAAGGCGAACCCATCTCGTTCGAGGTGCGGCGCAACGGCATGCAGATCGCCAGCGCCGTCGGGATCGCGCCGGCCGACGGGGTCTTCGAGCTCAACCACGAGATCGGCGACGACACGGAGATCGCCCACTGCTGGACCGGCTCCACCCCCGACATCCTGGGCGGCGACGTCGTCCGGGTCACCAGCGGTGTAATCGAGGAAGAGATCGTCGTCACCGACATCGACGTCACGCAGGAGCCGACCAAGGTCGACTCGAACACGGGCCTCGTCCGCGGACGCATTGCCGGTCCGGTCCCCCCGATCAGCCAGCTCACCGTCACCACCAACGGGCGCACTGCCACCGAAGAGCGGTTCGACGGTCGCGCACCGGGAACCTCCGCCGGCGTCGTCGGGACTCTCAAGTACATCGCTCCCGGCCGGTTCCAGGCGACCTTCAACGGGCTGAGCCGGACGCAGATGGGCGCCTTCCTCGACTCCGAGGTGCGGGCCGAGCACGTCTCCGCCGGGACGGCAGGACTCTCCCACAGCACGGTGGCGACGTACGGCGCCGACGCTCGCTTCACTGAGGATCTCTGCCCGCCCGTGGCCCGACGCGCGGTCACCGGGACCAGTCTGGGTGCGATCAACCGGGTCAACGTGGACAGGCCGCTGACGGTGTGGGGCTTCAGTGCCAATGCCAGTGGCGTGCAGGTCGGCCTCGAGGACCGCAACGGAGACGGACGGACGTGGCCGGCGACCATCACCGGTACTGGCACAGCGCAGGCCTGGTCGGTGACCTATCCGGCCGGGAGCCTGCGCGGCCTCGCGGACGGCGCGCTCACGATCAGCGCCGAGTACACCGAGGGCTCTGCCGTGCTGGCCGGACAAGAGCGCACCATCCGCAAGGACACCGTGGCACCGGCAGGGCCGAGGATCCGGCCGCGAGGGGGCACGTTCCTGCGCAGCGAGTCGGTCCGGCTCGGATCGCCCGGGGCCCGCGAGATCTGGTACACGCTGAGCGGGAACAGGCCCGGCCGGAACCGCGGCGCGGAGTACCACGGGGCGTTCACCATCAACCGCAGCGCGACCCTGAGGGCCATCGCGTTCGACGCCGCCGGGAACCCGAGCCCGGTGACGACCGCCCACTTCCGGCGAGCCGGCACCCCGGCCGCGCCGAGGATCGGGAGGGCGGGATCCGGATCCCCGGGTGGCCTGTCGACGGCGACCGCGCGCTGGCGGCCGCGCGCGAACACGGGCGGGACGACCATCACCGGGTTCGCGGTGACGGCTCTGCGCCTGGACGGCGACCGGATCGTGAGCCGCAGGACCTTCCAGCGACCGGCTGCCGCGCGCTCGTTCACGCCGCAGCTGTTCCGCGGTGAGTTCCGCTTCCAGGTGCGCGCGATCAGCCGGGCCGGCTCGAGTGCGCCGTCGGTTCTCTCGAACCGCGTCACCGCGCGCTGAGACCGCCTGCCTAGGCCGTTTCACGCCTGGTTGACGTCGCTGCCCAAGTCTTCTCGCACGTGCCCGGTGGGTGTGCGACTCACGTACGACGACCGGAGACGTAGCGGGGACAACACGCAAGTACCACCTGGGTGGGTGGACGAAACGTAGGAGTGGGGACCATGAAACTTCTCGGCCAAGCACGGCTGCGGGCAGGTACTTCATCCGGGCGGCAGCGACCTCATGCCAGCTCTCGCCGCAGGGTGGTCGCAGTGTCCACCAGTCTCCTGGTGGGGACGGCGCTGGCGCCGTTGTCGGTGCTCGCTCCGGCGGCGGTGCTCGCCCCGGCAGAAGCTGCCGTCGGCCAGGGCTTCAACCTCAACCCGTCCGACCTCAAGTTCATCCTCAGGCAGATCAAGATCTCCGAGCAGCACGCGGCCAGCTTCAACGCCGCGAACCCGTGCGCCGGCCTGATGGGTAACGGTGAGTTCCAGATCCCCACCACCGCCCAGGGCGAGGAGCTCCCGTGGGGCCTGCGCACCGTCGACGGGACCTGCAACAACCTGGTCCCCGGGCAGGCGAAGTTCGGAGCCGCCGACCAGACCTTCCCGCCGAGTGCTGGAACCAACTTCCGCAACGCCGATCCCGCGCCTCCCGGATTCCCCGGTAACGCGACCACCCCGGGCGGCAACACCTCCTACGCGCGCAACGGCAACGTCGTCGACTCCCAGCCGCGCACCATCAGCAACCTGATCGTCGACCAGACCCCGGGCAACCCCGCCGCTCAGGCCGTCGCCGGTCCCGACGCAACCCCCGACGAGTCGGGCACCCTGTTCATCCCGAACGAGGCCCCGGATGTCGGGCTGTCCGCGCCCTTCAACTCCTGGTTCACGCTCTTCGGCCAGTTCTTCGACCACGGCCTGGACCTGGTCAACAAGGGCGGCGCTGGCACCGTCTTCATGCCGCTCGACCCCAGCGACCCGCTGTTCAACCCGGCGACGCCCGGACAGAACTTCATGGTGGTGACCCGCGCGTCCGGCAGCCCGGGCTCAACGACGAACCAGACCGCGACGTTCGTCGACCAGAGCCAGACCTACACCTCGCACCCGTCGCACCAGGTGTTCCTCCGCGAGTACGACGAGGACGCGGCCGGCAAGCCCGTCAGCAACGGCAAGATGCTGGAGGGCGCCCTCGACGACGGCACGCGCGACGGAATGGCCACCTGGGCCTCGGCCAAGGAGCAGGCGCGGACACTGCTGGGAATCGAGCTCGACGACCAGGATGTCCTCAACCTGCCGCTGCTGGCCACGGACCCGTACGGCAAGTTCCTGCCCGGCGCCAACGGGTTCCCGCAGCTGATCCTTCCGGGCAACGTCAGGCTCGAGGGCAACCCGGACGCGCCGGTGGACGCCTCGCAGGCCGTCCGGACCGGACACGCCTTCCTCGACGACATCGCCCACCTCGCGGTCCCGTTCGGCGACCACGACAACAACCCGAACACGGCCCGCCAGGCGCTCGCCCCGGACCCCCTGACCGTTGCCGGTGACGACGATGGCAGCCCGGCCACCTACGACGACGAGCTCCTCGACGAGCACTTCGTGGCCGGTGACGGACGGGTCAACGAGAACATCGGCCTCACCGCGGTGCACCACATCTTCCACGCCGAGCACAACCGGCTGGCCGCGGACCCGAGCCCCGGAGGGAGCAGCATCAAGGACGTCCTCGTCAACGAGGACCCGGCCAGCGTCTCCGACTGGCAGATCTCTCCCGGAGTCTGGAACGGCGAGCGGATCTTCCAGGCCGCCCGCTTCGTCACCGAGATGGAGTACCAGCACCTCGCGTTCGAGGAGTTCATCCGCAAGGTCCAGCCGATGGTGAACCTCTTCGGAGAAGGTGGCTCGGGTTACAACACGGCCATCAACCCGGCGATCCGCGCGGAGTTCGCCCACGCGGTCTACCGCTTCGGGCACTCGATGCTCACCGAGACCGTGGCTCGCCAGGAGGCCGACGGCACCAGGAAGAACATGAGCCTGCTCGATGCCTTCCTCAACCCGTTGGCGTTCGACGACGGGGGGACCGTGGATCCGGGCGTCGCAGCGGGCCGCATCGTGCGCGGCATGACCCGTCAGACCGGCAACGAGATCGACGAGTTCGTCACCGAGGCGCTGCGCAACAAGCTCCTCGGGCTGCCCCTGGACCTGCCGGCGATCAACATCGCCCGGGCCCGCGAGACGGGCGTCCCGCGGCTGAACGCGGTGCGCGCTGCGTTCTACGCCGAGAGCAACAACTCCGCACTGGCGCCGTACACGAGCTGGACGGACTTCGGCTTCAACCTCAAGCACCGCGAGTCGCTGGTGAACTTCGTGGCGGCCTACGGCGAGCACCCGAGCATCACCGGCGGCCTGACCGCCCGGCGCACTGCCGCCGAGCGGCTGATCAATCAGGACCCGGCTGACCCGCTGACCCCCGAGAACGCGGCCGACTTCATGAACAGCACGGGCACCTGGACCAACAACACGACCGGGCTGAACGACGTCGACCTGTGGATGGGTGGCCTCGCCGAGAAGCGGATGGTCTTCGGTGGTCTCCTCGGGTCCACGTTCAACTACGTCTTCGAGACGCAGATGGAGGACCTGCAGTTCGGTGACCGGTTCTACTACCTCGCTCGGACTGCGGGCCTCAACCTGCTCACGCAGCTCGAGGGGAACTCCTTCGCGGAGCTGATCTCGCGCAACACCGACGTCAGCGGCCTCCCGGCGGACACGTTCTCCCGCCCGGACTACGTCTTCGACGTGGGCACCCTGACCTCCGGGGCGGGATCGTCCGTGGTCGACGACCCGATGACCGAGGACTACGACGAGGGCGACCGGACCGGCGAGCCGGGCATGGACCTGTTCAAGATGTCGGGTGGCCCGAACGGCCTGCGCTACAACGGTCCCGCGCACGCGGTGTTCAACGGCACCGCGAGCGACGACCGGGTGTGGGCCAGCGAGGGCGACGACACCATTCGCGGTAACGACGGCGACGACTGGATGCAGGGTGGCGACGGAGTCGACAACCTGATCGGTGGCCTCGGCGACGACATCATGAACGACCTGTTCGGCGACGACGTCCTCAAGGGCGGCGACGGGGACGACGCGATCTCCTCGGGCCAGGGCTTCGGGGGCGACCTGAACCAGGGCGGCCGCGGCAAGGACTTCATCGTCGACGGCAACGACATCACCGAGACCTTCGGCGGCCCCGGGAACGACTTCGTCCTCGGCGGTGACGACATCGACACCGTGTTCGGCGACGACGGCGACGACTGGATCGAGGGCGGCTCCGGCCCGTTCAACCTGCTCCAGGGAGACAACGGCGCGCCGTTCCAGGACGACCCGAACGCTCCGGGAGACGACGTCCTCGACGGCGACGGTGGCGAGCAGGACTTCGACGCCGAGGGCGGCGACGACATCATGCTCGGCGGACCTGGGATCCAGCGCGCCGAGGGAATGCTCGGGTTCGACTGGTTCATTCACGAGGGCGACCCCCAGGCAGGCAACACCGACCTGGACTTCACCGGCCTGCTGCCTCCGTCGGTGGGGGCCCTCCGCGACCGGTTCGACCTCGTCGAGGCCGTGTCCGGCTGGTCGAAGGACGACGTTCTCCGCGGCGACAGCCGGAACGAGGACACGACATCGTCGCCCCGGGCGACACGCCGATCGGTGACGGCCACACCCTCCACCCGGACGGCATCGCCCGGATCAACGGGCTGCAGGACGTGGTGGGCGAGGGCGTGGCGTCGTACGCCGCCGGCAACATCATCATCGGCGGCAACGGCAGCGACGTCCTCGAGGGCCGGGGCGGAGACGACATCCTCGACGGCGACAAGTACCTCGACGTCCGGCTCAGCGTGCGGACCAACCCGGCAGACCCGAGCACCGAGGTCGACAGCGCGAACAGCATGAATGAGCTCCAGGCCGACGTGTTCTCCGGTGCGATCGACCCGGGCAACATCGTGATCGTCCGCGAGATCCTGGACGGCAACGGCGTGGGGACCGACAGGGCGCTGTTCTCCGACACCCGTGACAGCTACGAGTGCGTCGACATCTCCGGTGCGACACCGCAGCCGTTGACGCGGTGCCCGCGAGAGTGGGACGGGCGCCGGATCACGGTGAGCCACATCGCCGGCGGCGTCGTGGTCCCAGGGGAGTTCCTGGCCAACGACGGGACCGACACCGTGGAGAACGTCGAGGAGCTGATCTTCTCCGACAGCTTCCCGCCGGACCCGCCGACGGACGTGCACGCCGTGCCGGGCAACCGCAACGCGCGAGTCAGCTTCGTCCCCTCGCTGAGTGTCGTCACCGGCTACGAGGTGCAGGTGCTCGACGCGAGCGGTAACCAGGTCGGTGAGCTGCGCCCCATCGTGGAGCCGACGGACACCAGCCTCCTGGTCACCGGGTTGACCAATGGCCAGCCCTACACGTTCCGGGTGCGGGGGATCAACGACTTCGGTACCGGGGAGTACTCGCTACCCTCGAC
This sequence comes from uncultured Actinomycetota bacterium, assembly GCA_963848795.1. Classification (GTDB taxonomy): domain Bacteria; phylum Actinomycetota; class Actinomycetes; order Propionibacteriales; family Nocardioidaceae; genus Nocardioides. The sequence continues at coordinate 109,740 of CAWKEX010000006.1, forward strand.
GCCGGTGACCCCGCAGGCCGAGGCTCCGAGAGCTCCCGGCTTCCCGAACCTCACTCCCGGTAACCGCCTGGTGCGGGTCAGCTGGACCGCGCCCGACGACGGCGGCTCTCCGATCACGAGGTACGAGGTCCGGGTCACCCGCCTCGACGGGACCGAGGAACTGAGGTCGACCACCGGCACCACGCTCGACGTGACCGGCCTGACCAACGGGGAGGACTACTTCTTCGCAGTGCGGGCCGAGAACGCCAGAGGCCTTGGTCCCTGGTCGCCCGAGGTCGGCGCGGTACCACGCGGACGACCGGGTGCGCCGCACATGACGGGAGTTGACCCTCGGAACAAGAGCGTCCTGTGCCGTTGGACGGCCCCGGCCGACGACGGCGGGAGCGCCATCACGAGCTACCGGGTCCAGGTGCAAACCCTGGACGGCCAGCAGGTGGGGACGCTCCGGAGGGCCGACGCACCCGCGAACCGGCTGCTGGTCACGGGCCTCAACAACGGCAAGTCGTACCGCTTCAGAGTCCAGGCGCTGAACGCTGAGGGCGCCTCGGCCTGGTCGGGGCTCATGAGGACCACGCCTCACGCGTAGCGCCGGATGACCGGGCTTCGGGCCGGGTGGTTCGCCACCCGGCCCGAAGCAACGTCCGCGTAGGCTGCGCCTGTGCTCACGACCCGTCACGGCGTCCGGGTTCTCGGGCCCGAGGATCTCCCCGACTTCGTGCGGCTCGTCGCGCTGGACCCCGTGGTCAACGTGTTCGCGGACTACCGTGCCCGCACCACCAACCTGGAGCCGCGTTGGCTCGGTGGCGAGGTCTGGGGGCGCTTCGCCGACGGCCGGCTGACTGCGGCCTGCCACGTGGGGGCGAACCTCGTCCCGGTGCAGGCCACGGAGGACGACGCACGGGTCTTCGCCGAGCGGGCACTGACCCGGGGACGCAGCGTCTCCACGATCGTCGGCCCGCAGACCGCCGTACGCACCCTCTGGAACGGCGTCGCCGCCACCTGGGGCCGGCCTCGCGAGGTCCGGTGGGACCAGCCCCACCTCGAGATCGCCGGGGAGCCGCAGGTCGCGCCCGACCCTGCGGTGCGGGTGACGACGATGGACGACCTGGCGGAGGTCTACCCGGCCTGCGTGGCGATGTACACCGAGGAGGTCGGCGTCTCGCCCGAGTCAGGCGGTGGGGCGGAGCTCTACCGCACCCGGGTCAGCCAGCTCATGTCCCGCGGCTGGTCCTTCGCCGCCTTCGACCACGGTCGCCTGATCTTCAAGGCGGAGGTCGCGTGCGCGACTCCGTCCGCCGCCCAGGTCCAGGGCGTGTGGGTGCCGCCGGACCGGCGCGGCGAGGGCATCGGTGTTCGTGGCATGGCCGCCGTGGTCGAGCTGGTACGCCGCGACATCGCGCCGGTAGTGGCGCTCTACGTCAACGAGTACAACCTGCCGGCCCGCCGGGTCTACGAGCGGGTCGGCTTCCGCCAGTCGGCCACGTTCGCGACCGTCATGTTCTGACCGCCGAGATCCTGACCATCTAGAGTCGGCGCGTGGCTCTGCGCAAGGACGTCCTGCTGCTGGCAGGGATCTTCACGACCAGTGGCGTCGTCCACCTGGTCCGCCCGGAGGTGTTCGAGCCGCTGATGCCGAGGTTCGTGCCGAGGCATCGCGAGGTCATCGTCGGCAGCGGCGTCGCGGAGCTCGCGTGCGCCGCCGGACTGCTGCACCCGGGCACGCGCCGGACCGCTGGCTGGGCGAGCGCCGCGCTGCTGGTCGGGGTCTTCCCCGGGAACCTGAAGATGGCCGACGACGCCCGGCGCTCCGGCAACCGGAGGTTCCGGGCCATCGCCTACGGCCGGCTGCCCCTGCAGCTCCCGCTGATCGGGATCGCGCTCCGCGCCGCCCGCCGGGACTAACTGGTTCGCCGACGCCCGAGGCCCGCAAGTAGCCTGCACACCATGATTCTCCGGATGTCGAGCCTGTTCGTGCGGACCCTGCGAGAGGACCCCGCGGACGCCGAGGTGCCGAGCCACCGGCTGCTCGTCCGCGCCGGCTACATCCGCCGCGCCGCTCCCGGCATCTACACCTGGCTTCCGCTGGGCCTGCGCGTGCTGCGCAAGGTCGAGGGGATCATCCGCGAGGAGATGAACGCGATCGGTGCCCAGGAGCTGCAGTTCCCCGCGCTGCTGCCGCGCGAGCCCTACGAGGCCAGCAACCGCTGGACGACGTACGGCGACGGCATCTTCCGGCTGCAGGACCGCAAGGGCGCCGACTACCTCCTCGGTCCCACGCACGAGGAGATGTTCACGCTCGCCGTGAAGGACCTCTACTCCTCCTACAAGGACCTCCCCGTCTGGCTGTACCAGATCCAGACCAAGTACCGCGACGAGGCACGTCCGCGGGCCGGTGTCCTGCGCGGTCGGGAGTTCATCATGAAGGACTCCTACTCCTTCGACACCACCGACGAGGGGCTGGACCGCTCCTACGCCGCGCATCGCGAGGCCTACGTCCGGACCTTCGACCGGCTCGGGTTCGACTACGTGATCGTCAAGGCCACCAGCGGCGCCATGGGCGGCTCGAAGTCGGAGGAGTTCCTGGCCAAGGCGGACGTGGGTGAGGACACCTACGTCCGCTGCACCAGCTGCGACTACGCCGCCAACGTCGAGGCGGTCGAGGTGCCGGCGCCCGCACCGGTGCCGTACGACGACCTGCCGGCCGCCCACGCGGAGCAGACGCCGGACACGCCCACGATCGACACCCTGGTCGACCACCTCAACCAGAAGTTCCCCCGCGACGATCGCCCGTGGCACGCCGGGGACACCCTGAAGAACGTGATGGTGGTGCTGAAGCACCCCGACGGCACCCGCGAGCCGGTGGCGATCGCGATCCCCGGCGACCGGGACGTCGACACGAAGCGGCTCGAGGGTCAGCTCGAACCGACCGAGGTCGAGCCGTTCGGGGACGCGGAGTTCGCGAAGCACCCCGGGCTCGTGAAGGGCTACATCGGCCCGCAGGCACTGGGCGAGAAGAGCGACTCCGGCATCCGCTACCTCGTCGACCCGCGCGTCGTCGAGGGCACGCGCTGGGTCACCGGCGCCAACGTCGAGGGCCAGCACGTCCTCGACCTGGTCGCCGGACGGGACTTCACCCCCGACGGAACGATCGAGGCCGCCGAGGTCCGCGACGGGGACCCGTGCCCCAACTGCGACGGCACGCTGGAGTCGGCCCGGGGCATCGAGATGGGCCACATCTTCCAGCTCGGCCGCTGGTTCGCCGAGGCGCTCGACCTGCGGGTCCTCGACGAGAACGGCAAGCTGGTCACGGTCACGATGGGCTCCTACGGCATCGGGGTCACCCGGGCGGTCGCCGCCATCGCCGAGGGCAACAACGACGAGCTCGGCCTGGTCTGGCCGCGCGAGATCGCGCCGGCCGACGTGCACCTGGTCGCGACCGGCAAGGACCCGGCCATCTTCGCCGCCGCCGACCGGATCGCCCACGAGCTGTCCGCTGCCGGTGTCGAGGTCCTCCACGACGACCGGCCGAAGGTGTCCCCGGGCGTGAAGTTCAAGGACGCCGAGCTGATCGGCGTCCCGACCATCGCGGTGGTCGGCAAGGGGCTCGCGGAGGGCACGATCGAGGTGAAGGACCGCCGTACCGGCGACCGCGAGGACGTGCCCGCGGACCGGATCGTCGACCACCTGGTCGCCGCTGGTCAGAGGGTGAACATCGACGCCGTCATCTTCGACTGGGGCGGCACCCTCACCCGCTGGCACGACATCGACTTCCATGCCGAGTCCCTGGCGCTCGCCCAGGCCGTGGTCAACGCCGACCACGACATCGAGGTGTCGCGGGAGCGGCTGCACGCGGCGGGTGACGCCATCTGGGGGCGGAGCCGCGACCACCAGCAGAGCTCGACGGTCGCTGACCTCTTCGCCGAGGCCGGGCTCGACCACGACCCCGAGCTGCTCTCGGCGTACTACGACTTCTGGGAACCCCACACCGTCACGGACGCGGAGGCCGGGCCGATGCTCGAGGAGCTGCGATCCGAGGGGATCAAGGTGGGGGTGCTCTCGAACACGATCTGGCCGCGGGAGTGGCACGAGGGGTTCTTCCGCCGGGACGGAGTACTGCAGCTGATCGACGCAGGGGTCTATACCAGCGAGCTGCCGTGGACCAAGCCCTCTCCGCACGCGTTCGAGGCGGCGATGAAGGCGGTGGGGGCGACCGATCCGGCGCGCTGCGTCTACGTCGGTGACCGACTCTTCGACGACGTCTGGGGAGCCCAGAACGCAGGCCTGCTTGCGATTCACGTCCCGCACAGCGACATCCCGCCCAGCCAGGTCGGCCACACGGAGGGAGTCCCGGACGCGGTCGCGGAGCGCCTCGCCGAGGTCCCCGGGATCGTGCGCGGCTGGCACTGACCGGCACCCTAGGTGGTACTAGTACCAAGGGACTAGCCCTAGTACCAAAGGTTGATGGTTAGTGCGACCTAGGGGTGGGTAGGTTCCCGGGCAACCTTTCAAAAATCCGCGGGGGCGGGGCTTTGAGGGAAGGACCCCGCAATGCGTTTCGCGCAGACCATTCGTCTGGCCGCCGCAGCAGGTCTCGGGGCTACTGCGCTGACCGTCGTCGGACTTGCCGCTCCAGCTCAGGCCCGGGTCGACGACTCCGGGGCCGAATGCCTGACCCCGACACCCGGAGCAGCCGCCGCGGCCCGTGGAGGAACAAGGGGCGTCGATCACCCGGCCATCTCCGCCGCCGAGCAGCTTGCGATCGCGCGCCGCACCAGCAGCCGCCTCGCGGCCAAGGGTGCGCCGAGCCTCAGGAGCACCGCGCTCGCCCGGACGGTCCCCGTCCACTTCCACGTCATGCGTGACGCCGCAGGTCGCGGCGACGTCACCAACCGCCAGATCGGTCGCCAGATCGCGGTGCTCAACCACGACTTCGCCGGGACTGGCTTCCGTTTCCGCCTGGTCGACCACCCACCGCTACAACAACACCGCCTGGCACAGGGACAGCCAGTCCGCCCGCTACCGCGCCCTGACCCGCAAGGGCGGCGCGAACGCCCTGAACATCTGGCTCGTCGACTTCCAGTTCCTCGGGGTCGCCACCTTCCCCTGGGACTACGCCAAGAAGCGGCAAGATCGACGGCATCCGCGTCAACTACGACTCCCTGCCCGGCGGCAGCATCGCCAACTTCAACCTGGGCGGGACCGCGACGCACGAGGCGGGCCACTGGTTCGGTCTCTACCACACCTTCCAGGGCGGCTGCACCGACCTCAACGACCAGGTCGACGACACGCCGGCCCAGATGAGCCCCACCAGCGGCTGCCCCGCGGGCCGGGACTCCTGCCGGATGTCCGGCATGGACCCGATCCACAACTACATGGACTACAGCTTTGACCGCTGCTACACGCAGTTCACCGGCGGCCAGGACCAGCGCATCGCCAGGATGTGGGCCGCCTACCGAGCCTGAACGCCGGTACCCGCACGGATTGCAGGTTCGTGCAATGCAAAAAGATGAGTCTGGCCGATACTGGCGCATCCCCCTCGCCTCGTTGCAGGATTATGCACGAGGGAGTGATTCGCCACTGGCGAGCGCTCCCTGACTGGTCTCTCGGGAGATTGGTCACCCGTGGTCCGCGGACTCGTCGGCTCCGGGGAAGATCTCGGGACTTCCTCGGTAGCCGAGTTCGCGGACCGCGGCGTCGGTGAGGGCATCGATCGCCCAGCGCCGTTGGCCGCCCACCGTGTTCGCCACCAGCCACGCGTAGGTCGAGGCGCTGCGGCGCTCCAGGCGGAGCGCGGCGCTGGACACCGTCCGACGGCGTTCCGAGGCGTCGCGGGATCTCGTACGCCGGCTCCGACGCGACCGGCGTCCCGCCCTCCTCGAGCACCAGGCCGGTCAGGTGGTCGCGGCGCGCACGATGCGTCTCGTAGGCCTCGGACACCGCGTCGAACAGCTGCGGCGTGTCCGACGCCGAGGTCTGGGCACCGAGCACGCCGTACACGTAGAGCGCGGCGTGCTCGCCTGCGAGGGCGACCTGGAGGGCGTCGAGCGTCGTCACCGGTCCGCCCCCGGAAGCACGGCCAGCTGCTGGGCCACCGCCGCCGACATGGAGGCCAGCAGTCGCGCCAGCCGCCCGCTCTGGGCTGCCACCGAACGGTCCGCCAGCGATCGTTGGAGGCGCAGCTCTCGTGATCTGAGCACGGCCAGCGCTTCCCCGGCATTGCTGGTCCGCGGAGCCCTGCGCCCGGACCGTTCGCTCGACCCGAGGACCTCCAGGTGCGCGTCGTGGACCCGGGCGAGCCCACCCAGCGGTCGGCGCAACGAGCGGTGCCGGCGGCGGAGGGTCTCGACGAGCAGCTGGGCGGCGACGACGTCGTCGATCACGTCCTCGACCAGACCGGCATCGGGGTCGTCGTGGGCCTGCAGATGGTGTCGGGGCCGAGGCCGGATCGCCGGAGCCCAGGTCGCAGCCGGCGAGGACGGCGGCGCCGGCGAGGGCACCCCCCAGCGTCGTACGACGGGTGGTGCGCGGGACGGGGCGACGGGACACGGCGCCGACCCTATCTAGCGCCTCCGGCCCGGCGACCGTCCGCGCCCCTGACTCTGCCAGCGTCCGCACCGCTATCGTGGAGATTCGCAGGAACGAGGAGGTCGCCCAGCGACTGTCTCGAGGTCTTCCAACTGGACAAGGAGGTCGGGGCTCGTGAGCAGCGTCAGGCAGGACGCCATCCGGGAATCCATCGAGACCGAGATCGTCGGCCCCCTCAGTGCACTGGATCTCGACGTCGAGGCCGTGGAGATCACGCCGGCCGGAAAGCGTCGGATCCTCCGGATCGCCGTCGACAAGGACGGCGGCGTGACCCTCGACGACGTCGCCGAAGCGACCCGCGAGATCTCCCGCGTGCTCGACGAGTCCGACGCGATGGGCGAGCAGCCCTACACGCTCGAGGTCACTTCGCGCGGTGTCGACCGGCCGCTCACGCTGCCCCGCCACTGGCGGCGCAACGCCGACCGGCTGGTCAAGGTGACCACCACGGATGGTGAGGAGCTCGAGGGCCGGATCGCGACCAGCGACGACGCGGCGGCGTGCCTCGACGTCGACGGGACGATCCGCGAGATCGCCTACGCCGACATCGCCCGCGCCCAGGTCCAGGTCGAGTTCAACCGGCGCGCGTCGAAGGAGAGCTGATGGACATCGACCTGGGCATCCTCAGGATGCTGGAGCGCGAGAAGGAGATCTCCTTCGACATCCTCGTCGAGGCCATCGAGCAGGCGCTGCTCACGGCGTACCACAAGACGCCGGGTGCGCAGGAGAACGCGCGGGTCGAGCTGGACCGCAAGACCGGGCACGTCACCGTCTTCGCCGCGCAGCTGGACGAGGAGGGCGAGCAGATCGGGGAGTACGACGACACCCCGGAGGGGTTCGGCCGCATCGCGGCGACGACGGCGAAGCAGATCATGCTGCAACGTCTGCGGGACGCCGAGGACGACATCCGGTTCGGTGAGTTCTCCGGCAAGGAGGGCGACATCATCTCCGGCGTCATCCAGCAGGGCCGCAACCCCGACGACGTGATGGTGAACCTCGGCAAGCTGGAGGCCCTGCTGCCGCTGGGGGAGCGGGTCCCCGGCGAGCGCTACGACCACGGCACCCGCATCAAGTGCCTGGTCATCTCGGTCCGCAAGGGCATGCGCGGACCGCAGATCACCCTGTCCCGCTCCCACCCCAACCTCGTCCGCAAGCTGTTCGCCCTCGAGGTGCCCGAGATCGCCGACGGCACCGTCGAGATCGCGGCGATCGCCCGCGAGGCCGGTCACCGCACCAAGATCGCGGTGCTGTCGACGGCGTCGGGGGTGAACGCCAAGGGTGCCTGCATCGGCCCGATGGGCCAGCGGGTCCGCAACGTGATGTCCGAGCTGCACGGCGAGAAGATCGACATCGTCGACTGGTCCGAAGACCCGTCCGAGCTGATCGGCCACGCCCTGTCGCCGGCCCGGGTGACCTCGGTCGAGGTGGTCGACGCGACGGCGAAGTCGGCGCGCGTGGTCGTCCCCGACTTCCAGCTCTCGCTGGCGATCGGCAAGGAGGGTCAGAACGCCCGGCTCGCGGCTCGACTCACCGGATGGCGGATCGACATCCGCGGGGATGATGAGCCGCCGCGGGGTGAGCCTGCGAACCCCGCGATCAGCGGCGAAGGTTGAGGAGCGTCGACTCAGGCCCGAGCGGAGCGAAGGGCTGAGTGACGCGTCTCGAAACCCGGTGAGATGGGCAGGGCGGTGACCACCGTGGTCGCCGCCCTGCGAACGTCACCGGGTTTCGACGCGCTTGCGCGACCTCGTTCCTCAGTCGCGTCGCTTGCTCAACCTGGCTGAGCCCACGCGCCGCGTTCGTTCCTCGCGCGTCGCTGCTCAGCTCACCCACACCCGGTCGACGGTGAGCTTGGGCACCAGGTGGTCGTCGTCCCCGGTGGACCACTCCGGGAAGTCGAAGAGGGCGAGCATCAGCTGGAGCGGGTACGTCGGCGGCTTCGGGCAGCGTCGTACCTCAGCACCATCGACACTGAACACCGCCGCGTCCGCGTCCCATTCGACGACGTAGTCGTGGTGGCGCGTGACGTCGATCGGAACGCGCGGCGCCTCGAAGTCCTGTGTCAGCGCCGGGTCGCGGAAGGCCTTGATGCCGACGCCGACCTCGGCGTACGGGTCATCGGCCGGACCGAGCGCGTTGCCGAAGATCTCGAACACGCAGATCTCCCCACAACGTTCCTGCGCCGGGTCGTCCTCGAAGCCGCTCATCCAGAGCGCTGCCATCGACCGGGGCGACAGCGACATCCGGGCCCGGATCCCGATCGTCCCGCCCGCGGGCAGCCATCCCTCGAATCGTTCCTGCTCCTCGCGCACGACTTGTCCCTCGCGGAACCGCAGCTGGCCTCGGGTGCTCCCGGCCGGACCCGACCAGCTCCCGCTCTGGATCCCCGACACCCGCAGCCGCGGTGTGTGGTCGTCCGCGCACCAGTCGCCCTGGTCGACAGGAATGGAAAGCGTCAGCTCGGAGTTCTGCACGATGTATGCGGCGGCGCTGGCAGATCGCGAGCTCCACGCCGGCAGGTAGTGGGGCAGCCAGACCGATTTGTCGAGGTCTCCGCCGTCGAAGTCGTCGATGCGCATCCCGTCACGGTAGGGCCACGGAGGGCGGCCGCAGAGGCCTCGGTTCGAAATCCGTCGCCTGCACCCGGTAGGGTTAAACACAGTGGCGCGCGATCGACTTCCCCCCGCACGGGTGACAGGTAAGCCAGTCCGTACGTGCATCGGTTGTCGGGAACGGGCCACGACACGTGAGTTGTTGCGTGTCGTCGCGGGACTGGATGCGAGCGGCCGACCGGCCGTCGTACCCGATCCGGACGGCACGGCACCCGGACGCGGCGCGCACCTGCACCCCACGTCCGCGTGCTACGACCTCGCGGTGCGCAGGCGAGCATTTGCCCGAGCCCTCCGGCTCGAGCAGGGGTTGGCCAGCACACCGGTGGGGGACTACCTCGCCTCACACACCAACTGAGTCCGACCGACAGAAACTGGAGCAGCAGCTCATGAGCACTCGATGAGTACTTCGCGATGAGTTTGCACACCCGCTAACGGTCTGAGACAAACCCCCCGGAACCCGGGTCTCAGGCCAGAAGGAGAAACGTGGCTAAGACCCGAGTTCACGAACTCGCCAAGGAGTTCGGTGTCGAGAGCAAGTTCGTTCTCGAGAAGTTCAAGGAGATGGGGGAGTTCGTCAAGTCGGCGAGCTCCACTGTCGAGCTCCCGGCGGAGATGCGCTTCCGCAAGGAGTACGGCGACGAGCTGAAGACTGCGGCTGCGCCGGCTCCGGCCGCGGCCGCGCCCGAGAAGCCCGCCGCGAAGGCCGAGAAGCCCGCGGAGAAGGCCCCCGCCAAGACGGCGGCGAAGCCCAAGGCGCCTGGCGCGAAGACCGCCCCGCCGGAGCCCGAGCCCGCCCCCGAGCCTGCCCCCGAGCCGGTCGTGGAGGCTCCCGCCCCTGCGGAGACCCACGAGCCCGAGCCCCCGGCCGAGCCCGAGGCCCCGGCCGCCGCCGCGTCTGCCTCCCCGACCCCCAAGCCCCCGGCCCCGCGGCCGGTCGGCCGTCCGGGTGCACCGCGCCCCGGCAACAACCCGTTCGCCGCCAGCCAGGGCATGGGCCGTCGCCCCCGCCCGACCGACGCTGCGCCTCCGGGCGACCAGCGGGCTCCCCGCCCGCCCGCTGCCCGCGACGGCGGCGCTCCCGGCATGCCGCGCCCCAACCCCGCGATGATGCCCAAGTCCCCGGCCGCCTTCGGCTCCGGTCCCGGCGGCCGTGGTGCCGGCGGCCCGGGTCGTGCCGGCGGCGGTGCCCCCGGTCGTGGCTGGCGGTGCTCCCGGTCGTGGCGGTCCCGGTGCCGGCTGCCGGTGCTCCCGGACGTGGTGGTCCCCCCGCACGCGGTGGCTTCGGTCCCGGCGGTCGTGGACGCCCCGGCGGGCGTGGCCAGACCCAGGGTGCCTTCGGACGGCCCGGCGGGCCGTCGCGTCGCGGCCGCAAGTCGAAGCGGGCGCGTCGCCAGGAGTTCGAGCAGATGGAGGCCCCGACGCTGGGTGGCGTGCGGGTCCGCAAGGGCGACGGCGAGACCGTCCGGCTGGCCCGCGGCGCCTCCCTCACCGACTTCGCCGACAAGATCGGCGTCGACGCCGCCTCGCTGGTGCAGATGCTGTTCAGCCTCGGCGAGATGGTGACGGCGACCGAGTCCGTCAACGACGAGACCCTCGAGCTGCTCGGCGAGGAGCTCAACTACGTCGTCGAGGTCGTCTCCCCGGAGGACGAGGACCGTGAGCTGCTCGAGTCGTTCGACCTCGAGTTCGGCGAGGACGAGGGCGACGAGACCGACCTGGCCATCCGTCCGCCGGTCGTCACCGTCATGGGTCACGTCGACCACGGAAAGACCAAGCTGCTCGACGCGCTGCGCAACGCCAACGTGGTCGCCAAGGAGGCCGGTGGCATCACCCAGCACATCGGTGCCTACCAGGTGGCCACCGAGGTCGATGGCCAGGAGCGCCGGATCACCTTCATCGACACCCCGGGTCACGAGGCGTTCACCGCCATGCGTGCCCGTGGTGCGCAGGCGACCGACATCGCGATCCTGGTGGTCGCGGCCGACGACGGCGTGATGCCGCAGACGGTCGAGGCGCTCAACCACGCCAAGGCCGCCGGGGTCCCGATCGTGGTCGCGGTCAACAAGATCGACAAGCCCGAGGCCGACCCGACCAAGGTGCGCGGTCAGCTGACCGAGTACGGCCTGATCCCCGAGGAGTACGGCGGCGAGGCGATGTTCGTCGACGTCTCGGCGAAGTCCGAGCTCAACCTCGACAAGCTGCTCGAGGCCGTCGTACTCACCGCGGACGCGTCCCTGGACCTGCGGGCCAACCCCCACCAGGACGCCCAAGGGCTCGTGGTCGAGGCACACCTCGACCGGGGCAGCGGCCCGGTGGCGACGATCCTGGTCCAGCGCGGAACCCTCCGCGTCGGCGACTCGATCGTCGCCGGCCCCGCCCACGGCCGGGTCCGGGCGATGCTGGACGAGAACGGCGACAACATCGAGGAGGCCGACCCGTCGCGTCCCGCGATGGTGCTCGGGCTCACCGCAGTGCCCGGTGCCGGCCAGAACCTGATCGTCGTCGATGACGACCGGATGGCCCGGCAGATCGCCGAGAAGCGGGAGGCGCGCGAGCGTGCCGCCATGCAGGCGAAGCGTCGGGTGCGCCGTACCCTCGAGGACTTCATGGCCTCGATGGAGAAGGGCGAGAGCCAGGAGCTCAACCTGATCCTCAAGGGCGACGTGTCCGGTTCGGTCGAGGCGCTCGAGGACGCTCTGTCCAACATCGACGTGGGCGAGGAAGTCGGCATCCGGGTCATCGACCGCGGGGTCGGTGCGATCACCGAGACCAACGTCGACCTGGCCGCTGCCTCCGACGCGATCATCATCGGGTTCAACGTCCGCCCGCAGGGCAAGGCGACCGAGATGGCCGACCGCGAGGGTGTCGAGATCCGCTACTACACGGTGATCTACCAGGCGATCGACGAGATCGAGGCAGCCCTGAAGGGCATGCTGAAGCCGGAGTTCGAGGAGTCCACCCTCGGCCAGGCGGAGATCCGCGAGATCTTCCGCTCGTCCAAGCTCGGCAACATCGCCGGCTGCATGGTCACCAGCGGCACCATCCGCCGCAACGCCAAGGCGCGGCTGCTCCGGGACGGCGCGGTCGTCGCGGACAACCTCGACCTGGCCTCGTTGCGACGGGAGAAGGACGACGCCAGCGAGGTCCGCGAGGGCTTCGAGTGCGGTCTCGTGCTGAAGAACTACCAGGACATCAAGATCGGCGATGTCGTGGAGAGCTTCGAGATGCGCGAGATCCCGCGCGACTGAAACGCTGAGCCGTCGTGAGTTACCGCATCGCGCGGGAACTCACGACGGCTCACCGGCCGCTTGGTGGTAACTCACGACGGCTCGGCAGGAGAGGAACGATGAGCAATCCACGGGTGCGGAAGATCGCCGACCGGATCCAGGTCGTCGTCGCCGAGATGCTCGAGCGGCGGATCAAGGATCCGCGGCTCGGGTTCGTCACGGTGACCGACGTCCGGGTGACCGGTGACACCCAGCAGGCGACGATCTTCTACACGGTCTACGGCGAGGACGACGACCTGGCCAGCACCGCGGCCGCGCTGGAGTCGGCCAAGGGCCTGCTCCGGTCGGAGGTGGCCAAGCAGCTCGGCATGCGGCACGCGCCGACGCTGACGTTCATCGCCGACGCGCTGCCGGAGAACGCCCGCCACCTCGACGACGTGCTCGCCAAGGCCCGCGCCCTGGACGAGGCCGCCGCGGCGGCGCGGGGCACGGCGTACGCCGGCGAGGAGGACCCGTACAAGAAGCCGCGCGAGGCGAGGCGGACGAGCCGAGCGACGACGACGCCGAGTGACGGCGAGCTTCCGGCCTCGTGGTCGTGGACAAGCCGGCCGGCGTCACCTCCCACGACGTCGTGTCGCGGGTGCGCCGCCTGTCGGGCACCCGCAAGGTCGGCCACGCCGGCACCCTCGACCCGATGGCGACGGGCGTGCTGGTCCTCGGGGTCAACCGGGCCACCCGGCTGCTCGGGCACCTGACGCTGACCGAGAAGGCGTACGACGCCACGATCCGGCTCGGAGCCTCCACGACCACCGACGACGCCGAGGGCGAGGTCGTCTCGACCGCACCCACGCGGCGGCCTCGACGACGCGCACGATCCGGTCCGCGCTGGCGGCCTTCGTCGGCGACATCGAGCAGGTGCCGACCGCCGTCTCGGCGATCAAGGTCGACGGCCGGCGGGCCTACCAGCGGGTGCGCGAGGGGGAGCAGGTGGAGCTGCCGCGCGCGACCGGTGACCATCCACGAGCTGGAGGTCCACGAGGTGCGCCTCGACGCGACGAGGGCGTCGACGTCGACATCTCGGTCCGCTGCTCGAGCGGCACCTACATCCGGGCGATCGCCCGCGACCTCGGCGCCGAGCTGGGGGTCGGTGGCCACCTCACCGCCCTGCGCCGCACGGCCGTCGGGCCGTTCGGCCTGGACGACGCCCACACCGCTCGAGCAGCTGGCCGAGGAGTTCACGATGCTGCCGATCGCGGAGGCCGCGCGCGGCGAGCTTCCCCAGCCGCGACCTGGGTGAGGCGCAGGCGGGCGACGTCCGGCACGGCCGCCAGATCGATGCCGACCTCGACGGGCTCACCGCGCTGTTCGCGCCCGACGGGGAGTTCCTCGCGCTCTACGAGCCGAGCCGACGGGACCACCCGAGCCGTCGCGGTGTTCGTCTGATGCGGATCTTCCACGTTGCCGTGGCCGCCGAGTGGGAGGCGGCCCTGGAGGCCGGCGCCTACACGATGTCCACGCTGGGCCGCACCCTGGCGGAGGAGGGCTTCATCCACTGCTCCCACGAGGACCAGTGGCAGCAGGTCCGCCGCGAGCTACTACGCCGACGCGACGGCACCGCTGGTCCTGCTGGTGATCGACACCGACCGGCTCACCGCGCCGGTCCGCGAGGACGACGTACCCGGCTCGGACCGGCCGTTCCCGCACGTCTACGGACCGATCAACCCCGACGCCGTGGTCGAGACGTGGGACCTGTCGCTGCCGGGCGCGTGGCCGCGGCGATCAGTAGGCTCTCCCCCGTGCCGATCTGGCGAGCCCTCGACGACGTGCCGGCCGACCTGGGCCGCACGGCCGTCGTCATCGGCAACTTCGACGGCGTCCACCTCGGTCACCAGCACGTCGTCGCCCGGGCCCGCGAGATCGCCGATGCCGACGGGCTGACCCTGGTCGCGGTCACCTTCGACCCGCACCCGATGGCGGTCCTGCGCCCCGAGCACGCGCCGTCGCCGCTGACGACCATCGAGGACCGGACCCGGCTGCTGGGCGAGGCGGGCGTGGACGCCGTGTTCGCCCTGCCGTTCGACCGCGAGATCGCGGGCTGGTCCCCCGAGGAGTTCGTCGACCGGGTCCTGGTCGACGCGCTCCACGCGGCCGCGGTGGTGGTCGGCGCCAACTTCCGGTTCGGGCACCGGGCCGCCGGTGACGTCGCCACCCTGCGCGAGGCGGGGGAGTCCCGCGGCTTCGTCGCCGAGGGGATCGCCCTCGACGGCGGCCCGCAGGTCTGGTCCTCGACGTACGTCCGCACCTGCCTGGCCACCGGCGACGTCGCCGGCGCCGCCGAGGCGCTCGGCCGCCCGTTCACGCGTGCGCGGCGTGGTCGTCGAGGGCGACAAGCGCGGCAAGGAGCTCGGCTTCCCGACCGCCAACGTGCCGACCTCCGGCGTGACGGCGACCCCCGCCGACGGCGTCTACGCCGGCTGGCTGCGCCGGCTCGACACCGGCGAACGTTCCCGGCGGCGATCAGCGTCGGCACCAACCCGACCTTCGACGGCCACCGCGAGAGCCGCGTCGAGAGCTACGTGCTCGACCGGACCGACCTGGAGCTGTACGGCGTCGAGGTCGAGGTCGAGTTCGTCGATCGGCTCCGCGGCATGGCGGCGTTCGAGTCGGTGGACAAGCTGGTGGCGCAGATGCACGACGACGTCGAGCAGGCCCGCAGCGTGCTCGATGCACCGGCGAAGGACCCCGCGTGAGGCAGACCAGCAGCGACCCGCTGGTCGCGACGGAGACCTGGTTCCTCCAGCACGGGCTGCCCTACTTCGTCCCGGAGGAGCGAGCCGCTGCCCGGGCGGCGCTCCGGCCACGCCGCGCACTGCCGCTGATGGTGCTGGTGCTCCTCGTTGCGGCCGCCCTCGGCGGGCTGCTCGGGTGGTTCTCCGACCAGGTCAGCGCGGCGCCGGCGCTGTGGTTGACCCTGGCCGTGCTGGCCGGGGTCGTCTACGCCCTGACCGCCCTGCGCGCCCGCCCGATCCTGACGCTGGGCGCTGGGCCGGACGTTTTCCAGCCTGCGGCTGCTGCTGTCCACCGCTCCCGCGCGCTGCCGCTGCTGCTCGTCTTCGTGACGTTCCTGTTCATCAACGCCGAGGCATGGGAGATGACCTCACGGCTACCGTTCGGCCGGTTGTGGCTGGCGGTGCTGCTGCTCCTGGGCCTGGGCGTGGTGTTCCTGCTGGTTCGGCTGCCCGAGGAGGTCGACCAGGCCGACGACGCGGTCGACGACAGCCTCCTCGCCCGTGCGTGTCGCGGCACGCCGCTGGAGCAACCCTGCGCCGACCTGGTCGCCGACCCCGACGCCGACCCGGCGTCGTACGCCCAGGTCACCGGCTACGAGCGCTGGAACCTGATCGCCGCGCTGCTGATCATCCAGACCGCGCAGGTGCTGGTGCTGGTCGTGGCGGTGTTCGTCTTCTTCCTGCTGTTCGGGTCGCTGATCATGCCGGAGACCGTTCAGGGGTCCTGGACCGGTCTGGGCGATGGCATCCGCAGCTTCCCCTACCTCGACAGCGTGTCAACCCAGCTGGTCAAGGTGTCGCTGTTCCTCGCGTGCGTTCAGCGGGCTCTACTTCACCGTCTCCGCAGTGACCGACGAGACGTACCGTAAGCAGTTCTTCGCCGGTGTCACCGACGAGCTGGAGCGGGCGGTCGGCGTGCGGGCGGTCTACCTCGCCCTGCGCGCCCACCACGCTCATCGTCCCTGACGATCGAGTGGTCAGATCACGTCATCCGCAGCTCGAACGTCACGGACGACGGGAGCTCTCAGGCCGGGGTCACGTCGACCGGTACGCCGTTCAGCGCGGCGTTGCCGGACACGTCGAGCCGCTGGGGATCGGTCAGGTCGTTGATCGAGACCCCGGGCACCTTGGCGGCCCGGCTCATGCCCGTGCCGTTGACCTGGTGGCCGTAGCCGTGGGGGAGCGACACCACGCCGGGCATCATGTCGTCGGCGGCCCGGACCTCGACTCGACCGAGCCGACCCTCGACCACGGTGACGCGGTCACGTCGGAGATCGCGGGCGTCGAGGTCATCGAGTGCATGAGCAGCTGTTGCTCGTTTTGCTTTTTTTTTTTTTTTTTTTTTTTTTTCTCGGCGGCCCGGACCTCGACCTCGACCGAGCCGACCCTCGACCTCACGGTGACGCGGTTCCCGTCGGAGATCCCGCGGGAGGCGAGGTCGTCGGGGTGCATCAGCAGCTGGTGCCGCGGCTTGCCGCGGGTGAGCCGCTCGGTGTTGTGCATCCAGGAGTTGTTGTCGCGTTGGTGGCGCCGGCCGATCAGCACGAGCTCCCCGTCCCGCGGCGAGATCTCCACCTGGTCGAGCCGGGCCAGGTCCGCGAGCACCAGCTCCGGTGCGGCGTCGATCCGCTTCGTCTTCGTGAACAGTCGCTCGGGCAGCCGGTCCGCCTGGAGTGGGCCGAGGTCCACCCCCGCCGGGTTCTTCCGCAGCTGGGAGATGGTGACGCCCGACCTGCCGGTGCGGAGCAGCTGCGCCACCAGGAACGTGGGACTGGCCATCAGTCGGGCCCGGGTCGCGAGCCGCTTCTTCCAGGGGGGCTTGCGGTTCAGCCGCTTCATCAGCCGCAGCGTGACCTCGCGGTAGATCTCCCAGTCGTGCCGTTGGCTGCGGTCCTTGTCGATGACGGCCGGGGTGAACCGCGCCGTGTTGCGCACCGCGAGCATGTGGAAGACGAGGTCGTAGTGGTCCCGTTCCAGCGCGGTGGTCGGCGGCAGGATCACATCGGCGTGGCGGGTCGTCTCGTTGACGTAGATGTCGACGGCTGCCATGAAGTCAAGGCCTTCCATCGCCTGCCCGAGCGCCGAGCCGTCCGGCGTGGAGAGCACCGGGTTGCCGGACAGGGTGAGCAGCGCCCGGATCTGGCCCTCGCCCGGGGTCTCGATCTCCTCTCGGAGGGCGGAGACCGGGAGCTCTCCGGCAGTCTCAGGGAGACCGCGGACCCGGCTGCGCCATGCGTCGTGGTGTCCCTTGCCGATCAGGCCCCGACCGATGCTGTCGATCGCGGGGGTGGTGAAGAGGGTGCCGCCCTCGCGGTCGAGGTTCCCGGTGACCAGGTTGAGCAGCTGCACCGCCCACTGCGCGACCGTGCCGTGGGTGTTGGTGGAGACCCCCATCCGGCTGTAGGCGGCAGCGCCGTCGGCGGCCGCGAACTCCCGCGCGATCCGGCGGATCTCGTCGGCCGGGACACCGCTCGCGCGCTCCGCGCGTTCGGGGTCAAACCCGGCCACGGCCTCCCGCACGGTGTCGAGGCCGTCGACGTACTCCCTCGAGCTCGTCAGGCCCTCGTCGAACAGCACGTGCAGCATGGCCAGCACGACGTAGACGTCGGTGCCCGGGCGGATGAAGTGGTGCTCGGAAGCCACCTTCGCGGTCTCGGTGCGTCGCGGGTCGAGCACCACCATCGTGCCGTCGCGCTGCTTCAGCGCCCGCAGCCGGTTCGGGAAGTCGGGCACCGTCATCAGCGAGCCGTTGGACGCCATCGGGTTGGCCCCGAAGACCAGGAAGTACGACGTCCGGTCGATGTCGGGGATCGGCAGCAGCAGCTGGTGGCCGTACATCAGGTGGGCGACCAGCTGGTGGGGGAGCTGGTCCACGGAGGTGGCGCTGAAGAGGTTTCGCGTGCGCAGGGACCTGACCATGGTCAGTCCGTGGGTGAGCGAGCCGAGGCTGTGCACCGTCGGGTTGCCCAGGTAGACGCCGACCGCGTCGGAGCCGTGGTTGTTGAGCGCCTCGGCCAGACCGTCGGCGACCAGGTCGAACGCCTCGTCCCAGCCGATCTCGACCCAGTCCCCGCCGCTCCGGCGGACCGGTCGGCGCAGACGGTCCGGGTCGTCGAGTACGTCGGCCAGGGACACGCCCTTGGGGCAGATGTAGCCACGGGAAAGGGGGTCGGCGTCGCTCCCGCGGATCGAGGTGACCCGGCCCTCCTCGATCGTCAGCTCGAGGCCGCAGATGGCCTCACACAGGTTGCACACGCCGAGCTGGGTGGACATTCGGTCAGTCTGGCACAGGGCGGTGCGCCGCCCTGGGGCGCGTGACGGGTAGCCTCGAGACGTGTGTTGCCCGCTGTGGGTGACGACCACTGAAGGGAAAATGCTCATATGGGATACGGACTCGGCGTCTTTCTGCTCGCCCTCGGACTCATCCTCGCGCTGGCGGTGCAGGACATGATCGAAGCCATCGACCTCACCATGGTCGGGTGGATCCTCGCGATCGCCGGCCTGCTGGTGATCGTGCTGACCGCCGTCCAGGCCAACCGCGGCCGCACCCACCGCACCGTGGCGACGACGACCCACGAGGACGGCTCGCAGTCGGTTGCCGAGCGTCGGACCGAGCAGGACCCGCCACCTCCGGCCGTCTGAGGCTCGTCAGGCTCGAGACCTGCGTTTTGGGCGCGGCCGGTGGCCGCTGATAGTCTCGTCCGGTTGCCCGCCCCCGGGGTTTTTCCGGTTTCCGGGTGACACCACGCAGTACCCGCCGTCAGACGGCCGCGGAACCAGAGTGCCCGGGTGGACAGGCCCCGGCGCGCCGCGCAACGAGCAGGGCCCGAACCGGGCCGGAAGGGAGCCCCGATGTCGATCGGTACCGACGCGGAGACCAAGAAGAAGATCATCGCCAAGTACGCCACGGCCGAGGGTGACACCGGCTCGCCGGAGGTCCAGGTGGCTCTGCTGAGCCACCGGATCGCCCACCTCACCGAGCACCTCAAGCAGCACAAGCACGACCACCACAGCCGTCGTGGGCTGCTGCTGCTCGTGGGCCAGCGCCGTCGGCTTCTCAACTACCTGCAGAAGACCGAGATCGAGCGTTACCGCTCGATCGTCGAGCGCCTCGGCCTGCGTCGCTGAGTCCGGAAGGGTCCACATCCGTGGGCCCTTTCGTTACATTTCACAACAGAACACACACATCACCCAGGAGCGATCCGCGAATCGTCGGCCCGGTCCTCGGTAGTGGCTCGCGGTGTGCTCCAGTCGGAGCACCATCCGGAACGCCAGGCAGGTTTGCCCGGCTGCGCCGGGCAGCACCGCGGGCCTCGATCGAAGACCGGCACCCACACCCCACACAGCGGGAACGCGGGTCATTCGCGGTATCGCTCCGCGAACAGAAAGCACGTGCAGTGGAACCCACCATTTCTGCCGTCGAGACAGTTCTCGACAACGGCAAGTTCGGCCAGCGCACCATCAAGTTCGAGACCGGGTTTCTTGCCCGGCAGGCGGCCGGCTCCGTCACCGCCTACCTGGACGACGAGACGATGCTGCTCTCGGCGACCACGGCCGGCAAGCACCCCAAGGACCACTTCGACTTCTTCCCCCTGACGATCGACGTCGAGGAGCGGATGTACGCCGCGGGCCAGATCCCCGGCTCGTTCTTCCGCAGCGAAGGCCGCCCGGGCGAGGACGCGATCCTCACCTGCCGGCTGATCGACCGCCCGCTGCGCCCGACCTTCAAGAAGGGCCTGCGCAACGAGGTCCAGGTCGTCATCACCGTCATGGCGCTCGACCCGGATCACCCGTACGACGTGCTCGCGATCAACGCCGCCTCGCTGTCCACCCAGCTCTCCGGCCTGCCGTTCTCCGGCCCGGTCGGTGGCGTCCGCGTGGCGCTCATCGAGGGCCAGTGGGTCGCCTTCCCGAGCCACAGCCAGCTCGAGAACGCCGTGTTCGACATGGTCGTCGCGGGCCGGGTCACCGAGACCGGTGACGTCGCGATCATGATGGTCGAGGCCGAGGCCACCGAGCCGACCTGGGACCTCGTCCAGTCCGGCACCCAGGCCCCGACCGAGGAGGTCGTGGCCGGCGGCCTCGACGCCGCCAAGCCGTTCATCAAGCAGCTGGTCGAGGCGCAGGCCGAGCTGGCCAAGCAGGCCGCGAAGCCGGTCCAGGAGTTCCCGGTCTTCCTCGACTTCGAGGACGACGTCTACGACGCCGTCGAGGCCGGCCGTGAAGACGCCGACTGCCGCGGCGCTGACCATCGGCGGCAAGCAGGAGCGCGAGGAGAAGCTCGACGAGATCAAGGCGTCGCTGCTCGAGCAGCTCGCCGGACAGTTCGAGGGCCGCGAGAAGGAGATCGGCGCGGCGTTCCGCGCGCTGAACAAGCAGCTCGTGCGCGAGCGCGTGCTGCGCGACAAGGTCCGCATCGACGGCCGCGGCCTGGCCGACATCCGCCCGCTGCACGCCGAGGTCGGCGTGATCCCGCGGGTGCACGGCTCGGCGCTGTTCGAGCGCGGCGAGACCCAGATCCTGGGTGTCACCACGCTGAACATGCTCACCCTGGAGCAGAAGCTGGACACGCTCTCGCCGGAGAAGTCGCGCCGCTACATGCACAAGTACGTCTTCCCGCCGTTCTCCACCGGTGAGACCGGCCGGGTCGGCTCGCCGAAGCGGCGCGAGGTCGGCCACGGTGCGCTCGCCCGCCGTGCGCTGCTGCCGGTGCTGCCGACGCGCGAGGAGTTCCCCTACGCCATCCGCCAGCTCTCCGAGGCGATGGGCTCCAACGGCTCCACCTCGATGGGCTCGGTCTGCGCCTCGACGATGTCGCTGCTGCAGGCCGGCGTGCCGCTGCGGGCCGCCGTCGCCGGCATCGCGATGGGCCTGATCTCCGGTGAGGTCGACGGCAAGACGGAGTACGTCGCGCTGACCGACATCCTCGGCGCCGAGGACGCGTTCGGCGACATGGACTTCAAGGTCGCCGGCACCCGCGAGTTCGTCACCGCGCTCCAGCTCGACACCAAGCTCGACGGCATCCCCGCCGAGGTGCTCGCCGCCGCGCTGACCCAGGCCCGGGACGCCCGCATCGCGATCCTCGACGTGATGGCCGAGGCGATCGACGAGCCCGAGGAGATGTCGGTCCACGCGCCGCGGATCATCAGCGTCCGGGTCCCGGTCGACAAGATCGGCGAGGTCATCGGCCCCAAGGGCAAGGTCATCAACCAGATCCAGGACGACACCGGCGCGACGCTGTCGATCGAGGACGACGGCACGGTCTACATCGGTGCGACCAACGGCGAGGCCGCCGAGGCCGCCCGCGCCGCGGTCAACGCGATCGCCAACCCGACGATGCCCGAGGTCGGCGAGCGCTACCTCGGCACGGTCGTGAAGACGACCAACTTCGGTGCGTTCGTCTCGCTGCTGCCCGGCAAGGACGGCCTGCTGCACATCAGCAAGCTGCGCGCCCTCGCCGGCGGCAAGCGGGTCGAGGCCGTCGAGGACGTCGTCTCGGTGGGCCAGAAGATCCAGGTCCAGATCGCCGAGATCGACGACCGCGGCAAGCTCTCGCTGGTCCCGGTCGTCGAGGAGGACAGCTCCTCCGAGGACGCCGAGGACTCGGACGACGAGTGACCGACCCCTCGCCGCTGACCCGTCTCGGTGTCGAGGAGGTCGCAGCACCATCTCGACCCGGGCGGGTCAGCGGCTTCGGGCCGGCTGTCGGTGCCGCAGAAGGTCGGCTCGACCCGCACCCTCGAGACGGTCAGGGACGACGACGGCCAGGTGACGTCGCGGGTACGCCGCACCGTCCTGCCCGGCGGGCTGCGCGTCGTCACCGAGCAGATGGCCGGCGTCCGCTCGGCGAGCATCGGGGTCTGGGTCGGCGTCGGCTCCCGCGACGAGACGCCCACGCTGCACGGGTGCTCGCACTTCCTCGAGCACCTGCTCTTCAAGGGCACGCGAGCGCGGTCGCGATGGACATCTCCGTGGCCCTCGACGCGGTCGGCGGCGAGTTCAACGCCTTCACCGCCAAGGAGTACACCTGCTTCCACGCGCGGGTCCTCGACGAGGACCTGCCGCTGGCGGTCGACGTGCTCGGCGACATGGTCACCGCCTCGCTGATCACCGCCGACGACGTCGAGGCCGAGCGCGACGTGATCCTCGACGAGATCGCCATGCACGACGACGACCCCGACGACGTGGTGCACAACCTGTTCGCCGCGCAGGCGTGGGGCGACGGCCCGCTGGGCCGGCCGATCGCCGGCACCGCCGAGTCGATCAAGGCGCTCACCCGCGACCAGGTCAAGCGGTTCTACCGGCGCCACTACCGGCCCGGCGAACATGGTCGTCGCGGTCGCCGGCAACGTCGACCACGCGACGTCGTACGCCAGGTGCGAAGGCGTTCTGGCCGCAACGGCTTCCTCGACCGGCGACGAGGCGCCCGGTCGGCGCCGCGGGCCGAGCGACCACGCACGCCGGGTCGCGGCGCCGGCGCCGTCGAGCGCCCGCGGCCCTTCGAGCAGGTCAACGTCGTGCTCGGGGTCAAGGGCCTGACCCGCACCGACGACCGCCGCTACGCGCTCGGCGTGCTCAACACCGCGCTCGGCGGCGGCACGTCGTCGCGGCTGTTCCAGGAGGTCCGCGAGCACCGCGGCCTGGCCTACTCCGTCTACTCCTTCGCCAGCCACTACGCCGACGCCGGGCTGGTCGGCGTCTCGGTCGGCTGCCTGCCCGGCAAGCTCGACGACGTGCTGGCGACGGTCCGGGCCGAGCTGGCCAAGGTCGCCGCCGACGGCATCACCGCAGGAGGAGCTCGAGCGCGGCAAGGGCCAGCTCCGCGGCGGGCTGGTGCTCGGCCTCGAGGACTCCGGCTCGCGGATGTCGCGCCTCGGCAAGGCCGAGCTGGTCTACGACGAGCTGCTGAGCATCGACGAGGTCATCGCCCGGATCGACGCCGTCACCCTCGACGACGTCCGCGCGATCGGCGCGCGAGCTGTTCACCCAGCCCGAGATCCTGGCCGTCGTCGGCCCCTCCTGACCGCCCGTCGGGTTACGGCTGCCGTGGCTCACCGGGTCTCGACACGCTCGGTGCGACCTCGTGCCTCGGTCGCGCTCGCTGCTCGACCACCACGATCGCACGCTCGCAGGCTCGGGTGCGATCAGCGCCTGCCGATGATGCCGACGACCGGCGGCGCCTTCTGCTCGACGACCGACACCCGGAAGCCGCCGGCGGTGAGTGCCGCCGAGGCCTTCTTGACGATGTTCGGCACCAGCTCGGGCCGGTTGGCCTCGTAGAACAGGTAGACGGCGCCGCCGG
This sequence comes from uncultured Actinomycetota bacterium, assembly GCA_963848795.1. Lineage (GTDB taxonomy): Bacteria > Actinomycetota > Actinomycetes > Propionibacteriales > Nocardioidaceae > Nocardioides. The sequence goes on from CAWKEX010000006.1 coordinate 133,252, forward strand.
GCACGACCCGCTCGTGCAGCAGGGCGACCTCGTCGTCGCAGTCGCGCACCCAGAACAGGTTGACGTTGAAGGCGAAGACCTTGTGCAGCCGCTTGACCGGCACCCGCAGCGTGGCCAGGTCGATCTGCCGGACGGTGAGCCGGCCGGCCTCGACGTACTGCTGGCTGCGGCGCTTGGTGCGGTCGACGCCCGACTCGGAGCGGTCGATGGCGAAGAGCTTGCCGGTCTCGAGGCGCTGGCAGATCAGCTCCGCCGCCGCGCCGGGGCCGCAGCCGATCTCGAGGACGTGGTCGTCCGGCTGGACGTCCATGAGCTCGACCGCCCACCTGATCCGCGGCGGGATCGTCTGCACCGCCATGGCACCAGCCTGCCAGCTACGGCGATGCCGGCAGGCGCCGTCGCCGCCGGCGACTCGCGCGATCGCTAGGTTGGGCCCGTGACCGAGGCGATCAGGGTCGGGCGTCCTGGGCGCGCTGGGCAAGGTCGGCACCGAGGTGTGCCGGGCGGTCGAGGCGGCCGCCGACCTCGAGCTGGTGGCCGAGGTCGACGCCGGACGACGACATCGACGAGCTGGTGACGCCGGGCGCCGAGGCGGTCGTCGACTTCACCCACCCCGACGTGGTCATGGACAACCTGGGGTTCTGCATCGACCACGGCATCCACGCCGTGGTCGGCACCACCGGCTTCGACGACGACCGGCTCGAGACCGCTCCGCGGCTGGCTGGCCGACGCGCCGGCGACGGGCGTGCTGATCGCCCCCAACTTCTCGATCGGCGCGATCCTGATGATGCGCTTCGCCGCCGAGGCGGCGCCGTTCTTCGAGTCGGTCGAGGTCGTCGAGCTGCACCACCCCGACAAGGCCGACGCGCCCTCCGGCACCGCCCGGCGTACGGCGGAGCTGATCGCCGCCGCCCGGCGCGACGCCGGCTGCCGGCCCGATGCCCGACGCGACGTCGAGCGGGCTGGACGGGGCCCGCGGCGCCGACGTCGACGGGGTCCGCGTGCACGGCCTGCGGATCCGCGGGCTGGTCGCCCACCAGGAGGTCGTGCTCGGCGGGCTGGGGGAGACCCTCACGATCCGCCACGACTCGCTGGACCGGGCGTCGTTCACGCCCGGCGTGCTGGCCGGGCTCCGCGCGATCGGCCGCCACCCCGGGCTGACCGTGGGGCTGGAGCACTTCCTCGACCTCGGACTGAGCGGCCTCGCGACCCTCACGACCAGCCGCACCAGCGGCGGCGACGAGGCGCGGCCGCCGAAGACCACCACGAGGAACGGCGCCCGCAGAGCAGCAGCACGACGGCCGCGCCAGCCCGACGGCCGGGCGTCGAGCACCAGTGCCGGTCCGGTCGCGAACACCTGGACGGCGACCAGGGCGGCCAGCAGCGCGACCGGGACAGGTCGGCGATCCGCTCGACCACCGGGTGGTCGAGCACCCGCGGCGGCACCGAGAGGCCGGCCAGCTTGAGCAGGTAGCAGCCCACGCCCGGCGCCCAGGATCGCCGCCCACGTCATCGCGTCGACCTCCGGCCACTCCGGTCGGGTCCGCGCCGGGCGACAGGACGCCGACCAGCAGGGCGACGCCGGCCGCGGCGAGCACGGGCACGCCGGCGGGCGTCAGCGGCACCAGCGCCAGCGCGACGGCGCGGCCGCGACGGCGACGAGCCGGTTGCGGCGGTCGCGGAGCCGCGGCCACAGCAGGGCCAGGAACGCCGCGCCGACGGCGGCGTCGAGCCCGTAGGTCCGCGGGTCGCCGAGCGCGTCGCCGGCGAGGGCGCCGACCAGGGTGAGAGGTTCCAGAGCACGAAGACGGACGCCCGGTGGTCAGGAAGCCGACCCGGGCGGCCGGGGTCGACGTCCGGGTCACCGCATCGCCGTCGACTCGTCGATGAGCAGGTGCGCGCCGGCCGCGCGCCGCCACCGGCCAGCCGAGCAGCGGGGCGAGCCGCAGGCCGTAGAGGGTGTTGCGGGTGCCGAGCAGCAGCGCGGTCAGCGCCCCGGCCAGCGGGCGCGCCGCCGGCGGCGAGGACGCCGACGAGCGCGAACTGGGAGGCGCCCGGTGAACACCAGCAGCGACAGCGCGCAGGTCTGCGCGACGCGAGCCCGGCGCCGACCGCGACCGCGCCGAAGGAGATGCCGTAGGCGCCGGTGGCGACCCCGACCCCGAGGCTGTCGCGGATGATCGCGGGCGCTCGCTCGGTCGAACGCGGCGCCGCTCGGCGCAGGAGCGGTCAGACGCCGAGGGTCGGTGTGCAGGCGGACCTGCTTGACCAGGGTGGTGCCCGTCGCCGTCGAGGTCGAGCTCGCGGTGGGCGGTGTCGGGCGCCCAGCCGGCGCCGGTGAGGAACGCGCGCAGGGCGTCGTCGGTGGCGACGCCCACATCACCGCGCGGGTGAACCGGTCGGCGCCAGCGTGTCGGCGGCGGCCTGCAGCAGCCGGGAGCCGTGCCCGCTGCCGCGCTCGTCGGGGTCGACGGTGAGCTCGTCATCTCGCCGTCGGCGACCGGGTCGCAGTCGGGGTCGGCGGCCGGCGCGGTGATCGCGAACCCGACGACCCGGTTGCGCTCCAGGGCGACCAGGACCCGGTTGCGGGCGTCCGCGGGCCGGGTCAGGGACGCCCGCCACAGCCTCGGCGACCGCGTCCGGGTCGACGTCGAGCGCCTCGGGGGCAGCAGGCCGGCGTACGACGCCTGCCAGGCGCGGACCTGCAGCGCGGCGATCGCGTCGGCGTCGTCGGCCCAGGCGACCCGGACGGAGACGTCGGCGGTGGGGCGGCTCATGGCGCCATCCTGTCAGCCGCGCGTGCTGTTACAGCAATGTCGGCACGATGGCCGAATCTGTAACAGACGCTGGTAACGTCGGAGCACGTGTACGGCAACGACTTCGGCAGCCCCCGAGCGGCGACCAGCGACCCCGGCGAGACCGGACCCGGCCGCGTTCGCCGCGCTGATCGCCGACGACGAGCGGATCGAGCCGCGCGACTGGATGCCCGAGGGCTACCGCAAGACGCTGATCCGCCAGATCGCCCAGCACGCGCACTCCGAGATCATCGGCATGCAGCCCGAGGGCAACTGGATCACCCGCGCGCCCAGCCTGCGCCGCAAGGCGATCCTGATGGCCAAGGTCCAGGACGAGGCCGGCCACGGGCTCTACCTCTACGCCGCCGCCGAGACGCTCGGCGTCGACCGCGCCGAGCTGCTCGACCTGCTGCACGCCGGCCGGCAGAAGTACTCCTCGATCTTCAACTACCCGACGCTCACCTGGGCCGACATCGGCGCGATCGGCTGGCTGGTCGACGGCGCCGCGATCGTCAACCAGGTGCCGCTCTGCCGCTGCTCCTACGGCCCGTACGCCCGGGCGATGGTGCGCATCTGCAAGGAGGAGTCCTTCCACCAGCGGCAGGGCTTCGAGATCCTGCACACGCTGTCGCACGGCACGCCGGCGCAGCAGGCGATGGCGCAGGACGCCGTCGACCGCTGGTGGTGGCCGTCGCTGATGATGTTCGGCCCGCCCGACGACGAGTCGCCCGAACTCGCGCGCAGTCGATGGCCTGGGGGATCAAGCGGTTCTCCAACGACGAGCTGCGCCAGCGGTTCGTCGACATGACCGTGCCGCAGGCCGAGGTGCTCGGCCTCACGCTGCCCGACCCCGACCTGCGCTGGGACGAGGAGAGCGGCCACTACGACTTCGGCGCGATCGACTGGACCGAGTTCTTCGAGGTGATCAAGGGCAACGGCCCGTGCAACGCCGCAGCGCATGGCGCACCGGGTCGCGCGCCCACGAGGACGGCGCCTGGGTGCGCGAGGCCGCCGACGCGTACGCCGACAAGCAGGCCGACGCGCTCGGCGAGCGCAGGCGAGCGGCATGACGCGAGCACGTCGACGCGACTGGCCGCTGTGGGAGGTGTTCGTCCGCTCCCGGCGCGGCCTGTCCCACGAGCACGTCGGCAGCCTGCACGCGCCCGACGCCGAGATGGCGCTGCGCAACGCCCGCGACGTCTACACCCGCCGGCAGGAGGGCGTCTCGCTCTGGGTCGTGCCGGCCGCCGACGATCGACGCGCCAGCAGCCCGGACGAGAAGGACGCGTTCTTCGACCCGGCGGCCGACAAGGCCTACCGCCACCCGACGTTCTACGACATCCCCGACGGGGTCGAGCACCTGTGAGCCGACGCCGCGCTCGTTCGACCTACGTCGCTCGCGCCTCGGCGACGACGCGCTGGTCTCGCCCAGCGGCTGGGCGAGTGGATCGCCGGCGCGCCGCAGCTCGAGGAGGACGTCGCGCTCGCCAACATCGGCCTCGACCTGCTCGGCCAGGCCCGCACCCTGCTCACCTACGCCGGCGAGGTCGAGGGCGCGCGGCCGCACCGAGGACGACCTCGCCTACCTGCGCGACGAGCGCGACTTCCTCAACGTGCACGCTGGTCGAGCCGCCGAACGGCGACTTCGCCGTCACGATGGCCCGCCAGCTGGTGTTCTCGACCTACCAGCTCGAGCTGTACGCCGCGCTCGCCCGCAGCGCCGACGCGACGCTCGCCGGCGTCGCCGGCAAGGCGGTCAAGGAGGTCGCCTACCACCGCGACCACGCCAGCCAGTGGGTGCTGCGGCTCGGCGACGGCACCGACGAGTCGCACCGCCGGATGCAGGCCGGCGCTCGACGCCGTGTGGCCGTACGTCGACGAGCTGTTCGACGGCCGACGACGTCGACCCGGCCTGGTCGCCGACGGCGTCGCCGTCGACCCCGCGGCCCTGCGCGCCGCGTGCTGACGCCGCGTCGACCGCGGTGCTCGCCGAGGCGACGCTGACCGTGCCCGACGCGGCTCGCGGCCGCCGGCGGCGGCCGGCGCGGCATCCACACCGAGGCGCTCGGCTACCTGCTCGCCGAGATGCAGCACCTGCACCGCGGTCCCACCCCGGGGCGACGTGGTGACCGCCGACGCGTCGACCGCCGACGCCGCGCGCGCCGGCAGGTCGCCGCCAGGTGCTCGACCCCGAGGTGCCGGTGCTCACCATCGAGGACCTCGGCGTCCTGCGCGACGTCACCGAGGACGACCACGGCCGCGTCGCACGTCACGATCACGCCCACCTACTCCGGCTGCCCCGCGATGGAGGCGATCCGCACCGACTGTCGAGGCCCTCGCCGCAGGCCGGGTTCCGGCGACGTCGTGCGTCGAGATCGTGCTCGCGCCGGCCTGGACCACCGACTGGATGACCGACGACGGCCGCGCGCAAGCTCGCGGAGTACGGCATCGCGCCGCCGCGCCGGCCGCGTCGGCGACGGGCCGGTGCCGCTGCGCGCTCTCCGTGCGCTGCCCGCAGTGCGGCGCGCCGACACCCGGGAGCTCGAGCCGGTTCGGCTCGACGGCCTGCAAGTCGCTGTGGGTCTGCCGCGCCTGCCGCGAGCCGTTCGACCACTTCAAGGCCGCTCTGATGCGGCCACGTCGTGACACCGCCAGCACGCGGCGTTCCACCCGCTGCGGGTGGCCGCGGTCGACGGCTCACCGACGACGCCGTCGCGATCACCTTCGACGGTGCCCGACGAGCTGCGCGACGACTACGCCTTCGCCGCCGGCCAGCACCTCGACGCTCGCACCGAGGTCGACGGCGACGACGTGCGGCGCAACTACTCGATCTGCACCCCGCGCCTCCGCCGGCGTCGCTGCGGATCGGCGTCAAGCGGCTGGCCGGCGGCGCGTTCTCCGAGCGACGCGTCGGACGCGCTGCGGGTCGGCGACGTGCTCGAGGTGATGACGCCCGGCCGGCCGGTTCACCACCGACGCTCGACCCGACGCCGCCAGGCACTACGGCGCGATCGCGGCCGGCAGCGGCATCACGCCGGTGCTCTCGATCGTGGCGACGATCGCTCGAGGTCGAGCCGGGCAGCGACGGTCACCCTGGTCTACGGCAACCGGACCAGCCGCTCGGTGATGTTCCTCGACGAGGTCGCCGACCTCAAGGACCGCTATCCCGAGCGGTTCCAGCTGATGCACGTCCTCTCCCGCGAGCCGCAGGACGTCGAGCTGCTCTCCGGACGGCTCGACGCCGACCGGCTGCGGCGGCTCCTCGACGCGCTGGTCCCGGCCGAGGAGCGTCGACGAGTGGTTCCTCTGCGGACCGTTCGCGATGGTCGACGAGCTCCGCGGAGTGCTCGACCGACGCCGGGGCCACCCGGATCCACACCGAGCTGTTCCACGCCGACCCGGCCCCCCGCGCGCCTGTGGTGGCGCTCGCCGACGGCACCGACGGCGCCGCGTCGGTCACCATCCTGCTCGACGGCCGGGCGTCGGAGTTCCCGCTGCGTCCCGACGACGTGGGCGTGCTCGAGGCCGGGCTGCGAGTCCGCTCCGACCTGCCCTTCGCGTGCAAGGGCGGCGTGTGCGGCACCTGCCGGGCGAGGCTGCTCGAGGGCACCGTCCAGATGGACGCCAACTACGCACTCGAGCCCGACGAGATCGAGAAGGGCTACGTGCTCACCTGCCAGTCACACCCGACATCGTCGAAGGTCGTCCTCGACTACGACGCCTGATCCAGTGAGCTGAGAGAACCGCTTCGCGTCAGCGGTAGTGCTCAGGGAGCTTCTGTCCGATCTTGACCTTCGCCTTGGGCAGTCGCATGAACTTCATCTGCAGCGACCGCATGACCGCGTAGTAGGTCGTGCCCTTGGTGCTCTCATCGGGGAAGCGGCGGGCCAGCTCACGGCGCATCCGGCGCCGCATGAGGAGCATGTCGACGACCACGAGGAGCATCGTGCCGAGCAGGATGGTGTTGCCCATGTTGGCGAGCGGTCGGGTTGCCGGAGTAGCCCAGCACCATGGTCAGGATCAGCAGCGGGATCATCAGCTCGATGAACGAGAAGCGACTGTCGACGAAGTCACGGATGAACGACCGGACCGGTCCCTTGTCCCGCGCCAGGAAGTAGCGCTCGTCGCCGGACTTCATCGCCGACCGCACCCTCTGGCTGGACTCGACCCGCGCCGCCCGCTGGGCCTTGGCGATCTCCTTGCGGGTGCGCGGCACCTTGGCCCGGGCCCGGGCGGCGGCCTCGGCCTCGCTTCCGGGTGGGGGTGGGGCGGCCCTTGCCGCCCTCCTTCTCGACCGTGCCGGCGGACGGGGGTCGTCGGTCTCGGACTTGTTGCGTCGGAACAACGGAGAACCTTGCAGGATCGGGGGGTGGGATCGGCACGATCCTACCTGCGGCGGTCGCGCCGTCCGGAGCGCGCGTGGCGGCGCTCGCCGCACCTTGGGTGGGACACTAGGGTGAACGCACAACCGATTCACCGGCGAGGAGGGGCGGAACCCCCATGAGTCTCATGAAGCGCATCAGCCTGATCTTCAGGTCCAAGGCGAACAAGGCGCTCGACAAGGCCGAGGACCCTCGCGAGACGCTCGACTACAGCTACCAGCGCCAGCAGGAGCTCCTCGCGAAGGTACGCCGCGGTGTGGCCGACGTCGCGACCAGCCGCAAGCGGGTCGAGCTCCAGGTCAACCAGCTCGAGTCGCAGTCCGCGCAAGCTCCAGGGCCAGGCCGAGAAGGCCATCTCCGTGGGGCGCGAGGACCTCGCCCGCGAGGCGCTGACCCGCAAGTCCGGCCTGACCACGCAGATCTCCGACCTCAAGGCCCAGCACGCGCAGCTCCAGGGCGAGGAGGAGAAGCTCACCCTGGCCCAGCAGCGTCTCCAGGCGAAGGTCGAGGCGTTCCGCACCCGCAAGGAGACGATCAAGGCCACCTACACCGCGGCCGAGGCGCAGACCAAGATCAACGAGGCCATGTCCGGCATCGGCGAGGAGATGGGCGACGTCGGCATGGCCATCCAGCGTGCCGAGGACAAGACCGCCCAGATGCAGGCCCGGGCCGGTGCGATCGACGAGCTGCTCGCCTCCGGAGCGCTCGAGGACGTCAGCCAGGTCGGCGGCGGCGACGACATCTCCCGCGAGCTCGACGCGATGAGCTCCGAGAGCCGACGTCGAGGTCGAGCTGGCGCGGCTCAAGTCCGGCAGCCAGCCGCAGGCCATCGAGAGCGGCGACATCCTGTCGGAGTCGCCCGAGACCACGTCGAGCGAAGAGGGCGACCAGAAGTGATCGTCCGGATCCTCGGCGAGGGCCAGTACGACGTCGCCGACGACGCCCTCGACCGGCTCAACGAGTACGACGCGGCCGTCGAGTCCGCCGTCGAGGCCGACGACACGGAGGCGTTCACCGCCGCCCTCACCAAGCTGCTCGACGGCGTCCGCACCGTCGGCGTACCCCACGAGGTCGACAGCCTCGACGAGTCCGACCTGATCCTGCCGCCTGCTGACGCCAGCATCGACGAGGTCCGTGCCCTCCTCAGCGACGACGGCCTGATCCCGGGCTGACCGCGGTCACTGGCCCAGCTCGCGCTTCGTCAAGGACATCGGGCTCACCGTCCGGATGACCACGGTCATGTTCCTGCTCGGCGGCGCTGTTCGTGGTGCTCATCGTCGTGATGATGTACGCGCTGCCGCAGTACGTCTGGTGGCTTCATCGGGCTCGGTCGGCATCGGCATCGCGGTCTTCCAGTGGTGGAAGTCGCGACAAGGCGGCCATGCGCGCGATGCGGGCCTACGAGGTCACGCCCGGAGGAGTACCCCGAGCTGCACGGCACCATCGACCGGTTGTGCGCCCTCGCCGAGATGCCGAAGCCGCGGGTCGGGATCTCCGAGATGGACATCCCCAACGCGTTCGCCACCGGGCGGTCGCCCGACCGGGCGGTCGTCTGCGTGACCACCGGGATCATGGGCAAGCTGACGCCCGAGGAGCTCGAGGCGGTGCTCGCCCACGAGCTGTCCCACGTCGCCCACCGCGACGTGCTGGTGATGACGGTGGCCGTCGTCGGCGGGGATCGTGGCCGGGATGGCCGCTCGCGGGCGCCCAGTTCGGCGCGCTGTTCGCGCCGCGCGCGACAGCAAGGAGGGGGCCATCGGCGTTCCTGGTCGCCCTGGTGATCAGCCTCGTGGTCTACGCGGTCAGCTTCTTCCTGCTCCGGCTGCTCTCGCGCTACCGCGAGCTGTGCGCCGACCGGGCCGGTGCCTACCTGACGATGAAGCCCGGCGCGCTCGCCACCGCCCTGCAGAAGATCACCGGCGAGATGGCCGCGATCCCGCAGCAGGACCTGCGCGCCAGCAAGGCCATGAACGCCTTCTTCATCGCCCCGGCGATCAGCGGCGCCAGCCTCAAGACCCTCACCTCGACGCACCCGTCCCTCGAGCAGCGGCTGGAGCAGCTCGCGAAGATCCAGGCCGAGCTGGGTCGCACCGAGCCCTGATGGGAATCTGGGACGCCCTGCGCGGGCGCAGTACGACGTCGGGGCCGAACCTCGACTCGCTGTTCCTGGTGCCCAGCGCCGCGGTGACGCTGCAGACCGGCATCGGCCTCGACCCGGCCGGGACCGGCTCGGTCTGCTTCCGGGCCGCGGAGGGAGCGGCGTTCCGCCAGATGCAGTCCGAGGTCGTCGAGCTCCTCAATGCCGACCCGGAGGCGCCCGACGTCAGGTCCAGCACGGACGACTTCGGGTTCACCTGGCTGACCGTCGCCCGGGACGACACCACCGACGTCGCGGGCATCTGCACCGACCTGCACGCCGTGAACACCGCTCTGGAGGAGCAGGGGTTCGGGTCCGGCCTCCTGTGCACGCTGGTCCCGTTCGGCGACGCCGGCGGGCGCCGGGCCGGGCTGGTCTACCTCTACCGGCGCGGCACGTTCTACCCCTTCGCCCCGAGCGGTCCGCAGCAGCGCGACAACCTGCTCGAGATCCAGGTCCGCGATGCCCTCGCCGCGGAGCTCCCGATCGAGAAGGACCTGCAGCGCTGGCTCGCGGTCTGGGGCGCGCCCGGGCTGTGAGGAGGTCAGTCCCGGTGGGACTTGCCCGGGAGGTCCAGCATCCGCTGGAGGGCGACCAGGGCCTGCTGCTCGGTGTCCGGGTCGACCTGGATCTGGTTGACCACGACGCCGGACGCGAGCGACTCCATCGCCCAGACGAAGTGCGGCAGGTCGATCCGGTTCATCGTGGAGCAGTAGCAGACGGTCCGGTCGAGGAACGAGATGTTCTTGTCGGGGTGCAGGTCGGCCAGCCGCTTGACCAGGTTCAGCTCGGTGCCGATCGCCCAGCTCGACCCGGAGGGCGCGGCCTCGATCGTCTTGATGATGAACTCGGTGGAGCCGACCAGGTCCGCCTTGAGGACGACCTCGTGCTGGCACTCGGGATGCACCAGGATCTGGACGTCGGGGATGTTGGCGCGCAGCTCGTCGACGACGTCGGGGGAGAAGCGGCCGTGCACCGAGCAGTGGCCCTTCCACAGGATCATCCGCGCGTCGCGCAGCTGCTCGTCGGTGAGCCCGCCGCCGGGCAGGTGCGGGTTCCACACCACGCAGTCCTCGAGCGACAGGCCCATCTTCAGGACGGCGGTGTTGCGTCCGAGGTGCTGGTCGGGGAGGAAGAGCACCTTGGCGTCGGGCTTCTGCTCGAACGCCCACTCCAGGGCCACCTCGGCGTTGGACGACGTGCACACCACGCCGCCGTTGCGCCCGCAGAACGCCTTGATGTCGGCGGAGGAGTTCATGTAGGTCACGGGTACGACGCTGTCGGCGATCCCGGCGTCGGTCAGCGCGTCCCAGGCGTCCTCGACCTGTCCGAGCCGGGCCATGTCGGCCATCGAGCAGCCCGCCGCGAGGTCGGGCAGGACCACCTTCTGATCGCGGCGAGGTGAGGATGTCGGCGGACTCGGCCATGAAGTGCACGCCGCAGAAGACGATGAACTCCGCCTCCGGCCGCGCCGCGGCGTCGCGGGCGAGCTTGAAGGAGTCGCCGGTGACGTCGGCGAACTGGATGACCTCGTCGCGCTGGTAGTGGTGCCCGAGCACGAACACCCGCTCGCCGAGGGCCTCCTTCGCCGCCCTCGCGCGGGCCACGAGGTCCGGGTCGGAGGCCGCCGGCAGGTCGCCCGGGCACTCGACGCCGCGCTCGGAGGAGGGGTCCTTGCCCCGGCCGAGCGGCAGCAGCGGGAGATCGACGGTCGTCATGGCGGCCAGTCCTAGGTGGCGGTCAGAGGAACACCCCGTTGTGGAGGTACGGCGCGGGTGGCTTCATGTTCCGCAGCGCCAGGTAGCCCTCCTGGTGCAGGTCGAGCCGGGCCTCGAGACCCACGTCCACCGCCCACTCGTTGGCGGCGGTGACGTGGCCGATCTCGGTCTCCCCTTCGGTCGACGCCAGCGCCTCCCAGAGCAGCCGGGTCGCGGTGCGACGGTTGGTGGCGGCGAGGAGCGCAACCCGTCCCGACGGTTCGACGTACGCGTACCCGGAGCCGGTCGAGGTGTCGGAGACGACGAGTCGCCAGAGCTGCAGCATCACCTCGTGGTCGGGGCCGTGGGCGGCGCCGCGGGCGCGTCGGTCGATGCTGTCCATCAGCTCGATGTCGCCGGCCGATCCCTGCCGGACCCGCTCGATGACCGGGATCGCCGAGCGGTCCACTGTGCCGGCCAGGAACATCTGCGGGTGCAGCGAGAAGCCGGCCTGCCGGTAGCGCCGGGTGGCCTTGGGGTCCGACGACGCGGAGAGCATCCCGCGCAGGCAGCCCCGGCCGTGGTGGAGCGCGGCCGCCAGCAGCGCCTTGCCGATGCCCTGTCCCTGGGCCCGCGGACGGACGGCGTACGTCGCCAGGATCCACATCAGCTCGCGGGTGTACGACGTCGCGAAGCCCACCATCCCGTCGGCATCCTCGGCCACCCAGCAGCCGCCGGGGTCGGTCTCGAGGAAGTGCCGGGTGCGGATGACCCAGGCCTCGCCCCGTTCGGGGGAACGGGGCTGGGGGTCGGGCCAGGATCGGCGGAACATCCGGCTGTCCAGCTCCAGGAAGCCGTCCGAGCTCAGCCGCTCCGCCGTCGGCAGGTCGGCCTCGGCCATCGGCCGGATGGTCGCCTCGGTCACGAGCCCGACCCTATGCGGTGATGAGATGACCCCATGCGCGTCCTGATCGCCCCCGACAAGTTCGCCGGCACCCTCACGGCCGTGGAGGCCGCCGACGCGATCGCGGCCGGGTGGCGCCGGCAGCGACCGGACGACGAGCTCGACCTGCGCGCCGATGGCCGACGGAGGACCCGGGTTCGTCGACGTCCTGCACGCCGCCCTCGGTGGCGAGCTGCTCGCCGCCACGGTGTCGGGGCCGTTCGGCCAGCCGGTCCCGGCCACGATCCTGCTCGCCGGCGACACGGCGTACGTCGAGAGCGCGCAGGCCTGCGGTCTGCACCTGACCGGCAGGGAAGGGGCCGAGTCGGCCACCACCGTCGGTGTCGGGCAGCTGGTCGCCGCGGCCCTCGACTGCCCCGGCGACGACGATCGTGGTCGGGCTCGGCGGCAGCGGGACCAACGACGGGGGCGCCGGCCTGCTGGCCGCGCTCGGCGCCACCGCCGACACTCCGCTCGACGCCGGCGCGGCCGGGCTGGACGGCATCGGCGCGGTCGACCTCGGGCCGGCCCGGGCGCGGCTCGACGGGCGTCCGGCTGGTCGCGGCGACCGACGTGGACAGCCCCCTCACCGGTCTGTTCGGCGCCACCAAGGCCTTCGGCCCGCAGAAGGGCATCCCCGAGGAGCGGCTGCCGTTGGTGGACGGCTGGCTCGAGCAGCTCGCGGCCGCCACCGACCGCCGTACCTCCCTGGAGAAGGGCGCCGGCGCGGCCGGCGGCCTCGGCTTCGCGCTGCTGGCGCTGGGCGCCGTCCGTGAGCCGGGGATCGACCTGGTGGCCGAGGCGGTGCGGCTGGAGGAGCGGGCCCGGAAGGCGGACCTGGTGGTCACCGGGGAGGGCGCCTTCGACTTCTCGTCGCGCTCCGGCAAGGTCCCGTACGGCGTCGCCGCGGTCGCGGCGGAGGCGTTGCGGCCCTGCGTGGCGATCGCCGGCCAGGTGCTCGTCGGCTCCCGGGAGATGCGCGCCCTCGGCGTCGAGTCGGCCTACTCGCTGGTCGACCTGGCGGGGGAGGAGCGCGCCTTCGCCGATCCGGCGGGCGCCCTGGCCGAGGTCGCTGCCAGGGTCGCCCGCACCTGGTCGCGCTAGCCTAGGCTGACCCGACCTTCCGAGACAGACTGGAGCGGGAATGGGCGCCCGGCGCGTGTATCTCCATATTGGTCAGGGGAAGACGGGGACCTCGACCATCCAGCAGTTCCTCGCCCGCAATCGGAAGGCGCTGGCGTCCCACGGGTACCTCTACCCCGAGATCTCCGGCCCGGCTCGTCACCTCGAGCTCTCCCTGTACGCCCGGCCCGATTCCGAGATGATGGGCACGTCGAACTGGTGGCGGGTCCCGTTTGACTCTCCCGCGGGGTTGCGGACCGCCATCGAGAAGGATCTGCCCGACCACATCGCTGAGTCCGGTTGTGACAGCGTCGTGTTCTCCGACGAGGGACTGTGGCGGTTGCCGCTGCCCGGGCTCGCCATCTTGGTCGAAGCGCTGGGCCCCATCGACCAGCTGGTGATCGTGGTCTACCTGCGACGGCAGGACGAGCACCTGGTGAGCCGGTACAAGCAGTCGGTGCGGAGCGGCAAGACCCATCTGCTGTCCGACCTGCTCGCACGCACCGCGACGATCGGCGCCTGGGAGTACGACCGGACTCTGCGGAACCTGGCTGCGTGGTTCCCGTCGGCGCGGCTGGCGGTGCGCCCCTACGATTCCTCCCGGTTTCGGGAGCGAAACCTCGTGGACGACTTCCTGGAGGCCATCGAGCTCACCGACCTCGACTACGACACCGAGTCGCTCCTGATCAACGCGTCGCTCGACGCCTGCACGACCGAGTACCTCCGTCGCCGGAACGTCACCCATGGGCGCGACCGGAAGTTGGACCGGCGCCTGACCAAGCTGGCCGACGGACCGGACCTGCGGCTCGAGGAGGAGGAGCACCACGCGCTGTGGGAGCAGCTGCGAGCCCAGCAACACCCGACTGGTGGAGGAGTTCCTCCCCGACGCGGAGGACATCTTCCTGGCACCCCCACGGTCGAAGGACGCCATCACCCAGCGCGAGATCACCGACGAGGACCTGGCGCGCCTGGAGGCCCGACTGTCAGCCCTGGGCGCGGGTCCGACTGAGTACGTCGGCGCATCCCCCGCGCTCGCCAGGAGGAGCATGGTGAAGGCATGACACTCCTCGCTACGACCCCGTTCGAGGCCTTCGGCACCTCGCACCTGGTCATGCTCGCCGTGTTCGTCGTCGGCATCTGGCCGGTCGTCGCACTGGGGCGTCGCCATCGTGGTCGCCCCAGCGCGGTGCGGGTCAGCCGGATCTACGCCCTGCTCATCCCGTGCTTCACGATCCCGCTGCAGGTGATCGACTTCCTCCCCGGCAACTACGACCTCCAGACCACCCTCCCGCTGCAGCTGTGCGACTTCGCGTGGATCGCCGCCGTGGTCGCCCTGTGGACGCACCGGCCCACCCCGGTCGCGCTCACCTACTACTGGGGGCTGGCGCTCACCACGCAGGCGCTGATCACGCCAGCGCTCAACCTTGACTTCCCGGACCCGAAGTTCATCGCCTACTGGGGCATGCACCTGCTCATCGTCTGGGCCGCCGTGTTCCTCACCTGGGGCCTCGGACTCCATCCCACCTGGCGGGACTACGGGCGCACGGTCGCGATCACGTCTGCCTGGGCGGTGACGGTCTTCTGCTTCAACGTGGCCGTGGGCACGAACTACGGCTTCCTCAACCGCAAGCCGGAGACGTCGATCCTCGACCTGCTGGGTCCCTGGCCGCTGTACGTCGTGGTGGAGATCGCCCTGGTCGCCGGGGTCTGGGCGCTGATGACCTGGCCCTGGGAACGCACCCGGCAGCCCGGCTCGGTGTCCGCGAGTGTCGGGGAATAACCCCTCATGTGAGACGATTGCACCCTGTGACACACCCAGACGATCACCGGGAGCCAGCACCATGACCGAGCAGGTCGAGACCACCGAAGAGCGCCGTACGGACCAGATCAACCTGAGCCCCGTGGCCGCAGCCAAGGTGAAGAGCCTCCTCGAGCAGGAGGGCCGCGACGACCTCGCGCTGCGGATCTCCGTGCAGCCGGGCGGGTGCTCGGGGCTGCGCTACCAGCTGTTCTTCGACGAGCGCACCCTCGACGGTGACGTCACCACCGACTTCGACGGCGTGACCGTCGTGGTCGACCGGATGAGCGTCCCCTACCTCAACGGCGCGATGATCGACTTCGTCGACTCGATCGAGAAGCAGGGCTTCACGATCGACAACCCCAACGCCACGGGCTCGTGCGCGTGCGGGGACTCCTTCCACTGAGCGCACACCACGACGAGAGCAAAGGCCCCGGCGGACCATGTCCGCCGGGGCCTTTGCTCTCGTCAGCTCTGATTCAGTCGAGGTGGAGGTGCAGCGCGTTCGCCAGCCGTGCGGTGGCGTCGTCGATCTTGATGTCCCGCTTGCGGACCTCGCGCGGGTAGTCCTCGAAGTGCAGCGAGGGGCTGGCCTGCTCGACCGCGGCGCGGGCAGCGCGCTCGAGGCGCGGGTTGTTGCGCTCGAGGGCCTCGCAGTCGGCGTGCATCTGCTGCGGGCTGTCGGAGTCGTCGTACGCGCGGCGGTGGTCCATGGGTACGAGGCTATTGGCTACTGATGGGTACTCCAACGCCAGGCACGGGTAGTGTCTCGCGCCATGTCGCTGCTGATCACGGGATCGATTGCCACTGACCACCTGATGTCCTTCCCGGGCCGGTTCTCCGACTCCCTCGTCGTCGACCAGCTCGACAAGCTGTCGGTGTCGTTCCTGGTCGACGACCTGGAGGTACGACGCGGCGGCTGCGCCGCGAACATCTGCTTCGGACTCGGCAACCTGGGCCTGACCCCGGTGCTGGTCGGGGCGGTCGGTGAGGACTTCGTGGAGTACCGCTCCTGGCTGGAGCGGCACCGCGTCGACTGCGGCTCGGTCCACGTCTCCGAGACCCGGCACACCGCCCGGTTCGTCTGCACCAACGACTCGGCCCACGCCCAGATCGCGTCGTTCTACGCCGGAGCGATGAGCGAGGCGCGGGAGATCGAGCTCAAGCCGATCGCCGAACGGGCCGGCGAGCCCGACTACGTCCTGATCGGCCCGAACGACCCGGAGGCGATGCTGCGGCACACCGACGAGTCCCGACAGCGGGGCTACCGCTTCGTCGCGGACCCCTCCCAGCAGCTCGCGTTCAGTGACGGCGACCTGATCCGGCCGCTGATCGACGGCGCGGACATCCTCTTCTCCAACGAGTACGAAGCGGCCCTGATCACCCAGAAGACCGGCTGGTCGGTCGACGACGTGCTCGCCCGGGTCGGCACCTGGGTCGTGACCCTCGGCCCGGCGGGGGTCAGGATCGACCGCAAGGGCGAGGAGTCGATCACCGTCGCCGCCGTGCCCGAGATCCGCAAGGTCGAGCCGACCGGCGTCGGCGACGCGTTCCGGGCCGGCTTCCTGGCCGCGCTGACGTGGGGCCTCGGCCACGAGCGGGCGGCCCAGCTGGGGTGCCTGCTCGCGGTCTACGTCGTCGAGCAGGTCGGGACCCAGGAGTACACCCTGTCCCGGTCGGAGTTCCTCCGGCGGTGCGAGGCGACGTACGGCGCCGAGGCGGTGGCCGACTTCGAGCCGCACCTGCGCACGTTCCGGCCCTGAGAGTCCTCAGCCTGTTCTAAAAGACACTTTGTTTGACGAAACAAGGTCGGCGGGCGAGAATGGCCCGATGAGGATCATCGTGGTCGGGGGAGGGCTGGCCGCCGCGTCGGCGGTCGACGAGCTGAGGAACAACGGGCACGAGGGGACCATCGAAGTCTTCTGCGCCGAGCCGCACCTGCCCTACGAGCGTCCTCCGCTGTCCAAGGGCGTCCTGCTCGGCTCGGCCGAGGAGGAGTCGGTGCAGGTCCACGACCGCGCCTGGTACGACGACCGTGACGTCGTGCTGCACCTCGGGACACCGGTCACCGGTCTCGACCTCGACCGCCACCTGGTGGTCGGCGACGGTTCCTCCGTGAGCTTCGACCGGCTCCTGCTCGCCACCGGTGCCTCACCGCGACGTCTGCCCATGGCGGACGAGAGCGGCGCCGACGTGGCCTACCTGCGCACCGTCGAGGACAACCGGCGGCTGCGCGCCGCCTTCGCCTCCGTCCGCCGGATCGTGATCATCGGCGGCGGCTGGATCGGTCTGGAGGTGGCCGCGGCCGCCCGGAACGCCGGGGTCGAGGTCACCGTCGTCGAGATGCAGGACCTGCCGCTGCTCGGCGTGCTGGGACCCGAGGTGGCCCAGGTGTTCGCCGACCTCCACCGCGAGCACGGGGTCGACCTGCGGCTGGGCGTCGGGGTCGACGGCATCGACGCCCGGCCCGAGGGCGCGAGCGTCGTCCGGCTCGCCGACGGGACCGCGCTCCCCGCCGACCTGGTCGTGGTGGGGATCGGTGTGCAGCCGGAGGTGGGTCTGGCCCGCGAGGCCGGCCTCGCAGTCGGCGACGGCGTCCTGGTCGACGGGTGGCTGCGCGCCTCGGACCCCCATGTCTTCGCTGCCGGTGACATCGCCGGGCACGACCACCCGGTCCTGGGTCGGCGGCTCCGGGTCGAGCACTGGGACAACGCCATCCACCAGGCGCGCGCCGCGGCGCGGGTGATGCTCGGGGGGGACGAGCCGTACGAGCGGCTGCCCTACTTCTTCACCGACCAGTACGACCTCGGCATGGAGTACGTCGGCAGTGTCGGCCCGGAGGGCTACGACGAGGTGGTGCTGCGGGGCGACGTCGGGGGCCGCGTGTTCTCGGCGTTCTGGCTGCAGGGTGGCCGGGTCCTCGCGGCCATGCACGCCAACGACTGGGACCAGATCGACCCGATCCGCGGGATCGTCGGTCGTCAGGTCGACCGGGACCGGCTGGCCGACGCCGCCGTTCCCCTCGACGAGCTCAGCTGACCCGGCGGACCAGGTAGGCCGGGGTTCCGTCGTCGGCGGCCTGCTCGCCGACGTACTCCTGGCCCCGCATCCGGCACCAGGCCGGTACGTCGACCCGGGCGGCCGCGTCGTCGGCCACGACGGCGACGACCTGGCCGACCTCCACGTCCCCGATCCGGCTGGCCAGCTCGATCACCGGCTGCGGGCAGACCAGGTCGCGGCAGTCGAGCTCGAGAGCGGCGTGAATCATCGGCTGATCCCCGCGCGGAGCCGGTCCACGACGTCGGGCAGGACGGCGACCAGCTCCTCGATCTGCGCCTCGGTGGTGTCGCGGGTCAGCGAGACCCGGACGTTGCCGTGGGTGAGCGCGCCCATGGCGGCCAGCACGTGGCTGGGCTCGAGGGTGGAGGCGGTGCAGGCGGACCCGCTCGCGACCCCGAAGCCGCGCCGGTCCAGCTCGGTGACCAGGGCCTCCCCGTCGACGTACAGGCAGGAGAAGGTGACCAGGTGGGGGAGCCGGTCGACCGGGTCGCCGACGACCTCGGTGTCGGGGATGGCGGCGACGGCGGTCCGGACGCGGTCGATGAGCCCGGCCTGGCGGGCGTTGACCTCGTCCCGCTCGGCGACCACGGCCTGCAGCGCGGCGGCGGCGGCGAGGGCACCCGGGACGTTCTCGAACCCGCTGGTGCGCTCGTCGACCCGGTCGTCGCCGGGGAACGGGTTGCGCCACCGCGCGCCCTTGCGGACCACGAGGAGCGCCGACCCCGGCGGGGCCGCCCCACTTGTGGGCGGAGGCGGCCAGCGGCCGACCAGCCGTCCGGGAGCGGCATCCGGCCCGCGGAGGCGCAGGCGTCGACGAACAGGGGTACGCCGCTCGGCCAGGGCGGAGGCGACCGCTCCGACCGGCTGCACGGTGCCGACCTCGTGGTTGGCCGACTGGACCGCCACCACGGCTGATCTCGGGGCCCGCGGCCGCCGACGACGTCCGCGGGGTCGACCCGCCCGGTCGGATCCACCGGGACGCTCAGCTGGGTCCCGCCGGCCCAACGGGCGGCGTGGCAGCACCGCCGAGTGCTCGACGCGCCGAGTGCGACGATCGTCGTGCCGCGCCGGGCCCGGGCGCTCGCAGCAGGCCGAGCAGGCCGCGGTGCACCGCCTCGGTCCCGGACGCCGGTGAACGTGACCTCGTCGGGGCGCACGTCCAGGCAGGACGCGATGACCTCGCGGGCGTTGTCGAGGAGCAGCCGCGCCGATCGGGCGGCGCCGATGCAGCCGGCGGGGGTCGGCGTACCCCTGGTCCAGCGCGGCCAGCAGGGTCTCCCGGGCGGCCGGGTGGAGCGGCTCGGAGGACGCGGCGTCGAGGTAGATCGCGGGCCGGTCGCCCGGGTCTGGCGCGGCGGGTGTCACACGCCGAACCTAGTCCACCTGCGCCGGGTCGCGCCGCCGTCCGCGGCACGGACGACCCACCGGCCGATCCGGGCTCGGATTCGGCTAGGGTTTGAGTCGCCATGATCGCTGAACAGAGAGGCTCGTTCGTGGGTCCGCAACTCCACCGGCGGGCGGCCGGGCTCGTGCGCCGCGGGGCGCTCGTCGCCGCGGTCGGCGCCCTCTTGTTCCTGACTGGCTGCTCGTCCGAGCAGCAGCACGAGTGGCAGAACTTCGCGATGCCGGACCCGGCGACCGAGCAGGCCGACCACATCTTCAGCCTGTGGCGGTGGGCGTGGGTCGCGGCGCTGATCACCGGCGTCATCGTGTGGGGCCTGATCTTCTGGTCGGTGTGGCGCTACCGCCGCCGCCACGACGACGAAGTCCCGATCCAGACGCGCTACAACCTCCCGCTCGAGATCTTCTACACGATCGCCCCGATCGTGATGGTGGTCGTGTTCTTCTACTGGACCGTCAACGTCCAGAACACCGTCCTCGAGGACACCGAGCAGGACCACACCGTCAACGTGGTCGGCCAGCAGTGGTCGCTGGACGTTCAACTACACCGACGAGGAGGCCGTCGGGACGGGCAGAACGTCTACACCTCCGGCACCGGCAGCAACATCCCCACGCTGGTGCTGCCGGTCGACGAGACGGTCGAGTTCAACCTCTACTCACCTGACGTGATCCACTCCTTCGGTATCCCCGGGTTCCTGATGAAGATGGACGTCGTACCCGGCCGCTTCAACCACTTCGAGGTCACGCCCGACACCATCGGCGAGTACCGCGGCAAGTGCTACGAGCTCTGCGGCGTCTACCACTCGCGGATGCTCTTCAACGTCAGCGTGGTCAGCGCGGAGGACTACGACCAGTACCTCCAGGACCTCGAGGCCGCATGGCTTCGTGTCCGAGACGCCCGTGTGCGGCAACGGCCAGGCCTACACGCAGGCCGGGCTCGAAGAGTCCGAAGAGGCCCAGGGAGCATGCGAGTGACCGCGACAGCAGCACGCGTGACGACGGCCGGCGAGCGCAAGCCGCTGGGCCAGCAGGTCGTCCGGATCCTGACCACGACCGACCACAAGCTGATCGGCAAGCTCTACCTCGTCACCTCGTTCGTCTGGTTCCTCATCGGCGGCATCATGGCGATGCTGATGCGGTCCGAGCTGGCCTACCCCGGACAGCAGGTCGTCAACGAGGAGACCTACAACCAGCTGTTCACGATGCACGGCACGATCATGCTGCTGCTGTTCGCGACCCCGCTGTTCTTCGGCTTCGGCAACGCGATCATGCCGCTCCAGATCGGGTCTCCCGACGTCGCCTTCCCCCGGCTGAACATGTTCAGCTACTGGCTGTTCCTCTTCGGCGGGATCATCGCCGGCTCGGGCTTCCTCACCCCGATGGGCGCCGCCGACTTCGGCTGGTTCGCCTACACCCCGCTCTCCGACGCCGTGCGCTCGCCAGGGGTCGGGGGAGACCTATGGGTGATGGGCCTGTGGATGGCGGGTCTCGGCACGATCCTCGGCGCGGTCAACTTCATCACCACGATCATCTGCATGCGCGCGCCCGGCATGACCATGTTCCGGATGCCGATCTTCGTCTGGAACACCATGGTCACCAGCCTGCTGGTGCTCATCGCCTTCCCGGTGCTCGCCGGCGCCCTGCTGTCCCTGGAGGCCGACCGGCTGCTCGGCGCCCACGTGTTCGACACCGCCCACGGCGGCGCGATCCTGTGGCAGCACCTCTTCTGGTTCTTCGGGCACCCGGAGGTCTACATCATCGCGTTGCCCTTCTTCGGCATCGTCACCGAGATCCTCCCGGTCTTCAGCCGCAAGCCGATCTTCGGGTACGTCGGCCTGGTCGGCGCCACGCTCGGCATCGCCATCCTGTCGGTGGCGGTGTGGGCCCACCACATGTTCGTCACCGGTGCGGTCGACCTGCCGTTCTTCTCGGGCATGACCTTCCTGATCGCCGTACCGACCGGGGTGAAGTTCTTCAACTGGATCGGGACGATGTGGGGGGGATCTCTGTCCTTTGACACCCCGATGCTGTGGTCGATCGGCTTCCTCACCACGTTCCTGTTCGGGGGCCTGACCGGCATCATCCTGGCCAGCCCGCCGCTGGACTTCCACGTCTCCGACTCCTACTTCGTCGTGGCCCACTTCCACTACGTCGTGTTCGGCACCGTGGTGTTCGCGATGTTCGCCGGGTTCTACTTCTGGTGGCCCAAGATGACCGGCCGGATGCTCGACGAGCGGCTCGGCAAGGTCCACTTCTGGCTGCTGTTCGTCGGGTTCCACACGACCTTCCTGATCCAGCACTGGGTCGGCGTCGAGGGGATGCCGCGCCGGATCGCCGACTACCTGCCCGAGGACGGCTTCACGTTCGCCAACCAGGTCTCGACCGTCGGAGCCTTCGTGCTCGGCGCCTCGACCCTGCCGTTCCTCTACAACGTCTACATCTCGCGCCGGGCGCCCCTGGTCGAGGTCGACGACCCGTGGGGCTGGGGTCGGTCGCTCGAGTGGGCGACCTCCTCGCCGCCGCCTCGACACAACTTCGAGACCATCCCGCGGATCCGCTCCGAGTCGCCGGCCTTCGACCTGCACCACCCGGAGGTGGCCGCGCTGGAGCTGGCCGAGAACCCCGCGGAGCGGCGACGACCGGCCCGCCGACGCTCCCGACGTGGAGGGGCGCCGCGAAGCCCTCGGGGCACCGCCCGGAGGACAAGAACCCTGAGCGGGAGGAGGACCGATGAGGTCGGAAGCCTGGATCTTCGCCATGACGACCGCGTTCTTCGTGATCGTCAGCCCGCTCTACTGGTTCCTGACCTACGACTGGACCGGCACCTCCGCGCTCACGATGACGACCCTGCTGGCCGGCATGGTGACGGTCTTCCTCGGCTTCCACGCCCGTCGGATGGACCCCCGGCCGGAGGACCGCAAGGACGGCGAGATCGCCGATGGCGCCGGCGAGCTGGGGTTCTTCCCGCCGTACTCCTGGTGGCCGCTGTGGTGCGGGATGACCCTCGCCGTCTGCGTCTACGCCGTCGCGCTGGGCGCCTGGTGGCTGTTCATCATCGGCGTCGGCATCGGGGCGGTGGCCCTGAGCGGGTGGATCTTCGAGTACTACCGCGGGGAGCACGCCCACTGATTTCGGTGGTCGAGTAGCGACCGCAGCGGGCGTGTCGAGGCCCGGCGTGACCTGCCCCACGTCGCGCGGAGTCTTGGACGTCGGGGGGTAGCCGTTACCCTTGGGACGTTCGTATTTCGTCCAGACCGGGGGAGTTCTGCATGTCCATGCGTCGGTTCGGCACTACCGCGCCCAGGCCGCGAGCGGTCCGCGCACTGGTGGCTGCTGCCTCCCTCGCACTGCTCGTGCCCGATCCTCGCGTCGTGCGACAGCGACTCGACGTCGCCGATGAGGTGACGCCCGGCGAGGAGGAGACCACGCCCGCGGTCCCCCCGCTGAAGGTCCGCACCAACGTCGCGCGCGACGACGTACGCATCGACCGTGAGGTGCGACTCACCGCCACCGGCGGCACGCTCCGCTCGGTGAAGGTCACCTCGGCGGCCGGTCCGCTTCCGGGCAAGCTGAGCAAGGACAACACGACCTGGGTGTCCACCGGCCGGCTCGAGCCCGGGGTCGGCTACCGGATCCACTCCACCGGCGTGCGCAGCGACGGCAAGAAGGTCGTCAAGGACCAGCGGTTCCGAGACCGAGGACCTCACCCTCGACGAGCAGACCTACCCCTCCGTCGCCCCCCTCGCAGGGCGAGACCGTCGGCGTCGGGATGCCGGTGATCGTCACCTTCGACATCCCCGTCACCGACAAGGCGTCGATCGAGAAGCACATGTCGGTCAACGCGACGCCGCGCCAGCCCGGCGCCTGGCACTGGATCAGCGACCAGGAGGCCCACTGGCGGCCGAAGACCTACTGGCGCGCCGGGTCCAGCGTCGATGTGGACGTCGACATCAACAGCATCCCCGCGGGTGGCGGCATCTACGGCCAGGAGAGCCGGCACGTCGAGTTCGACATCGGCGACGCCAACATCTACAAGGTCAACATGGACACCCACCAGATGCGGGTGCTCAGCAACGGCGCGCTGCTGCGCACCATCCCGATCACCACCGGCGAGGAGCCGAAGTTCACCACCCGCTCCGGCGTCAAGGTGATTCTCGAGAAGTTCCGCGAGAAGCGGATGAACTCCGAGACGGTCGGCATCGACCGCGACAGCCCCGACGGCTATGACATCGATGACGTCGAGTACGCCATGCGCGTCACCTACTCCGGCGAGTTCGTCCACGCCGCGCCCTGGTCGGTCGGCTCGCAGGGCTCGGCCAACGTCAGCCACGGCTGCACGGGCATGAGCACCGCCAACGCCGCGTGGCTCTACAACATGACCAATCGCGGCGACGTGGTCGAGTACACCGGCACCGACAAGCCGATGACCCTCACCAACGGGTACGGCGACTGGAACCTGGACTTCGCCGACTGGTCCGCCGGCTCCGCCCTCAGCTGACCCGTCGTCCGTGACGATCGAGCTGTGGATGGCAGCGATCTGACCGCGCGAACGTCACGGACGGTGAGCTCCTGACGCGGCTGTGGATGACGACCGAGGGTTGACCGACATCTCCGGCACGATGCGGTCATGCCGCGGAAGCTGTCGATCAGCCGGCCGGGCGTCGTGGTCCCGGTCCCCGTCCACGCCACTGGCCGGCACGGCCCGACCAAGGCGCAGGCACGCGGGCCAAGCTGGCGCCGGACGAGCCGCGGACTCTACGTGCCGTCCTGGGTGGATGCCACGAGTCCCGAGCAGCGCATCGTCGAGGCGGCCGGAGTGCTCCCGGAAATGGGCGGTGACCGGATGGGCGGGGCTGCGGTGGGCAGGGGGTACTGGTTCGACGGTCTGGCGGCCGGCGGCGACGTGCGGCGGTGCCGCTCGCGGTGGGCTCCGACGACATTCGGCCGCCAGATCGGTATCGAGGTGACCCAGGAGCGCTGGACCTCAGGAGATGACCGGACGGAGGGCTGCCTCCCAATGACTGCGGTCGAGCGTTCCTTGGGTTTCGAGATGCGGTACGCCTTCGGCGATCCTGCGGACGCCGTTGATCGCGTTCTGCATGGCGGCACGTACTCGGGGACGCTTGTTTGTCGAGAGATGAACGCATTCTTCGCATGCCACCGGGGGTGGGACGGCATCGCTCGGCCAGGGACGAGAGACTCTCGCCGAGGAGAACTGCTGGTCACCCGCAGGAGGTCCGGATGCTGCTCGTCTGGTTGTTGGACGCCGCGCGCTGGCCAAACCCTTGCGCAGACGCCCGGTGTTCGCCGCTCTGGTCGTCACATCGGAACGCCGATGGACTGGATGTGGAGGCCGGCGTCGCGGGGGAGTCGACGGCACGCCAGCTCCCGGTGGTCAGCGCCGCAAGGACCGGGATCGCGAGGAGGCGTCCGGGGCGTGGGCCTTGAGTACTTATCGTGACTGGGGACTCGCGAACAGGTTGCGAGGGACGACGCAGGTAGCGGTCGCGCACAGCGTTGACAGGGGGCGCACCGCACAGCGCATGCGGCTGGCGAGGTCTCGTGCGGCGAGGCCGAGTCGCGTCGGGCATGGACGGTCGAGTTGCCACACTGGTGGATCCCCACCTTTACCGTGGAGCAGCGTCGCGATCTCACCCCCGCCGAGCAGACACGTGTGCTGGGCTACCGTCGAACCGCCTGACTGCCCCACGTCGGTGACGATCGAGCGGTCAACGCTCGATCTCCACAGCTCGACCGTCACGGACGACGGGGGTGGGCGGGTCAGTGGGAGCGGAGCTCCTCGCCCTCGACGGCGTGGTGGCCGTCGAACTGGTGACCGTCGGCGGGGTGGTCGAGGCCGGCCTGGAGCTCCTGCTCGTGCTCGGTGTGGTGGTGGCCCTCCTCGAGCTCCTCGCGCGTCGGCTTCTGCACGTTGTGGCCGTACATCTTCTCCGAGAGCTTCGCGCGCAGCGCCTGGATCCGCGAGCCGGGTGCCGGGACGCCGTTGCCGTCGACGTTCGACGGCGGGGTGTGGATCCGGTCGCGGTCGCGGGCGGTGAGGGTGTAGGCGCGGGCGTCGTTGATCGGCAGGTGCCGCTCGCTGTAGCCGCCCTCGGCGGAGCGCATGATGATGCCGGTCTCGTAGCCGTGCAGCAGCGTGTCCTGGTCGTGCCGCTGCAGCGAGATGCACCAGCGCCGGGCGAGGAAGAAGACGAGCACCGGGATGACGAAGATCGCCACCCGCATGAAGTAGGTGATGTAGTTCAGGTTCAGCTCGAACACCACGGCGATCAGGTCGTTGCCGCCGGCTGCCCAGAGCAGGCCGTAGGCGGTGATCACGGCCGCCAGGAACGCCGTACGCGTCGGCGCGTTGCGCGGGCGCTGGAGCAGGTGGTGCTCCCGCTTGTCGCCGGTGACCCACTCCTCCAGGAACGGCCAGGCGAGGACCAGCCCGAGCAGCAGGATCGGGGCGATCTGGGCAGGCAGCATCACGTTCCAGGACCAGGTGGTCCCGAAGATGTGCGTCTCCCAGCCGGGCATGATCCGCATCAGGCCCTCGGCGATGCCCATGTACCAGTCGGGCTGGGAGCCCGCGGTGACCTTGGACGGGTCGTAGGGGCCGTACTTCCAGACCGGGTTGATCGCCAGCAGCCCACCCATCAGTGCGGTGATGCCGAAGACGATGAAGAAGAACCCGCCGGCCTTGGCCATGTAGACCGGCAGCATCGGGAAGCCCACGACGTTCTTCTCGGTGCGGCCGGGACCGGGCCACTGGGTGTGCTTGTGGTAGACGAGCAGCAGCATGTGGGCGGTGATCAGGGCGAGGATCAGCCCGGGGATCAGCAGCACGTGGGCGATGTAGAGCCGCGGGATGATCACCTCGCCCGGGAACTCGCCGCCGAACATGAAGAACGACATGTAGCTGCCGAGCACCGGCGTCGCCTTGACGATGCCGTCGGCGATCCGCAGGCCGGTGCCGGAGAGCAGGTCGTCGGGCAGGGAGTAGCCGGCGAAGCCCTCGAGGATGCCCATCAGGAGCAGCAGGCCGCCGATGACCCAGTTCAGCTCGCGCGGCTTGCGGAACGCGCCGGTGAGGAAGACCCGCATCAGGTGCACGAACATCGCCGCGATGAACAGCATCGCCGACCAGTGGTGCATCTGGCGCATCAGCAGGCCGCCGCGGACCTCGAAGGAGATGTCCAGCGTGGAGGCGTAGGCCTGCGACATCTGGATGCCGCGGAGCGGGTCGTAGGACCCTTCGTAGGTCACCTCGGCCATGCTCGGCTGGAACCAGAGGGTCAGGAACACCCCGGTCAGCAGCAGTACGACGAAGCTCCACAGCGCGATCTCGCCGAGCATGAACGACCAGTGGTCGGGGAAGACCTTGCGCAGGTTCTTCTTCATGGCGGTGCCGAGGCCGAGCCGCTCGTCGGCCCAGTTGGCGACTCCCCCGATCCGCGCCGGCTTGCGGGCGGTGGCGGCCTGGGTGCGGTTGCTCCGCACGAAACGGCCGGTGTCGATGCTCACTCTGAGTCACGCTCCCAGAAGCTCGGTCCCACGGGTTCGGTGAAATCGCTCCTGGCCACAAGATACCCCTCGTCGTCGACCTCGAGCGGCAGCTGGGGGAGGGCGCGGGCGGCCGGGCCGAAGATCACCTTGCCGGCGTCAGCGAGGTCGAAGGTCGACTGGTGGCACGGGCAGAGCAGGTGGTGGGTGGTGCGCTCGTAGAGGGAGATCGGGCAACCCACGTGGGTGCAGATCTTGGAGTAGCACACGATGCCTTCGACCGACCAGTTCTCACGCCCCGGGCCCGGGGTGATGTCGTCGGGCTCCATCCGGACCAGGACCACGGCGGCCTTCGACTTCACGACCTGGAGCTCGGCGCCCTCGATGAGGTGCTCGCCGTTCTCGTCGGTCTCGAAGATCGCCTCGGGCTCGCCGTTGATCAGGTCGCCGATCTCCATGTCGCTGGGGCGGATGGGGGTGCCGAGCACGTCGCGGGCAACGCGCATCCCGCGGGTCCAGATCGTGCTCGGGCCGGCTCCGGGCGCGTCCACCGCTGGGAGTGGGCCCGAGGTCGCGCAGGAGTACGACGGCCGGCAGGCCGAGCAGGGCCACCGCGCCGAGGAGGGAGTTGCGGACGAGCGGCCGGCGGCCGATGCCCGACTCCTCGAGGCCCGCCGAGAGCGCCTTCAGGGTCTCCTGCCGGTCCTCCGGCGGGGAGGCGGCGGTGTGGCGCTCCTCGGTGATCTCGTGGTCGGACATGAGCTTGCGCGCCCACTGGATGACGCCGATGCCGATGAACAGGAAGGCGCCGCTCATGCAGAGCCCGAGCGCCACCGTGGACGCGCCGAGGCCCAGGACGGTGTCGCCGCCCTCGCCGATGCCGAGGGCGAAGTAGGCGACGATGAACCCGATCGTGCAGAGGGCCGACAGCCCGAACATGCAGCGCGACCTGGCGCTCGGCCCGCTTCTCCGCGCGAGGGTCGACGTCGGTGGGCCGCCAGACGTGGGCCGGGAGGCCCGGGTTGGCGATCGGGTCGGCCTCGACCTCGGTTGTCGACCGGCTCGGCCGGAAGGTTGTCGTTCATGCCTCGACCTTGTCCTTCTTCGAGCGGGTGGTGTGGGCGGCGATCCAGATGGCCGCCCCGACGCACGAGCCGATGCCGAGGATCCAGGCGAACATGCCCTCGCTGACCGGTCCGACTCCGCCCATCCCGAAGCCGCCGTACTCGGGCGTCTCCTCGAGGGACTCCAGGTAGGCGATCACGTCGCGCTTCGCGTCGGGCGGCAGGTTCCCGTTGGAGAAGTTCGGCATGTTCTGCGGCCCGGTCAGCATCGCCTCGTAGACGTAGTGGGGCTCGACGCCGCGGATCTTCGGGGCGTAGCCGCCCTTGGGCATGGCGCCGCCCTGACCGGCGAAGTTGTGGCAGGCCGTGCAGTTGGTGAGGAAGATCTGGCCACCGCGGACGATCGCCGCCTCCCGCTCCTCCTCGGAGAGCCCCTCGGTGCTGTAGTCGGACTCGTCGGGGATCGCCGGGCCGGGGCCGAGCGAGGCGACGTACGCCGCCAGCGCGGCCGTCTCCTCCTCGGTGTAGACGGGTTCCTTGCGGGCCGCCTGGGCGCCGGGCTGCGCCATCGGCATCCGGCCGGTGCCGACCTGGAAGTCGACGGCGGCGGCGCCCACGCCGACCAGGGACGGGCCGAGCTGGGAGTCGCCGTCGCTCGGTCAGGACGCCCTCGCCGTTCTGCCCGTGGCAGAAGGAGCAGCCCACCAGGAAGAGCTCGCGACCCTCGGCGACCAGCTCCTCGTCGGCCTGCTGCTCCTGCGCCTGAGCGGGCGCGAGCATGGAGTACAGGCTGCCGGAGAGCACCAGGCCGAGGAGCAGCAGCACGACGCCGGCCAGCGGTCCACGCCGGTGCCGCGAGAGCCGACCGGCCCAACCGTTGACGGAGCGGTTCAGGAGACGCACATCGATTCCTTGGGGGTTCCGGTCGGCAGGGTCACTTGATGAGGTAGATCGTGGCGAACAGGCCGATCCAGACGACGTCGACGAAGTGCCAGTAGTAGGACACGACGATCGCGCTCACGGCCTGCTCGTGGGTGAACTTGCGGGCGATGTAGGTGCGCCCGAGGACGAACAGGAAGGCGATCAGGCCGCCCGTCACGTGGAGGCCGTGGAAGCCGGTGGTGAGGTAGAACATCGTGCCGTAGGCCGAGTCCTGGATGGTCACGCCCTCCTGGACCAGCGCGGCGTACTCGGTGGCCTGGCCGGCGATGAAGATCGCGCCCATCGTGTAGGTGAGGATGAACCACTCGCGCAGGCCCCAGCCCGGCACCTTGAAGATCGAGCCGGTGCGCCCCACCTGGCCGCGCTCGGCGGCGAACACGCCGAGCTGGCAGGTCAGGGACGACAGCACGAGGATCGTGGTGTTGACCGACGCGAACGGGATGTTCAGCAGCGCGGTGTTCTGCGCCCAGAGCTCCTGGCTGACGGCCCGGATCGTGAAGTACGACGCGAACAGCGCCGCGAAGAACATCAGCTCACTGGAGAGCCAGATGATCGTCCCCACGCTGACCATGCTGGGCCGGTCGTGGTGCCCGTGCAGTCGGGAGGCCGGGATCGCAGTTGCTGTCGCCACGGGCGCCATTATGTCGGTAGCCCGGCCTCCGGGGCATCCCGACCCCCTGAGTTCCGGGGTCCTATTGTTCGAAGCGTGCTGGGTACGTCGTCCGAGGGGGTTCCGACCCTCCCGGAGTTCACGCTCGGGCGGGTGTTCACGGAGGCCTCGCTCGAGCCCGTCCCGTTCGTCCTGACCGTCTGGATCGCGGGGCTCTACCTCCTCGGCGTGGTCGTGCTGCGCCGCCGGGGGGACCACTGGCCGGTCGGCCGGACGGTCTCCTTCGTCGTCGTCGGGATGGGCCTCTTCTGGTTCGCCACCTCATCCGGGCTGGCGGCCTACGACACCACGCTGCTGAGCGTGCACATGGTCCAGCACATGGTGCTCTCGATGCTGGTGCCGCTGGCCCTGGCACTCGGCGCGCCGATCACCCTGGCCCTGCGCACGCTGCCCGCCCGGCCACGACGCTGGCTGCTGACCTGCCTCCACTCGCGGGTGGCGCAGGGTGCTGTCGTTCCCCCCGCTGACCTTCGCCTTGTACGTCCTGTCTCCCTGGGCGCTCTACTTCACCGGCTGGTACGACGCGTCGCTGAGCTCGGACGTACGTCCACGAGGCGATGCACGTCCACCTGGTGCTGGTGGGCTCCCTGTTCTTCTGGCCCCTGGTGGGCATCGACCCGGTCCCCGGCCGGGTCGGGTACCCGTTCCGGGTGCTGCTGGTCGTCCTCACGCTGCCGTTCCACGCCTTCCTCGGCGTCACGATCATGGGCCAGGCCGCGCTCATCGGCGGCGACTGGTACCCCTCGCTGCACGAGGGCCCGATGGCCGCCTGGCTCCCCGACCCGCTCGACGACCAGCACCTCGCCGGCGGCATCCTCTGGGGCTCAGGGGACCTGATCGGACTCGTGTTCTTCGTGGTGCTCTTCGTGCAGTGGGTGCGCTCGTCGATGCGTGAGGCGGCGCGGGAGGACCGCCGGCTCGACCTGCTCGAAACGAGGGAGCGGCGCCGGGGTGACGCGGGTGTGTGATTTCGCACCGCGTCGCGGCGGCCGTGTTGCCGGCCGGTAACATTCCGAAGGTGAACGACTCGGACTCCACCTCCAGGACGGCGCCGTTGAAGGTGCTCGTCTACAGCGACGACGTCAACACTCGCCAGCAGGTGATGCTGGCGCTCGGGCAGCCGCCCGCACCCCGACCTGCCGGAGCTGGAGTACGTCGAGGTGGCGACCGAGCCGGTGGTGATGTCCAACATGGACGCCGGACACATCGACCTGGCCATCCTGGACGGCGAGGCCGTTCCCGCCGGAGGCCTGGGCATCGCCAAGCAGCTCAAGGACGAGATCTACGACTGCCCGCCCGTGCTGGTCCTCACCGGGCGCCCGCAGGACGCCTGGCTGGCGACCTGGTCGCGCGCGGAGGCCGCGTGCCCCCACCCCCTCGACCCGGTCCAGCTGGCCGAGTCCGTGATCTCCCTGCTCCGCTCACGCGTCCCCGCCTGATCCCGTGAGCTCCACCTGGCCCGAGGTGCTCTCCGCCCTGGTGGCCCGCCAGGACCTCACCGCGGACCAGGCCGGCTGGGCGATGGGTGAGATCCTCGGCGGCGAGGCCACCCCGGCCCAGATCGCGGGCTTCGCCGTGGCGCTGCGCGCCAAGGGCGAGACCATCGAGGAGATGACCGGGCTGGTCGAGGCGATGTACGCCCGCGCCACCCAGATCTCGGTCCCCGGCCGGCTCCTCGACGTGGTCGGCACCGGCGGCGACCGGTCGATGTCGGTGAACATCTCCACGATGGCCGCGATCGTGGCCGCCGGCGCCGGCGCCCGGGTGGTCAAGCACGGCAACCGCTCGGCGTCGTCGCAGTCGGGCTCGCGCCGACGTGCTCGAGGCGCTGGGCATCCGGCTCGACCTGCCCCCCGACCGGGTCGCGGCGCTCGCGAGCGAGGCCGGCATCACCTTCTGCTTCGCCGCCGCCTTCCACCCCGCGATGCGCCACGCCGCCGTGCCCCGGCGCGAGCTCGGGGTCGGCACCACCTTCAACTTCCTCGGCCCGCTGGCGAACCCGGTCCGACCCGCGGCCCAGGCGGTCGGCTGCGCCGACCGCCGGATGGCGCCGGTGATGGCCGGAGTGTTCGCCGCCCGGGGGGTGGACGCGTGGGTGTTCCGCGGCGACGACGGCCTCGACGAGCTCACCACCACGACCACGTCGTCGGTGTGGACCGTGCACGACGGCAGCGTCACCGAGGTGACGGTCGACCCGGCGACGCACGGCCTGCCGCTGGCGTCCGCGGAGGCGCTGCGCGGCGGCGACACCGCCCACAACGCCGAGGTGGTGCGCCGCACGCTCGACGGCGAGCAGGGCGCGGTGCGCGACGCCGTACTGCTGAACGCGGCGGCGGCGCTGGCCGTCCACGACGCCCCGGGCGCGCCCGTCGACGAGGCGCTCGCGGCCGGCCTGGACAAGGCGCGGGAGGCCATCGACTCCGGAGCCGCCCGGGCGACCCTGGACCGCTGGGTCGCGGCGTCCGCGGACTAGAGGTTCAGCACGTACGACTCGCCCTCGCGCCGGAAGCCGTGTGCCGAGCCGGTCGTAGTAGGGCGCCACCATGCCGGGCGGGGTGAGCACCTTGCGGAAGCCGCGGTCCCGGAGCCGCGAGGCCCGGCGCCACACGAACTCGCCGGGGGAGAAGTCGCGGAAGCGCGGCGTCACGTAGTCGAGCAGGACCCGGGCGATGTCGCCGTCACGCCGGATGAGTACGACGCCGACGGTCTCGTCGCCCTTCTCCACCTGGAAGGCGAGGTCCTCGTCGTGCAGGTCGGCGGCGGCGAAGCCGGGCTGGTGGCGGCCGATGTCGGTCTCGTGCACCGCCAGGAAGTGGCGGAGGTAGGCGTCGGTGGGGCCGACCTGGAGCACGTCGAACGCCGTGTCGTCGTGCCGCTCGCGCAGCATCCTGGCGATGAACCACAGGTTGATCGACGACGTGGCGACGTTCATGCCGACCATCGGCCAGACGCCGACCAGGGCGTTGAACACCACCAGGCTCAGCGACGCCGCCAGGTTGAGCAGGCGGAACCGCAGCACCCGGGTCTGCAGCAGCGAGAAGATCAGCAGGGCGCTGCCGAACCACCCGAACAGGTCGAGCCAGTGGTCTCCGAGCCAGGTCATGCTCGCGAGGTCAGTCGAGCCCGAGCGAGAAGGCGGACTCGAGGTCGTGGCGGGAGTAGGCCCGGAACGCGATGTGGGTCTCGGTGGCGGTCACGCCCGGCACCTTGTTGAGCCGGTCGGCCACCACGCTCGCGACGTCGTCGTGGTCACGGACGCGCACCATCGCGATCAGGTCGATCTGGCCGGTCACGGAGTAGACCTCGCTGACCCCGTCGAGGTCGGCGATCTGCTCGGCCACCTCGGGGATCCGGGCGACGTCGGCCTTCACGAACACGATGGCGGTGATCATGAGGTGGACCCTAACGCGCGCCGCAGCGCGTCGACGACACGCGACCTACTTGGCTCGCACCTTCCAGCTGTAGGCCGCCAGCTTGTTGTCGGCCTCATCGAGGATCTTCGAGGTGAGCTTGATGACGTAGGACGTCCCGACCCGCAGGTTCGTGGCCGGGTTCAGGGTCGCCTTCGACCGGGTGCTGTCGATGGTCACCGTGGCCGTCAACGGGTTGGTCGACCCGGACTTGTAGATCCGGTAGGTCCCGCTGGAGACCCCGTTCACCGGCTCGCTGAACTTGGCGATGAAGTTCGCCGTCTTCAGGGCGCTGGTGCGCGGCGTCGCCGACGTCACGGTCGGACGGATCGAATCCACGCGGAACGACGACCATGGCGAGGTCGCGATCACCTGGTTCCCGGCATCCAGACTGCTGACGCGCCACTCCCATGAGCCACTTGCCAGGGTGTCGGTGGGCGCCCAGGCCAACGCGGGCGTCGTCACCTCTTCAGCAACCGGTGCTCCGGCGAGTCTGCGCTCGAACCGGTAGGACGAGGCCCCGTCGACGCTCTCCCATGTGAACAGCACGTTGTTGCCTGCGACATATTCGTGCGACTGCGGTGCGGTCAGGTTTGGCGCTGTGCCAACCACCCTGAACCGCGCACTGGGATCTGCCAGGTCGGTCCACGGCCCCGGACGGCCCTTGGCGTCCACGGGACGGACCCGCCAGGTGTAGAAGCTCGACGAGGCGGGCAGCGGTGTTGCCGAGCGAGAAGGCCACCTGCTCGCTGTTGCCGGAGCCGGTTGAGACCTTGTTGGCGGGGGCTCCGGTGATGTCGCCGTCCTTGAAGACCTCCACGTCGTAGCTGCCGGCATAGGGCAGGGGGGTCCACCGCAGCGGCGAAGTTTCCAGACACCTGCTGATTGTTGATCGGCGCCACCAGGCTGACCGCGGGAGAGGTCTTCCTGAAGGAGACGGTGTCGCTCCACGGCAGGGAGTTGTTGCTCCCGTCGATGGCCTGGACCCGCCAGTAGAGGGGCCCCTCGGGGTAGGTGTTGTTGTACGACGTGTACGTCGTCTGGTCGACGATCACCGTCTCGAGGCGGCTCTGGAAGTTCGGTTCGTCGTCGACCTGGACGCCGGTACTGCCTGGCCTCGACGTCGGGTTCGATGCTGTAGACGCCGGTGTGACCGACCGGAGTCGGGGTGGTCGGGTCCTGGTTGGTGGCCAGGTAGTCACGCCAGGTGAAGGTGATGTCGTTGGCCTGGGTGTCGTTCGTCGGGTCCGCGTCCTGGTCGTCCGGCCCGATGGTCTCCACCGGCTTGGACAGCTTGTTGAAGGCGTGCTTCGCGTGCTGCAGCGGAAGGCAACGGCCTTCGGACTTGCACGGCTGGACCCACCAGTAGAACCCGTGCCCAGCCTGACTGTCGATGAGCGCGTTCGTCGGGATGAAGCGTGTGTTCTCGACCTGGACCGGGTAGCCGGTCACGATGTTGGTCATCTGCTCGTCCCGGGCGAGGTAGACCCGGTAGTAGCCGTCGTTGTCCTGGGGCTCCCACGAGAGCACGGGCGTGGCGCGCAGGTCCGTGCACTGCTGGTCGGCGAGGGGCAGGGCAGGGTCGAGGGCCTTCGAGCACGAAGTGGCGTCGTCGGCGAGCGCGAGCCGGTCATGGCCAGGGAGTGTCCCGTCATCTCGGTGAGGGGACAGGATCGTGAACGTGGCCGAGGAGGTGGACGTGGAGATGAGCGAGTTGCCGTTGTAGGCCTCGACGATCCACTCGTAGGTCGCCGGGCGAGAGCCACGAGGAGGTGTCGTCCTCGCCGGCGGGGTAGCCGAAGGCGAGTGGAGTTCAAGGTCAGGAAGCCACCGATGGTGCCGGCCTCCCGGAACGAGGACCTTGTAGTCCGTGGCGCTCGTGACCGGGGTCCACTCGAGGGTCGGGAACCTGGTCCCCGAGAGTCCCGGCCGGGGAAGTGGGCTCCGGTGTCGGGCCCGGGACGGCCGTGGACGCGACCACGGTGAACGTGGGCTGGGATCCGCCAGCAGGAGGCCCGTTCCGAGGCGCCCGGACTCGGTGATCGTCTGCACCTGCCACCGATAGGTCTTGCCGACGGTGAGCCTGTTGCGCGGGGTCAAGGACGTCGCGGTGGTGGTGGCGAGTCGCGTTGCCGGAGCCACCGTCGGTGGACTCGATCGTCACCTTGTACTTGGCGGCTCCGGCCACCGGCGCCCAGGTCAGCGTCGGGACCTCGACCGCGGCGCCCGGGGCGGGGCTCAGCAGCTGCGACCCGAGCCGGGGTCGTAGGTGAAGCGGTTGACCTCCGCCACCACCTTGTCGGTGGTGATGCTCTCGGGCCGTCATCGCGAGCACCCGCCAGTAGTAGGTGCCGAGCGCGTCCGGGTGGCAGTCGTCGCGTCGATCGGAACGAAGGTGGTGTTGATGGTGACGCACGTGTCGACGATGTCCGAGGGGTTGAAGTCGGCCGTGCGGCTCAGCTCGAGCCGGTAGGAGCTGGCCAGGGGCACCGGCGTCCACTGGTAGTAGAACGGGTCACCGACGACGGCCTGGTCGGCCGGGGAACTCCAGTGGGCTGGTCGGGCCAGTGGCGCCGGAAGGTCCAGATGTCGACGTCGAGCCAGTCCAGCTTGTTGCCGGCCGCGTCGACGGGTGTGACCCGCCAGTAGTACTGGTCGTTGCCAAGGGTGGTCGGTGGCGAGTACCGGGTGCCGGTGATGCCCTGATCGGGACTGTTGCTCACCAGCGTGTTGAAGTTCTGGTCGGTGCTGATCTGCAGGTTGTAGGTCTTGGCGCCGAGGCACCGGCTGCCAGTCGAGGACGACGTCCTTCACGTCGGTGGCCGGGCTGTCCGCCGGGGACTACCAGGACCGGCATGGCGAGTCCGCCGATCTGGTAGTCGCTGGCGTCCGACCAGTGGGTCACGATGCCGTGATCCCGAGCGTCTGCCTGGACCCGCCAGTAGTAGTCGGTCGCGACGAGCGGGTCGGGGACGACGTAGGAGAGGACTTGGTCGTGTAGCTCTTGAAGAGCGACGAGTCCACGAAGTTCGGGTCGGTGCCGACCTGGACGGTGTAGCCGTGGCGCCCGCGCACGGGCGTCCACGAGAGCAGTGCCGGCTCCGCGGGCTGCACCAGGAGCGCTGCCGGGTTGGGGCACTGCAGGAGCGTGGGGCCCGGCGAGGGCGTCTGGTACGAAGGAAGCCGTGGCCCAGGCGCCGCTGGTGCCGTCGCCCCGACGGCACGCACCCGCCAGTCGATGGTCGCCTCTCGGGAAGCCGGACACCTGGCGGCGTGCCTGCCGGTTCGTGGTGCTGACACCGACCACAGCGGGGTGTCGAAGGCGCCGGGCCGCGCCACCTGCGACGTCGTAGGAGGTCGCACCGGAGACCCGGTTCCAGGACAGGACCGGGATGCCAGCCCTGCGACACGCCATCGGGCGTCGAGGCCTCCGGGCGACGCCGGCACGGCGGCCCGGACCGGCGAGGCCACGGAGAGCACAGCGATGACGAGCGCGACGGCAAGCGAGAAGGCCGCAGGGCGACGAAGCATGGAGAAGTCCTTTCCCGAGACATGAGACTCCGGCCAACAGGCTCGTTCACCTGTATTGACCGGGTGGCGATACTGGGGAGAAATGGCCCGAACGGGCTATATGTTCTGGCCGATCGGCCAGGGTGGTGTCAGCGCGCGGGCTGGTGCACCGGCGACAGGTCGCGACGGTCGTCGAAGGGCACCAGGGAGAGCCGCGACTGGCGGGCCGCGTCGTGCAGCGGGAGGTGTCGGGTGGCGCCGGCGACCGGACAGCTCCACTCGCCGTCGACCTCGATCAGGCGGATGCCGGGCGACTCCAGCCAGCGCAGGATCTTCTCGGTCTCCTCGGCGGTGGCGGCCGGGATCGGGCCGGGGGCCGGTCGCACGGTCTCGGCCGAGGCCCGGAGCTCGCGGACGAACTGGTGGGCGTCGGCACCCGGAGGGATCCGCCCCGCGGCGGCCAGCCGGCCGTGGCGCACGACGTGGACGGCCCACCGGCCGTCGTCCTCCCGCCGGGCGGCCACCACCTCGAGGCAGCCGGTGAGCGCGGTGAGGCGCTGGGTGCGGGCGGCGGCGCGGATGAACGCGGCGAGGCGGTCGCGGTGGACTCCGGCCTCCTCGAACCGCTCGTCGTCGGCCAACGCGGCCATCCGGACGTTGATCGCGTCCACCACCTGGTCGGGCCGTCGCAGCAGGCTGTCGCGCAGCTGCCGGACCACCGCGGCGTACGTCGTCTCGTCGACGCTGCCGTCGCACGGGGAGAGGCATCGCCCCATCTCGGCCAGCACGCAGGGTGAACGGTTGGGCGATCGGGAGGGGTCGCGGGAGATGCCGGTCGGTGCACTGGCGCAACGGGAACGTGTCGTGGAGGGCGGCCAGGCACTTCTCGGCGGTCTTGCGCGAGGAGAACGGGCCGAGGTAGTCGGCGTCGTCGGCGAGGACCCGACGGACCAGCGACAGCCTCGGCCACGGCTCGCGGGTCAGCTTGACGAAGTGCACCTTCTCGGGGAATCGGGAGCGCCGGTTGTAGCGCGGTTTGTGCTCGGCGATCAGCCGCAGCTCGCGGACCTCGGCCTCGAGAGGGGTGGCGCACTCGATGCCGGTGACGGACTCCGCGAGCCCGACCATCTCACCCATCCGGGACCGCGTCTCCGACGCGGTGAAGTAGGAGCGGACCCGGGAGCGCAGGTCACGGGAGGTGCCGACGTAGAGGACCCGGGAGCTGTCGTCGCAGAAGAGGTAGACGCCGGGCGCGTGGGGCAGCGCCTCGGCGAGGTGACGCTTGCGTCGCTGGGCCGGGCTCACCCGGGACGAGAAGGTCTGCAGCTCCTCGAGGGTGTGCACGCCGAGGCCACCGAGCCGCTCCATCAGCCCGTGCAGGACGTCGACGGTGGCCCTGGCGTCGGCGAGCGCCCGGTGGTTGGGCGTCGTCGAGGAGTTGAACACCCGGGCCAGCGAGGACAGCTTGCAGTTGGGGGCGTCGTCACGGGTGATGACCCGGCGCGCCAGCTTGGCCGTGTCGAGCACCTCGAAGCGCGGCCACGGCCGGCCCTGCTGCTCGGCGAAGTGACGGAGGAACCCGACGTCGAACGGCGCGTTGTGGGCGACCAGGACGCAGCCCGCCGCGAACTCGAGGAAGGCCGGCAGGGCGGAGTCGATGCGGGGAGCGTCGGCCACCATCGTGTTGCTGATGCCGGTGAGCACCGCGATGAATGCCGGGATCTCGGTCTGGGGGTTGACCAGGGTCTGGAACTCCCCGAGCACCTCGCCTCCGCGCACCTTGACCGCGCCGATCTCGGTGATCATGGAGCCACCCGCCGCCGATCCGCCGGTGGTCTCGAGGTCGACCACGCAGAACGTGGCGTCGCGCAGCGGCCGCCCCAGCTCGTCGAAGCTGCGTTGCGACTCCCACCGGGTCGGTGGAACCTGGACGGCGTTGCTCACGTCACCGACGCTAGGTGTGGGCGCCGACAAACGGTCGGCGCCGCGCGGACTACTGTGGGGCGGCGTGAGCATCGTGATCCCCGACGCCGGCCAGCGATGGCGCTGCGGCGGGTGCGGCAACCTGACCCGGTTCGACGTCACCAGGACCCGCCGGACCACTGAGTTCTGGCACTTCGACCTCGCGGGTGACCACCGCGTCGAGGAGACCGCCGTCGAGGACGAGTCCGTGGAGGCCGTGACCTGTCGGTGGTGCGGTCGCGCCGACGCGATCGAGGTCGTGTCGCGGGCCGACGGCGACGCCGACGCCCCCGCGAACGGCTGAGGGCGACGAGGGCCGGCCGTGTCCGAGGACCGCGCAGCCCCCGGCCTCGCCGACCTTCCCGAGGAGGTCCGCCATCGCATCCACGCGCTGACCGCCGAGGTGTTGCCGGGCGTCTCGAAGCTCCCACCGCCGCTGCGCAAGGTGGCCGACTTCGCCCCCGCGCGCCGCGCCCGACTGGGCGCCAGCGCGATGACCACAGCGCTCGAGTCCGACGAGGAGTTCCGCGACCGGGTCGCCGTACAGGTGGAGGGCGGCCTGCCGCAGTCCGTGGACGACGTGACCGCGGCCGCCCTGGCCTGGCTGGCCCGCCCCGACGGCTGGGAGGACGAGCTCGACGCCGCGCTCGCCGTCCTGGCGCAGCGGCCCAGCACGCAGGACGACACCCAGGCGGACCGCCTGCGACAGCAGGTGGAGGCGGCCGAGCGGGCGGCGCGCGACCTGAGAGCCCGGCATCGCGAGGACCTGGCCGGGCTGAAGGCCGAGAACGCCACGCTCCGGCGAAAGCTGGGGGAGACACGGTCCGCCCTGCGGGAGGCGCTC
Source organism: uncultured Actinomycetota bacterium (assembly GCA_963848795.1). Lineage (GTDB taxonomy): Bacteria > Actinomycetota > Actinomycetes > Propionibacteriales > Nocardioidaceae > Nocardioides. Next base: position 172,495 of record CAWKEX010000006.1, read on the forward strand.
TCAGCGGCGGACGAGGCCGGCCGGGCCGCCGACCAGCTGCGCGGCCAGGCCGAGGCCGCCGGCGCGTCGGCCGAGAAGGAGCTCCGCCAGCTGCGCGCCCGGGTGGCCCGGCTCGAGGACGACGCCCGGGCTGACCGGCGGGCCGGCCGTACCGAGCGGGAGGAGGCGAGCCTGCGCGCCCGCCTGCTGCTCGACTCCGTCATCGACGCCGCGACCGGCCTGCGGCGCGAGCTCGCGCTGCCGCCCGCGTCCGGGGCACCGGGAGACAGGCTGGAGGCGTCGTTGACGAGCGAGGGCACGCGGCACTCGACCTCGGCCGGATCGCTGGGACCCGACCAGCTCCGTCCTGCTCGAGCAGTACCTCGCCCTGCCACGCGCACAGGCTGATCGTCGACGGCTACAACGTGAGCATGTCGGCCTGGCCGACATCGTCGCTGGAGGTCCAGCGGACCCGTTTGCTGCAGTGGCCTGGCGCCGGTGGTGGCGAGGACCCGCGTGGAGGCGACTGTCGTCTTCGACGCGGCGTCCTCGGCCGTCCGGCCGGTGGTCACCACTCCCCGGGGCGTGAAGGTGGTCTTCAGCCCCGAGGGGGTGATCGCCGACCGGGTGATCTCGGACCTCGTCGCGGCCGAACCGGAGGGCAGGGTCGTGATCGTGGTGAGCAGCGACCGGGAGGTCGCCCAGGACGCGTCCGCCGCGGGGGCGAGGAGCGTGGCCGCGGAGGCCCTGGTCGGGCTGCTGGCCCGGCCCTGAATAGTTGGGCTGCTGAGCGCCCGACACGCCGGTGGCCCTCGATCCGGGGCGGAATGTCGGTGGCCGCTGCGAGCGTGACTGGCATGACGACGAGAATCGACTGCGACACCTGTGTGGTGCGGGGGTTGGCGTGCCATGACTGCGTGGTCACGGTGCTGCTGGGCCCGCCCCCCGAGCTGGCCTTCGACGACGACGAGCGGCGGGCGCTCGACGTCCTGGCCGACGGAGGCCTGGTCCCGCCCCTGCGGCTCGTGCAGCCGGTCGCGGGGCCGGAGGTGGAGTCAGCCTAGTGACGCATGGGGCTGGTGTGACCTGGCTCGCACGAATCCGCCGCAACGTGGGGCGAAACACCCGACGTTCCCGTCCCGGGACTTGGTTCACCGCTCCGGCGGCCACTAGTGTGTGGCGCTCAGGCGCCCGTGGGAGTGGATCGACCGGATCCGCGCGGGTGCCACGCCGAGTCCGCGGCCACACGGTGGCCAAGGAGCCGGGGAACCAAACCCTCTGGGGTGAATCGCCTGCAAGGCGGCGCGCAACACGTGCCGGGGAGCAGGTGTAGGGCAAGTCGGCCCGAACCCGTCAGCTCACCTGGTAGGCGTACGACTTGCAAGGGAGACCGCCCGCTCGTGTTCAACGGTCGGAAGCGACTCATCACTGCCCTTTCCGCTCTGGCGATGGCTGCTGCCGTCGGCTTCGTGCCCGGCAGCGGCCCAGGCCGAGCCCGACATCGAGGACGTCGAGGCACGCGTCGACCGCCTCTACCACGAGGCCGAGATGGCCTCGGAGCGATACAACGACGTCCGGCTCGAGCTCAAGGAGCTCAACCAGGACCTCGCCTCGATCAAGGCCGACGAACGTCGCCAGGACCAGCGGCTCGAGGCCGTCCGCCACCAGGTGCAGGACTCCATCGTGCGCCAGTACCAGGGCGAGAACCTCTCCGCGGTCGGCCAGATCGTCGTCTCCGAGGACCCCGGCGCCTTCCTGGGACAGCTCTCCACGATGTCGTCCTTCAACGACCTGCAGTCCCAGATGTTCTCCGACTACTCCCGTGAGCTGAAGGCGCTCGACATCCGCCGTGACGCCACCGCGCACCGTGCGAACCAGGTGTCCGAGCTCGAGGCGCAGCTGGCCAAGGAGAAGGCCACGATCGACAAGAAGGTCGACGAGGCCGAGTCGCTGCTCGACCGTCTGAAGGAGGAGCAGCGCGAGCGGATGATGGCGTCCTCCCGCAGCGACGTCCGGATGCCGACCACCGTGCCCGCCTCGGGCCGGGCCGGCGCCGCGGTCAGCTACGCGATGGCCCAGGTCGGTGACGCCTACGTCTACGGTGCCGCCGGCCCCGACGCCTACGACTGCTCCGGTCTCACCATGGCCTCCTGGGCCCAGGCCGGCGTCGCCCTGCCGCACTCCTCGAGCGCGCAGTACGGCTCCGGGCCGCAGGTGCCCGCCAGTGCCCTTCAGCCCGGGGACCTGGTCTTCTACTACAGCCCGATCAGCCACGTCGGCATGTACATCGGAAATGGCATGATTGTGCATGCGGCGAACCCAAGCACCGGAGTCCAGGTGGCCGGTCTCTACTCCATGCCCTTCTCCGGCGCGGTCCGCCCTGGCTGACTCTCAAGGCTCCAAGGCCGGTCGCCCGCTCTGGTGGGTGGCCGGCCTTTCCTTGTCCCTCATGACGGCCGTCGGCCTGGTCGCGTGGGTGCTGCTCGACGATCCGACGTACGTCGCCCCGACGACGCCCGACAGCGTTCCCAGCGCCCAGCCCGGGAGTGCCTCGGCCTCCTGAGCCGATCTCGAGCGGGCCGTCGACGCCCGTGACCCGGCAGGCGGCGGAGACGCTCGCGGCGCCCGGCGACGACCGATCCCGCGCCCTGCTCGGGGCGCTCGTCGACAACGCCGGCGCGCTGCGGGTCGAGGACTTCACGCTGCGGTACGTCGACGAGCTCGGCGCCGTCTCGGCCTCCGGCGCCTGGGACGGTGCCGTCGACGTCACGTGGACCTTCTCGGGGTTCGACCGGGCTCCGGCGCGGTCCGAGGTGGGGTTCCGGTTCCGGACCGTCGACGGCGAGGTCTACCTCGACTCCGTCGGGGGCGGCGGGCGGCGGCTTCCGCTGTGGCTGTCCGGAGCGGTCGAGGTGCGTCGTACGCCCGGGGACCCTGGTCCTCGTCGACGGGACCGACGCGCAGGCGGCGCGCTACGCGCGGCTGGCGCGGGCCGCCGTGCCGGTGGTCCGTGCAGGTGCTGCCGTCGTGGCGGACCGGACTGGTCGTGGAGGTGCCGAGCTCGGTGGCGACGCTGCACGAGGCAGCTCGCCTCCGACCCCGGGACCTACACCGGCATCGCCGCCGTGACCACCACCACCGACGGGTCCCTGGCGCCGGACGCGCCGGTCCACGTGTTCGTGAACCCGGTCATCTTCGGCCAGCTGCGCCCCACGGGGTCCCAGGTCGTGATGAGCCACGAGGCCGTCCACGTGGCGACCGAGGCGGCCACCAACAACACCATGCCGCTGTGGCTCCTCGAGGGCTTCGCGGACTACGTGGCCCTGCTCGACGTCGACCTGCCGGTGTCGACCACGGCCGGCCAGATCATCGACCGGGTGCGCGAGGACGGTCCGCCGGCGACCCTGCCGGGATCGGCCGAGTTCGACACCACCACCACCCACCTCGGGGCGACGTATGAGTCGGCGTGGCTCGCCTGCCGGCTGCTGGCCGATCGCGGGGGCCAGGACGCTCTCGTTCGTCTCTACATGCAGGTCCGCGACGGCGCCACCGATCGGCTCCGCACTGCAGCAGGAGTTCGGTCTGACGGAGGCCGAGCTCACCCAGCTCTGGCAGGACCTGCTGACAGACTTGGCTGCGTGACCCACGACGACCGGCGCACCTCCCTGGTGGTCGCCGTCGTCGGCGCCGTGGTCTTCGTCGCCCTGGCGGTCGCGCTGGTGCCGTGGGACCCGGTCCCGGGCACGACGGGGACGGGCCCGCGCCGGGCACGGTGTTCTCGGCCGACCAGATCGCGACCGCCGAGGCGTTCTCGCGCGAGGCCCGCCTGTGGAGCTGGAGCTCGCTGGCGGTGTCGCTCGCGATCGCCTGCTGGCTCGGCTTCTCCCGGCTCGGCACCCGGCTGGCGGGGTCCGTGCCGGGACCCTGGTGGGTCCGGGTGGTGCTGATCGTCGCCGCGCTCGCGGTGCTCGGCCGGCTGGCCACCCTGCCGTTCGCGCTGCTCCTGCACGGCCACCTCGTCGAGTACGGCCTGTCCACGCAGACCCGCTCCGAGCTGCTGCTCGACCTCGCGAAGGGCGAGGCCGTCGGCATGGTCGTCACGGCACTGGCGCGTGCTGGTGGTGGTCGGGTCGTGCCCGCCGGTGGCGCCGGGCCTGGCCGGCGATCGCCGGGGGAGTGCTCGCCGGCTTCGTCCTGGTCGGGTCCCTGGTCTATCCGGTGCTGGTCGAGCCGATCTTCAACGACTTCGAGCCACTGCCGGACGGGGAGCTCCGCTCACAGATCCTCGCGCTGGCCGACGAGGAGGGCGTGGACGTGGAGGAGGTGCTGGTCGCCGACGCGTCGCGGCGTACGACGACGCTGAACGCCTACGTGTCGGGGCTCGGCGACCACGCGCCGAGTGGTGGTCTACGACAACCTGGTCGAGGACCTGCCCCGCGGCCAGGCGCTCTCCGTGGTCGCCCACGAGCTGGCCCATGCCCGGCACCAGGACGTGCTGACCGGGTCACTGCTGGGAGCGGCCGGAGCGCTGTGCGGCGTCGGCCTGCTCGGGCTGGTGGTCGGGATCCGGCGCGGGCCGGCCATGTCCGATCCGGTGGTGGTTCCCCTCGTGCTGGCGTTGGTGGCGCTCGCCGGTTTCGTGTCCACGCCGGTGCAGAACACCGTCAGCCGCCAGATCGAGACCCGGGCGGACGTGGACGCGATCCGGGCGGCGGGGGACCCGGAGCGCGTTCGTGCAGATGCAGAAGGAGCTGGCGCTCCGGTCCTTCAGCGACCCGACGCCGCCGGCGTTGGCCCAGCTCTGGTTCGGCAGCCATCCGACGACGATGCAGCGGATCGGGCTCGCCGGAGCACCTGCCCGAGAAATGAAAAGCGACCGTGGCCGCGGACTTGTCTGTCCGCGGCCACGGTCGTGTCCCCCCAAACCCCCGTGTCCCCAGGCTGAACGGTTTGTGACTCAGTACGGCTCAGCAGGTTGTGCCGCGCTGGCCGGCGATCGAGTTGCAGGTGTCGTGAAGAGACCGAAGACACTGCCGCCCGAGGGCGATAGACCACGAGCACGATCACGGCGGCGATGCCGGCGATGAGCAGGCCGTACTCGACGGCCGAGGCGCCGCGCTCGGTCCTCTGGCTGGCTCAGATGTCTTCATGTCCATAACCGCAGATGGCGGCTGCGGGAACCCCGCAGCCGCCATCTTCCCCCCAAACTATGTGGTAGGTGTTGGACCTCAGGTCGCGCAGGCCGCGCCGCCGACGCGGTCGGGACCGCGTTGCCGTCGTCCCCCAAACCGAGTGGGGTTGGCTTCGTCAGGAACGGGTGCAGACGCCGCCCTCTTCGACGGATGGTGTCGCAGGTGTCGCCGAAGGCGTCCTGCAGGATCGGGCCGAGGGCGAACACGACGACGACGATCAGCGCGGCGATGCCGGCGATGAGCAGGCCGTACTCGACGGCGGAGGCGCCGCGCTCCTCGTCACGGGCGAGGCGGGCGTTGAGCATGATGCGCAGGTAGTCAAGCATTGGAATGTCTCCTTGGTTTGGCTTGGTACTTGGATTCCGAGAGGCCGGGAGACCTCCACGACCACAAGTCTCCGGGATTCGGGAGGATCGTGAGATCCGACGTTCGCTCCGAGTCCGATAGCCCGTTATGACTACCTGGTGCTAGTAGCCGGGACCGTGCTGGAGTGGCCCGGACGTCAGGACCTCGGGCTGCATGCTGGAGAGCAGCCCGGACCGCATCGCGGTGACCAGCGCCTGGGCGCGGTTGGTGACCCCGAGCTTCTGGTAGATCTTGGCGAGGTGCGACTTGACGGTCGACTCGCTCAGGTGGATGCGGGAGCCGATCTCGGCGGCGCTCAACCCGTCGGCCAGGAGCATCAGCACGTCGTGCTCACGGGAGGTCAGCTGGGTGGCGGCCGCCGAGGCCCGGCGCAGCACGGCGTCGGTCAGCCCCGCGCACAGGAAGGAGCGGGGGGAGACCGCCGCGTGCCGGGCGGCCTCGACCACCTCGCTGGACGGCGCGTCCTTGCCGACGAACGCCGAGGCGCCGGCCTCCATGGCCGCGAAGATCTGCTCGTCGCCCGAGTGCATGGTGAGCACGACGACGCCGGTGTCGCTGCGGTCCCTGCGCACCTGCCGCACCACGTCGAGTCCGGTGCCGTCAGGCATCTGGAGGTCGGTGACCACGACGTCGGGCCGAAGCTGGTCGTACAGCTCGAGAGCCGTGGCGACGGACTTGGCCGTGCCGACGACCTCCATGGTGGGCTCGAGCCCGAAGACCCCCGCCAGGCCGTCACGGATCAGGTCGTGGTCGTCCACGAGGAGGACCCGTGGTCGGTGGCTGCTCGCTCATGCCTTCACCCTCTCGTCGTCCGGGACGGCGTCGCGGCGGTCTGCCGATGCGCGGTGTCGGCAAGAGCGGACCGTGACGAGGGTGCCGTGAGGCTCGGCGTCCTCGATGGTGAGCTCCGCACCGATGAGCAGGGCCCGCTCGCGCATGATCTCGAGACCCCAGGAGTCCGGACGGCCGGTCCCCATCCCGCTGCCGTCGTCCTGGACGACGATCTCGGCACCGGGGGCGTCGACGGAGCAGCGAACCTCGATCAGCGAGGGTCGGGCGTGGCGGACGGCGTTGTTCATCGACTCCTGGGCGATGCGCAGCAGCTCGGACTCGACCTCGGGCCGGAGCCGTGCGGTGCGCTCGTCCGCAGTGACCTGGATCGGGATACCCGAGCTCTCGCTGAGGTGTCGGGCCAGACCGCCGATGGCCGTGCCGAGGCTCTCGCTCCCACCGGCCTCGGTGCGCAGGGTCCGCACGGAACGGCGTACCTCGCCGACCACGGCGGTGATCCGCTCGCGCAGGGTGCGCAGCTTCGATCTCCTGCTCCGGTGACACCGGACCGACGGCCAGGCCGTCGACCAGGTAGCCGAGGGACGCGATGTCCTGGGCGATCCCGTCGTGCATCTCCCGGGCGAGTCGACGGCGTTCCTCGGCGGTGGCGGCGTCCCGGAACGAGGCGAACAGCATCGCGGTCTCGAGGTGGACGGCCGTGGCCTCGAGCCGCGTGGCGACCTCGTCCAGCCGTGTCTCCAGGTGGACGACCTTCGACTCGAGCCGGGAGGAGACGGTACCGCTGACCACCGCGACCAGGCGGTCCTCGGTCATCAGCGGGAATGCGAAGGCGTTGCCCGAGACCGAGGGTCGCTTCGTCCGGCGGGTGGCCAGGGCGAGGTCCTGGAGCACGCCGGTGTCGGTCTCAGCGGGGTCCGTCTCGACGATCGAGGGGGGTGAGCTCGTCGTCACGGGGCACCTGCACCACCAGCGCGGTGACCGGGAGCTCGTCGCGGACCGCGTCGGCGATCGTCGTGCCGAGCGAGACCGGGTCCAGGCCCGACGTGAGCTCCCCGGAGATCCCGATCAGGTCGCGGATCAGGGCCTGGGCGTCGCGGTAGGGCTGGAGGGGGTCGACCGGTGCCGGCATCGCGGAGTGCACGAAGCTGCCGATCAGGCCGACGCCGATGCCGGTCAGGACCCAGGTGATGGTGCCGGTGCCCTGGCCAGGGTTCAGCGGGCCGTGGGTGAGCAGGGCGACGGCGACCAGGGTGGTCAGCTCGGCCGACAGGGCCAGCGCCATCCCCCGGGGCCCGCGGCGCAGGCTCGCGACGAAGGGAGGGACGGCGAGCGCGCCGAGCACCGCGGGCGCCGCCTCGAGGGTGAGCCCGCAGACGGCTCCCACGAGGGCGGCCTCGACGGTGGAGGCCACGACACTGTTCAGGCCGAGGCGATCCGCGGCGACGGCCGCCGACCAGACGATGCCGATCGTCAGCAGGGCGAGCAGGCCGGTGTCGTCGCGGGACCAGAGCAACGGGACCGACGAGGACGACCATCCCGAAGATCCGGGCGCCGACGGCGAGCCGTGGGAACTGCGGGTGTGCGGGCAGCATCAGCTGAATCTCTCCATCATGCCGATCGCGGCCGGCCCCATCACCGCGATGAAGAGACAGGGGAGGATGCAGAAGATCAGCGGGATGGTGATCTTGACCGGGACCTGCTGGGCCTTCCGCTCGGCCTCTTGGCGCCGCTTGACCCGAATCTCGGAGGACTGCACGCGCAGCACCTGGGCGATCGGGATGCCGAACGCGTCGGCCTGGACCATGGCGCTGACGAAGCTGCGGATCTCGGCCACGTCGGTGCGCTCGGCCAGGGCGCGCAGGGCGGCGGAGCGGCCCGCGCCGATCTGCATCTCGCGCAGCATCCGCGAGAACTCGTCGGCGAGCGGCCCCTCGGTGTTGTGGGCCACCTGCTGGATCGCGGCGTCGAAGCCCAGCCCGGACTCGACGCTGATGGTGAGCAGGTCGATCGCGTCGGGCAGGTCGCGGCCCATCTGGTGCGAGCGGTCGTGGGCCTTCTGGTAGAGGTACATGCTGGGCGCGAAGAAGCCGGCGAGCGCGCCGCCCGCGATCGATCAGGATGCGGATGGTCGGAGCCGGGCCGATCAGCATCGTGACCACGAAACCGCCGACGACGCCGACCACCAGCCCGATCACCTTGCCGGCGACGACGCGGTCGACCGTCCAGCCCGGCGGGTTGCCGGCGAGGTCGAGCTTGTGGCGGATCCGGTCGCCGGTGTCGGCTCCGGTGAACCGGCGACCGATCCGCAGCGCGGCGGCGCGCAGCGGCGCGAGCACCCGCTCCGAGAAGGGCTTGTCCAGGTCCTTGCTGAGCTCCTTCGGGCCGGAGGCCATCGCCTCGAGCACGGCGAGGGAACGGTTGAGCCCGCGCGCCTCGGCGTCGCCGAGGGCCGTCGAGACCATGTAGATGGCGAGGAACACCAGTGCCGCGCCCATGATCAGCAAGAGCGTCATCTCAGACCTCCACCTTGATCAGTCGGCTCATCCAGAAGACACCGAAGCCGAGCAGGCACGCCGGCGCCGCCGAGCATCAGCCAGCCCATCGGTTCGGTGAACATCGGCATCACGTAGTCGCGGTTGGTCAGCAGCAGGTAGACCATGAAGGCCGGTGGCAGCCCGCCCGAGCACCCAGGCCGAGAGCTTGCCCTCGGCCGCGAGCGCGGCGACCTGGCGGCGCATGTACTCGCGCTCGCGAATGGTGCCGGCCACGGTGTCGAGGAGCTCGGCGAGGTTTCCGCCGACCTGGCGCTGGATGTTGATCGCCATGACCACCCAGTGGAAGTCCTTGCTCTCGTAGCGCTCGGCGACTCCCTCGAGGGCGTCCTCGAGCCCGACGCCGAGGCGGGTCTCGATCAGCACCCGCTTGAACTCGGACGCGATCGGCTCGGTGCCCTCGCGCACCACCGTGTCGACCGACTGGGCCAGCGAGAGCCCGGCCGAGAGCGAGCCCGACATCAGCTGGAGCGTGTCGGGAAGACAGGCGTTGAAGGCCTTGCGCCGGCGCTTCCGCTTGAACCCCAGGTAGACCCAGGGAACGACGGCGCCGCCGACCATGAAGAGCAGCCCGACCACGAAGCTGCCCTGGCCGAAGAGCAGCCCGACCACGCCGGCCCCGATGAAGATCGCGGCGTGCAGCAGCAGCCACTCGGCCGGCTTGAGCGGGTTGCCGGCACCCTCCAGCCGCGCGGCGATCTTGGCCTCGAGACCGGCGTTGCGCTGCAGCACCTTCGTGGCGGCGTCCTTGGCCTGCACCAGCGCCTGGTCCGGCTCGGCCTTCGGCGCGACGCGTGCGAGCGACCGCTCGATCGCTGGGTGTAGGTCGAGGCCACCTCGCCGGCGGTCAGGGGCGCGGCCGGCTTGGGGATGAGCAGGTAGAGCAGGAGGAGCAGCCCGAGGCCGACGCCGGCCAGGCCGCCGTACATCCACGTCTCGGGGATCATCAGTCCCGGCTCCGCTGAGGCGGGGGTTGCGCTGACGGACGGCGACGACGTCTCGGCGGCGTCGGCGCGGACGGCGGCGAAGGCGTCGGCCACCAGAGTCGCGTCCCCGGTCGGCAGCGACACCGAGACCGAGGCCTCGTTGCCCGTCACCGACTCGGGCAGCTCCGCGGTGACCAGCACCTGCCGGGCCAGCGCGTCGGCCTCCTCGGTGAAGGCCTGGCGCAGGGCCTCTGGATCGGCGTCGATCACTCGGCCGCCCGCGGCGTCGGCGAGCTCCTCGAGCGCAGCCTTGGCGGCACCCGGTCTGCTCCAGCGCGACCACGTCGAGCAGGACCTCGGAGTCGGTCACCGACTTCGTGACGTCGGCCAGCGCGGTGTCGCTGGTGTCGGCGCCGTCGGAGAGGACCAGCACCGAACGCTGTCCCTCGGTGCCCGCCATGTCGACCGCGGCCAGCACCCCGTCGTAGAGGTGGGTCTGGGGCGTGAGCTCGAGCTCGTCGATCACGGCCCGGGCCTCGTCGCGGTCCTGGGTGGGTACGACGGCGCCGGTGACGTCGCTCGCGAAGGTCACGATGCCGACGTAGACGTCGTCCGGGACGGTGTCGAGGAAGGTCAGGGCTGCCGACTTGGCTGCCTCGAACCGCTCGCCGTTCATGGACTTGCTGACGTCGATCGCCAGAACCGCCGTGCGCTTGACCTCGGTCGTCGAGGTGGCCAGGGCGGCCTCGGCCGGCGCGTCCTCGCCGTCGATCGTGGCCGTCACCTCGTCCAGGTCCACCTCCGACCCGGGCGGGACCGAGACCAGGATCTGGACGCCGTCATCGGTCGGCTCGACGTGGGCGACCGACGCCTCCTCGGCCGCTGACGCCGGCGACGGAGCAGGTCAGCAGCAGGACGAGCGCGAGCAGCACTCCCCGGATGAGAGCCGCGCCGGACATCAGAGGCGGTCCGTCGCGAAGAGCATCGGATCGACCATCACGTTGGCGTGGGCCATCTTCTCCAGGAACTTCGGGCGGAGGCCGGTCGAGCGCATCCGCCCCTGGGCCTTGCCGTCGCGGTCGAAGCCGGCCGAGTGGTCGAACACGAAGACGTCCTGGAGGGTGATCACGTCGCCCTCCATCCGCTCGACCTCGGTGATGTGGGTGATCCGGCGGGAGCCGTCCTTGAGGCGGGCCTGGTGGACGATCAGGTCCACCGCGGAGGCGACCTGCTCGCGGATGGCGCGCATCGGCAGGTCCATGCCGGCCATCAGCACCATGGTCTCCATGCGGGCCAGCGTGTCGCGCGGACCGTTGGAGTGCAGGGTGCAGATCGAGCCGTCGTGACCGGTGTTCATGGCCTGGAGCATGTCGAGGGCCGAGGCGTCACGGACCTCACCGACGATGATCCGGTCGGGGCGCATGCGGAGGCTGTTCTTGACCAGGTCGCGGATGGTGACCGAGCCCTTGCCCTCGATGTTGGCCGGGCGCGACTCGAGGCGCACCACGTGGTCCTGCTTGAGCTGGAGCTCGGCGGCGTCCTCGATGGTGACGATCCGCTCGTCGTCCGGGATGAACGACGAGAGGACGTTGAGGGTCGTGGTCTTCCCGGCGCCGGTACCGCCGGAGACGATGATGTTGAGCCGGCCGCGGACGCAGGCGTCCAGGAAGTCGGCGGTCTGCGGCGAGAGCGAGCCGAACTCGATCAGGTTCTGCGCGGTGAGCGGGTCGGCGGCGAACTTGCGGATCGTGAGGCACGGAGCCGTCGACCGCCAGCGGAGGGATCACCGCGTTGACACGGCTGCCGTCGGGCAGCCGGGCGTCCACCATGGGGCTGGACTCGTCGACGCGCCGTCCGATCCGCGACACGATCTTGTCGATCGTGCGGCGCAGGTGGCCCTCGTCGTCGAACTGGGCGTCGGCGCACACGAGCCGGCCCTTCTTCTCCAGCCAGATGCTGTCGGGCCCGTTGACCATGACCTCGGACACGTCCTCGTCGCGCAGGAACGGCTCGATCGGGCCGTAGCCCAGGATGTCGTCGCTGATCTCCTGGGTGATCCGGGTCCGTTCCTTGTTGCTGATCGGCCGTTCCTGGGTGGACAGGACGTCGGCCAGGACGGCGCGCACCCGCTGGTCGAGCTCCTGCTGGTCCATGTCGGCGGCGTAGAGGTGCGGGCCCAGCTGCTTGAGCAGCTCGGCGTGCACCGTCACCTTGACCTCCTCGAGCTGGTCACCCCGCGGCGCGCAGCGACCGCCGCGGCGCGCCCGAGGACGTCCGGCGGCCGGGGTCGCGGGACGCGGTCGGGGGCGCTGCGGTGCGGCGGTGGGAGCGGCTCGGACGGCACGTCGGCCCGACGCTTGCCCATCACCGGCGTCGCCGGCGGATCCGCGCGGGCGCGCGGTCGGGCGGCAGCTGACTCGTCGGCGAGGCCTGCGGCATGCCGTTCGGCTCGGCCGGCGGAGTCGTCGTCCGGGCCCCACTCCTGGCCGGCTTCGGGGTCTGCCTCGACGCGCTCGTCGGGGCGCGCCTTGCGCGCGGCGGCGAGTCGGTCTCCCAGACTGCTCATGTCCTGCTCACCTGCGCTTCCGGAATCGGCGGTTGGCCCGGTCGTCCTCGGCACGGTGCCTGTCCCGGTCCGACGCAACATCGGGCGCGGCGGGCTCGCCGGTCAGCCGGCCCGCCAGGTCGCGCAGGGCAGCACTCGAGGGGTGCCCGGGGTTGGCGGACAGGATCGGAGTGCCGGCGTTGGTCGCGGCCGCGATGTCCAGCGACGTGGAGATCATGGTCGCCACCGGCATCGCCAGGATCGTCTCGACCTTCTCGGCGCCGAGGCCGACCTGGTCGTCGGCCCGGTTCAGCAGCAGGTGCCGGTGGCCCGGGGCGATGTTGAGCGTCTCCAGGGTCTCGATCGCCACCTTGACGTTCTTCAGGGTGGGGACGTCGAGGGTGGCGACGATGACACACTCGTCGGTCTCGTCGAGGGCCGTCAGGGTCTGGTCGTCGAAGGCGGGCGCGGTGTCGACCACGATGAAGTCGAACTGGTCCCGGAGGCCCCGCAGCACGCGCGACACCAGTGTCCCGGTCACGCGGTCGCGGACGTCGGGGTGGCTGGGGGCCGCCAGCACCATCAGCGAGTCGGGGTGGCGGGTCAGCAGCGAGTCGAGCATCGGACCGTCGAGGGAGTCCTCGGAGCCGATCGCGTGCTCGATGGAGTGGCTGGGGAACAGCTGCAGCGTGATGGCGACGTCGCCGAAGGCGAGATCGAGGTCCACGAGGCAGACCTTGCGGGCGCCCTTGTCGGTGAGCGCGAGGGCGAGGTTGACCGCCATCGTGGTCTTGCCGACCCCGCCCTTGGGCGAGAACACCGTGACGATGCGGCCGCTGTGGATCGCTCCGCCGGGGCCCCTCAGCGCCACGTAGAGCTGGTAGGCGCGATCGACCGCCTCGGTGATGGCATCCGGGTCGCCCGCGGGCACCACGTCGCGCACGCCGGCCTGCATCGCCTCGCGCATCACCATCGCATCGACGTCGTCGCGCACCAGCACCACGCTCGTCGCGGGGCGCGTGAGGCGCATGCCGTCGGCGAGCGAGAGCGCCTGGGCCACGTCGACGTGGGGTCCGAGCACGACGACGTACTCCTCCGGCCGGTTGGCCAGCCATGCCTGGAGGCGGTCGGGGAACTCGATGCCGTGCCCGCCCGAGGGGATGGCTTTCAGCAGCAGGGCCAGGGTCTCGGAGTCCTGGTCAACGACGACAGGCATGGCACCTCACTCGAAGACGTTGGCGAACGTGGTACCCGGACCCGGCTTCACGGTGCTGTCCGGAGTGCGGAGGCCGAGGGCGACTTCGCCGTTCGCGGCGGCGAAGGTGACCTTCTCGGCCTCCTCCTTGGAGACGGAAAGCGTGAGCAGCGTCTGGGGGATCTCCGCCGTCGTCTGCTCGCCCTCGGCCGAGGTCGTCGTCTTCGTGGTGGTCGTGGTCGAGCCGACGCCCAGCACGGTCACCTGGGGGAGCAACACACGGGAGAAGCCGAGGCCGCCCGGGTCGGTTCCGATGAAGATGACGGCGACCTCGGAGCCGGGGTTCAGGAACCCCGCGACCCGACCCGGGTCGGTCAGGTTCACCGAGATGGCGATGTCACCCTTGGGCACGTCCAGTGCCGACTTGGCGGCGAGGGCCTCGGCCGCCTGGCCGAACTTGTCGGAGATGATCTGCTCGCCGGGGTAGATCGTGGTGGTCGCCACCAGCCCGCTCAGCTCCTCGGTGCTGGTCTGGGCTTCGGGCAGCACGTCGTTCTGCGCCACCGGCTCGAGAGCGAGCTTGCCGCTCGTCGCGGCATCGTCGATGCTCTCGCCCTTCTCGATCGGGGCTACGGCGCGCAGCACCTCGGTGGTCTCGAAGCGTTGTTCGGCGCGGTTGTCGGCTCCCTTGACGTAGAGAAAGACGAGCGCCGTTCCCAGCGCGGCCACAAGTGCGGCAGCGAGCAGCAGGATGGTGCGGCGGTTCATCGACTACCAGCCCTTCGATGTGGGCGGCCGCTCGGCACGTGGGGTCGTCGAGTCGGCCTGATCCTCTGGATGAATGTGGTGCGTCGTCGAGCCCCGAGTCCCGAGAGGCCGCGACGAGCGCGATGCAACTGTAAGAGAATCGCCGACTCCGCGCGGGCATTTCGCGATACTCGTGCACTCGGCTCGGATTCGGGCAGCGCCGCGCCGACCGAACGAAAAGGTTTGCTCAGGCCCGGTAGAGGTCCTCGATCTCGTCGCGGCACTCGCGCATCACGACGCTGCGTTTGAGCTTGAGGCTGGGCGTCAGCTGGCCGCCCTCCTCGGTCCAGTCGTCGGCGAGGATCGTGAACTTCCGGATCGACTCCGCCCTGGAGACCGCGTGGTTGGCGTCCTCCACGGCAGCCGCGATCTCGGCCCTCAGGTCCGGGTCGTCCGCCAGGTCGGCCAGGCGCCGGGACTTGCCGTGGGTCGCCGCCCATTCGGTGGCGGACTCCTCGTCCAGGGTCACCAGAGCGGCGATGAACGGCTGGCCGTCCCCGACGACCAGGCACTGGCTGACCAGCCGGTGGGCCCGCAACCGGTCCTCGAGGACCGTCGGAGCGACGTTCTTGCCGCCCGCGGTGACCAGGATCTCGCGCTTCCGCCCGGTGATCCTGACGAACCCCTCGTCGTCCACCTCGCCGACGTCGCCGGTGTGCAGCCACCCGTCCCGCTCGATCACCTCGGCGGTGGCCCCTTCGTCGTTCCAGTAGCCGGCGAAGACCTGACCTCCCCGGCACAGCAGCTCTCCGTCGTCGGCCACCCGGACCGCGGTGCCGGGCAGCGGCCGGCCGACGGACCCGACCTTGTGCGCCTCGGGGGTGTTCACCGTGATCGCAGCCGTCGTCTCGGTCAGGCCGTAGCCCTCCAGCACCGTCAGTCCGATGCCGCGGTAGAAGTGCCCGAGGCGGTCGCCCAGCGGGGCGCCGCCCGAGACGGCGTACCGGCAGGCGCCGCCCAGCGACTCGCGCAGCCGGCCGTAGACGAGTCGCGAGTACGCCGCGTGCCGGGCCCGGACGGCCAGGGACGGCCCGCCCTTGTCGAGCCCCCGCGACCACGCGATGGCGGTCTCCGCGGCCCGGTCGAACATCCGGCCCCGCCCGTCGGCGGTGGCGCGCTGGGACGAGGTGTTGAACATCTTCTCGAAGATGCGCGGCACGGCCAGGACGAACGTCGGCCGGTAGGCGACCAGGTCGGGGGACAGCCTCGTGATGTCGGCGCTGTGGGCCAGCCGGGTGCGGGACCGGACGCAACCCACCTGCACGATCCGGGCCAGGACGTGCGCCAGGGGCAGGAAGAGCAGGGTCGAGCCGTCCTCGGCGAACAGCTCCTCGAGCTCATCGACCGCGACACCGAGCTCGAACATGAAGTTCCCGTGGGTGAGCATGCAGCCCTTCGGCCGACCCGTGGTCCCCGAGGTGTAGATCAGGGTGGCCAGGTCGAGCGGCGTCGCGCTGGTCCGGCGCTTCTCCAGGTCGTCGTCGGAGATGTCCGCGCCGAGCCGGGTCAGCACGTCGATCGCGTTGTCCTCGAAGGCCCAGACATGGTTGAGCTGCTCCAGGTCACCCCGGACCTCCGCGATCCGGGCCAGGTGGCCCTTGCCCTCGGCGACGACGGCCCGGGCCCCCGAGTCCCGCAGGATCCAGCCGATCTGGTCGGCGGAGGACGTCTCGTACAGGGGGACCGTGACCGCGCCGGCGAACCAGATCGCGTAGTCGACCAGGGTCCACTCGTAGCGGGTCCGCGAGATCAGGGCGACCCGGTCTCCGGGCTCGATGCCCGCCGCCACCAGGCCCTTGGCGACAGCGCTGACCTCACCGAGGAAGCGGGCCGCCGTCACGTCCTGCCAGTCGCCTCCCGACCGCTTGTTGAACACCACCTCGGATCCGGCCTCGCGAGCGTTGGTGACGACGTCGTCGGTGAGGTTCCCGGTGCGGGGAACCTCGATCGTCAGGGGCGTGGAGTACTCACGCACAGTGCCTCCGTGGGTCGTTGCGCGGCAGGTTACCGGTGTCCGTGGGGCAGGCACAGGTCCGGTACGCTCGCGAAATGGCCGAACAGACCACCTCCTCGATCGTCGTGGACGCCGAGCCGGCGGCAGTCATGGCCGTGATCGGCGACTTCGACGCCTACCCCGAGTGGGCCAAGGGTGTGCAGAAGGCCGAGGTCGTGGCCGAGGGCACCGACGGCTGGGCGGACCAGGTCTTCTTCGTCCTCGACGTCTCGCCGATCCGGGACGAGTACACCCTCGCCTACCAGTGGAAGGGTGACGAGCAGGTCACCTGGAACCTGGTCTCCGGAAAGATGCTGCGGTCCCTCGACGGCGCCTACGTCCTGCGTGACCTCGGCAACGGCTCCACCGAGGTCACCTACCGGCTGGCGCTCGACGTGTCCATCCCGCTCATCGGCATGCTGAAGCGCAAGGGCGAGAAGATCCTGATCGACACCGCGCTGAAGGGCCTCAAGAAGCGCGTCGAGTCGCTCTGAGCCGGTCAGTGCGGATCCTTCTCTTCACCGGCAAGGGCGGCGTCGGCAAGTCGACGATCGCCGCCGGTACGTCGGCGCTCGCCGCCGCCGGCGGACAGCGGACCCTCGTGCTGTCCACGGATGCGGCCCACTCGCTGGCCGACGCGTTCGGGACGCCGGTGGGCTCCGACCCGACCCCGGTGGCCGACAACCTCTTCGTGCAGCAGGTCGACGCGCAGCTGCGGTTCGAGCAGTCCTGGTCGGAGATCCAGGGCTACCTGCTCTCGGTGCTCGACGTGGCCGGCGTGGACCCGATCGCCGCCGAGGAGATGACGGTGATCCCGGGCGCCGAGGAGGTGCTGGCGCTGCTGGAGCTCCGGCTCCACGCCCTCTCCGGGGAGTGGGACGCCATCGTGGTCGACTGCGCCCCCACGGCGGAGACGCTGCGACTGCTGGCGCTGCCCGAGGCCCTCGGGTGGTACATGCAGCGGGTCTTTCCCGTGGAGCGGCGGGTCGTGAAGGCGCTCAAGCCCGTGCTCTCCAGGGCCGCCGGGGTGCCGATGCCGGAGGAGTCGGTCTTCGACGCGGTGGAGCGGCTGCACTTCGAGCTCGACGAGGTCCGCAGCCTGCTGTCCGGTTCACACGCCAGCGTCCGCCTGGTGCTGACGCCCGAGAACGTCGTCCTGGCGGAGGCACGGCGGTCGTTCACGACCCTGTCCCTGTTCGGGTACCGCGTCGACGGCGTGGTCGCCAACCGGGTGTTTCCCGCCGACGGGGCCGACGACTGGCGGGCCGGCTGGGTCAAGGCCCAGGACACCGTGCTCGCCCAGGTCGAGCAGTCGTTCGCGGGGCTGCCGGTGTGGCGGTCGGTCTACCGGCCCGGCGAGCCCGTCGGCGTCGAGGCCCTGGCCGACCTGGCCGCCGACGTCTACGGGGCCGACGACCCGCTCGCACCTCCCCGGGGCGATGGCCCCTTCCGGATCACCCGCAACCACGCGGGGGCACTGCTGTCGCTCTCCCTGCCGTTCGTCTCGCGCGCCGAGGTCGACCTGGCCAGGAACGGCGACGAGCTGGTGCTGACCGTCGGGTCGTATCGTCGCCTGCTCACCCTGCCCTCCGGCCTGGCCCGCTACCGGGTCGCGGGGGCGCGTGTGGAGGAGGGCGAGCTGCAGGTCAGGTTCGAGGAGAGGAACAAGTGAACACCCCATTCGAATGCTCGCTACGCTCCGCTTCGAACGGGGACCCCGAATGAGCGAGTCGCGAGACGGCAGGGCCGGTGGTCCGGACGAGGAGATCGGCAGCGTCGCCGACGAGGCTGCCAAGCTGTTCGGCGCGCTGTCGGGCTGGGCGCGCGATGCCAACGAGCACGTCGCCACGGGTGCCGAGGAGTGCACCTACTGCCCGATCTGCCGCACGGTGCACGTCGTACGCCTGGCCAGCCCGGAGGTCCGCACCCACCTGGCCCTGGCGGCGGCGAACCTGATGCAGGCCGCGGCCGGGATCCTGGCCGCCGCGAGCAACGACGACGCGCGCGGAGGTGCGGCCCGCGGAGACGGCGTGGAGCACATCGACCTCGACGAGGACGACTGGCCGGAGGGGCCCGAGTGACCCTGGCCTGCGGCATCGACGTCGGCGGGACCAAGATCGCCGGCGGCGTCGTCGACCAGGACGGCCGGATCCTGTCCCACGCCACGGTCGAGTCGCCCGCCGAGCACGTGGAGGCCATCGAGGAGGCCATCGTCGGGCTCGTCACCGACCTGCGCGCCAAGCACCACATCGAGGCCGTC
This sequence comes from uncultured Actinomycetota bacterium, assembly GCA_963848795.1. Taxonomy (GTDB): domain Bacteria; phylum Actinomycetota; class Actinomycetes; order Propionibacteriales; family Nocardioidaceae; genus Nocardioides. The sequence continues at coordinate 191,102 of CAWKEX010000006.1, forward strand.
GGCGTGGGTGCCGCAGGGTACGTCGACCGGTCCCGCTCCACGGTCCTCTTCGCGCCCAACCTGGCCTGGCGCAACGTCGACCTCAGGGCCGAGCTCGAGCCCCGCCTCGACCTCCCGGTCGTGATCGAGAACGACGCCAACGCCGCCGCCTGGGGGGAGTTCACCTACGGCGCCGGACATGATGTCGACGACCTGCTGCTGGTCACCGTGGGCACCGGCATCGGTGGCGGTGTCGTCCTCGACGGCGAGCTCTACCGGGGCGCGTTCGGGGTGGCCGGCGAGGTCGGGCACCTGCGGGTCGTCCGTGACGGGCAGCTCTGCGGCTGCGGCAAGCACGGTTGCCTCGAGCAGTACGCCAGCGGCTCGGCGCTCGTGCGCAACGCCCGCGCCGCGGCTGCCAGCGGTGGACACGCGGCGGACGCCCTGGTGGCCCGGGCGGGCGGAGATCCCCACGCGATCGACGGGCCGCTGATCACCCAGGCCGCCCAGGAGGGTGACGCCTTCGCGATCGAGCAGCTGGCCAACCTCGGGAGGTGGCTGGGCGAGGGGATCGCCGCGCTGGTGACCGTCCTCGACCCGGCGGCCGTCGCCGTCGGGGGTGGGGTCGGCTGACGCCGGCGACCTGCTCCTCGACCCGCTGCGCGAGGCGTTCGCCCGTCACCTGTCCGGGGCTGCCCTACCGGCCGCTCGCCGAGGTCCGAGCGGCCACCCTCGGGAACCGTGCGGGCCTGATCGGCGCCGCCGACCTGGCGCGCAGGTAGCCGCCGTGTCCGTGTTCGTGGGGGTCGACGTCGGCGGCACCAAGGTCCTCGCCGCCGTGGTGTCACCGACCGGGGAGGTGGTCCGGTCGGTCCTGGCGAGGACCCCGGGGCGGCTCGTCGACGCCGGCGTCGTCGAGGACGTGATGACCGACGCCGTCCTGTCCGTGGCCGACGGCGAGACCATCGAGGCGGTCGGGGTGGCCGCCGCCGGGCTTCGTCGACGCGCGCGGCGAGCGGGTGGTGTTCGCCCCCCACCTGCCCTGGCGCGGCGATGACGTGCGCAGCCGCCTCGCCGAGCGGTGGGGAACGCCGGTCGTGCTCGACAACGACGCCAACTGCGCGGCGCGTGGCCGAGGCGGCGTACGGCGCGGCTGAGGGCGACGGGACCGTCCGTGGTGGTCACGATGGGCACCGGCATCGGTGGCGCCGTCCTGGTCGACGGCCGGGTGCTCCGCGGTCGCAACGGGATGGCCGGGGAGTTCGGGCACATGCAGGTCGTCCCGGACGGCCAGCCGTGCGAGTGCGGAGGACGCGGCTGCTGGGAGCAGTACGCCAGCGGCAACGCCCTCGTCCGCTACGCCCGCGCGCAGATCGGGCTCGAGCCCTCCGTCCTCGCCGAGGCCTGCGACGGCGACCCGGACCGGCTCACCGGACCGATGGTCACCGAGGCCGCGGCGGACGGCGACCTCGTCGCCCGCCAGGCGTTCGGCTCCGTCGGCGACTGGCTCGGGGTCGGGCTGGCCAACCTGGTGGCGGCCCTCGACCCGCGACCGCATCGTGGTCGGGGGCGGGGTGTCGGCGGCGGGGGACCGGTTGCTCGAGCCCGCCCGCCACGCGCTGGAGCGATCGCTGGTCGCGGCCGGGCACCGGGTCGTACCGCCGGTGCTGGCGGCCCGCTGGGCCCGGAGGCCGGAGTGGTCGGCGCGGCGGAGCTCGCCCGCCGCTCGCTCTGAGCCGCCGTTCAGGCGCGGCGGTAGTCCGGCACCAGCTCGACGGCGAGCTGCTCGAGGAAGAGCCCGACGTCGGTGACGATGCCGCGGGCCTGGGACGAGCCCGCGGTCGGCGAGCTTGGTGACCGTGGCCGGGTTGATGTCGACGCAGACCAGCGGGATCGAGGCCGGCAGGATGTTGCCGGTCGCCACCGAGTGCAGCATGGTCGCCACCATCAGGCAGAAGCCGACGTCGGTGAGCTCGGCCCGCATCGCGCGCTGGCCCTCGATCACGTCGGTGTAGACGTCGGGCAGCGGGCCGTCGTCGCGGACCGAGCCGACCAGCACGAACTCCTTGTCGTGCGTGACCAGCGCGTGCATGATCCCGCCGGTCAGCACGCCGCTGCTCGACGGCCGCCCGGATCGAGCCCTGCCTTGCGGATCGTGTTGAGGGCGCGGATGTGGTGCTCGTGGCCGTGCTCGACGCCGCGGCCCATGGCCAGGTCGACGCCGAGGGAGGTGCCGTAGAGCGACGGACTCGATGTCGTGGGTGGCCAGCGCGTTGCCGGCGAAGAGCACGTCGACGAAGCCCGGCCTCGACCAGCGCCACCATCGCCGGCGCGGCGCCGGTGTGCACGACGCCGGGGCCGCCGACCCACAGCACCTTCTTGCCGGCCGGCCTTGGCCTCGCGCATGCCGTCGGCGACCTGGCGGACCAGCACCGCCTGCGGCTTCTCCAGGAGACGTCGGACTCCATGAAGCCGAACGCCTCGTCGCTCCTGTCGACCAGCGGGACGTGCACCTGGATGCCGGAGGCGCCGGTGACGACGCTGCATGCCGGCCCGCACGTCGGACATCGGCAGCGTGTAGACCGGCGGGTCGTCACCGTCGGTCTCGACGACCAGGCCGCAGTCCATCTCGGGGTTCTCGACGTCGTACCAGCGGCCGCCGAGGCGGACCCGGGTCGGCAGGTTGGTGGTGGAGTAGAAGCCGTCGGGGAAGACGCCGTCCATGTCGGCGGCGGTCGACGCCGCCTCGCCGGGGTCGACCTGGTTGACGCCGCGGGTCTGCAGCCGCATCAGCAGCCGCTGGAGGGCCTCGTCGTCCTCGGCGGTCACGGTGATGGTGGCGCGTGGACGGTGTCGTCGGCGTCGTGGCCGACGTCGAAGTGGTCGATGACGTAGTCGCCGCCGTACTCGCGGATGTCGTCGAGGACGCGGCGACAGGATGCCGCTGTCCATCAGGTGGCCGGTGACCTCGACGGTCTCGCTCACACTCACGCGCTGCACGCTCGATCGCGCTCGCCGGCGCGGCTCAGATGACGCGCGCCGTCGTCCCAGGGGTCGTCGCGGTCCCGCGCTCGCATCGTGGACGACGAGGTAGACGAAGCCGCCGACGAACCAGCCGACCAGGCACGTAGTCGAGCAGCGCCGGCAGGTCGAGGCGGAGCACCAGGCGACGAGCAGCACCATCGGCGCGCCGAAGACGCCGAGCCAGGCCGCGAGCCGCGGCCGGCGTCGGGCGGGGGAGCGGGGGCGGCGGCGGCGGGACGAAGCGGCCCTCGTCGTCGGTCGTCCGCAGCGTCGACGTCGGGCTCGGCCTCGGGTCACGGTCGGGCTCGGCCGGCTCGGCGGCTCGGGCGGCGGGAGGTCGTCGACCTCGGCGCGTCGCCGTAGTTGTCCACGATCTCGCGCCAGGCCTCGTCCTCGCGCGGTCGCTCGTCGCACGGTGCGTCATCGACGTGGTCGACGTCGACCCGGCGGGTCGTCGTCAGGCGGGTCGTCGCTCAGCGGTCGGCTCAGCCGCGTCGGCGGTGCACCCGCGCGATGAACTCGGCGGACTCCTCGAAGATCGTCTGGGCGTCGTTGTCGAGCGTGGCCACGTGGTAGCTGTCTCGGCAGCATCCGCTCGGTGACGTCGCGCGACGAGACGCTGCGCGGATGATCTGCGAGCGACGACGGGTCGACGACGTGGTCCTCGTCGAGCGGAAGAACAGCAGCGGCGCGGTGATCCTGGGCAGGTCGGCGCGCAGCGGCTTCCAGCCCGCGCAGCATCGAGTGCGGCCGCCTTGAGCGGCGTCCTGGTGTAGCCGTGCTCCTCGACGCCCGGCTTCTTGATGTCGTTGGCGATGCCCGGGAACGACGGGACCAGCCACTTGAGCACCGGCAGCGGCCTGCACGTCCTTGCGCTTGGTGTTGACCGCCGGGTTGACCAGCGACGATGCCGGCGACCTCGCGTCGGGTGGTCGGCGGCGAGGCGCAGCACCAGGCCGCCGCCCATCGAGAGCCCGCCGACGACGACCGCGTCGTTCTCGGCGCAGCAGCTTGTCGAAGGCGCGCGTCGACCTCGGCGTACCAGTCGTCCCAGCGTGGTGCGCGTTCAGCTCCTGCCAGGTGCGTGCCGTGACCCGGGCAGCAGCGGCACCTCGACGGCGTACCCCTGCTCGGCGAGCGACTCGGCCCCACGGCCGCATCGAGGACGGGCGAGCCGGTGAAGCCGTGGCTGCAGCAGCACGCCGACCCGGCGGCCGCCGGTCAGCTCGGGCCGGGCCGGGCGCGGAGAGCGGGGTCGCGGGGGAGTCGGTCGTCATGGGCGCGATTCGTGCCCGCGACCGAGGCCGTCGCTGCGGGGTCGGGGATCGTCGCGGCGAGGGTCTAGGCTGTCGCAGCGGTCGCAGGGTGCGCGCCAGGGCGGACAGGCTGAGGGAGGTCGCGCGGTGTTCTACTGGTTCCTGAAGTGGGTCGCCCTCGGCCCGCTGCTCCGGCTGATCTTCCGGCCCGAAGGTCGTAGGGCGTGGAGAACGTCCCCGAGCGAGGGGCCGGCGATCCTGGCCAGCAACCACCTCTCGTACGCCGACTGGCTGTTCATGCCGCTGACGCTCGCCGCGCCGGGTCACCTTCGTGGCCAAGGCGGAGTACTTCACCACGCCCGGCATCAAGGGCTGGTTCCAGAAGAAGTTCTTCTCCGGCGCCGGCCAGGTGCCGATCGACCGGTCCGGCGCCAACGCCGCCGAGGGCGCGCTGACGTCGGCCAAGCAGGATCCTCGACGAGGGCGACCTGTTCGGCATCTACCCCGAGGGCACCCGCTCCCACGACGGCAAGCTCTACCGCGGCAAGACCGGCGTCGCCCGGCTCGCGCTGGAGACCGGCGTCCCGGTGATCCCGGTCGCCGTCGTCGGCACCGACGTGGTCGCGCCGCCCGGCAAGAAGTTCGGCACGTTGACCCGGCCCGGTCGTGCGCTTCGGCAAGCCGCTGGACTTCTCCCGCTACGAGGGCATGGAGAACGACCGCTACATCCTGCGGTCGATCACCGACGAGATCATGTACGAGATCATGCGGCTCTCCGGCCAGGAGTACGTCGACATGTACGCCAGCCGGGCCAAGGAGGAGTCCGAAGGAGGCCGCCGCGCGAGTCCGAGCCGGCCCGGCCGAGCCAGGCCGACGCAGAAGAAGGCGTCCTGACCCGCGGCCGCGCGCCTGGTCGACGCGGCCGGCCGCTGTCGCCGTCGAGGACCGGCTGTTCCGGGCGCTCGCGGTCGCTGCGGGTCGTGCTGCTGGTCAACACGGTCGCGCTCAACCTCTGCCGCCGCGACAACTTCGACCACCCGGCCGCGGGCGTGGCTCGTCGTGGCCGGCGATGGTCGGCGTGGACCGGCGTTCGCGCTCTGGGCGTACGCCGACCGCCGCGCCGGCGTACGCCGCTGCTGCTGGTCGCCGACCTGGCGGTCGCGCTGGCGGCGATCCTGGCCTCACCCCGTGGTCAAGGGCGACGACTTCAACGCCACCATCCCCGGCTTCTGGGTGATGGGCGCGCTGCTCGCCTGGGCGATCCACTGGCGCTGGAAGGGCGGCCTGGTCGCGGCGGCTGCTGCTCTCCGCGGCCGACCTCGCGCGTGCGCGACGAGCGTCACCCAGGCCAACTACGGCAACGTCTTCCTGCTGATGATCGGCGGCCCGATCGTCGGCTACCTGTGCGACTCGCTGCAGCGGATGGCGGTCGAGCGCGACGGGCCGAGCGGGCGGCGGCGGCCGCCGCGGAGCGGGCCCGGCTGGCCCGCGCCGTCCACGACGGCGTGCTCCAGGTGCTGGCGCTGGTGCAGCGCCGGGCCCGAGCTCGGCGGCGACGCGCCGAGCTCGGCCGGCTGGCCGGGGAGCAGGAGAGCGCGCCTGCGCTCGCTGATCCGCCAGCAGGACTCGCTGCGCCGCCGGCGACCGTCGGAGCCGTCGACCTGGCGGCGGCGCTGAGCGCGCTGGAGCGCGCGCGCCGCCGGTGCACGTCGCCACCCCGGCGGACGCCGGTGCTGCTCCCGGCGCCGCGGCCGGCGAGCTGGTCGCCGCCGTCGGGCCTGCCTGGACAACGTGCGCGCCACGTCGGCCGACGCGCCGGCCTGGGTGCTGCTCGAGGACCTCGCGACCGGCGTGGTGGTCTCGGTCCGCGACGAGGGCCCGGCATCCCGGCCGGCCGGCTGGACGAGGCGGCCGCGGCAGGGCCGGCTCGGCGTCGCGAGTCGATCCGGGGCCGGATCGCCGACCTCGGCGGCACCGCCGACGCTGACCACCGGGTCGTTCGGCACCGAGTGGGAGCTCGGTCGTCCCGCGCCGGCCCGACGCGTCGCCGTAGGCTCGACCCGTGACGATCCACAGCGAGCCACCCGTTCCTCGACCCGGAGTCGGAGCGCGACCCGGTACGCCGGCTCCGCGGCCGGCTCGGCGGCGCGGTGACGCTGTGGACCGCCGGCGCCGGACCGCGCCGGGCCGGGCTGACCGTGTCGTCGCTGATGGTCGCCGGCGGCGAGCCGGGCCGGTGCTGGCGCTGCTCGACCCGGACTCCGACCTCGCCGAGGCGCTGCGACGGACCGGGCGGGCCGTCGTGCAGCTGCTGGGGTGGCGAGCACCGCGACCTCGCCGAGGCGTTCGCCGGGACCGCGCCGGCCCCCGGCGGGCCGTTCCGGATGGCCGACGTTCGAGGCAGACCGCCTGGGGCCCGCGGCTGGTGGACGCGCCGGCCTGGGCCGGCCGTGTCGCTGGAGTCGGCCGCAGGCGTCGGCTGGTCGAGCCTGGTGACCTGCGTGCTCGACGACGTCGAGTCGGCGACGACGACGCCCCGCTGGTGCACCGGCGGGGCCGCTACCAGCGGCCGCGCCGCCTAGGGTCCGGCGTGGCGATGAGCGAGCGAGGCGATCCGGGTGATGGTGGTCGACGACCACCCGATGTGGCGCGACGCGGTCGAGCGCGACCTCGCAGGCGGCCGGGCTTCGACGTGGTGGCCGTGGCCGCCAACGGCGACGAGGCGCTGGCCCGCTTCCCGGCGGCGCGGCCCCAGGTGGTGGTGCTCGACCTGCAGATCCCGGCGCCGAACGGCGTCGAGGTCACCGCCGAGGTGCTCCGCAGGACCCGTCGGCGCGGGTGCTGATCCTCTCGGCGTCCGGCGAGCAGGCCGACGTGCTCGAGGCGGTCAAGGCCGGCGCGACCGGCTACCTCGTGAAGTCCGCCTCGCGCGAGGAGCTGCTCGCCGCCGTGCGCCGGGTCGCCGACGGCGACACCGTCTTCACCCCCGGGCTCGCCGGCCTGGTGCTGGGGGAGTTCCGCCGGCTGTCCGAGGCCCGCCTCGGCCGACCCGGACCAGCCCGAGCTGACCGAGCGCGAGACCGAGGTGCTGAGGATGGTCGCCAAGGGGATGTCCTACAAGCAGATCGCCGAGCGGCTGGTGCTCTCGCACCGCACCGTGCAGAACCACGTCCAGAACACCCTGCGCAAGCTGCAGATGCACAACCGGGTCGAGCTGACCCGCTACGCCATCGAGCAGGGGCTCGACGAGGACGAGCTGAGCTGCTGAGTCGTCGCGGACGAGCTCTACGGGCTGCGCCCTGGCCGAGTTCACCCCGGCCCGGGACGCGCAGGCCAAGGAGCTCAAGGGCGACGGAGCTGTCCGGCGCAGGTGAAGGCGCTGAAGAAGCCGTCGGTGGCGGCCTGGGTGGTCAACCTGCTGGTGCGGCGCGAGACCGAGCAGGTCGACCAGGTGCTGGCGGTCGGCGAGGCGCTGCGCGAGGCGCAGGCCGGCCTCGACGGCGAGGAGCTGCGGGCGCTGACCCGGCAGCGCCGGCAGCTGACCGCCGCGGTGACCACCCGGGCGCGGCGGTGGCCGCCGAGCCGGGGTGAAGGTCACCCAGGCGGTCGCCGACCAGGTCGAGGCCACCCTGACCGCCGCGATGATCGACGAGGGCTGCGCGCCGGGCGGTGCGCAGCGGCCTGCTGGTCACCGCCCTTGGCGCACCGGGGTGGGCGAGGTCGACGTCGCCGGCGCGGTGGCCGACGCCGGAGGCGCTCGGCTTCGCGGCGACCCCCCGCGTGGCCCAGCCCGAGCGCAGCCGGCGCCGCCGGACCTGCACGTCGTACCCGACCCGGACGCGGACCCGAAGGCGCGCGCCGCAGGCCGAGGAGGCGCTGGCGGCGGCCGAGGGCCGACTGGCCGAGGCGACCGAGGCGCTGGCCGCCGCGGCGAAGGACGTCGCCGAGCTCGAGGCCCGCAGCATGCAGCTCCAGGCCGAGATGGACGAGCTGCGCGGCAGGTGGCCGAGCTCGAGGCGCGCCGAGGAGGTCGACGAGGAGCTCGCCGACGCCGAGGACGTCCGCGCCGAGGCCGAGCGACGTGGCCGCGGCGACCAAGGACCGCGACGCGGCGGCCGCTGCCCTGGAGCAGCCTGGCTAGTCCAGACCTCGGCCGACTCGCTCGAGCGCCAGCCGTTCAGTCGGTCGCCCAGCCCTTCGACCGGCTCGACGGCGTCGATCCAGCGGGCGTGGGCGGCGTCGGCGGCGTCGCGGTCGCCGGCGGGCTCGAAGCGGCGGTCCAGCTGCCAGGTCTCGCGGAGGTCGTCGGTCGAGGACCACACGCCGGTGCCGAGCCCGGCGAGGAACGCGGCGCCGAGCGCGGTGGTCTCGACGATCTTCGGGCGCTCGACCGGTACGCCGACCTGGTCGGCCTGGATCTGGCAGAGCAGGTCGTTGGCGGCGGCGCCGCCGTCGACCCGCAGCGGTCGAGCCGGCCGAGCCCGGGCATCGTCTCGAGGACGTCGCGCACCTCGAAGGCGATCGCCTCCAGCGTCGCCCGGACGATGTGGGCGCGGGTGGTGCCGCGGGTGATGCCGATGATCAGGCCGCGGGCGTGCGGGTCCCAGTGCGGGGCGCCGAGGCCGGTCAGCGCCGGGCACGAACACCACGCCCTCGGTGTCGTCGACGGTCGCCGCGATCGCCGCGGTCTCGGCGGCGGACCCGACGATCTGCAGCCCGTCGCGCAGCCACTGGACGGCGGCGCCGGTCACGAAGATCGCGCCCTCGAGCGCGTAGGTCAGCTCGCCGTCGGGCGAGCGCCAGGCCGCCGTGGAGAGCAGCCCGGCGTCGGAGCGCTCGAGCGTCGGTGCCGGTGTTGGTGAGGATGAACGAGCCGGTGCCGTAGGTGCACTTGGAGTCGCCCACGTCGAAGCAGGTCTGGCCGAACAGCGCCGACTGCTGGTCGCCGGCGATGCCGGCGATGGGCAGCTCCAGGCCGCAGAACGACGCCGGGTCGGTGGTGGCGATCTCGCCCCAGTTGGGCACCAGCTCCGGGCAGCGCGTCGCGGGGTACGCCGAACAGGGCGCACAGCTCGTCGGACCAGTCGCCGGCTTGCGAGGTCGAACAGCAGCGTGCGGCAGGCGTTGGAGACGTCGGTGACGTGCCAGGTGCCGCGGGTCATCCGGGCGATCAGGTAGGAGTCGACGGTGCCGACGGCGTAGCGCCCGGACTCCACCAGCGCCCAGGTGTGCGGCTCGTTCTCGGCGAGCCACATCAGCTTGGTGCCCGAGAAGTAGGGGTCGAGCCGCAGGCCGGTCAGCTCGGTGACCCGGTCCTCGTGGCCCTCGTCGCGCAGGCGGGTGCAGATGTCGGCGGTACGCCGGTCCTGCCACACGATCGCCGCGCCGGGGGGAGCCGAGGGTCTCGCGGTCCCACAGCAGGATCGTCTCGCGCTGGTTGGTGATGCCGACCGCCTGCAGCTCCGAGGCGTCGTACTGCTTCGAGCGCGGCGCGGGTGGCCTCGAGCGGTGGCCTGCCAGATCTCCTCGGGCGCGTGCTCGACCCAGCCCGGCTTGGGGAAGTGCTGGGCGAACTCCTGGTAGCCCCGGGCCGCGATCCGGCCGTCGGCGGTGACGACGACGGCGGTGACGCCGGTGGTGCCGGCGTCGATGGCGAGGACGCTCATGTCTCTCGGCCGCGGACGATGTCGAGGATCCGCTGGTCGATCCACGCGAGGTCGGGGTCGACACGCATCTCGTAGTTCTCGGTGCCGACCCAGGCCTGCACGTCGCGGTGGCCGCGCTCCTTGGCGAACTCCTCGAGCTCCGCCCGGAGCTCGGGCGTGACCGGCACCTTCTCGTCCTCGGTGGAGGCGGTCAGGTAGAGGTCGTTGAGGTCCAGCAGCCGGGCCAGCTCGGGGACCGGCGCGGCGTGGTCGTCGACCCGCAGGTCGACCGCGATGTCGTCGAGGCCGCCGTACCCCGCCTCCTCGCGTACGACGAGGAGTGCGGCCGACTGCCGACCGCGCCGGTCGCCACCGGCGTCGTCGCCGGCGGCGAGCGCAGCGAGCAGCCGGCGGGCCAGCGGGGTGTCCGCCCCGGAGTCCTCCCAGGCCGCCTGCATCGCGAGCGACGACCTCCTCGCCGGTGAGCACGTTGCCCTGGATGGCGTAGCCGTCGCCGGTCAGGCCGCCGGCCCAGTCCAGGCAGGCCGGCCCGGTGTGGGAGGCGGCTCCGCCGTCGCCGTCGACGATCCCGACCTGCCGGTGGTCCCGGCCGGGATCGTCCTCGATCAGCCGCTGCAGGGCGACCGAGGCGGTGGCGCCGTCGTCGAGGTGGGCGAGGGCCTGCCCCTTGTAGGCGACGTTGGCGTCGGCCTGGGTGGCGATCGCACCGACCTGGGCGACGGCGGCCGGCACCGCCGCTCCGACGGCGAGGAACCTGGAGGCGACCGCCACGCCCCACGACTCACCGTCGGCGGACCGGGCCACGATGGAGAAGGTCATGGCCGGACCCTACCGATCACAACAGGCGGCCGAGGGGTCCGAGGTCGATGTTGAGGTCTTCCGGCTCGAGCCCGAAGTGGTCGCGCAGCTCGGTCATCTTCTCGTCGAGCAGCATCAGCGTCCGGCCGAGCTCCTCGACCTGGTCGTCCTCGAGCCCGCCGGCCTCGACCCGTCGGATCGCCTGCCGCTCCATCAGCTGACGCAGGAGCTCGACCAGGGTCAGGACGAGCTGGACCAGTCCCCGCTCCACCTGCTCGGGGTCGGCCTCGATCCTGGCTCGACGACGCGGCTCGGGAAGTTCGCCGGTCACAGGGCCACCCCCGCGTCCTCGCCGTCGGCCACGAAGCTGTACGGCGCCCACGGCCCGGTCACCGAGACCACCAGGTCGTCCCGGGTGGAGGCCCACTCCTGGAGCACCGAGCGCACGGGCTCGGCGCTGGTCCGCTCCACCAGGCAGCTCAGCTTCAGCTCCTCGTGGCCGGCGAGCCGGCGCACGACCCGGCACCGACCCGTCAGCAGGTCGCCCAGCTCGCCCTCGGCCGCGTTCAGGAGCCGGCTCCGGGAGACCAGCCGGCCCAGGTGCTCCGCACCCGACTCGGCGCGAGTCTCGTCCGCCGCCGGCGGGATGGCCCGGATCGCCAGCTCGGCACACCCCTCTACCTTCTGCAGCCGGGCGGCCCACGCCGAGCCGTGCTCGCGCAGCAGGGCACGCGCCTCGTCGGCATCCGCGGCGGTGGTGCCGTAGCGGAAGGGCAGCACATCCACGGCCGAGGCGATCCGCTCGACGGTCCGGCCGAAGGCCAGCGCGTCGTCCCGGGTCGTCGTCGCCGCAGCCGGGCCTGACGACCATCGCCAGGTCGCCGTCCGCAAGCAGGTCCAGCCCGCTCTCGTAGAGGGTCGGGGCGGCGGCGCGCCAGGTGACGGCGTACAGCGTGATCACAGGGCGTCACCCGCCAGGGCGTCGCCTCGGCCGATGGCCGACGGGCCGGCGACATGGGCCGGGGCGAGCACGGCGCGCAGGCCCAGGTAGACCAGGTCGATGCCGGCGATCGACAGCACGATGTCGCCCCCGATCACCACGCCCTCGCCGATCACCCGGTCCAGCAGGTCGACGAGCGCGATGTCGTCGGCAGCGACGGAGAGCTCGGTCATGGCCGTCCGGCGGGCGCGCGGTCGCTCCGGGAGCGGCCCCGCGGAGAAGTTGTACGGCGGCCACGGGCCCGGTGATCTCGGCCAGGATGCCCGCCTCTCGGCACGGACCCGCGGCCTGGGCGTCCAGGACCGCCAGGAAGTCGCTCTCGTGCTCGCGGCCGACGAGGTAGGCGCCGTTGAGGACCATGGGATCGCGCCGGCCCGAGAGCGCCGGGTCCTGGGGCGCGTTGACGACCGCGTGTTCGGCGGCGGAGGAGAGGGCCTCGTGGCAGGCCCGCACTGCGTCGCCGCGGCGGAGTCGTTCCTCGTCGCGGGAGCGGCTCTGCGCCATCCGCTGACCCAGGTAGTCACGTCCGCTGGCGGCCTGGACCTGGTGCTCCTCGGCGGGTCGTGGCTCGGCGTACAGCTTGACGCCCCACTCCACGCGACCACTCACCGAGGCGAGGGTGTGGCGCAGCGCGTCTGCCCGGGTGTCAAGCAGCTCGAGGACGCTCTGCCGGCTCCGGCACAGGGTCGGCATCCGCAGCGGTACGACGTCGCCGTGCAGGGCGATCGACGCGAGCACCCGGTGATGGGCCGTCGCCAGCCGCTGGAGCCAGACCGGATCCTCGGCGTGGGCGCGGAACTCCTCCTCGCCGTAACGCTCCGCCGGCAGCTCGCTGACGGCCGCAGCCAGGCCGTGGCCCTCCACAAGCGCTACCTCCGCACCGTCGGGACCGGGCGCGATGTCGGGCGGGTGCTGCCCGCCGGGCAGGACGCCGTAGACGTAGTGGACGGTCATCCTCGGGCCTGCTTGCTGTCGTCCATCTCCCTCAGGCGCGACTCCAGCACGTCCACCCGCTGCTGCAGCTCGCCCGGAGAGCCGTTCTCGTCGTCCTTCCCGAGCTCCTGCGTGGAGACGAACGGGTCGCTCTCCCACCAGTTGATGCCCATCTCCCGCGCCTTGTCGACCGAGGCGATCAGGAGCCGGATCTTGATGGTCAGCAGCTCGATGTCGAGGAGCCGGATCTGGATGTCGCCGGCGATGACCACACCCTTGTCGAGTACGCGCTCGAGCACGTCGGCCAGGCTGGCCGGCCCGCCGCCACCCGTCTGGTACGGCGTCCGGTCCTGTCCGCCGTAGGGCCGCATGGGCTCGCTCATGCTCAGAACTCCTCGGTCTGGGAGCGCGTGTAGCGCCGGACCCGTCGGTATCCCGTCACCGAGCCGTCGTCGTCCAGCGTGACCTCGTAGGTCGCGAGGACGTCGTTGGTCTCCGGGATGCGTCTCAGCTCGACCACCTCGGCGTTGACCACCCAGCCGTCGTCGTTGCGGTGGACGCCACTGAGACCCTCCACCTTCTGGCCGGTCAGCTCGGCGAGCTGCTCGAGGGCTGCCCGCCCCACCTTCAGGATCGGAGAGCTGCGTCTCTTCTGCTCAGCCATGTCAGTAGTCTCCACGCTTCGCCTCGATCAACCGCTCGAGGAGCTCGTCCTCGCGCCGGTCGGCCTCCTCGTCGTCGATCCGCCCGAGCTCGCGGTCGAGCTGGACCTGGTCCAGCGCCCGCTGGATGGAGTCGGGGTCGTAGAGCTCGCGCATCGCCTGGTCGTGGACCTGTTCTGCCACCCAGACCACGCCCCTGACCGGCGCCAGTGGCGCGGTGAGGATCGCCGAGATCAGGCCCATGCGGGGTCACCGGCCTCGGCCTCGAGGTCCACGAAGCTGTACGGCGGCTGGGGGCCGAGGTAGCGGACGGTGCCGACCTCGTTCCACTGCTCGGCGATGGAGCCGACGGCCTCGTCGAACCGGGTGCGCGCCTCTCGTCGGACCAGGAACGCCGTGTTGAGGATGTGGTAGGCCGACAGGTGCCGACCTTCCGCGTGGGCCACGCACAGTGGCGCCAACGCGCCCAGGATCTCCGAGCCGTCGCGGCTGCCCATCCGCCCGAGCTCCGCGGCGATCTCCTGCCCGAACTCGGCTTGCTTGAAGTGCGCGGCATCAGCGGGAATCGAGGCGAGCTTCTCGCGCATCTGGAGCAGCCGCGGTGAGCGGTGCAGGACCTCGCGCAACGCGTCGTCCTCGCGGTAGACCACCTTGACGGTGACCTGCACCGTGCCGTCGAGCTCGGTCAGCAGCGTCGAGAGCCGCGGACGATGGGTGACGAGCAGGTCGTGGCGGACGGTGTGGTCGTCGGGCATGCTCATCCCGAACTGCATCGGCAGCACCGTCTCGGTCTCGACCACCTGCTCGAGCACCCGGGCATGGGCCATCAGCTCGGCCCGCCGGGCGGTCGGCGCTTCGGGGCACTCGGAGACCAGCGCTGCCAGCCCGTCCTCCGCGACGGTGCTCACGGGGGCGTCGTAGAGCCCCTGGAGTCCGTCGGGAAGTCCGACGTCGGCGCGCGTCACGCCGTACACATGGAGTGGCACTCAGCTCTCCGCCTTCTTCCGCGTCCGCGACGACGAGGAGCTCGAGCGCTTCCGGGTGGACGACGAGGACGGTCGCCGCCTCGGCGGCGGCTTCTCGTCCTTGTCCTCATCCTCGTCGTCGTCGCTGCCGAAGAGCTCCGAGGCCTTCTCCTTGACCCCTTCCAGGGCGCCGCTGGTCTTGCCCTTGGCGCCGGACTCGGTGATGTCCCCCATCAGCTCGGGCAGCCCCGAGGTCCCGTCGTCCTTGAGGTCGAGCCGGTTGCAGGCCTCGGCGAAGCGCAGGTAGGTGTCGACGCTGGCGACCACGATGCGGGCATCGATGGTGATCAGCTCGATCCCGACCAGGGAGACACGGATGTAGATGTCGATGACCAGGCCCTTGTCGAGAATGATCTCGACGACGTCGGCCAGGCTGCTCGGGGCGGGACGCTCCAGGTAGCGGTTCGGTGATTGCGTGGCACTGACGGTCATGTCGTTCCCTTCTGGAGCGTGGGATCGGAAATATCGCCTCGGTTGAGGAGCTCCTTGCGGATGTAGGCGCGGTTCTTGGAGAGCGCCGCGGCGATGTTCGCCTTGTTGCTCCCGTGGAGGTAGCCGATGCACCAGTCGAGCTGCTGCAAGGCGTCTTCGGCCGCACGGCGGTAGCGCTCGGCCTCGTTGCGCAGCCGCTCGAGCTCGTCTTCGCGACTCTCCCCGCGGGCCTTGGTGCCGGGGGCGGGGCTTGTCACGACGAGCTCCGGGACGCCTTCTTCGCCGTCCGCTTGCTCGCGGTCTTCTTGGTCGGGCGTCGGCTCGTCGTCTTCTTGCCGGTGGACTTCCTGGCAGCCGCCGTCTTCTTGGCCGGGGACTTCTTAGCCGTGGACTTCCTGGCGCTGGAACTGCCGCTGCTGGACTTCTTGGCCGCCGCGGTCTTCCGGGTGGACGACTTCTTCGCGGTCGGCTTTCGGGCGTTGCCGCTGCCGGAAGCGCTCTTCTTGCTGGCAGAACGCTTGCTCGAGGAGTCCGACTTCTTGTTGTCGGCCTGCTTCTTCTCCTCGGCCTGGCCCTCGTCGTCGCTCTTGACGACCTCCTTGTCGCGGATCTCGCCGCGCCAGCCGTCCTGCTCCTCCTGCTCGAGCATGGTCTGCATCGTCATCTCGCGACGGAACTGACGCATGTCGGCGCGGGCTCGGCGGCCCTGGGCACGCCAGAGGTTCGCCGTCTTCTCGAAGAATCCCTGCGGGTGGTACTCCAGGGTCATCAACACCCGCGTCAGGTCCGGCGCGAGCTCGTGGAACGTGACCGCTCCGTCGACGTGCCCCTTCTCGCCGCTGGACTCCCAGACGATCCGCTCGTCGGGCACCTGCTCCTTGATCGTCGCCTGCCAGGTCCGGTGGGACAGGAAGACCTGGGCCTTCCACTCGAGCTTCTCGTCCTCCTTCTGGTCGACCTTCTCGACCTTCCGGGTGAAGTCCGGGATGTCCTGGAACTGCGTCCACTTGTCGTAGGCGACCCGCCTCGGGACCGGGACGTCGATGGTCTCGAGAATGTTGACGACCTTCATCTTCTTGCCTCCTCCGCCGCCTCCGACGGCCTCCTTGACCTTGTCCTTGAGGGCGGAGGTGCCCGCCTTGGTGGCCGCCTTCGCCGGCGACTCGCCCTTCTTGATGCTCTCGGCCGCCTTGCCCACGGCTCCCGAGCCGTCGCCCACCTTCTCGACGGCGGAGCTGAAACCGTTCTTGACCACGGCCTTCCCGAGCTCTGTCACCTCGGTGCGGAGGCGGTCGATCGGCAGCTGGTCGAGCAGGCCTCCGCCGGATTCCTTGGCGCTCATCGTGCGGCCTCCTCGTACTCCTCGTCGTCCTCGAACTCCTCGTCCTCGGCGACGGGCTCTTCGTCTTCGTCCTCGGCCGGTTCTTCTTCTTCTTCGTACTCGTCCTCGGGGGCTTCTTCGTCCTCGGCCGGCTCCTCGTACTCGTCTTCGTCCTCGGCCGGTTCTGCTTCTTCGTACTCGTCCTCGGGCGCTTCTTCGTCCTCGGCCGGTTCTTCCTCTTCGTACTCGTCCTCCGGCTCGTCCTCTTCCTCGCCCTCGTCGGCCGCGACGCCGTTGAGCCGGTCGGTGCGCTCGGCCAGGCGGTCGGAGATGGAGTCGATCCGGTTCGAGACCGCACCGATGGCGGCCTTGCGCCCGGCGCTCACGAGCTGCTCACCGAGGGGGCCGACACCGGCAGCGTCGGTGAGCTTGTCCACTTGGGACGAGACGAGCTTCCGGTTGGCCAGCGCCGAACCCACGATCAGGGCCAGCTTGAGCTTGTGCATTCGTCCGAGCACGTAGCCGGCGGTGACGCCGGCCATGATGCGCGGCGCAGTGATGTTGGACATGCAAATATTCCCTCCCAGTCGTACTTGCTCCCAGGGGCCCGTACCCGCCGATTCCGTATGGAAACCCCTAGCCGCAGATCGGGGGTGGCTAGCGCTCTCCCGTCGCCGCTAGGGTCGTCGGGTTCGATGTGAACGATCCAACGAAAGGCAGACGCATGCGGGTCGGAGTGCTCACCGGAGGCGGGGACTGCCCGGGCCTGAACGCCGTGATCCGGGCGGTGGTCCGCAAGGGAGTGCGCGAACACGGCTTCGAGTTCGTCGGCTATCGCGACGGCTGGCGGGGCCCGCTCGAGGGCGTGACGATGGAGCTCGGGATCGAGCAGTGTCGCGGGATCCTGCCCCGCGGCGGCACCATCCTCGGCTCGTCGCGGACCAACCCGTTCAAGATCGACGGCGGTGTCGAGCGGATCAAGGAGAACCTCGAGAAGGACGGGGTCGACGCCCTGGTCGCGATCGGCGGTGAGGACACCCTCGGCGTGGCCACCAAGCTCGCGGACCTCGGCGTCGACGTCGTAGGCGTCCCGAAGACCATCGACAACGACCTGTCCGGCACCGACTTCACATTCGGCTTCGACACGGCCGTCAACATCGCCATCGAAGCGATCGACCGGCTGCACACCACCGCGGAGTCCCACCACCGGGTGCTGGTGGTGGAGGTGATGGGCCGGCACGCCGGGTGGATCGCCCTGCACGCGGGCATCGCGGGCGGCGCCAACATCGTGCTGATCCCCGAACAGCCCTTCGACATCGACGAGGTGTGCAAGCTCGTCGAGAGCCGCTTCCAGTCGCGCTACGCCCCGATCCTCGTCGTCTCGGAAGGCGCCGTCCCCCGCGAGGGTGGAGACATGACGCTCGCCTCGGGTGAGGTCGACCAGTTCGGTCACGTTCGGCTCGGCGGGATCGGCGACCGGCTGGCCAGCGAGATCGAGGCCCGGACCGGTAGCGAGGCCCGCGCCGTCGTACTCGGTCACGTCCAGCGTGGCGGCACGCCTTCGGCGTTCGACCGCTGGCTCGCGACGCGGTTCGGGCTGCAGGCCATCGACGCCGTCGCCGAAGGAGACTTCGGCAAGATGGTGGCGCTGCGCGGCACCGCGATCATCCGGGTCCCGCTGAGCGAGGGCACCGACCAGCTCAAGCTGGTCAGCCAGGAGGAGTACGCCGAGGCCGAGGTCTTCTTCGGCTAGGACATGTCACTGGCGCATTCGACGCTGATGGCGCAACCATGGGGCAACCACCGTCGAGGAGGCAACGCGATGAGCATGGGCACGCAGGCTGAAAAGGTCGACGACGTCAACGGGCCGGGGCCCGAACTGAAGCGGGTGATGGGGCCCAAGCTGCTCCTGCTCTTCATCGTCGGCGACATCCTCGGGGCCGGCGTCTACGCCGTGACCGGCGACGTCGCGGGCGAGGTCGGGGGGATGGCCTGGCTGCCGTTCCTGATTGCCTTCGCCGTGGCCACGCTGACGGCGTTCTCCTACATCGAGCTGGTCACGAGGTACCCCCAGGCCGCGGGCGCGGCGCTCTACGCCCACAAGGCGTTCGGCATCCACTTCGTCACGTTCCTGGTCGCCTTCACGGTCGTCTGCTCCGGCATCACCAGCGCCTCGACGTCCTCCAGCCTGCTGGCGGCCAACCTGCTGGCCGGGCTCGACGCCACCGTCGGCGGGGTGCCGACCACGACCATGCCAACGGTGGCGGTCGCGCTCGGGTTCATGGTGCTGCTGGCCCTGATCAACCTTCGGGGCGTGGGCGAGAGCGTGAAGTTCAACGTCGTGCTGACAATGATCGAGATCACGGCTCTGGCCATCGTGATCGGCGTGGGCTTCTGGGCGATGGCCTCTCAGGGCGCCGACCTCGGCCAGGTCGTGGTCTTCGAGTCCTCAACCGACCGCGGCATGTTCGCGGCGACGACGGTGGCGACCGCGATCGCGTTCTTCGCGATGGTCGGCTTCGAGGACTCCGTCAACATGGTCGAGGAGACCCAGGAGCCCGAGCGGATCTTCCCGCGGGTGATGCTGACCGGCCTCGGCATCTGCGTCGTCATCTACATGCTGGTCGCCGTCTCGGTCGTCATGGTGCTGCCGCTCGGCGACATCCAGAGCTACGACGGCGAGACCGGCATCCTGATCGAGGTCGTGAAGGTGGGTGCCCCCGACCTGCCCGTCGGCGAGGTCTTCCCGTTCCTGACCGTCTTCGCCGTGGCCAACACCGCGCTGATCAACATGCTGATGGCCAGCCGGCTGATCTACGGCATGGCCCGACAGGACGTGCTGCCGCGCTCGCTCGGCAAGGTGCTGCCGACTCGGCGTACGCCGTGGACCGCGATCATCTTCACGACTGCCCTCGCCCTGGGCCTGATCATCTACGTCACCATCGACGAGGGCACCTCCATCGTCGAGGCCCTGAGCGGTACGACGGGCCTGTTGCTGCTCTGCGTGTTCACGATCGTCAACATCGCCTGCCTCGTGGTGCGCCGCAGGTCCGACATCACGCCCAGATTCCAGGCGCCGGCGATCGTGCCGGTCCTCGGCGCCGTGACCTCGGCCTTCCTGGTCGGCCCGTGGGCGCGGGACCCCGAGGACTGGATCCAGTACCGCATCGCGGCGGTGCTGCTGGTCATCGGGATCGCGCTCTGGGCGCTCACGTGGTTCACCAACCGCGGGATCCGGGCGAAGAAGACCGGCTTCCGCGACCCCGACCACCTCGGCGGATGAGATAGCGCCGACCCGCCCGCGTAGGCTGACGGGGTGACGATCCCCGACCTCGCGGACCTGCACGCGCTCGGTCCGGCCCAGCAGCCGACCTACCCCGACGCGGCGGCCGTCGACCTCGCCGTGAGCCGGCTGCGCTCGTGCCCGCCGCTGGTGTTCGCGGGGGAGTGCGACGAGCTCATGGCGAAGATCGGGGCGGTGGCGCGCGGGGAGGCGTTCCTGCTCCAGGGCGGCGACTGCGCCGAGACCTTCGCCGGGGTCACCGCCGACAACGTCCGCAACAAGCTGCGGGTCCTCCTGCAGATGGCCGTGGTCCTCACCTACGCCGCGTCCGTCCCTGTGGTGAAGGTCGGCCGGATCGCTGGTCAGTACGCCAAGCCCCGCTCGTCGGACACCGAGACCCGCGACGGGGTCACCTTGCCGGCCTACCGGGGTGACGCGGTCAACGGCTTCGACTTCACCCCCGACGCACGCAGGCCCGACCCGCAGCGACTGGTCGACGTCTACAACTCCTCCGCCGCGACCCTGAACCTGGTCCGCGCCTTCGTCACCGGTGGCTACGCCGACCTGCGGCAGGTGCACACGTGGAACACCGACTTCGTCCGCGACTCGACGGCCGGCCAGCGCTACGAACAGGTGGCTGCCGAGATCGACCGGGCGCTCACGTTCATGAAGGCGATCGGCGCCGACCCGGACGAGTTCCACCGGGTCGACTTCCACAGCAGCCACGAGGCGCTGGTCCTGGAGTACGAACACGCCCTGACCCGGATCGACTCCCGCACCGGGACGCCGTACGACGTCTCCGCGCACTTCCTCTGGATCGGCGACCGCACCCGGCAGCTCGACGGCGCCCACGTCGAGCTCCTGCGCCACATCCGCAACCCGATCGGGGTCAAGCTGGGTCCGACCACGACCCCCGACGACGCCCTGGCGCTGGCCGGCCGGCTCAACCCCGACAACGAGCCGGGTCGACTCACCTTCGTCACCCGCTTCGGCGCGGGCCGGGTCCGCGACCGGCTGCCGCACCTCGTCGAGAAGGTCTCTGCCGCCGGGGTCGAGGTCGCGTGGGTGTGCGACCCGATGCACGGCAACACCTTCGAGGCCTCGTCCGGCCACAAGACCCGGCGCTTCGACGACGTGATCGAGGAGGTCCAGGGGTTCTTCGACGTCCATCGCTCGCTCGGCACCTGGCCCGGCGGCGTCCACGTCGAGCTCACCGGCGATGACGTCACCGAGTGCGTGGGCGGTGGTGAGGAGCTGGCCGAGGTCGACCTGGCCCACCGTTACGAGTCCGTGTGCGATCCCCGGCTGAACCGGGTCCAGTCGCTGGAGCTCGCGTTCCTCGTCGCCGAGATGCTGCGCAAGGCCTGAGGGTCGAAACACCTGCCCAGCAGCTTAGGTAGGTTCGTTCGCGTGATCGACCTCCGCTCCGACACCGTCACCAGGCCCACGCAGGCGATGCGCGATGCCATGGCGCAGGCCGACGTGGGTGACGACGTCTTCGGCGAGGACCCGACGGTCCGCCGGCTCGAGGAGCGCGTGGCCGGGCTCCTCGGACACCAGGCCGCGTTGTTCACCCCCACCGGGTCGATGGCCAACGTGCTCGCCGTGCGCACGCTGGTCGGACCGGGGCAGGAGGTGCTGTGCGAGTCGTCGGCCCACATCGCGCGCGCCGAGCTCGGTGCCCACGCGGCCTACACCGGCCTGACCATGCGCACCTGGACCGGTGAGCGCGGACAGGTCGACCTGCCGGCGATCCAGCGCATGTACGCACCCGACATGGGTCCGTTCTTCGTGCCCACCGCGGCGGTGTCGGTCGAGAACACCCACAACTTCGCGGGCGGGACAGTGCAGCCGCTCGACGACCTCCGGGCGCTCCGGGAGTGGGCCAGGTCGGCCGGCACCCGGATCCACGTGGACGGCGCCCGGATCTGGAACGCCCATATCGCCACCGGCACCCCGCTGACGGAGTACGGCGCGGTCGCC
This sequence comes from uncultured Actinomycetota bacterium, assembly GCA_963848795.1. Lineage (GTDB taxonomy): Bacteria > Actinomycetota > Actinomycetes > Propionibacteriales > Nocardioidaceae > Nocardioides. Next base: position 212,464 of record CAWKEX010000006.1, read on the forward strand.
GACGTGATGGCCGTCTGCCTCTCCAAGGGACTGGGCGCGCCGGTGGGTTCCCTGCTCGTGGGGTCCGAGGACGCGATCGCCGAGTCACGGGTCTGGCGCAAGCGGATGGGTGGCGGCATGCGGCAGGTCGGCATCCTCGCCGCGGCCGGGCTCCACGCGCTCGACCACCACCTCGAGCGGCTCGCCGACGACCACGCGAACGCCCGGCTCCTGGCCGAGGCGTGCGGGGTGGACCCGGCAACCGTGGACACCAACATCGTCGTGGTGCCGCACCAGGATCCGGCGGCCTTCGTCGCCGCGGCTCGCGAGGCCGATGTCCTCGTTGCGGCGGTCAGCCGCACCGCCGTACGCCTGGTCACGCATCTCGACATCTCCCGCGACGACGCCGAGCGCGCCGCGAAGGTGCTGGGCGGCCTGCCGGGGTAGCCGCCGTCAGGCCTTGGAGCCCACGAGCGCGAGGTCGCTGAGCGCGGTGTAGTCGCGTCGGGCCGGACCTTCGCCCGGCGGGGTGACCGTGACCAGCCGTAGCTGGACGGTGGAAGTGGTGACGGGGTCGATCTCCACACTCTGGAGCCTGCGGGTCTCGGTCAGGTCCTGGGGGACGACCGACCCGTCGTCGAAGTGCCATTCGACCGAGAGGATCCGGCGGTTGCCGGCGTACCAGTCGAGCGGCGCGCCCGAACCGTCGGTGCCGGTCTTCGCGTAGCCGTTGATGAGACCGACAGAGGTCAGCTCCGTCTGCTCGGCGAGCTCGACCGTGATCGTCTCCCCGGAGCCGTCGCCGGGCATCCGCCACGTGGTGGCGGGCACGCCGTCGAGCATGTTGAGGGCGTCGTACCGCACGACATTGCCGTCGAAGTCGGTGCCCGGCGCGGCGGTGGCGGGCACCACGGCCGTCGCCTCGGAGGCGACATCGGCCGGCTTCCCGGCGGGTCGCGGTGCGGTGGTCTTCTTCTGCTTCTTGGGCTCGGGCTTGTCGGGGGACGAGGGCTCGGCCGGTGAGTTCCGCGGCGGGCTTGCGACGAGGTCCGGGTCGGAGTCGTCGCCGCTGAGGAGCAGCCACACCCCGAGACCTGCGACGAGAAGCAGGGCGATGGCTCCGGCCGCCCAGGGCAGCCAAGGTCGGCCTGCCCGGTGGGAGTGGGTCGGCTCAGGCCCGGCGTTCGTGACCTCGTCGGCGAACAGCGGGTAGCGGGCCGACGCGTCGGGCGGGACCGGGGGTGGAGCCGGCGCCGGCGTCGAGGGGACCGGGGTGGGAGCGGGCTCGGCTACGCGTTCGGCGGTGTCGGTGCGCCAGAGGTCGAGCCCCTCGTCGACGGGCGCGTCGACGGCGTGTCCGCAGTTGGTGCAGAACCGGCCGACGTCGAACTCGTGGCCGCACTGTGCGCAGACGGGCATGGTGGTTGTTCCCCTCGGGTGACTACCGCGGCAAGGGTAGGGGAAGGGCGCGGAGAGCCGAAACTCGCTCAGTCCGCCTCAGACTGCGATGTGGGGGACCTCGGCCTCGACCTTGCGCCGCGGCAGCAGCTCCACGACCACCATCGCGGTGACCACCATGGCGCCGCCCACGACCATCCGGGCGGTCGGGTCCTCACCGCCGGCCAGGACCGCGAAGAGTGCCGCGAACACCGGCTCCATGCTCATGATGATCGCGCAGCGGGTCGGTGCGAGGTGGGCCTGGGCCCAGGTCTGGGCGAGCAGCGCGAACGACCCGGCGAACGCCGCCATGTAGAGCACCGACAGCCAGTCGGCCCTGGTCTCGGGCAGGACGATCCCTCCGGGGGCGGACGCGACCAGGCAGATGACGGCGATCACGATGATCTGCACGATCGACATCCCGATCGCCTCCGCCGGCTTCGACCAGGCGCCCAGCCCGACGATGTGGAGGGCGTAGATCAGGGCGGCCACCAGGGTGATCGCCTCGCCGTAGCCCACAGAGAAGCCCTGCAACGTGAGCACCGCCAGGCCGGCGGTGGCGAGGGCGACAGCGGCCCAGGTCATCCGGGTGATGCGCGAATGGAGGATCAGCGCCGCGAACAGCGGCGTCGCGACGACGTACATCCCGGTGATGAAGCCGGACACGCTCGCCGCGGTGTGCGCGAGCCCGGCGGTCTGGAGGATCTGGGCGACGCCGTAGAGCGCGCCCAGCACCACCGCGTGCCTCCGGGCGTCGGGGGACAGGCGGCCGAGCGCGCGGGGTGCGACCACCACCAGCAGGACCGCCGCGAGGGAGAACCGGACGGCCAGGAAGTCAAGGGTCGGTACGCGCTCGAGAAGGTCCTTGATCAGGAAGAACGTCGAGCCCCACACGGCGGTGACGCTGAGCAGGAGCAGCGCTGCGAGCAGCGACGTACGACGGCTCTGGGTCACGGGGCGCGCAGCCTCTTGAGCAGGCGGATCTGGCCGTCGTCGACGTCCCGTGATCCGGGGGTCTCGAGGATGAACGGCACCCCGGCGGTAGCCGGATGGGCGAGCAGCTCCGCGAACGCCTGGATGCCGATATGTCCCTCGCCGAGCTTCTGGTGCCGGTCGCGGAACGCGCCGCGGACGTCCATCGAGTCGTTGGCATGGATCAGCCGCAGCCGCCCGGGCCCGCCGATCTCGACCACGCGGTCGAGGGTGGCCGTGGCGCCACCCGGTTCGTCGAGCGGGGCGCCGGCGGCGAACACGTGGCAGGTGTCGAGGCACAGACCGGCCTTCGGGTGGAAGTCCAGCGCGGCGAGGTAGGGCTCGAGATCGTCCACCCCAGCGCACAGGGAGCGTCCCTGGCCGGCGGTCGGCTCCAGCAGCAGCCACGGGGCAGTGTCGTCGGAGACCGCGTCCAGCAGCGGTAGCAGGCCGTCGCGGACCCGCATCATCGCGCCGTCGTACTGCGTCCTTGCTCCCGGTCGGGTCCACGAACGAGCCGGTGTGCACCACGACTCCCTCGACTCCCAGCTCGGCCGCGCGCCGCAGGTTGTGGGCGATGCTCGCGACCGACTTCTCCCAGGTCGCGCGGGTGGGGGAGCCGAGGTTGATGAGGTAGGGCGAGTGGATGAAGGTGCGCATTCCGCGCTCGGCCGCGGCCTTCCGGAAGCGGGCGTCCTCGTCCCGGTTTCCCGTCGCGTGGGCCCAGCCGCGCGGGTTGCCGGCGAAGATCTGGATGGCCTCGCAGCCGAGCTCGTCAGCGTGTGCCAGCGCTCCGGCGACCAACCCCTTGCCGACGTTGACGTGCGTGCCCACCGGGTTCCTCGGGGATGGGTCGGGCATGCGCGGAACGCTAGCGGGCGCCGCTCACACCGGCGGTGGGAGGCCGGGTGGGGCCTGGGATTGGTAGGTGTGGCCGGCGGCACCGGGTGCTGCTGGCGTTCGCAAAGTCGCCCGCATTGGACTCTCGCTGACGTACCGTCGGCCCATGGGGTTTCTCGGGAGACGCAAGGAGCGCCGACTCGCCGCGCTCGAGGAGCTACGGCAGGCTCGCCGGCTGGTGACCGAGGACGTGACCGTCTTCGGCGAGCAGCTCGCCGAGCTGCATGTCGAGACCATGACCACAGACCTCGACGAGGACATGCGGCGTGACTACCAGCGCGCACTGGACCTGTACGACGAGGCCAAGCACGCGCTCACCCGCGCGAAGGCCACCGAGGAACTCGCCGACGTCCGTGCGGTCGAGCCGGTGCTCAACGATGGACGCTTCCACCTCGCCTGTGTGCTCGCTCGCCGCGACGGCGTGGATCTGCCGCAGCGGCGCGAGCCCTGCTTCTTCAACCCTCAGCACGGCCCCGCCGTCGCGGACCTTCCCTGGACGCCGCCTGGCGGCGTGGAGCGCCAGGTCCCGGTCTGCCGCTCCGACAAGCGCCGCCTCGACGGCGGCGAGGACCCCGAGATCCGGCTGATCCGGGCGGGCGACCGCTACGTGCCCTGGTATGAGGCCGAGCGGGAGGCCGGGCTGCTGGCCGCGACGATCGGGACCCGAGCCGTGTCTGGCGTGCCTCGCCGGGTGATGTTCGAGGCGGACCTCGACCGCTTCTAAGTCACCCGTGCAGGCTGTCGGTGTCGGTCCAGAGGTCTCCGATCAGACGGTCGGGCCGGGCAGGAGCTCGAACACCTCTTGCGCACAGCAGCAGGCGGCGGCGATCTTGGCCCGGCCGCTCTCACTTGTTCCACGAACGCCTCGCTCCGAATCCGACAAGCTGCCGACGGGGGTAATCGCTCATGGAGCCATGCCTCTCACGGCAGTGATGTCGGGCCAGGCGTAGACGGTTTCGGGAAGCAGGACGCCCTCTTCATCGAAGGTCCGCTGGTCGATCTCGTGCCCACCCATCGCCTCGTAGAACGCACGGGCCGGGAGATTGGCGGTCAGGACTCCGATCTGAAGCACTGAGAAATCCTGAGAGGCCAACTCGCTGGCCGCCTCCTGCAGAAGCCACCGGCCGATTCCCTGACGCTGACGATGCGGTAACACGTACAGGGCATCGATCTGGGCGGTCGAGCCCGACGGGTCGTCCTCGGCTTCGGTACCCAACACCAGAGCGATGGGAACGCCGGCTTCGTCTTCAGCGACCAGCAGAACGACGCGTGCGTGATCACCCGCAGCGCGCTCGGCGAGAAGCCGTGCCCATGCCCGCGCCGACACGTCCGGAGTCCATTCGTCCACGCGCTTCTGCCAGGCCGCGTCGGGCAGCTGGCCGCGATGGGCCGCCAGCCACGCCTCGACCATCACACGCCCCATGGCCGGGGCATCGTCGAGCACCGCTGCCCGGACCTTCATCTCTCGCGCAACCTCATGGGCTCGATACTCTCAATGGACAGGCAGACGAGGGGGGCTGACGATCGAACGTCCACTGGTGCTGGAACCCATCGGTCGGGTGGAGTCCACCCTGTTGGAGCCCGGTGAGGCTCCTCTGCAGGGCGACGAGGGGGCGCCAGACGCATGGCTCGTGCTCGACCTCGCAGTCAGCGAAGGTCTCCGGGGGCTCCAGGTCGGCACCGACGTCCTGGTCCTCACCTGGCTCGATCGCGCGAGCCGAGACGTGCTGACGGTTCACCCACGCGGAGACACCGAGAGGCCGGCCACCGGAGTGTTCAACACCCGCTCACCGGATCGCCCGAATCCGATCGGCCTGCATCGCGTGACGATCCTGGCGATCGATGGCAACCGGATCCACGTCCGCAACCTCGAGGCGGTCGACCAGACGCCTGTCCTGGATGTGAAGCCAGTTCTCGAGACAGTCGGCGAGCGATGACGCGGACGGACCAGGACCCGCTCAGATGAGATACAGCGTGATCGTGCTGCCCGCAGGCACCATCGTGCCGGAGGGCGGATCGACCCGGAACACATAGCCGAGGCCGATGTAGCCGTCGTCGTTGTCGACCTCGACCTCGAAGCCCTCGGCCTCGAGGCGCTCGCGGGCCGCGTCGACGCCGGAGGCGACCAGGCCGCTCGGCACCTCGACCAGCTCGGGCCCGTCGGAGACGACGAGGTCGACGGAGTCGCCGGCGAAGGCGGTGCCGTCGTCGGGCGACTGGGAGATCACGTCACCCTCGGCCACCGTGTCGGAGTGCTCGGACGTGGTCTCGACCTCCAGGTTCCGCTGCTCGAACCAGGCCGTGGCGCGGTCGGCGTCCTCGCCGGTGAAGTCCCGGATCCGGATCGGCTTGGGACCCTTGCTGACGACGAGGTCGACGACAGCATCGGGGCGCAGCGTGGTGCCGACGGCCGGGTCGCTGCGCAGGACGGTCCCCTCGGGCACGGTGTCGGAGAACCGCGGGATCGACTCGCCGAAGGCGAGGTTGGTGGCGCGGAGCCGGTCCTGCGCCTGGTCCTCGGTCAGGCCGCGCAGCTTCGGGACGTCGTACCGCTCCTTGCCGAGCGACAGGACCACGACCACCGTGCCGCCGTCGAGGACCCGCTCGCCAGCCGACGGGTCGGTGGACATCACCTGTCCGGCCGGGACCGTCTCGGAGTAGGCCTTGTCGCCGAACTCGGCGGTGAGTCCCGACGCCTCGAGCTTGTCGGTGGCAGCGGCACGCTCCAGCCCGATCACGCCCGGCGTCGGGGTGTAACGCGCATAGCCGAACCACCACGCGGCAGCCCCGCCCGAAGCAACCAGGAGGAGGGCCAGGACGAGGAGGATCGGACCGCGCTTCGAGCGCCGCGGCCGCCGGGCGGGTACGACGGGTGGCGGCTCGGGCTCTCGCAGCGGCTCGGGTGAAGGGCGCTCCAGGGCGGTGGTGTGCACCTGCTCGTCGACCGCCTCCGCGGGCGAGAGAAGTTGCGCGAACTCGCCGGTGTCGAACGGCTCCGGCGCGGTGTCGGGAGAGACCAGGTGCCGCGGCGCGAGGTCGGCCTCGAGCTCGAGGTCCTCGCGCACACCAGCGGCCAGGGCATGACCGACCCGGTGCACCTGGTGGAGGAGTACGGCGGCATCGGCCGGCCGCTGCCCCCGGTCACGGGCCGTGGCCCGGGCCACCAGCGCGTCGACGTACCCGGGGACGCCGTCGACGACCGACGAGGGCGCCGGGACGTCCTCGTGGACGTGCTTGTAGGCGACCTGGATGGGGGACTCGCCCTCGTGCGGCTTGGCGCCGGTGAGCAGCTCGTAGAGCACAACCCCCACGGCGTAGACGTCGGCGCGTGCGTCGGCCCGGCCGTCGACGACCAGCTCGGGCGCGAGGTAGGAGACCGTGCCGATCAGCACCCCGCCGGTGGCGGTGTGCTGGGTGTCGGCACTGACCGCCTTGGCCAGGCCGAAGTCGGCCACCTTGACCCGGCTGGATCCGGAGTCGGGATCGGTGGCGATGAGGACGTTCTCGGGCTTGATGTCGCGGTGGATCAGGCCCGCCCGGTGCGCCGCCGCGAGCGCCGACAGCACCGGTTCGACCAGCGCGATCGCCCGGGCCGGCGGCATCGGGCTCTCCTTGCGGATCAGGTCGCGCAGGGTGTGGCCGGACACGCACTCCATCGCGAGGTAGACCGTGCCGTCCTCGTCGCCCTGGTCGAAGACGGAGACCACGTTGGGATGGGAGAGCCGAGCCGCGGCCCTCGCCTCCCGCACGAACCGGGCGGCGAACTCGTCGTCGTCCCCGAGCCCGGGGTGCATCACCTTGACCGCGACCGTCCGGTCGAGCCGGATGTCGGTGGCTTCGTAGACGCTGGCCATGCCGCCGCGGGCGATGCGGGAGTGGATCCGGTATCTCCCGTCGAGGAGCCGGCCGATCATGGGGTCGCTCGCGACGGCGTCGACGCCCGTGCGGGCGTGCCGATCCAAGCTCACGACGACCCTCCTGCGCATCGGTTGGGGAAGTAACCGACCGCCCAATCGTACGGACGGCGGCTCGCCGCAACCGGCGCGCCCCGGGGTTCCGGCGTGGCGCGGGCCGCCCCGGAGCGCCCTCAGGCGGGTGGCTGCCCGGCCTCCAGCCGGTGCTTGATGGCCAGCACGTTGTCGACGTAGGCACGGGTCTCGTCGTAGAGGCCGTGGCGACGTACAGCGCCGAGACCCTGGTAGTACGCGCCGACCTGGCGGGCGCGGGAGACCGTCTCCGCGGCCAGCACGTCGAGCAGCGTCACCCCGGCCGCCACGTTGTCGTGCAGCCGCCGGGGCTTCAGGTCGCGGCCGACGTAGAGCTCCATCCACTTCGACGTGGAGGGCAGCACCTGCATGGCACCGATGGCGCCGGCGCTCGAGACGTGGTGCATCCGCCAGCCGGCCTCCTGCCACGACACCGCGAGCGAGAGCTGCGGGTCGACGCCCTGGCGCCGGGACACTCGGACGATGGCCTGGCGCACCCGCTGGCGGGAGGGGCCTGCCGTCTTCTTCTCCGAAGGTGCCTCCGTACGACGGTGGGCGTGGGCCTTCTCATTCGAGCGGGCCTTGTCGACGGCAGCGGTGACGACCGGGATCTCGATCCGCTCCCCGACCGTCAGCCCCGCCCCCCGGCCGAGGTGGTTGTGGGCGATCAGCTCATCGGTCCAGGCGTGGAACCGGACGGCCAGCTCGGTGGCGGTGTCGCCGGGCCGCACCTCGTAGTGCTTGATGTGGCGCCCGTCGCGCAGGCGTTCGTGCTCGGCGGCTGCGGGCGCCGTGAGCGCTCCACCGGCGATGACGGCCGTGATGACTGCTGGGGCCAGGAGTGTGGTCGTGGCTGTGGTGCGCAAGGGGCGCATGACGATCTCCTCGTCCACCGGCGACGCCCGGGACGAACGTCGTGGTCCCGAGAGGGAAGCGCCGCACGGCGAGCGTTCGACGCTAACGAGGCCGGTCCGGGGATCGACGAACCTGCCCAGACCGGGCGTGTTGCCCCGGTGGCACCCGACGACGCACGGTGCCTAGGGTGGTGGTGTGAGCGAAGCATCCCCGTCCCTCGCCGATGCCGACCTCGACGCATTGGTGACCGAGTGGTTCGACTGGTCCGAGGCGGGAGACCGTCTCGGCGTCACCCCCGCGAAGGTGCGGACCATGATCAAGGACCACGAGCTTGCCGCCGCCGTACCCCGCCCGGGCGCGGGGCCGCAGGTGCCGGCCGCCTTCATCGACGAGGGGCTGGTGGTCAAGGGCCTGCCGGGGCTCCTGACCGTCCTGCACGACGGTGGGTACGACGACCGCGAGTGCATCGCCTGGATCTTCACCGACGGCGGACCTCCCCGGCCGTCCGATCGACGCCCTGCGCGAGAACCGCGGCGCGGAGGTCAGACGACGGGCCCAGGCCATGGCCTTCTAGAGCACCACGCAACGTTCGAGAGGATTCTGAGATGAGCGGATTGGCCGCCCTGCTGGCGGGTCGAGCAACCCCGGGCATCTACCGCTGGCACGGCGGCTTCGATGTCGCCGACGTGCGCCACACCGTCGAGCACGCAGGCTGGCACTTCGCCTACTTCGACGGCTGGCACGGCGAGTCCAAGGCGGAGTTCCTCAGCGGTGTGGGCGAGGCCCTGAACCTCCCCGACACCGACGGCAAGAACTTCGACGCCCTGGCCGACTCGCCTCGCCGACGTGGTGGCGGGTGACAGCGAGGGCCTCGTCCTGCTGTGGGACGGCTGGGGACCGTTCGCCCGCGCGGACGAGCAGGCGTTCTCGGTGGCCCTCAGCGTCCTCGGCACCCGGGTCAACGCCGATCGCGGTGGACCGTTCGCCGTGCTGCTGCGCGGCGACGGCCCGGACATGGCTGGCGTCGCCAGCCTCGACTAGCGCAGGCCGCACCTCAGACGACGCGCTGGGTGGCGGCGGAGGCGAGCTCGCGCAGCACGACCCGCGCCCGGTCGTCGACGGGAGACCGGTCGAGAGCGGCGAGCGCCCGGTCGGCCAGCTCCTTGATCACCATCTCGACCTGCGCGTGGGCGCCGGACTCGTCGATGATCCTGCGCGCCCGCGCCACCTGTCCGGTGTCGAGCGGCGTCCCGAGCATCCGGTCCAGCACTGCGGCGTCCTCCTGCCCGGCGGCGTCGAGGGCGAGGGCGACCAGCACCGTGCGCTTGCCCTCGACCAGGTCGTCTCCGGCGGGCTTGCCGGTGGTGTCGGCGTCGCCGAACACGCCGAGCAGGTCGTCGCGCAGCTGGAACGCCTCGCCCAGCGGGAGGCCGAAGGAGCTCAGGGCGGTCAGGGTCTCGGCGGGGGCGCCGGCCAGGGCGGCGCCGATGTGGAGCGGGCGCTCGATGGAGTACTTCGCCGACTTGAAGCGCAGGACCGTCATCGCGGTCTCGACGTCGGCCAGCCCCCGCGCCTGGACGGACACGTCGAGGAACTGCCCGGCGATCACCTCGGAGCGGCACAGGTCGAAGACGTCCATCGCGGCCGACACCTCGGCGGCGGGGAGCCCGCAGCGCCGGAGCATCTCGTCGGCCCAGCTGAGCAGCAGGTCGCCGAGCAGGATCGCCGCAGCGGCGCCGTACTGCTCGGGGTCGCCGCGCCAGCCGTCCTCGCGATGCTCGGTGGTGAACGCGCGGTGGGTGGCCGGGCGGCCCCGGCGGGTGTCCGAGGCGTCCATGTAGTCGTCGTGGACCAGCGCGCTGGCGTGGAGCAGCTCGAGCGCCGCGCAGGCCCGGATCAGCGCGTGCTCGTCCTCGACCTCCGGCCGGACCGCGCGGTAGCCCCAGTAGCAGAAGGCGGCGCGGAAACGCTTGCCACCGGAGACCACACCGCGGGCCTCGTCGAGGAGCCGGGAGGCGTCCGGACCGAGGGGCGCGAGCCGGTCGGTCATCTCGCCGAGGAACTCGTCGAGCGCCGCCTGGATGCTCGCCCGGAAGGCGCCCGCGTCCCAGCTCGTCACCCGGACGAGGCTATTCCTGCCCCGTGGACAATGCCGGACCGGGGCGGACCGGTCCCTAGACTGCGGCCATGATGGCTAAGGGCGCTCGCGCGATCGGTGAGCTCATCCGCGAGGGGCGAACGCTCGTTCTCCTTCGAGTTCTTCCCGCCCAAGGACGAGGCCGGCGAGGAGCAGCTCTGGAAGGCGATCAGCGAGCTGGAGCCCTACCGGCCGACGTTCGTCTCGGTGACGTACGGCGCCGGGGGCAGCTCGCGCGACACCACGCTCCGCGTGACCGGGCGGATCGCCCGGGAGACCTCGATGCTCCCGATGGGTCACCTCACCTGCGTCGGCCACACCCGCGAGGAGCTGGAGTCGATCCTGGCGGCGTTCGCCGAGGAAGGGGTGCGCAACGTGCTCGCCCTGCGCGGCGACCCGGCCGAGGGCCCGCGTGCCGAGTGGACCCCGACCGAGGGGGGCTTCGCCCACGCCTGCGAGCTGGTGTCGCTGGCCCGGGACCACGGTGGCTTCAGCATCGGCGTGGCCGCCTTCCCCGGGGGCCACCCGGGCGCAGAGTCGATGGAGCGCGACCTGGAGGTCCTGCTCGAGAAGCAGCGGTGCGGGGCCGAGTTCGCGATCACCGACATGCTCTTCCGGGCCGTCGACTACTTCGAGCTGGTCGAGCGGGCCGCCGCCATCGGCGTCGACATCCCGATCGTGCCCGGCATCATGCCGATCCTGAACCTCGGTCAGGTCGCCCGGATGGCCGAGCTGTCCGGCCGCGAGATCCCGGCCGAGGTGCGCGCGCGGGTGGAGGTCCACCGGGACGACCCCGCGGCGCTCCGGGCCGAGGGGATCGTCATGGCCGCCGAGCTGTGCGAGGAGCTGCTCGACGGCGGCGCTCCCGGGCTGCACTTCTACACGCTCAACCGGTCCAAGGCGACCCGGGAGATCTTCGCCGCGCTGCGGATCACCGTCTGACATTCGGATAGTCCGTCACGAAAGGCTCCGACATCCGCCCGAAGTAGGGGCTTTTCGTGACGGACTATCGGGTCAGGCCGGGCCGACGGCCTGGGCGACCAGGGCGGCCGAGAGCCCGACGAACGGCAGGCCGGCGCCGGGGGTGGCGTGGGCCCCGGCCGCATAGACGCCCGGGACCGGCGTGGTCGGGCCGAGCCGCCGTCGTACCGTGGCCCGGCCCTGCCACAGCACGCCCATCGGCGAGCCGCCCCACTGCTCCACCAGCTGCCGCGGGCTGCGGTCGTCACGGACCACGACGTTGGCGCGGACGTCGATCCGGTGCCGGGCCAGCGCGCGCAGGATGTCCTCGGCGAGGCGGCCGCGTCCGTGGACCGTCCAGGCCGCGCAGCCGTCGGGCGCCCGGCCGCCGGTGCGCACGACCAGCATCGGGTCGCCGTGCAGCACCACCTCCGGGCCGAGGTCGGGCAGGTCGCCCTCGAGGCCGAGGTGGGTGACGACGGGCGGGATCGCGGGCATCGTCTTCTCGACGTACGGCGCCAGGGCCGGCAGGCGGCGCGGGTCGACGGCGCAGACCACGACGTCGGCCGGGAGCTCGCCGGCGTCGGTGGCGACCGCGACGGCCCGGCCCTCCCGCAGCACCAGGTCGCGGGCGGTGTTGCCGGTGAGCACGGTGACCCGGCGGGTCTCAAGCCTCACACGAAGTGCGTTTGACAGTTCGGCCATGCCGCCGGGGACCGTCCAGGCCCCGAACCGCTGCTCGACGTAGGACATCACCCCCAGCCACGCCGGCACGTTGCGCAGGTCGTGGCCCTCGGCGACGAACCGGTGCCCGGCGACCAGCTGCAGCCGCTCGTCGCGGAAGTCCTTGCGCAGCCGCTTGTGCAGGACCGCCCGGCTGTCGAGGAGCGCCGCGAGGTCGCGGGGGAGGTGGGCCGGGTCCCAGGGCTGCTCGAGATAGCCCTTGCGCAGCACCTCCCAGGTGTCGGCGTACGACGCCACGTGGTCGACCCAGGCCCGGCCCAGGCCCGGCTCCAGCTCGTCGAAGGCGGCGAGCTGACCGGCCCGGGAGCCGCCGGGCAGCCGCAGCGTCGTGCCGTCCTCGAACCGGTGCTCGCGGACCAGCTCCAGCGGCACCAGCTCGAGCTCACGCTCGACGGGCCGGCCCGACTTGCGGAACAGGTCGCGGATCACCGCCGGGAGCAGCGTGTGGGTGGGTCCGGCGTCCCAGGCGTACCCCTCGTCGGTCTCGAGGGTCAGCGCACCGCCGAGGGTGTCGGCACGTTCGGTCAGGGTGACGTCGTGGCCGAGCTTGGCCAGGCGCGCGGCCGAGGCGAGGCCGCCGAAGCCGCCACCGACCACCACGACCCGCGCCATGGGCCGACCCTATAGAGCGTCACCGCAGGTCGGGCGGCCGCCTCGACCGGCCCGAAGCCGGCGTCGTACTCACGGTCGAGGTAGGCCAGCAGCGCCGCGTTGACCGGAGCCAGCCGGTCTCCGGGAGCGAGCGCCGCGCACGGCGAGATCATCGAGAAGAACCCGGACGGGGTGTCCGCGAGGACCAGGGTGTTCCCGGTCTTCCCCTGGGCCTTGGTGAGCGTGGTGCCGTCCCACGCGAGGTCGTACTCGTCGGAGGTCCCGAGCGAGACGCCCTGCCCGATCGCGACGGGCTGGCCGGTCCGCTCGGCATCCATCAGCGGGACCAGCCCCTCGAGGTCCGCGACGGTCACGCCGGTGTCGAGCCCGGCGACGAGATGGGTCTGGAGGAGGGCGAAGAGCTCGCGGTCGACATCGCCGAGCCGCACCGCCCCGGCCGCCAGCCGGGTGTTCAGCTCGGTGGGCCGGAAGCCGTCCGCGGTGAGGACGCCGTCGATCCCGAACGCCCCGCGGTAGCCGTGCTCGGCCTGCAGCCAGTTGCCGACCCGCCGCGCGATCGCGCGCATCTCGGCCCGGTCCGCGTCCGGCGGGTCCCAGAACGACGACAGGCCGCCGTACACGAACTCGTGGCTGTCGACCTTGCGGAGGACCACGATCTCGACCGGCCGCAGGGCGGCGGTGCCGTCGGGGAGGACGAAGCCGTGGATGGAGCAGGGCACCCCGTCGAGGAACGGCACCACCCGGACCCGGTCGCAGTGAAGGGCGAAGAAGCTCTGGGCCACCGCCCGGTCGGCCTCGTCCGCGACCCAGCGGACGTAGTTGCCCGCCCCGTGGAACCCGTCCCGGGTGTCACCGGTCCACACGGCGCCGAGCGGCCCGGCGAGCGCGTCGGTGGCCTGGGCCAGCGCGGTCTCCTCGACGGGTACGACGAGGTGCGGCGCGGTCGGCACGTTGCAGGCGGCCCACACCTCCTCGGCGAAGAGCTTGTCCTCCATGCGGAGGTACGCCGCGGGTCGGCCGCCCACCACCCGGCGGCCGAGGATCGGCTCGTCGTCGGCGACGAAGTGGCCGGTGTTCCAGACGGCCTCGCCGGCCGGGTCGAAGCGTTCGATCGCCGCGACCGCGTGGTCGGGCAGGTGGTGGGCGAGGTGGTCGAGGAGCCGCAGCTCGTCGGTGACCAGTCGCGTCGTCGGTGTCTCGAGCTCGACCACGGTGCACTCGTCCGGCCCGGGGACCGGGCCGGCTCCTCGGGCGGTGGAGAGGACCAGGATCCGGCAGCCGTGCCCGCGCAGCTCGGCGACCGTCGGCGTGAAGCGCCGCGAGCACTCCGGGTCCGAGGATGACCGGGCCGCCGGCGTAGAGCCCGGCCAGCCGCTCGACCAGGTCGGCGCGGACCGCCGGGTCGGTCAGGTCCATGCGGGATCGGGCTTGTGCTTCCAGCGCCGCCAGCCGCGCCGCACCAGTCGGGCGAGCGACGAGGAGCACGATCAGCCCGCCGGCCAGCAGCAGCCCCGCGATCGCCGCCGCGGCCCGGGGGTGCTCGATCGCGAACCAGACGACGCCCAGCACCGCGAGGTCCTCGGTGACGCTGGCGGTGATGTTGGTGACCGGCTCGGGCGAGGTGTTGATGGCCAGCCGGCTGCCGGCCTTCACCAGGTGCGACAGCAGGGCGGTGCCGCCGCCCACGACGCCCAGCACGGCCTGCTCGAGCGTGGTGGCGTCCCCGGCGAGCAGGACGCCGATCACGGCCCCCACGGTGGGCCGGATGGCCGTCGAGATCGCGTCCCAGGTCGAGTCGACGTAGGGGATCTTGTCGGCGACGAACTCCAGCGTGAACATGAGCGCGGCTGCCGCCAGCACGTCCCACCGCGCCAGGACGTCGGGGATCTCCGCGACGTCGCCCAGCCGGTCGGCGATGCCGAGGACCAGGACCAGGAGGTAGGCGTTGATGCCGCTGGCCCAGCCGCCCGTGAACGCCAGGGACAGGGACTCCACCTCAACACCCCCTCATCGCTCGGCGTCGAGCACCCGGTCCAGGGACTCGGGGTCGCGCCCGACGACGGTGGTGCCGTCGGCGGCGGTGATGATCGGTCGCTGGAGGGCGCGGGGGTGCTCGGCGAGGGCCGTCAGCCAGGCGTCGCGCTGCGCGGCTCCCGGGCCAGGTCGATGCCCTCCTCCTGCGCCTCCTTGGGGCGCGCGATGTCCCACGGCTCGAGGCCGAGCCGCGAGACCACGTCCGCGAGCTCCGCGGCCGTGGGCGGGTCGTCGAGGTAGCGACGCACGTCGTAGTCGACGCCGGCGGCGTCGAGCTCGGCGACGGCGGTGCGGCACTTGGAGCAGGCCGGGTTGAGCCAGATCTCCATCAGTCGTCCCCCTCCACGTCGACTCGGTCGCCCCGGTCATCGCCACCAGCTCGTCGTACGACGTCGAGAACACCGCGGCCGGGTGGCCGGCGGCGGCCCAGACGACGTCGTACTTCCTCAGCCAGGAGTCGATGTACGTCGGCACCGGCGCCGGGTGGCCGATGGGGGAGACCCCGCCGATCACCTGGCCGGTGTGCTCGCGCACGAACTCCGGCTTCGCGCGGTCCAGCCGGCCGGCGCCGATCCGGGCGGCCGTCGCCCGGGTGTCGACCCGGTGTGCGCCCGAGGTCAGGATCAGCACCGGGGTCCCGCCGTCGTCGAAGACCAGGCTGTTGGCGATCGCCCCGACCTCGCACCCGAGTGCCTCGGCGGCGAGCGCGGCGGTGTGGGCGGAGTCGGGAAGGACCCGGATCTCGCCGGTTCCGCCGCGGCGCGCGTGCGCGTCGCGAAATCGGGTGATCGTAGGGTGCTCGCTGGTCATACTCTGACCCTTCGGTGGGCATACTTCGAGCCTATTGGGTCTGCGGGTGAGGAGAGGGTCGGGATGGGGCGGCAGCGGCCGGGATCGGTGACCAGCGCGATCCGTGCCCAGCTCGCACTGGTCGGGGTCGGCGGCCTGACCACCCTGCTGACCGTCGTCCAGCGAGACGAGCTGGTCCGGTCCTGGTCCAGCCGCCACCCCACCGGGATCGACCCGCCCGCGTTCGTCCCGGTGGCCGTGGTCCTCTTCATCACCTTCGCCCTGCTGGCCGCCGTGCTGGTGGTGTTCTTCCGCGGAGGCCACGGCTCCGCGCGGGTCGCGCTGACCGTCCTCGCCGGGTTGCTCCTGCTCGCGATGATCGCGGTCCTCCGGCTCGACCCTCCGGCCCTCTTCGTCGTCCTGGCGGTGATCTCCGCCCTGCTCGACCTGGTGCTCGTCTACTTCCTCTGGCACAAGGACACCAGCGAGTTCCTCCGCGGCGCCGCGCTCGCCGCCCGCACCCGCTGAACCCTTCCGGCGTCGCTCTTGACGTCCTGTCGGGGCAGGGGTGTACCGTGATCTTGTTCGAACACATGTTCGATCCCGATCCGGTGGGGGCGACCTCGACCCCCGTCCCCACCGGACCGGCGCCAGGGGTCGACCGGCGCTGGAGAGAGGCAACGACGTGAGGCGGTACGACGACCCCGTGGAGGTGCGCAAGGGCTGGGTGTCCGGCCCGGGACACGTAGGGGAAGGGCCCGAGCAGTTCCTGTGGCGTGGCCGGTTGTGGCAGGTGCGCGCGGTGCTCGCCCACTGGGTGGAGACCGGCTCCTGGTGGCAGTCCACCGGGGCCCGCGCGGTGATCGGCTCCGAGGAGTCCCGAGGGCGGAAGAGACCCCGCGGAGCGGTGGCTCCCGACCTGCTGGTCGAGCGGGAGCTGTGGCGGGTGGAGGCCAGCCGGGGCCGGGCCGACAGCGGCGGGGTCTTCGACCTCTCCTTCGACTGGGGCGAGGGCCACTGGCAGCTCGTCGGCTGTGCGGACTGAAGGAGGCGACCGAAGTGACACCCGCACACCCTCCCCGCCACCACCCACTCCTACCTCGCCCGGGCGGCCGAGTCGCTGCAGGAGGCGATCACCGCGACCGGGACCCCGGCTCGGTATGCCTGTGCCCACGTCGCGGCGCTGCGGGCCGCGGCGGCGCTGCTGGCCGCCCGGGCCCATCCCGCCCGCACTCGTCCAGGGGGCCGGCGGCGACCGCAGAGGAACGCCTGGGTGCTGCTGGCCGAGGTGGCTCCCGAGCTCGAGGAGTGGGCCCGGTTCTTCGCCGCGGGGGCGGGGAAGCGGGCCGCGGCCGAGGCCGGCTCGACCCGGGCCGTCACCGACCGCGAGGCCGACGACCTGGTCCGCGACGCCGACCGGTTCCTGGGTGTGGTCGAGCAGGCGCTCGGCCTCGCGCCGCACCTGCCGCTCCCGGGCCGGTCCGCGGTGACGAGCACCCGTGTCTCCTGACCCCTTCGTCCACCTCCACGTCGCGTCCGGCTACTCCCTCCGCCACGGGGCCTCCCATCCGCACGCCCTCGTCGAGCGGGCCGCCGAGCAGGAGATGGACACCCTGGCGCTGACCGACCGCGACGGCACCTACGGCGCGGTGAAGTTCGCCAAGGCCTGCCTGGCCGCCGGCATCCGCCCGGTGCTGGGGGTCGACCTCGCCTACCGGCCGAGCGGGCCGTCGTCGGACGAGCAGGTCGACGCACCCACCGTATGACCCGCCCGAGGACCCCGGTCCGGGGCGGCGCCTACCGGGACGACCGTCTGCCCCGGGTGACCCTGCTGGCGAACGCCGGCGGGGACGGCGGCGGCCGCGCCGGCTGGGCGGCGATCTGCCGGCTGGTCTCGGCCACCCACCTGGCCGGGGAGCGAGGCAGCCCGGTGGCCGACCTCGACCTGCTCGCCCCCCACCTCGCAGGAGGGGACGTCCTGGTCCTGCTCGGCCCGGCCTCCGGGCTCGGTGCGGCCGTGACCCGGCGCCGCGACGACCTTGCGCTCGCCGCGCTGGCCCCGTGGCGGGAGCTGGTGCCGCGCGAGAACCTCTTCGTCGAGCTGGTCTCCCACCGGCTCCCGGGCAGGGGCGGAGAGTGGGGCCCGGGCAGCTCCGCGCACGCAGCCCGGATGGCCGGGGTCGCCCGGCAGGCAGGGCTCGGCACCGTGCTCACCAACGCGGTCCGGTACGCCGACCGGCTCGACGCGCCGACCGTCGACGTGCTCGACGCCGCCCGGCGGCTGGTCGCCCTCGACCGGCGGCACGTCGACCGTGGCAACGCCGAGGGGTTCTTGAAGTCGGGCAAGCAGATGCACGAGGTGGCCGAGGAGATCTGCCGGCTCGCCGGGCTCTCTGCCGACACTGCCCGCGACGCTCATCAACTTCTGGCCGGCACCCGCACGGTGGCCGACCGGTGTGCCCTCGACCCGCGGGCCGACCTCGGGCTGGGGGAGGTGCACTTCCCCGAGTTCACGCCGAGCCGTCGTGAGTTACCTTCGTCGCCCGGGGGCTCCTCGGTAACTCACGACGGCTCGGCGGATGTGCAGCTCCGGTCCAGCGCTGCGAGGCGGGGATCGGCCGGCGCTACGGCTCGGCGCCGGAGCAGCGGATCCGGGAGCGGCTCGACGACGAGCTGGAGGTGATCCGCCGGCTCGGCTACGCGTCGTACTTCCTCACCGTCGGCGACGTCACCGACCTGATCCGGGAGATGGGGGTGCGCTGCGCGGCCCGCGGGTCGGGGGCCGGCAGCCTGGTCAACTACCTGCTCGGCGTCTCCGGGGTCGACCCGATCCGGCACGGCCTGCTGATGGAGCGCTTCCTCTCCCCGCTGCGGCAGGCGCTGCCCGACATCGACGTCGACGTGGAGTCGGCCCGGCGGCTCGAGGTCTACGAAGCGATCCTGGACCGCTACGGCGGTGAGCGCTGCGTCTGCGTGAGCATGATGGACACCTACCGGGTGCGCCATGCCGTGCGCGACGTCGGTGCGGCGCTCGGCATGCCGCCGGGGGAGACCGACGCGATCGCCAAGGCCTTCCCGCACATCCGGGCCCGCGACGCCCGGGTGGCGCTGCGCGAGCTGCCCGAGCTGCGGGCCAGCGGGCTGGCCGAGGAGCGGCTCGACCTGATGTTCCGGCTGGTGGAGCGGCTCGACGGGCTGCCCCGCCACATCGCCGTCCACCCGTGCGGGGTGCTGCTCTCCGATGCGACCCTGCTCGACCGGACGCCGGTGGAGGCGAGCTTCGCCGGGTTCCCGATGAGCCAGTTCGACAAGGACGACGTCGAGGACCTCGGCCTGCTCAAGCTCGACGTGCTCGGCATCCGGATGCAGTCGGCGATGGCCCACGCGCTCGAGCAGATCGAGCTGACCGACCGGGTCGAGATCGACCTCGACGACGAGGAGCAGGTGCCCTTCGACGACCCGGCCACCTTCGAGATGATCAGCG
Organism: uncultured Actinomycetota bacterium; assembly: GCA_963848795.1. Lineage (GTDB taxonomy): Bacteria > Actinomycetota > Actinomycetes > Propionibacteriales > Nocardioidaceae > Nocardioides. The sequence goes on from CAWKEX010000006.1 coordinate 231,353, forward strand.
CGGCCCGCACCCTCGGTGTCTTCCAGATCGAGTCGCCGGGCCAGCGCGAGCTGGTCGGCAAGTCCGGCATCGAGTCCTTCGAGGAGATCATCACCGACATCTCGCTGTTCCGGCCCGGCCCGGTCAAGAGCGACATGATCACCCCCTACCTCGACGCCAAGCAGGGCTGGAAGGCGCCGGCGTACCTCCACGAGGACCTGCGCCCGATCCTCGAGCAGACCCACGGCGTGGTGGTCTTCCACGAGCAGGTGATCGAGATGATCGCCACGTTCGCCGGGGTCTCCCACGCCGAGGCCGACGAGGTGCGCCGGGCGCTGGGCGACGTCGAGGGGATGGCGGAGTCGAAGCTGTGGTTCTTCCCGAGGGCGCTCGGCCGCGGCTACCCCCTCGGGCTCGTGGAGAAGGTGTGGGCGGTGCTGGAGGCGTTCGCGTCGTTCGGCTTCTGCAAGGCCCACGCGGCGGCGTTCGCCCTGCCGACCTACCAGTCGGCCTGGCTCAAGGCCCACTGGCCCGCCCACTTCCTGGCCGGGGTGCTCACCCACGACCCCGGGATGTACCCCAAGCGGCTGATCCTCGACGACGCCCGCCAGTTCGGGATCGCCGTCCTCGGCCTCGACGTCAACCACAGCGAGAAGACCTACGCCGTGGAGCGGGTCGGTGGCGGAGTCCGGGCGGCGCGTACGGCATCCGGCTGGCGCTGGCGGAGGTCAAGGGGATCAGCGACGCCGAGGTGGACCGCATCGTCGCGGCCCGGCCCTTCCACTCGCTCACCGATCTCTGGCACCGCGCCCGGGTCTCGCGCCCGGTGCTCGAACGGCTGGTCCTGGCCGGTGGCTTCGACTCCGTCTACGGCATCGGGTCGCAGCAGGCCGTGCGCCGGCGGGGCAAGGTCACCAGGCGCGACCTGCTGCTGCAGGTGGCCGAGCTGGACCGGCACGCCCGCGCGGTCGACCGGGCCGCCCGGGGCCGGGGGTTCGGCCGCTCCCCGCGGGTCCGGTCCGCGGCCGCCGTGCGCGCCGCCGAGGCCGGCGAGCGCAACAGCTCCGACCCGCTGGCCCGGGAGAGCGCACCGACGCTCGAGCGGCACCCGCTGGCCGAGGCGGGGGTGTGGGCGAAGGCGGCGGCCCAGTCGCAGGCGAGCCGGACGCCGCGCCCGGTGTCCTCGGTGCAGCTCACCCTCGACCTGGGCGACGAGCCGGCCGAGGGCGAGATCTCCGGGCTGCCGGAGATGGACGACGAGGAGCGGATGAAGGCCGAGCTGGAGATCCTCGGCCTCGACGTGACCCGGCACGTCGTCGACACCTATGCCACCTTCCTCGACGAGCTCGGCATCACCCGCAGCCGGGAGCTCCTGGCCAGGCGGAGCAAGGCCGAGCTGCTGGTGGCCGGGGTCAAGGTCGCCACCCAGACCCCGCCCATCCGCTCGGGCCGCCGGGTCATCTTCCTGACCCTCGACGACGCCACCGGTCCGGTGGACGCCACCTTCTTCGAGGACGCCCAGGGGCCCTACGCCGCCACGGTCTTCCACTCCTGGCTGCTGGTCGTGCGGGGTGAGCTGCGCCGGACCGGCCGCCGCGGCGTCTCCCTCCGGGCCACCGGCGCCTGGGCGCTGCCCGAGCTGTTCGCGCTGTGGCAGTCGCACGGGATCGACGCGGTGCGGGAGGCGATGGCGGTCGTCCCCGAGGGGTTCGCCGGGGTGGGCGAAGGAGACCGCCGGCGGGTGCTGGTCCACTCCAGCGGATTCCAGATGTCGCCCTACTCCGACATCCGGCCGGCCGGCGAGGAGACGAAGGGCGTGGCGCGAAAGCTGTGGCACCGCAGTCCGGGGAGCGCGGGATGACCGGCCCTCGCCACGCCCTAGGGTTGGCTCCATGCCCGCCAGCGAACGACGCAGCGCCGCCCGGACGGCGGTGGTGTGGGACGCCCTGCTCCCGGTCCTCGACGGCACCTCGGCGGGGCCTCGGGCGACGTCCTCGACATCGGCGGCGGCACCGGCGGGTTCGCGGTGCGGGTGGCGGAGCTGGGCCACCGGGTCCTGGTGGTCGACCCCAGCCCCGACGCGCTGGCTGCCCTGGACCGCCGCGCCCGCGAGCGCGGTGTCGCCGACCAGGTCGTCGGCCAGCAGGGCGACCTGTCCAGCCTGCTCGACGTCACCGGCCCCGGCAGCACCGACCTGGTGCTGTGCCACGGAGTGCTCGAGGTCGTCGACGATCCCGCCGCGGCGCTCGCCACGATCGCGACGGTGCTGCGACCCGGGGGAGTCCTCAGCCTGCTCGTCGCCCAGCGGCACGCCGCCGTGGTGGCCCGGGCGATGGCCGGCCACTTCCAGCAGGCCCGGGCCATGCTCGACGATCCGGAGGCCGGCGGCCGGCCCGGGCGCCGGTTCACCCGCGAGGAGCTCACCGGCCTGCTGGCCGCGGCCGGTCTCGAGCCCACGGCCGTCCACGCGGTCCGGGTCTTCGCGGACCTGGTCCCCGGCTCCCTGCTCGACCTCGAACCCGGCGCCACCTCGGCCCTGGTGGAGCTCGAGCAGGCCGTCGCCGAACGCCCGGAGTACCTCCCCCTCGCCACCCAGGTGCACGTCCTCGCGCGTCGCTGAGTCGGCGAGTCGGCGCAACTGCAAGCCGAGAAGGGTCGAGTCGGCGCAACTGCAGGTGCCAAGGCGCCGAGTCGGTGCGTTTGCCGTTCAAGCAACCCCCCTCCGGTTCGGGTGCGCACTCGGCCTGCGCGCCGTGGTCACCTCGCCGAGTCGGCGCAAGCCGCACTCGCTCGCTGCGCTCGCTCTGCGTTTGCGCCGACTCGGCTCTGGTGCAGGTCTTCGGGAGGATCGGCAGTGACGACCTCCGCTGGCGCTACGGTCGCCACTCCGATCCTCCACGTCGACATGGACGCCTTCTACGCGTCCGTGGTCACCCGCGACCGTCCCGACCTCCACGACGTACCCGTGATCGTGGGCGGCGGTTACCGCGGGGTGGTGCTGTCGGCCAACTACCTCGCCCGGCAGTCAGGGGTGCGGTCCGCGCTGCCGATGACCCGGGCCCGGCGGTTGTGTCCGCAGGCGGTCGTGATCGCCCCCGACTTCGAGACCATCGAGTCGGTGTCGTCCTCGGTGATGGAGACCTTCCGGCGGGTCACACCGCTGGTGGAGGTGCTCTCGCTCGACGAGGCCTTCCTCGACGTCCGCGGCTCCACCCGTCGCCTCGGGTCGCCCCTCGACATCGCCGAGCAGCTGCGCGCCACGATCCACGACGAGCAGGGCATCACCTGCTCGGTGGGGGTCGCGGCGTCGGTCTCGGTCGCCAAGCTCGCCAGTCGGCGGGCGAAGCCCGACGGCGTGGTGGTCGTGACGCCGGCGCAGACCACCTCCTTCCTCCACCCCCTCGACGTCGGCGAGCTCTGGGGGGTGGGGGAGAAGACCCAGGCGATGCTGCACCGGCTCGGACTGGTCACGGTCGGCGACGTCGCGCACACCCCGCTGCACACCCTCCGGCGCGCCGTCGGTCACCACCTCGGCACCCACCTCCACGAGCTGGCCTGGGGCACGGACCGGCGGGTGATCACCCCGCGGTCCGGCTTCTTCGGCAAGGGCGAGGGCGGTCCCGACAAGTCGATGGGAGCCGACGAGACCTTCGGCCGGGACACCGACGACCGGGAGGTGATCTCGCGGGAGCTGCTGCGCCTCTCGACCAGGGTGACCGGCCGGATGCGGGTGGCCGGAGTGGCCGGCCGGACCGTGACCATCAAGGTCCGGTTCGCCGACTTCACCACGATCACCCGCTCCCGCACGATCGCGGAGGCCACCGACGTGACCCAGGAGATCTACCGCACCGCCCTGCAGCTCTACGACGCCCTCGGGCTGCAGCGGGCCCGGATCCGGCTGGTGGGAGTGCGAGTCGAGGGGCTGGTCGCGCGCGAGACGGTGCAGCGTCAGCTGGTCCTCGGCGAGCGCGAGCACGGCTGGTCGGAGGCCGACCGGGCGGTCGACCGGGCCACCCTCCGGTTCGGCAAGGCCGCCGTTCGTCCCGCGAGCCTGCTGGGCTGAGACCGATCGGCACAATTTCGTGAAGGCGGCTACCGTCGCGCCCACGCGCTGCCTAGACTTGACGAATCACGCGGTCCCGGGCCGGAATGGTACGGGCGTGACGGACCTGAGAAGTGCTGGAGGAAGTGTGCCGCTCTCTGAGGAGGAGTTGCGACTGCTCGAGCAGATGGAGCGCGCCCTCGTCGAAGAGGACCCCAAGTTCGCCTCCACTCTGCGCGGCACGAGCCTGCGCAGCTCCGCCCGCCGACGCGCGATCGTCGCCGCGGTGTGCTTCGTCCTCGGCGTCGGTGTCCTGATGGCCGGTGCCGTCTCCGAGATGTACCCCGTCGCCATCGGCGGCTTCGTGATCATGCTCATCGCGGCCACCGTCTGTGCGACCGCGATCCGCGGCCAGCGAAACGCCGGCACCGAGCCCCCGGCGCCGGCTCCCGGCGAGGAGGCGCACGGCTTCACCCTCATCCACGGCGGCGGCCGCGGCCGCAAGTCGCGGCGTTCCCAGCAGCAGGCCTCCGGCTCCTTCATGGAGCGGATGGAGGAGCGCTGGCGGCGGCGTCGGGAGAACGGCGGCTTCTGAGCCGCGGTCACTCGTCAGGAAACCTCACTGGGTTTCGACGCGCTCGCGCGACTTCGTGCCTCAGTCGCGTCGCTTGCTCAACCTGGATGAGCCCACGCGCCGCGCTCGTGCCTCGCGTGGCGCTGCTCATCCAACGTGGTCGACGACGCCGCCGTACCGCACCGTGAGCGGCTCGACCTCGGGTGCCGGCGCCACCTGGCGCCGGCGACGCAGCACCGACCTCGGTAGCCAGGCCGCCCGGCGGCGGGCCGCGCGGGTGGCCCCGCCCTGCAGGGACGCGACGCAGGTCGCGAGGTCCTCGTCCAGCCGGCTCGAGTCGGCCTGCTGGCCGGCCCGGGCATAGCGCAGCCGTTCGACGCACAGCACGATCCGGTCCAGCGCCTCGACGGCGAACGGCGCGATGTGGGCCCCGTGCTCGGGGCGTTCGGGGGTGTCGGCCCGCACCGGCAGGCCGAAGCTGTCGCACCAGCGCGTCCCTCGTCTCGCGGGGCGACCGGTCGAACGGCCAGGCCACCCCCAGGTCGGTGGCGGTGTCGAGCAGCTCGGCCCAGGCTGCCTCCGGGCCGGCGCCGACCCGGCCGCGCGTGCGGGCGCGCCGTACCAGGGAAGGCACGAGCAGCAGTCCGAGCGCCACCAGGAGAGCCGCCGCCGGCGCCCAGGACCGGTGCCCACGGGAACCCCGCCTGGCCGTCCCGCTCGTCGTTCGCCTCGCGCCGCGTCCTCGCCGGAGGCGCTGGAGCTCTCGCCACGGCTGGGCAGGTCCTCGCTCTGTCGTGGGAGGCCCGGACCGCCAGCGGCTGTCCGGAAGGTTGACCTGCTCGGTGGTGTAGCCGGGCACCTCGGCGGCACGACGCGGCGGCGTGGGCTCGAACCGGACCCAGCCCGATCCCGGGAAGAACAGCTCTGGCCAGGCGTGCAGGTCCCAGGCGCTGTACTCCCAGGTCTGCGGCCCGATCTTCCGGGGCTGGTAGAAGCCGACGGCGACCCGGGCGGGGATACCCAGGATCCGGGACAGGACCGCCATCGCCGAGGCGAACTGCTCGCAGTAGCCGGTGCGTCCGCCCTCACCCTCGGTGAGGAACCGGACGAGGTCGTCGGTGCCGTTGCCCGGGCGAGGCATCGAGGTCGTAGGTGAACCCGCCGTCCTCCCGGAACCACTGCTGGAGGGCCACGGCCTTCTCGAACCGGGTGTCCTCGTTGCGGGTGACCTGGAAGGCGAGGTTGCTGACCGTGCTGGGAATCCCGTCCGGCAGGTCGATGTAGTCGCTGCTGACCAGGCCGCCCGTCGACGGTGCCCGGGCCATCGACACCGCCGAGAGCTCGAGGTCCACCCCGGTCATCGAGTAGCTGAGCCCGGCCGTGTCGAGGTCCTCGTCGCCGGCCAGGAAGTCCATCGTGTCCCGGTCGTAGCGCCAGTCCCCGTCGGCCGTGATCCGCGAGATCGGGGCCTGCGTCGGGAGCCAGATCGACCTGAAGCTCGGCGTCACCGCGACGTCGTACTCGGTCTCGGTGCGGGCCACGGTCTCCGCGACGCCCTGGAGCGCGGGCACGTCACCGCGCGCGAGCTGGTTGGTCGGGACCTGGCGGTTGCCCGAGGTCCACTCGTTGGCGGAGAAGCGGGTGAGGACGGAGATCCGGAGGTACGACGGGTCGGGGTCGGTGGTGCGGACCTGGACCAGCGGGATGTCGTCGCCGCGCTGCAGGTCGCGGCGCAGGTCGGTCATCGGGTTGGTGATGGCGATGTCCTCGCCGCCCTGTCCGAGACCGCCCCGGAAGACGCTCAGGTCGAGGGTGGGGATCAGCAGCGGCAGGAAAACGGCCAGCGCGGTGGCCACGCCGCCGATCGTCCCGGCGGTGGCCCGGATCGCGCCGGTGCGCACGCCGAAAGCCGACGGGTCGGACGCAGCGTCGTCGCCGAGCGGCCGGCCCCATCGGGCCACCTGCTCGCTCTCCTGCAGGAACAGCATCAACAGGAAACCGCCGGCGGTGGCCGCGAAGATCCACCAGGAGACGCCGCCGAGCAGGATGCTCACCGGAACGCTGTAGATGGTCAGCAACGGCAGCCCAGCCAAGGGGGCCCGGCGCAGCGTGCAGGCCAGGAAGTCCACGAGGAGGAGGCAGGCGAACCCCCCGGCGATCAGGATCGGGTCGACCGGGGGGACGTGCGACGGCAGCGGGGCGGCGTAGCGCTCGGCGGAGATGAGCGCGTCGGCGAAGCTGTCCTGGAGGCGTTCCCAGGCCGGGCCGACCGGGATCGGCGAGCCGCTGAGCATGGTGCTCGCAAGCGCGCCGGAGAGCACGACCTGGCACAGCACGACCAGCGGTGCCGACAGCCGGGCCCAGCGGGCGACGGCGCCGGTGCCGGCGATGACCGCGCCGAGGACGAGCAGCGGGCCCGAGGAACCGGACCGGCTGCTCGGTGAAGCCGCGCCAGGAGAGCAGTGCCAGCCAGGTGGTCCCGGCCGCGGCCGCGGCCAGGGCGAAGCCTCCGGCGAAGCCGCCGCGCAGCGGGGCTCATCGACGGCACCTCGTCCCTGGCCGGGGCGAAGGCAGTGTCGCCCATGAACGCGTGGCCGCTGCGGCTGACATGGGCGGTGCTGCGTCCCAGCTCCTGCCAGACCGAGTCCAGCCGGTCCCGCGGACCCAACGCGGCCGCGCGCCAGCCCTGGCGGGTGAGGTCGGTGGCGGCGCCGCCGTCGTCGGTGGACCGGGCCACCCAGGCGTCGACATCGAGCGCCAGTGCCATGGCCGACGCGGAGTGGTGCTGCATCCGGCGCAGGACCGGGATGGTCCTGCGGCTCGAGACTGCCGACCACGGCCACCATCAGCCCCCCGTGGGTGGGTTCGGCGAGCCAGCCGGTGTCGATCCGCGGTCGTGGGTCGGCCTGCACCACCGCCAGCGTCTCCAGCAGCGGGCCGGTGTTGAGCTCGGCGTCGCGGAAGTGCCAGGCGCTGCTCGGGTCCTCGCCGGAGGCCGTGACCAGTCGCACGGTGAACCCGCGCATGGCTGAGGTGGACCGCGATCGAGGCGGCGGTCGACACGGCCGCCTCGAGGGAGGAGGCGATGCCCTGGCCGCGGTGGGCCCGGAGCCGGTTGTCGAGGAACAGGGTGGCCCGCGACTGCCACGGCTGCTCCTCGCGGCGCACCATCAGCTCGCCGACGCGGGCGGAGCTGCGCCAGTGGACGCGACGCAGGTCGTCGCCGCGGCGGTACTCGCGGACGGTCACGTCCTCCGCGCTGCCGGTGGCGAACGCGCGCGGGCGGTTGTCGCCCGACCCGGTCCAGGCGCCCCCGAGGGGGATCTGGGGGAGCGGGACCGTGCGCGGGGTCACCGTGAGCGGCACAGTGGTCTGGAAGGCCCGGCCGAGCTCGACCAGGCCGAAGGGGTCGCTGACCCGCACGGACATCGGGCCGATGTCGAACTGGCCGCGCACGTCGGACCGCACGTGATAGGTCACGTGCCGCCGCCACCCGTGGCCGATGCCCTCGAGCACGAACCGCGGCCGGGTCCCGAGCACGTAGGGGACGTGGTCCTCGAGCCGGAGCACGCCACTGGGCGTGCGGCCCTCGTTCGTCAGGGAGAGGTCCACCCGCACCGGCTGGCCGGCCGTGACCAGCTGCGGGTTGACGGTCCGTCACCAGCGCCAGCCGGTAGCGGCTCCGGCCGATCACGGCCGCCGTGACGAGCGGGAGCGCGGCGACGAGGACGCCCACCCGGGTCAGTGCGGGCTGGCCGAGGATGATCGCGCAGACGATCGCGGTCACGCCCGCGGCCAGGAAGGCCCGACCCCGGACCGTCAGCCCGGCCAGTGCCTCTCGCACGTCGTACTCCCTGGTGTGCCGGTCAGGCCCGACTGGCCCTCGGGCACCGGGACGGCCTCGATGATCGGCGTCGAGGATGGCGGTGGTGCTGCGTCCGCTCATCGCGGCCTCGACGCTGGGCAGGAGCCGGTGGGCGAGCACCGACTGGGCGAGGGTCCGGACGTCGTCGGGGAGGACGTAGTCGCGGCCCTTGATGGCGGCCCGGGCCTTGGCGGCCCGGACCAGGTGCAGGGTCGCCCGCGGGGAGGCGCCCAGGGTGAGCTCGTGGGAGCGCCGGGTCGCCGAGGTCGAGGGCGACGCTGTAGCGCTGCACCGCCTCGGAGACGTAGACGTCGTTGACGATGCCGATCAGCTTGCGGATCTCGGCCGCGTCCGCCACCGGCTCGAGGTCGTCGAGCGGGTTGGCGCCGGTGTGGGAGTTCAGCATCGCGATCTCGGCGGCCTCGACGGGATAGCCGACCGACACCCGCGCCATGAAGCGGTCCCGCTGGGCCTCGGGGAGGGCGTAGGTCCCCTCCATCTCGATCGGGTTCTGGGTCGCGATGACCATGAACGGCGTCTCGAGCTGGTAGGTCGTGTTGTCGACGGTGACCTGCCGCTCCTCCATGCACTCGAGCAGCGCGGACTGGGTCTTGGGGGAGGCGCGGTTGATCTCGTCGCCGACCACGATGTTGGCGAAGACCCCGCCGGGGCGGAACTCGAACTCGCGGGTGTTCTGGTTGAAGACCGAGACGCCGGTGACGTCGGAGGGCAGCAGGTCGGGGGTGAACTGGATCCGCCGGACCGAGGAGTCGATGCTGCGGGCCAGGGCCTTGCTGAGCATCGTCTTGCCGACGCCCGGGACGTCCTCGATCAGGAGGTGACCTTCGGCCAGCAGCACGACCAGGGTCGAGGTCGACGACGTCCGGCTTGCCCTCGATGACCTTCTCGATGTTGGCGCGCACCCGGCCGACGACGCGTGACAGCGTCTCGAGATCGGCGCCGCCAGCATTCGGAGTTCCCACGGGTCCGATCCTTCCACTCTGCGGTCGTCAGCGCCCGCGTGATGAGTCCACGTTAGGGCGTCCGAAAAACCTAGTCGTCCGGGCCGCCCAACTCTTCGACCTCCGGGGTCACGGTTTGGTTTCGGTTGCCGACCCGACGACCGACGGCACTCGCGCGCTTCCTCCATTTTGCTCCACCGCGGCGAATGCGGCTCCCACCTGCGCAAACCCGCAGCGAATCCGGACCGCCGCGACACGGCTGGAATGGTTGACCGTGGAGGGAAGTGGGGTAGGGTGGTGCGCAGTGGAGGAAGAGCCCGGCAGAGGGTTCGGGGGAGCGGAGGTGCCCGATGTTCTTCATGGGCACCTACACCCCGAAGCTCGACGACAAGGGGCGGCTGTTCCTCCCGGCGAAGTTCAGGGACCAGCTGGCGGAGGGACTCGTGGTGACCAGGGGACAGGAACGCTGCCTGACCGTCTGGCCCCAGGCTGCCTTCGAGGAGCTCGCCCGGCGGGCCCAGGAGGCACCGGTCACGGTGAAGGCGGCTCGCGACTACACGCGGTTCCTGTTCGCCGGCGCCTCCGACGAGACGCCGGACAAGCAGGGCCGGATCACGATCCCGCCGATGCTGCGCGAGTACGCCGCGCTGAACAAGGACGTGGTCGTGATCGGCGTGATGAACCGGGTCGAGATCTGGGACCCGGCCAGGTGGGAGGAGTACGCCGACGCAGGCGAGGCGGCGTTCTCGGAGCAGAGCGAGGAGGTCTTCCCCGGGGTCTGACCCGGAGCAGGCCGCAGGCACAGCACGACAGCAACAACTCAACAACGGATTCGTCGGACGAGGTCTCGGGCCCGCTCCCGGAAATGGCATCTGGGGCACCTTCCCCGGTTCCAGACGCCGTACTTCCCACACTGGGAGCGGGCAGGGACCTGGTCGGACGAATCCGCACGCAGCGCACCATCCGTATACACACCAGTGGGGTCGAGTCCGATGAGCAACACCGTGGAGGCACCCGTCGCACGACGGGTCCGGCACCAGGCCAGGGAGGCCGTCGCCGTGATGGCGTTCTCCGCGGCCACGTCGGTGGGACTCGCGGTCGGACTCCTCCTCCTCACGAGCCTGGGTCGCTAGGCGACGCGATGACCCGCCCCCACCACGACCCGGTCCTGCTCGACCGGGTCGTCGCTCTCCTGATGCCCGCCCTCGATCACGAGGGCGCCGCGCTGGTCGACGCGACGCTCGGTCTCGGAGGGCACACCGAGGCCGTGCTCACCGACTGCCCGCTCGCCCGCGTCATCGGCATCGACCGGGATCCCGGCCGCACTCGAGCTCGCCGGCGAGCGGCTGCGGCCGTTCGGGGACCGGTTCACCGGCGGTGCACGCGGTCTACGACGAGCTCCCGAGCCGTCCTCGCCGACCTCGGGCTCGACGGCGTCGACGCCGTGCTCTTCGACCTCGGCGTCTCCTCCATGCAGCTCGACCTCCGCGAGCGCGGGTTCGCCTACAGCGAGGACGCACCGCTCGACATGCGGATGGACAGCACCACCGGACGCACCGCCGCGGACGTGCTGAACACCTACCCGGCCGCCGAGCTGGCCCGGGTCCTGAAGGAGTACGGCGAGGAGCGGTTCGCCCGCCGGATCGCCGCCGCCGTGGTCCGCGAGCGCGAGCGGGAGCCGTTCACCACCTCCGCGCGACTGGTGGAGCTCCTCTACGCCGAGATCCCCGCGCCGGCCCGGCGCACGGGCGGACACCCCGCGAAGCGCACCTTCCAGGCGCTGCGGATGGAGGTCAACGACGAGCTCGCCGTGCTCCGCCGGGCGATCCCCGCCGCCATCGACGCGATCACGGTCGGCGGCCGGGTGGTCGTGGAGTCCTACCACTCCCTGGAGGACCGGGTGGTGAAGCGGGCCTTCGCCGACGCCGTCCGCAGCGACGTCCCCGAGGACCTGCCGTTCGTGCCCGCGGGCAGCGAGCCGACCCTGCGCCTGGTCACCCGGGGCGCCGAGAAGGCCGACCAGCGCGAGATCCGGGAGAACCCCCGCGCCGCCTCCGTGCGGCTGCGTGCCATCGAACGTCTCAGCAACCCCCGAGGAGTCGCTTCATGATTACCCCATTCGAATGCTCGCTTCGCTCCGCTTCGAACAGGGACCCCGAATGAGCAACAGCTCAGCCCAGCTCCGGTCCCGTTCGCTCGGGCGCGGAATCGCCGAGGCCGCCGTCGAGCGGGCCCGGCTCACCGTCGTACCGCGGCGGCGGACGCGCGCCGCGCGGATGCCGTTCGTGATGCTGGTCAGCCTGGTGCTGCTCGGGGGCGTCATCGGGCTGCTGCTGTTCAACACCTCGATGCAGCAGGCGTCCTTCGCCGCCACCGCCCTGGAGGAGCAGGCGAACACGCTGACCGCCCGCGAGCAGACCCTGCAGATGGAGCTCGAGGTGCTCCGCGACCCGCAGCGCGTCGCCGAGCACGCGCAGAACCTGGGGATGGTCCCGGCGGCGAATCCAGTCTTCCTGCGTCTCGCGGACGGCAAGGTGCTCGGCGAGCGGGTCGCCGCGACCCCCGCCAACCGGCTGCGGGTCCGGCCGCTCCCGCCCGTCAAGCCCGCCGTCCTGACCCCCGCCCCGATCGTGCACGAGGTGCTGGCCGACAGCTGGCCGACAACGAGCCGCCGACACGGCGGCACTCGGACGGAACGACGGCTCGCACGGTAGAAACGACGCCAACGCTTCCGGCGAGCACGCCCGGCGCTGAGAGGGAGAGATCTGGTGCGTCCCACCCGCCCGCGGCGCCCACGGGGCAGCATGCGCGGTTCGCCGCTGTTCCGACTGAGGTTCGGCTTCGTCGTGATCGCGATGGTGCTGTCGATCTTCGGCGCGCGGCTGGTGCAGCTCCAGGGCGTCGACCCCAACGCGTACGCCGAGATGGCGGCCGCCGAGGGCATGGTCGAGGTCGACCTGCCGGCGAGGCGCGGCGACATCCTGGACCGGAACGGCGAACCGCTGGCGGCGTCGATCGACGGGCTGATGGTGGTGGCGGACCCGCTGCTGACCGCCGACCAGGCCCCCGAGCTCGCGAAGTTCCTCGCCCAGCGTCTCGACGTCGACTACTTCACGATCCTGCCGCGACTCCGGGAGGAGGGGAGCCGGTTCGAGTACATCGCCCGGCGGGTTCCCTCCACCCTGGCCACCGAGGTCGTCGAGGAGGCGGACGAGGCGGGCTTCGAGGGTCTCGACACCCGGCAGGACCCGGTGCGTGACTACCCGGCCGGCGACGTCGCGGCGAACATGATCGGGTTCGTCGGCACCGACGAGGCCCTCGGCGGGTTCGAGCGGACCTTCGACGCGCGGCTGGCCGGCAAGGACGGGACGGCGCGGTACGCCGTCGGCGGCGGAAACCGGATCCCCCTCGGGGAGAGCACGATCGTCGCAGCCCACCAACGGCACCGACCTGCGCACCACCCTCGACCTCGACCTCCAGTGGTACGCCCAACGGGTGCTGCGCCAGACCGTGGAGGACGCGCGTGCCGACTCCGGCTTCGCGGTCGTCCTGCACACGGAGACGGGCGAGATCATGGCCCTGGCCGACCACCCGACGTTCGACGCCTCCGACCCGCTGCAGTCGCCGGAGGCGGACCTGGGGTCCCGCGCCATGAGCGACGTCTACGAGCCGGGCTCGGTGGAGAAGGCGCTGACCCTGAGCGCCCTCATCGACTCCGGCGAGGTCACCCCGCGGACCAGGATCGTGGTGCCGCCGGAGCTGCGCCGCGACGGACGCGTCATCGGCGACTGGTTCCCGCACGGCCGGATCAGGCTGACCCTCGCCGGGGTGCTCGCCAAGTCCTCCAACATCGGCACGGTCCGCGCCTCCGACCGGTTCGCGCAGGGCGAGCTGCGCAGGTACCTCGCGAAGTTCGGGCTCGGGAAGCGGACCGACATCGGGGTGCGCGGCGAGACGCCGGGCATCCTCCCGGCCCCGAGCCTGTGGACCGGCCTGGTCAAGGACCGGGTCGCGTTCGGCCAGTCGGTGTCGGTCAACGCGGTGCAGATGGCCGCGGCGATCAACACCGTCGCGAACGGCGGGCTGCGTGTGGACCCGAGCCTCATCCTGGGCGCGGCCAGGACCGACGACGGCACCGTCGTCGGCACCGACACCACCCGGACCCGCCGGGTGATCGAGCAGCCGGGCGGCGCACCAGACCGCCCTGATGATGGAGCGGGTCGTCGACCCCGAGGTGGGGGTCGCCCCCGGCGCGGCGGTGCCGGGCTACCGGGTCGCCGGCAAGACCGGAACCGCGCAGCGCGTGGGCGACGGGTGCGGCTGCTACGACGGGACCTTCACGGTCTCCTTCGCCGGCTTCGCCCCGGCCGACGACCCCGAGTTCACGATCTACGTCGTGGTGCAGAACCCCCGCAACGGTGGGGGCGGCGGCTCGGTCGCCGGCCCGGCGTTCTCGAAGATCATGAGCTTCGCCCTGCGCCGCTACCAGGTCCCGCCCACCGGGACCCGGCCGTCGAACCTCCCGGTCGAGTGGTGATCGCTGCCAGCGGTAACCTCGCCGGGTGCTGAGCGACGACGCCATCGAGGCGACCCGCCCCCGGCACCCCGTCGCCTCGTCCCTCGCTGACCTCGCGGCGTGGCTCTCGGAGCGGGCCGTCGGGTTGCGAAGCGACGGCGACCTGTCCGGCGAGGCCACCGGGGTCTCGCTCAGCTCGCAACGGATCCGTCCGGGCGACGTCTACGCCGCGCTGCCCGGAGCCCGCGCCCACGGCATCGACTACGCCGCCGCGGCCCTGGACTCCGGCGCGGTCGCGATCCTGACCGACGAGGCCGGTGCCGCCCGCGCGCCGCAGGTCCCGCTGCTCGTGGTCGACAACCCGCGCGCGATCCTCGGCCGCTTCGCGGCCCGCGTGTACGGCGACCCGGCCACGTCGCTCCGGATGATCGGCGTGACCGGGACCCAGGGGAAGACGACGACAACCCGGCTCGCGGAGAGCGGCCTGCAGCAGATGGGCGTCTCCTCGGCGGCGATCGGCACCGTCGGCACCCGCGTCGCCGGCACCGACGTGAAGACCGCGCTCACCACTCCGGAGGCGCCCGACCTGCATGCGCTGTTCGCGATGATGCGGGAGCGCGGCGTGGAGGCGTGCGCGATGGAGGTGTCGAGCCACGCGCTGGTGATGGGCCGGGTCGACGGGGTGGTCTTCGACGTCGCCGTGTTCACCAACCTCGGCCGCGACCACCTCGACTTCCACGCGGACGTGGACGACTACTTCGCCGCCAAGGCGACCCTGTTCACCCCCGAGCGGGCACGACTCGGCCTGGTCAACGTCGACGACCCCATCGGCCGCCGGCTCCTCGAGGAGGCGACGATCCCGGTCCGCACCTTCTCCGCCACCGGGCGGGAGGCGGACTGGCGGGCGGTCGACGTCGAGTCGACGGCGACCGGCTCGCGGTTCACCGTCGTCGGCCCGGACGGGCAGTCGTCGCCGGCCGGCGTACCCCTGCCCGGTGACTTCAACGTCGCCAACGCCCTGGCTGCGGTGGCCGCCTGCGCCGAGGTGGGGTACGAGCCGGCCAGGGTCGAGGCCGGCATCACCACCGGTGGTGGTGTGCCCGGAAGGTTCGAGCGCATCGACGAGGGCCAGGACTTCGTCGTGGTGGTGGACTACGCACACAAGCCGGACGCCGTCGAGGCCGCGCTGGCCACCCTGCGACCCCTCACCGATGGCCGGGTCATCGTCGTCCTCGGTGCCGGCGGCGACCGCGATCCGGGCAAGCGGCCGATCATGGGCGAGATCGCGGCCCGCCTCGCCGACGTGTTGGTGGTGACCGACGACAACCCCCGCACCGAGGACCCGGCGGCCATCCGGCGGGCGCTGCTCTCCGGGGTGGAGCCGGGTGGTGCGGAGGTCGTCGAGATCGGCGACCGCCGGCTCGCGATCCGGGAGGCGGTCGGCCGTGCGGGTCGTGGCGACATCGTCGTCGTCGCCGGGAAGGGCCACGAGACCGGCCAGGAGGTCGACGGCGTCGTGCATCCCTTCGACGACCGGGACGTGGTCCGCGAGGAGCTGCGCATCCGATGATTCCGATGACACTGGCCGAGATCGCCTCGGTGGTCGACGGCGAGGTCGACGGCGACCCGACGCGCACCGTGCTCGGGCCGGCCTTCGTCGACTCGCCGCGTCCCCGTCGAGAGTGGGCTGTTCGTCGCCGTGGCTGGGGAGCACGTCGACGGCCACGACTTCGCCATCTCCGCGGTCGAGCGTGGCGCGGCCGCGGTCCTCGGCAGCCGCCGCACCGGCGCCCCGACGGTGGTGGTCACCGACCCGGTGGTGGCGCTCGGACGGCTGGCCCGGCACGTGGTCGACGAGACCCGGCCGACTGTCCTCGCCCTGACCGGCTCGCAGGGCAAGACCGGCACCAAGGACTACCTCGCCCACGTCCTCGAGGGTTTCGGGCAGACCGTGGCCACGGTCGGCAACCTCAACAACGAGATCGGCGTCCCCCTCACCGCGCTCCGGTCGACCGCCCACACGACCTACCTCGTCGCGGAGATGGGCGCCCGGGGCATCGACCACATCCGCTACCTCTGCGAGGTGGCGCCACCGCACGTGGCCGCCGTGGTCAACGTCGGAACCGCCCACCTCAGCGAGTTCGGGAGCCGGGAGGCGGTCGCCGAGGCCAAGGGCGAGATCGTGGAGTCCCTTCCGAAGTCCGGCGTCGCCGTGCTCAACGCGGACGACGACCTGACCGCCGCCATGGCGTCCCGCACGGCCGCCCGTGTCCTGACCTTCGGCCGGCAAGGCGACGTGACCTGGCGTGGCGTGGAGCTCGACGACCTGGGTCGCCCCTCCTTCGAGCTGGGGTACGACGGCGCGTGGTACCCGGTCCGGCTCACCCAGTCCGGTGCCCACCAGATCGCGAACGCCGCCGCCGCGGCGGCGCTGGCCATCGCCGCCGGCCTGCCCGCGCGACGTCGTGGCCGACCGGCTCAGCGGGGCGACGCCGGCGTCGCGGTGGCGGATGGAGGTCCACGAGCGGTCCGACGGGCTGCTCGTGGTCAACGACGCCTACAACGCCAACCCTGCGTCGATGGCGGCGGCGATCGACGCGCTGGTCGCGATCGGCGAGCGCCGCGGGCGTCGTACCGTCGCGGTGCTGGGCGAGATGCTGGAGCTCGGGTCGACCGCCGCCGACGCGCATCGCGAGGTCGGGCGGCTGGTCGCGGAGTCGGGCGTCGACCTCCTGGTCACCGTCGGGCCGGCCGCCGGCGGCATCGCGGAGGGGGCCGCCTCCGTGACCGGCTGGTCCGGGACGGCCCTGCCGACGGCGGGGCGCGACGAAGCGCTGGCGGCGGTGCGCGAGAATGTCGCCGCCGCGGACGTGGTGCTGGTCAAGGCCTCGCGCGGCGCCGCCCTGGAGCACATCGCCGACGCCCTGCTCGACGACGGGCGGCACGAGAGGAGACCGACACCGTGCTAGCCATCCTCATCGGAGGAGGACTCGCCCTGCTGGTCTCGCTGCTCGGGACCCGGGTCGCGATCAACGTGCTGACCGAGCACGGCTACGGCCAGGAGATCCGCGACGACGGACCGACCACCCACCACACCAAGCGCGGCACCCCCACGATGGGCGGAGTGGTCATCATCCTGGCCACCCTCATCGGCTACGCCGGGTCGAAGCTGATCACCCAGGACGCGCCGTCGGCGTCGGCGCTGCTGCTCCTGTTCCTCTTCGTCGGCACCGGCCTGGTCGGCTTCCTCGACGACTTCATCAAGATGGCCAAGCAGCGCAGTCTCGGCCTGCGCAGCAAGGCCAAGATGATCGGCCTGACCGTCATCGCCGTGGTGTTCGGATTCCTCGCGCTGAGCCCGGCCCTCGAGGACGACCGCGGCCAGACCCCGGCCTCGCACCACATCTCCTTCATCCGGGACTACGAGACCATCACGCTGCCGACCGTTCTGGTGCTGCTCCTGATCTGGGTGATCATCGCCGGCACCACCAACGGCGTGAACCTCGCCGACGGCCTGGACGGCCTGGCCACCGGTGCCTCGGTGATGGTGTTCGGCGCCTACACACTGGTCAACATCTGGCAGAACAACCAGTGGTGCGGGCGGACCGGTCTCGACCAACCGACCCTCTGCTACGAGGTGCGCGACCCGCTCGACCTCGCCATCATCGCCTCCGCGATCACCGGCGCCTGCTTCGGCTTCCTGTGGTGGAACGCGTCACCGGCCTCGATCTTCATGGGCGACACCGGCTCGCTGGCGCTGGGCGGTGCGTTGTCCGGCTTGGCGATCCTGAGCCGTACCGAGCTGCTGCTGCTCGTCCTCGGTGGCCTCTTCGTGATGGTCACGCTCTCGGTGATGATTCAGGTCGGGGTGTTCAAGGCGAGCCGGGCGAGCGGCCTGTTCCGGTCGGTCTTCCGGGTCGAGGCGGGCCATCGGGTGTTCCGGATCGCGCCCATCCACCACCACTTCGAGATGCTCGGCTGGGAGCAGGTCAACGTCGTGATCCGGTTCTGGATCATCACCGGCCTGTCCGTGGCCGCCGGTCTCGGCATCTTCTACGCCGAGTGGGTCGCCGGAACATGAGCCGCGGACCCGCATGACGGCCTGCATGGCCGGACGGCACGACTCCTGGGAGGGCGTCCGGGCCGTCGTGGCCGGCTTCGGGGTGTCCGGCTTCGCGGCCGCCGACAACCTCACCCACCTCGGCGCGAGCGTCATCGCGCTCGACGAGAACCCCGCAGGCAAGGAGGAGCAGGCCGAGCTCCTCGGGATCCTCGGCGCCGACATCCGGCTGGGAGAGGGGGCGACCGCGACCCTCCCCGACGACGTCGACCTGGTCGTCACCTCGCCCGGCTGGCGGCCCACCGCACCGCTGCTCGCCCAGGCCCGCGACCGCGGCGTCCCGGTCTGGGGAGAGGTGGAGCTGGCCTGGCGGCTGCGCGACCCGGACCGGCCGGCCCCCTGGCTGGCCGTCACCGGCACCAACGGCAAGACCACCACCGTCCAGATGCTCGACCGGATCCTCCGCGCCGCAGGGCTGCGCAGCGCCGCGGCCGGCAACGTCGGGCTGCCCCTCGTCGAGGCGGTCATGGACCCCGAGCCGTACGACGTCCTCGCGGTGGAGCTGTCCAGCTTCCAGCTCCACTACACGCACTCGATGAGCGCGGAGTCCGCGGCCGTCCTCAACGTCGCCGAGGACCACCTCGACTGGTACGCCACGCTCGACGACTACGCCGCCGACAAGGGCCGGATCTACGAGCGGGTCCAGCGGGCCTGCGTCTACAACGTCGCCGACCCGGAGACCGAGCGGCTGGTCCGGGAGGCCGACGTGGTCGAGGGCGCGCGGGCCATCGGCTTCACCCTCGGCACGCCCGGCCGTCGGCATGGTCGGGGTGGTCGACGACGTCCTCGCCGACCGCGCCTTCGTCGAGGACCGCGCCACCAGCGCGGCCGAGCTGTGCACGGTCGGCGACCTCGCCTCGCCGGCGCCGCACTTCGTCGCCAACGCCCTCGCCGCCGCCGCCCTCGCCCGGGCGCACGGCATCTCCCAGGCCGCGGTCCGCGACGGGCTGCGGGCCTTCCGTCCCGACGGGCACCGGATCGAGACCGTGGCCGTGGTCGACGAGGTCACCTGGATCGACGACTCCAAGGCCACGAACCCGCACGCCGCCCAGTCCTCCCTCCAGGGCTACGACCCGGTGGTGTGGGTCGCCGGCGGGCTGGCCAAGGGCGCCCGCTTCGACGACCTGGTGACCGCGGTCCGGTCGCGGCTGCGCGGCGTCGTACTCCTCGGGCGCGACCGCGCGGTCATCGCCGAGGCCCTTTCGCGACACGCGCCCGATGTTCCGGTCATCGTCGTCGACGACGGCGAGACTGGGCCCGACAGAGGTGGAAACCCCATGGAGAGCGTGGTCGACGCGGCGGCCCGGGTGGCCCGACCCGGTGACACGGTGCTGCTCGCCCCCGGCTGTGCCTCCATGGACATGTTCACCGACTACGGCGCGCGCGGCGACGCCTTCGCGGCGGCGGTGCGGCGCCTGGAGGACGACCGGGCCTGACGAGAAGGGGGGCAGGGATGGCGACCACCGTCCAGCCCCCGCGGACCGGCGTCACCGGCGCCCGCCAAGGCGCCCCGCACCTCCCTCGGCAGCTGGTACGCCGCCGCACGCCACGCCCTCGACCGCCCGCTGACGTCCTACTACCTCCTGCTCGGCGCCTCGGCCCTGCTGCTGACGATCGGGCTGATCATGGTGCTCAGCGCCTCCAGCGTCTACTCCTTCGAGCACCACGACGGCGACTCCTACGCCGTCGTCAAGCGTCAGCTGCTGTGGGTGCTGATCGGCATCCCCTGCGCGTGGGTCGCCTCCCGGCTGCCCTACCGCGCGATCCGGCAGGTCTCCTGGCTCGGCATCATCGTCGCCGTGGTGATGCTGGCCCTCACCGTCAAGCTCGGCACCACCGTCAACGGCAACACCAACTGGCTCGCCCTCGGCCCGATCCAGATCCAGCCGTCGGAGATCGCCAAGCTGGCGATCGTGCTCTGGGCCGCGCACGTCTACGCCCAGAAGGACCGGCGGCTCGGCCGCCTCCACCAGGTGATGATGCCGGTGGTGCCGGTGATCCTCGGCGATCACGCTCCTGGTCATCGTCGGGCGACGACCTCGGCACCGCCCTGGTCCTGTTCGCGATCCTGCTGGCGATGCTCTGGGTGGTGGGCGCGCCGGCCCGGCTGTTCACCGTCGCGCTGACGGTGATCGGCGTGGTCGCCATCTGGATCGCGTCGACGAGCGCCGAGCGGCGGGAGCGGCTCACCAACTTCGTCGATCCGTTCAAGGACTACCACGACGCCGGATGGCAGCCCGCCCACGGCCTCTACGCCCTCTCGTCGGGCGGCTGGTTCGGCCAGGGGATCGGCGCCAGCCAGCAGAAGTGGGGCGACCTCCCGGAGGCGCACACCGACTACATCTTCGCGGTCCTCGGCGAGGAGCTCGGACTGGTCGGCACGCTGCTGGTGGTCGCGCCTGTTCCTGACCATCGCCTACGCCGCGATCAAGGTCGCGCTCGCGACCCGGGACCCGTTCGTCCGCTACATGTCCTTCGGCATCGTGGTCTGGCTGATCGGACAGATGATCATCAACGTCGGCATGGTGCTCGCGCTGCTGCCCGTCATCGGCATCCCGCTGCCGCTCATCTCGTACGGCGGCTCGGCGCTGCTGCCGTCCCTGGTCGCGCTCGGGCTGCTGATCGGGTTCGCCCGCCGGGAGCCGGAGGCCGCCCGGGCCCTCGCCCAGCGTCGCCGGGCCCGCTCCTCGGGCCTGGCCGCCGGCCGCCTTCCCCAGCGCGGAACGCGTCGACGCGAACCGTAGGCTGACCCACGATGCGTGTTCTCCTCGCCGGCGGCGGAACGGCCGGCCACACCTCGCCCCTGATCGCCACCGCCGATGCCCTGCGCCGGCTCGTCCCCGAGGCCGAGATCACCTGCCTCGGCACCCCTCGCGGCCTCGAGACCCGGGTCGTCCCCGAGGCCGGCTACCCGCTCGAGCTGATCCCGCCGGTGCCGCTGCCGCGCAGGCCCAACGCCGACCTGTTCAAGGTGCCGTCGCGGCTGCGCGGTGCGGTCAAGGAGACGCTCGCGATCTTCGACCGGGTCCGCCCCGACGTCGTCGTCGGCTACGGCGGCTACGTCTCCATGCCCGCCTACCTCGCCGCCCGCCGCCGCAAGCTGCCGCTGGTCATCCACGAGCAGAACACCGCTGCCCGGGCTCGCCAACAAGGCCGGCGCCCGGATCGCCGCCCGGGTCGCGGTCAGCTTCCCCGACACCCCGCTGCCGCGGGCGGAGTACGTCGGCCTCCCGATCCGCCGGATGATCTCCCAGCTCGACCGGGGCGCGCTGCGGGCCGAGGCCCGGGCGCTTCTTCGGCCTCGACCCCGACCGGCCGACCCTGCTGGTCACCGGCGGCTCCCAGGGCGCGCGCCGGCTCAACCAGTCGGTCTCCGGCGCCGCCCGCGCCCTGGGCGACGCCGGGCGTCCAGGTGCTGCACGTCGTCGGGCCCGAAGGGCGAGGCCGCGCCCGAGCGCCGACCGGCGTCCCCTACGTCGTCGTGGACTTCGTCGACCGGATGGACCTCGCGCTACGCCGCCGCCGACCTGGTCGGTCTGCCGGGCGGGCGCCTCCAGCCGTCACCGAGGCCGCAGCGGTCGGCCTGCCCGCGGTCTTCGTGCCGCTGCCGATCGGCAACGGCGAGCAGGAGCTCAACGCCCGTCCGGTCGTCGACGGCCGGCGGCGGGCTGCTGGTCGCCGACGCCGGCCCTCACCACCGAGTGGGTGGCCGCCACCGTTCCGGGCCTGATCACCGACCGCGACCGGCTCGACGCGATGGGCAAGGCCGCCGCCGACCTGATCCCGCGCGACGCCGACGAGCAGCTCGCCCGGATCGTCGTCGAGGCCGCCGTGGGGCCGCGGCGGCGAAGGGGGCCGGATGAGGATCCCGGTTCCCGAGGAGATCGCTGGCCGCCGACCGGCTCGGCCGGATCCACTTCGTCGGCATCGGCGGCGCCGCGCTGTCCGGGATCGCCCGGATCATGGCCGAGCGCGGGCTGCCGGTCACCGGCAGCGACGACCAGGAGACGCCGTTCCTCGCCGGCGCTGCGCGAGCTCGGGGTCTCCGTCCGGCGCGGGTACGACGCCGACCACCTCGGCGACGCCGACACCCTCGTCGTGACCACGGCCGCCCGCGAGGACAACCCCGAGGTCCTCGAGGCACGTCGACGCGGGCTTGCGGATGCTGCCCCGGTCGGCCGGACTGGCGTCGGTGATGCAGGGCAGGCGGGTGCTGGCGGTCGTCGGGCACGCACGGCAAGACCACGACGACCTCCCTGCTCACGATGGCGTTGCTGGCGGCCGGCGCCGACCCGACGTACGCCATCGGTGGCGTGCTCGTGCAGACCGGCAGCAACGCCCACGACGGCAGCGGCGACCTGTTCGTGGCCGAGGCCGACGAGAGCGACGGCGCCTTCCTCGTCTACCGCCCCTACGCCGCGATCGTCACCAACGTCGAGGCCGACCACCTCGACATCTGGGGGACCGAGGAGGCCTACCGGGCGGCGTTCGTCGAGTTCGTCGACACCATCGACCCCGACGGCTTCCTGGTCTGCTGCGTCGACGACGACGGCGCCGCGGCGCTGGCCGAGGAGGCGCGCGCCCGCGGGTGCGAGGTGATCGGCGTCGGGGAGGCGGAGACCGCCGACGTCCGGGCCACGGACCTGGTCTTCGAGGGCACCACGTCCGCGTTCACCGTTCACGAGGGGGACCTCGAGCACGGGACCGTGCGGCTGCAGATCCCCGGTCGCCACTACGTCCTCGACGCCCTGGCCGCGCTGGCCCTCGGGCTGCGGCTCGGCCACTCCTTCGACGACCTGCGCCGCGGGCTCGAGGGCTTCACCGGCTCCCGGCGCCGGATGGAGCTGAAGGGTGAGGCGGCGGGCGTCCGGGTGTTCGACAGCTACGCCCACCACCCGGTGGAGATCGCCGGCGACCTCCAGGCCGCGCGCGCGGTCGCGGGGGAGGGCCGGCTGGTCGTGGCCTTCCAGCCGCACCTCGTCTCCCGGACCCGGATCTTCGGCCGGGCCATGGGCGAGGCGCTCGGCGCCGCCGACGAGGTCGTCGTGCTCGACGTCTATCTCGCGCGCGAGGACGCCGACCCCGACGTGACCGGCCGGCTGGTCGCCGACGCCGTACCGCTGCCGGCGTCGTCGGTGACGTTCGTCCCGAGCCAGGCGGACGTCGCTGCCGTGCTGGCCCGCGACGGCGCGTCCCGGCGACCTGGTCCTCACCCTGGGGGCGGGCAGCGTGACCGAGGTGGGGCCCGAGGTCCTGGAACTGCTGGCGGAGAGTGCCGATGCGTGACGTGATGAGCGACACGGCCGACGGAGCCGCGACGATCCGCAGCCGCAAGCGGTTCGCCCGGCGCCAGTGGGCGCGGCGGTGGCTGGCCTGGCGACGCGTGGTGGCCCTCCTGCTCCTGATCGCCCTGATGGTCGGAGCGGTCTGGCTCTTCTACTTCTCCGACGTGCTGGCGGTGAAGGACGTCGAGGTCCACGGGGACCCGGACCCTCGCGAGCGAGGAGGTCCGCGACGTCGCCGCGGTGCCGTCCGGCCTGCCGCTGGCCCGGGTCGACCTCGACGCGATCCGGGCCCGGGTCGAGGCGCTGGCGGTGGTGCGCGACGCCGAGGTGACCCGCACCTGGCCGGACCGGGTGCTCATCGACGTGGAGGAACGCGTCGCCATCGCCGTGGTCGAGATCGGCGGCCGGACCCGCGGGATGGACGCCGAAGGAGTGGTGTTCCGCGACTACCCGAAGCCGCCGCCTGGCATGCCCCAGGTGCGCACCTCGACCGACACCCGCAGCGACGCGCTGCGCGAGGCCGCGCTGGTGGTCGAGGCCCTGCCGGCCGAGATCGAGCCGCCGGGTCGACCATGTCGAGGTGGCCACCATCGACCAGATCTCCCTCGTGCTGCGCGACGGGAAGACCGTCGTGTGGGGGAGCGCGGAGGAGTCGGACGCGAAGGCCGAGGTCCTGGCCGGGCTGCTCCAGCAGCCGGCCCGCACCTACGACGTCAGCGTGCCGGGCCAGCCGACCACCTCCGGCTGACCCGATTCCCGGACTTTCCTCGGTCGCCACGGCGTGTCGTGCCCGGTCGTGGTGCGGCGGCTGCCTACTGTCCTTCCCAACGCGAGGTTGACATAACTATAACCCTCAGGTTCAGGGTTACAGTTCTGAAGGTCTCGTGACTTCCCCACCGACGCAGTACGCACCAGTCCGTCGCCCCGACACACCGCCGGGGCCGATCACGAGAGGCACACCCGCCGTGGCAGCAGCACAGAACTACCTGGCCATCATCAAGGTCGTGGGCATCGGTGGGGGTGGGGTCAACGCCGTCAACCGGATGATCGAGGTCGGACTCAAGGGCGTTGAGTTCATCGCGATCAACACCGACGCGCAGGCCCTGCTCATGAGCGATGCCGACGTCAAGCTGGACATCGGGCGCGAGCTCACCCGCGGCCTCGGCGCCGGCGCCAACCCCGACGTCGGCACGCAGGCCGCCGAGGACCACGCCGACGAGATCGAAGAGGTCATCAAGGGCGCCGACATGGTGTTCGTGACCGCCGGCGAGGGCGGCGGCACCGGCACCGGCGGCGCTCCGGTCGTGGCCCGGATCGCGCGGTCCCTGGGCGCCCTGACCATCGGTGTCGTCACCCGGCCGTTCGCGTTCGAGGGACGCCGCCGCGCCAACTCCGCCGAGGAGGGGATCTCCCAGCTGCGCGAAGAGGTCGACACCCTCATCGTGATCCCCAACGACCGGCTGCTCTCGATCAGCGACCGCAACGTCTCGGTCCTCGACGCCTTCAAGCAGGCCGACCAGGTGCTGCTCCAGGGCGTCTCCGGCATCACCGACCTGATCACGACGCCGGGCCTGATCAACCTCGACTTCGCCGACGTGAAGTCGGTGATGGCCAACGCCGGCTCGGCGCTGATGGGCATCGGCTCGGCGCGCGGCGAGGACCGTTCGGTCGCGGCCGCCGAGATGGCTGTCTCCAGCCCGCTGCTGGAGGCGTCGATCGAGGGCGCCCACGGCGTCCTGCTCTCGATCGCGGGCGGGTCGGACCTCGGCCTGTTCGAGATCAACGAGGCCGCGGCGCTGGTCGCCCAGGCCGCGCACGCCGAGGCGAACATCATCTTCGGGGCCACCATCGACGACGCCCTCGGTGACGAGGTGCGGGTGACCGTGATCGCTGCCGGCTTCGACGGCGGGATGCCGCAGCGTCGCGACGAGGGCACGGTCCTGCGCCGGGAGCCGCGGCCGCAGCAGAGCCAGGCCGAGACCCGGGCCGCGGCCCAGCAGGTCGCCACGCGTGCGAAGCCGGAGCAGGCGTCCCAGCCGGCCGCACGTCCGGCCGAGCAGCCCGCGCCGGCGAGGCAGCCCGCTCCTGCAGCCGCCCCGGCCGGCAGGGAGCCCGCCCCCGCCACGCCGTCCCGGCAGCCGCGTCAGGTCCAGTTCGACGACGACGACCTGGACGTGCCCGACTTCCTGAAGTAGCAGGGGATCTTCGCTGTACCTCTTCAAGTCCACGCACGGCCCCGCCGACCTGGCCTTCACCGACAGGCACGGCGGGGCCAGTGCCGCGCCCTTCGACTCGCTCAACCTGGCGCTCGAGGGGGAGGACGACCCGCACGTCGTCGCCCGGAACCTGCGCATCGTCCTCGACGACTTCGCCCCCGGCGACGAGCTGGCCGACCTGCACCAGGTCCACGGCGCCGAGGTCGACGTGGTCGAGGATCGTCCGTCGACCGCTCGGCCGGACGCCGACGGCATCGTGACCGGCCGGGCCGGGGTGGTGCTGATGGTGCGGGCGGCCGACTGCGTGCCGGTGCTGCTGGCCGACGCCGATGCCGCGGTCATCGGAGCCGCCCACTGCGGGCGCCCGGGCCTCGCCGCCGGGGTGGTGCCGGCGACTGTGGGCCGGATGCGCGACCTCGGCGCACGGTCGATCACCGCCTGGATCGGTCCGCACGTGTGCGGCGCCTGCTACGAGGTACCCGAGGACGATGCAGGCACGAGGTCGGTGCCGCCGTACCGGCCAGCGTCGCCACCACCTCCTGGGGCACGCCCTCGCTCGACCTCGGCGCGGGCGTCCGGGCGCAGCTGGCGGGCGAGGGCGTCTCCGTCCACGACGTGTCTCGCTGCACCCGCGAGTCGGCGGACCTCTACTCCTACCGGCGCGACGGAGACCGGGCCGGACGGCTGGCCGGGCTGATCAGGCTGCGCGAGGAGCGGGATGCCGATGACCCGGAGATCGAGCAGCGACGCGACGAGATCGCCGCCAACCTCGCCCGGGTGCAGGAGCGGATCGCGGCCGCGTGCGGCGACGCCGGCCGCGACCCGGCGGGGGTCACCCTGGTCGTGGTCACCAAGTTCTTCCCGGCCTCCGACGTCCGGCTCCTCGCCGAGCTGGGCGTCACCGACATCGGCGAGAACCGACACCAGGAGGCGGAGGCGAAGGCGGCCGAGTGCCGCGACCTCGACCTGCGCTGGCACTTCGTCGGCGGGCTGCAGAGCAACAAGGCGGCGGCGGTGGCGTCGTACGCCGACGTGGTGGAGTCCGTCGACCGCGCGCAAGCTGGTGCGCCGGCTCAACGAGGGCGCCCACGAGCGCTCGCACCCGGTCGACTGCCTGATCCAGGTCAGCCTCGACGCGCCGGACGCCGAGGGCCGCTCGGGTGCCGCCCCGGACGACGTCCCGAGCTCTGGCCGAGGAGATCGGGGCCGCCGGGATGCTCCGGCTGCGCGGGCTGATGGCGGTGGCGCCGCTCGGGGTCGATCCCCGAGCGGCGCCTTCCAGCGGCTCGCCGCGATCCACGCGGACTTCGTCGCCTCCACGACCCGGAGGCGACCTGGCTGTCGGCCGGGATGAGCGCCGACCTCGAGGAGGCGGTCGCGGGCCGGCGCGACACACGTGCGCATCGGCACCGCGATCCTCGGATCGAGGCCACAGGTCAAGTAGTGTCCAAAACACACATCAGCGCCCGCAGGGCGCAGGAGTTCCGGAGGACGAAGTCATGAGCGGCGCGATGCGCAGGATCGGCGAGTACCTCGGCCTGCTCGAGGACACCGGCGGTACGACGAGTACGACGGCGACTACGAGACCTCCGACCACACCCCCTCGGTGGCGGCCGGACAGAATCCCCAGCCCGCGTCCCGCCCGTGCATCCGTGTCCGACCTCGCCGAGCGCCGCCGACCGGCGCGCCGGCCCCACAGGAGTGGTAGCCGAATTGTCCCGCATCACGACCCTGCACCCGCGCACCTACAACGAGGCGCGCACCGTGGGCGAGAACTTCCGCGACGGCACGCCGGTGATCATGAACCTCTCGGAGATGGACGACACCGACGCCAAGCGCCTCGTCGACTTCGCGGCGGGCCTGGTGTTTGCGACCCGTGGCACCATCGAGCGCGTGACCAACAAGGTGTTCCTGCTCTCCCCGCCCAACGTGACCGTCGCTGCGGAGGACAAGCAGCGCATCGCCGAGGGCGGTTTCTTCAACCAGAGCTGAGGCCACGACCCGATGCAGATCGTCGGCCCGATCATCCACGTCCTGCTGTGGATCTTCATCGCGCTGCTGTGGATCCGGTTCATCGTCGACTGGGTCCAGGTCTTCGCGCGGTCGTGGAGCCCGCGCGGGCTGCTGCTGGTGATCCTCGAGGTCGTCTACTCCGTGACCGATCCGCCGATCAAGGCGCTGCGTCGGGTGATCCCGCCGTTGCGGATCGGCAACTTCGCGCTGGACCTGAGCTTCCTGATCGTGCTGGTGGCCGCCTACGTCCTGCTGCGGGTGAACGGCATGGTGTTCTTGTGCATGAACGTCGGCCGACGATGTGAGACCCGCCGCGTCAGGCGCTATTGTTCGACCGACAGACTTTCGTGTCCCCGACCAATGAATGGGTGAGGTCATGCCGCTGACGCCTGAGGACGTGAGCAACAAGCGCTTTACTCCCGTCCGGCTCCGCGAGGGCTACGACATGGGAGAGGTCGACCAGTTCCTCGACGAGGTGGAGGCCGAGCTCGGCCGGCTCACGAAGGAGAACGACGACCTGCGGTCGAAGTTGTCCGCGGCGCAGTCGGGCGGCAGCGGTCGGCCGGCTCCCGCCCCGGTGCCCGAGAAGGCGCCGGAGCCGCCCGAGCCCGAGCCCGAGCCGGAGCCGAGCCCGAGCCCCCGACGCCGGCGGCTGCCGCGGTCGTCGAGTCCTCGGTCGAGACGATCCGGGTCGAGACGGTGCCCGAGGCGTCCAACGCCGCGGCGCGCCTGCTCGAGATCGCCACCCGCAACGCCGACGAGCTGGTCGAGGAGGCCAAGAACGAGGCCGACCGGATCGTCGGCGAGGCCCGCACCAAGGCCGAGCGGCTCGAGTCCGAGTCCAAGGGCAAGGCCGACCGGCTCGAGGCCGACGCCCGCTCGCGCGCGCAGATGCTCGACTCCGAGACCGCCGAGCGCCGTCAGCAGATGTTCGGTGAGCTGGAGAAGGAGCGCGACAAGCTCAACGCCGAGGTCGAGAACCTGCGCTCGTTCGAGCGCGAGTACCGCTCGCGGCTGAAGAGCTACTTCACCCAGCAGCTCGAGGCCCTCGAAGGGCCGGGCGACTCCGGTCGACCGGGCCAGGAGCCCGTGCTCCCAAGCGCCTCCGTTCGATCCTGGGCGACGACGAGGGCTGAGCACCCGCCCCCACCCGCAGCTCCGACGCGGCCGGTCTCCACGCGAGACCGGCCGCGTCGTCGCGTCCACTTGCGGCGTGCCGAGTTTGAGTCGATCTCGGTCAGCGGCTACCCTCCCGTCGACACTGTGGCTCCCGCCACAATGGCGCCCGGCTCGAGGGAAGGCCTCAGTTCATGGCTCGCAGCACCAGGAAGTCGCTTGCCAGATCGGCAGCGTCCGCGGCTCGCAAGGTCATCTCGCGCAAGCCGTCAGCCAAGGCCACGAAGGCGCCTGCCAAGAAGACCTCCGCGGCAGCGAAGACCGCCAAGAAGGCTCCCGCGACCAAGGCGGCGCGCGAAGAAGGCTCCGGCCAAGAAGGCCGCGCCGCGAAGAAGGCCGCCCGGCCAAGAAGGCTCCCGCGACGAAGGCCGCCGCGAAGAAGGCGCCCGGCCAAGAAGGCTCGCCGCGGCCAAGAAGGCGCCGGCGAAGAAGGCTCCGGCCAAGAAGGCCGCCGGCGAAGAAGGCCGCCGCGAAGAAGGCCGCCGCGAAGAAGGCCGCCCAAGGCGGCGGCGAAGAAGGCTCCGGCCAAGAAGGCTCCCGCGAAGAAGGCTCCCGCGAAGAAGGCGCCCGCGAAGAAGGCGCCCGGCGAAGAAGGCCCCGCGAAGAAGGCCCCGGCGAAGAAGGCCGCCGCGAAGAAGGCTCCTGCCAAGAAGGCCCCGGCCGCGAAGAAGCCGCTGCCAAGAAGACCGCCGCGAAGAAGACGGTCGCGCAGACCGCCACCGCCAGGAAGGCGACCGCCACGAAGCCGGCGACCCCCAAGACCGCGGCGAAGAAGGCCAGCGCCCTCAAGGTCAAGGAGGGCGAGGGCGCCTGGACGAAGGCCGAGATCAAGGAAGTGCTCGACGAGCTGCACCAGGACCGGGAGCGGGTCACCCGCGCCCTGCACGCGCAGGAAGCCGAGCTCGTCGGGCTGATGCGCGACGCCGGTGACGGCGCGGGCCACGACCAGGCCGACATGGGCGCCACCAGCTTCGAGCGGGACCACGAGCTGATCGTCCTGAACAACGAGCGCGAGAAGCTGGCGCAGATCGACCGAGCTCTCGCCCGCATCGACAACGGCACCTACGGCATCTGCGAGTCCTGCGGCAACCCCATCGGCAAGATGAGGGCCATGGCCTTCCCGCGTGCCACACTGTGCATGACATGCAAGCAGCGCGAGGAACGTCGCTGAGCGACACCGGACCACCTCTTTCGACTCCACCTTCCGGGGCAGCGCCGCGGTTCAGGCTGACCTTCGCCGTGGTCGCGGCCGTGGCCTACGCGATCGATGTCGCCACCAAGACCCTCGCCGTCGAGAAGCTCTCCGGAGGCGCGGACATCGAGCTCCTCGGCACGTGGCTGGTCCTGCACCTGACCCGCAACCCCGGGGCCGCGTTCAGCACCGGGACCGAGTTCACCCTCGTGCTCAGCGTGGTCGCGATCGCCGCCGTGGTGGTGGTCGTCTACCTGGCGCGCCGGGTCGGGACACGCGCCTGGGCCTGGGCGCTCGGACTCCTGCTGGCCGGAGTCTGGGGAACCTCACCGACCGGGTCCTGCGCGAGCCGGGGCCGCTCCGAGGACACGTCGTGGACTTCCTGATGGTGCCGCACTGGCCGGTCTTCAACATGGCCGACATCTGCATCAATGTCGCGGCGGGTCTGATCCTGCTCCAGGCGGTCCGGGGCATCGGCATCGACGGGACCCGCGCTGCGGCCCGGGAGCGGGAGGCGTGAACGCCGACCACCGGATCGTGCACGGTTCCCGACGGAATGGCGGGGGAGCGGATCGACTCGGCGCTCGCGCGGATGTTCGGACTGTCGCGCACCCGTGCCGCAGAGCTGATCGCGGACGGCCACGTCCTGGTGGAGGGCGCCACCACCAGCAAGAGCGACCGGGTGTCGCCCGGCGAGGTCCTCGACGTGACCATCCCGGCCCGCCCGGACCAGCTCGTGGTCGTGCCGGAGATCGTCGAGGGGATCAAGATCATCCACGACGACGACTCCATCGTGGTCATCGACAAGCCGGTCGGGGTCGCCGTACACCCCTCTCCCGGGTGGTCCGGCCCGACCGTCGTCGGGCACCTGGCCGGCGCCGGGTTCCGGATCGCCACCGGCGGGGCCTCGGAGCGACAGGGCATCGTGCAGCGGCTCGACGTCGGCACCTCGGGGGTGATGGTCATCTGCAAGTCCGAGCACGGCTACTCCCTGCTGAAGAACGCGTTCCGTCGCCGAGCGGTCGACAAGACCTACCACGCGCTCGTCCAGGGTCACCCGGACCCGCTCGAGGGGACCGTCGACGCACCCATCGGCCGGCACCCCAAGGCCGACTACAAGTTCGCCGTGATGGCCGACGGCCGGCACAGCGTCACCCACTACCGGACGCTCGAGGCGCACCGGTTCGCGAGCCTCCTCGAGATCACGCTCGAGACCGGGCGGACCCACCAGATCCGGGTGCACATGGCGGCGCTCAAGCACCCGTGCGTCGCCGACTTCACCTACGGCGCCGACCCCGCCCTGGCCCGACGGGTGGGGCTGGAGCGGCAGTGGCTGCACGCCGTCAAGCTGGGCTTCGAGCACCCCGACACCGGGAAGTACGTCGAGTACGAAGCGTCGTACCCCGACGACCTGGCGCATGCCCTCGACGTGATCCGCGATGCCGACTGAGCTCGACGTCACCCTGCGCCCAGCAGACGGAGGAGACGCAGCCGACGTCGCCTCGGTCCACCTCGCCGCCCGCCGGGCGGCGGCGATGCCGCGCGCCCGTCCACCCGGATGACGAGGTCCGTGAATGGCTGGACGGGCGCCTGCGCAGCGCCGACACCATCTGGGTGGCGGAGGTCGAGGGTGCGGTCGGCGGCTACGCGCGGTTCACCGAGAGCTGGCTCGACGACCTGTACGTCGCTCCCCGGCTGGCGGGGCAGGGCATCGGCTCGGCGCTGCTGGACCTCGTCAAGCAGCAGCGGCCTGGCGGCTTCTGCCTGTGGGTCTTCGAGATGAACACCCCGGCCCGCGACTTCTACGCGCGCCGCGGACTGGTCGAGCTGGAACGCACCGACGGGTCCGGGAACGAGGAGCGGGCACCGGACATCAAGATGGCCTGGCCCGGCACCGAGCCGCTCTCGTTCTACCGCCGCCTGATCGACGACGTCGATGAGCAGCTCGGCGACCTCCTCGCTCGAAGGGTTGCCCTGACCCACGAAGTGCAGGCACACAAGGGGGGTGCCACCCGCGACCCGGTCCGCGAGGCCCAGATCGCGGCGGCGATGGCGCGCCGTGCCCCGGCGCTGGGGGAGGACCGGCTGCGCCGGATCATGCATGAGGTCATCACCGAGTCGCTGGACGCGGTGCGCCGCGACTAGAACGCCGAGATCACGAAGTAGCCCACCAGCGCCACGATCAGCACCAGCGCGACCACCCGCACCCACGCCGGCGTACGAGCCTCGCGGACCGGGTCCGGAGACACGCCGCGGAGCTCGGGCGGCAGTTCGTCAGGCATGGCATGACCGTAGCCGACCGATGGGAGACGTCTCGGGCCGGGAGAGGCAGGATGGGGCCCATGACCCAGGCACTCAGTGACGACGTACGCGCCTTCCTTGGCGCGGCCAACCCGGCGGTGATCAGCACCGTCCGGCCCGATGGCCAGCCGGTCTCGGTGGCGACGTGGTACCTCCTGGACGGCGACCGGATCCTGGTGAACATGGACGGCGGGCGAAAGCGGCTCGACTACCTCCGCGAGGACCCGCGGGTCTCCCTCACGGTGCTCGACGCCGGGGACTGGTACAAGCACGTCAGCGTCCAGGGCCGCGTGGTCGAGTGGCGCGACGACGACGACCTGTCGGACATCGACCGGCTGTCGCGGCAGTACGGCTGGGACGCCTACCCCAACCGGGAGCGGCCGCGGGTCAGCGCGTGGATCGAGGTCGAGCACAGCCACACCTGGGAGCCCCGCTCCAGGAGGTGACGCCGGCGTTCGGCTCCCTGTCGGTGGGTCTCCTACGGTGGTCCCCGTGATCGCTTAGGGTGAGATCTCTTCCCCAGCAACGCCGCTCGGTGCGGTCACCGAGGTTCTGCTGTCGCCTATCCGCACGACGTCCGAGGAGCATCCCCGAAGAGATGGCGTCCGACTCCTTCGCCCACCTCCACGTCCACACCGAGTACTCCATGCTCGACGGGGCGGCCCGGCTCGACGACCTGTTCGCCCGCACCGCCGAGCTCGGGATGGGCGCGATCGCGATGACCGACCACGGCAACGTGTTCGGCGCCTACGACTTCTGGTCGAAGGCCAGGGCCCACGGGATCAAGCCGATCATCGGCATCGAGGCCTACTTCACGCCCAACACCTCCCGCTACGACAAGAAGCGGGTCCGGTGGAACGACGGCGGCGACGACGACGTCTCCGGCTCGGGCGCCTACACCCACATGACCCTGCTGGCCGAGACCACGGCCGGCATGCACAACCTGTTCCGCCTCTCCAGCCGGGCCTCCATGGAGGGCTTCTTCTACCAGCCCCGCGCCGACCGGGAGCTCCTCGCCGAGTACTCCCAGGGACTCATCGCCACCACCGGCTGCCCGTCCGGCGAGGTGCAGACCTGGCTGCGGATCGGCGACTACGAGAAGGCCCGGCAGGCCGCTGCCGACTTCCAGGACATCCTCGGCAGGGACAACTACTTCCTCGAGCTGATGGACCACGGGCTCGACATCGAGAACCGCGTCCGCGAGGGCCTCCTGCGCCTCTCGAAGGACCTCGGCATCCCGCCGATCGCCACCAACGACTCCCACTACGTCCACCAGAAGGACGCCGGTGCCCACGAGCACCTCCTCTGCGTCTCCTCGGGCAGCGTCATGTCCGACCCGAAGCGGTTCCGGTTCAACGGTGACGGCTACTACCTGAAGTCCGCCGCCGAGATGCGCGACCTGTGGGAGCACCGCCACGGCCTCAAGGAGGCCTGCGACAACACCCTGCTGATCGCCGAGCGCTGCGACGTCTCGTTCACCGAGGGCAACGGCACCTACATGCCGGTCTTCCCGGTCCCCGACGGCGAGTCCGAGGAGACCTGGCTGCTCAAGGAGGTCGACCGGGGACTGGCGGTGCGCTATCCCGGTGGCGTGACCGAGGAGGTCCGGGCCCGGGCCGACTTCGAGATGGGCGTCATCCTCCAGATGGGCTTCCCGGGCTACTTCCTGGTCGTCGCCGACTTCATCAACTGGGCCAAGGACCAGGGCATCCGGGTCGGCCCGGGCCGCGGGTCCGGGGCCGGGCTCGATCGTCGCCTACGCCCTGCGGATCACCGACCTCGACCCGCTCGTGCACGGCCTGCTCTTCGAGCGGTTCCTCAACCCCGAGCGGGTCTCGATGCCCGACTTCGACATCGACTTCGACGAGCGTCGGCGCGGCGAGGTGATCCGCTACGTCTCGGAGAAGTACGGCGAGGACCGGGTCTCGATGATCGTCACCTACGGCACGATCAAGGCCAAGCAGGCGGTCAAGGACTCCTCCCGGATCCTCGGCTACCCGTTCGCGATGGGCGACCGGATCACCAAGGCGATGCCCGCCGCCGTGATGGGCAAGGACGTCCCGCTCGCCGGCATCTTCGACCCCGCCCACAAGCGGTTCGGCGAGGCCGGCGAGTTCCGCTCGCTCTACGAGTCCGACAACGACGTGAAGCAGGTCGTCGACACCGCCGATCGGGCTCGAGGGGCTCAAGCGCCAGTGGGGAGTCCACGCCGCCGGCGTGATCATGTCCAGCGCGCCGCTGATGGACGTGATCCCGCTGATGAAGCGGCCGCAGGACGGCGCCATCATCACGCAGTTCGACTACCCGACCTGCGAGCGGCTCGGCCTGATCAAGATGGACTTCCTGGGCCTGCGCAACCTCACCGTCCTCGACGACGCGCTCCGCAGCATCGAGGCCAACCGGGGCGAGAAGCTCGTCCTCGAGGACCTGCCGCTCGACGACGTCGACGCCTACAAGCTGCTCGGCACCGGCAACACCCTCGGCATCTTCCAGCTCGACGGCGGCCCGATGCGCAGCCTGCTGCGGCTGATGCGTCCCGACAGCTTCGAGGACATCTCCGCGGTCCTGGCGCTCTACCGCCCCGGGCCGATGGGCGCCGACAGCCACACCAACTACGCCCTGCGCAAGAACGGCAAGCAGGAGATCACGCCGATCCACCCCGAGCTCGCCGAGCCGCTCGCGGAGATCCTCGAGCCGACGTACGGCCTGATCGTCTACCAGGAGCAGATCCTGGCGATCGCCCAGAAGCTCGCGGGCTACACGCTCGGTCAGGCCGACCTGCTCCGCAAGGCGATGGGCAAGAAGAAGAAGGAGATCCTCGACGCCGAGTACGTCCCCTTCTCCGAGGGCATGCGCGACCAACGGCTACTCCGAGCGTGCGGTCAAGGCGCTGTGGGACGTGCTGGTCCCGTTCTCCGACTACGCCTTCAACAAGGCGCACACGGCGGCCTACGGGCTGATCTCCTACTGGACCGCCTACCTCAAGGAGCACTACAAGGCCGAGTACATGGCCGCGCTCCTCACGTCCGTCAAGGACGACAAGGACAAGATGGCGATCTACCTCAACGAGTGCCGCCGGATGAAGATCCAGGTGCTTCCGCCCGACGTCAACGAGTCCCAGTCGACCTTCACCCCGGTCGGCAACGACATCCGGTTCGGGCTGACCGCCATCCGCAACGTCGGCTCCAACGTCGTCTCCGGCATCGTGGCCGCGCGCGAGGAGAAGGGCCGCTTCACCGACTTCAACGACTTCATGGAGAAGGTGCCCGCCCTCGTCTGCAACAAGCGGATGATCGAGTCGCTGGTCAAGGCCGGCGCGTTCGACGAGATGAAGCACCACCGCCGGGCCCTCGTGGCCATCCACGAGGCGGCCGTCGACCAGTACGTCGACATCAAGCGCAACGAGGCGATCGGCCAGGACTCCCTCTTCGGGGGCCTGGACGGCGACAGCCCGGACGCCGGCTTCGGCATCTCCGTGGCGGTGCCCGACATCGACGAGTGGGACAAGACGACCCTGCTCGGCCACGAGCGCGAGATGCTCGGGCTCTACGTCTCCGACCATCCCCTGCTCGGCCTGGAGCACCTGCTGTCCAACGGCACCGACTGCAGCATCGGCCAGCTGATGCTCGACGAGGAGCGGCCCGACGGGACGGTGCTGACCATCTGCGGCCTGGTCACCTCGGTTCAGCGCAAGATCACCAAGCGCGGCGACAACTGGGCGCTGGTCACCCTCGAGGACCTCGACGGCGCGATCGACGTCCTGCTCTTCCCCAGCGCCTACCAGCTGGCCAGCACCTACCTCACCGAGGACGCCATCATCACCGTCAAGGGGCGGCTCTCGCGCAGCAAGGACCAGCCCGAGATCCAGGCCATCGAGGTCACCGTGCCCGACCTGTCCGAGGGCCCGGCCGGTCCGGTCGTGATCAACCTGCCGTCCACCCGGTGCACCCCGCCGGTGGTCGGGCAGCTCAAGGACGTCCTGGGCACCCACCCGGGCATGACCGAGGTGCAGCTGCGGCTGCTGGCCCGCAACGCCACCACCGTGATGCGGCTCGACGACCGGCTCCGCGTCACCCCGAGCCCCGCGCTGTTCGCCGACCTCAAGCATCTCCTGGGGCCGGGATGCCTGAGCAGCTGACCCACGAGCCCACGACCCGGGCCGGCTGGGTGGTGCCCGCGATCGTCCAGGCCGGCATCGTCGTGGCCGTCTTCGCCGCTGTCGGTGTCCTCGCGGGCGTCGTGTGGGAGTGGCTGTGGACCCCGCCCGTGGGCGTGGTGGTCGACCACGAGTGGCTGCTGGACCTGGCCGGCCTGCGGGCGGAGTTCACCGCCACCGGCGTCTACGTCATCGTGGCGTCGGTCGCCGGCCTGCTCGTCGGCGCCCTGTGCGGCCTGTTCCTCGATCGCGCCGAGCTGGTGACCCTGGTGGCGGTGCTGGCCGGCGCGGCGCTGGCCGGGTGGGTGATGGTCCAGGTCGGGCAGGTGCTGGGCCCGCCCGACCCACGAGTACTCGCCGAGACCGCGCGCAACGGCACGCGGCTCCCGAGCGACCTGACGATCGTCGGGAAGAGCCCCTACATCGCATTTCCGGTCGGGGCGACCCTCGGCCTCGCCGTCGTACTCTTGGGGATGACGAAGCGACTCGCACCGGTGGTTCAGCCTCCGGGCGCCTCGTGACTCGGTAAAGTCTCGCGGTGGAACGCATCGGTGCTTCCGCGCGTCACATGCACGACCACACAGCGTCACACCTTGGGCTCGATCAAACGGGGGATCCATGACCAGCTCCATGCCGCCCGAAGGTTCCCAGCCGGGGCCGGAGTACCTCGAGCAGGGCGGCGGTGCGCCCCTGGCCCGCGAGCGCGGAAGCGGTGGCGGCGGCCGACGCAAGGCTGTCCTGGCTGGCGCCACGGTCGTGGGCCTGGCCGCGGTTGGCGCCGGGGTGTGGGCCGCGACCTCCTTCTTCGCCGCCGGTGCGCAACCGGCCGAGGCGCTTCCAGCCTCCACGATCGGCTACGCCAGCATCGACCTGGACCCGAGCGGCGGACAGAAGATCGAGGCCTTCAGGATGCTGAACAAGTTCCCGGCGTACAAGGACGAGATCGGGCTGGACGCCGACGACGACATCAAGCGGGAGATCTTCGACCGGATCACCGCCGAGGCTCCATGCGCGGGTCTCGACTACGACACCGACATCGAGCCCTGGCTGGGGGACCGCGCCGCGGTAGCTGCCGTCGACACAGGTGAGGAAGAGCCAATCGTGGCCGTGGTCGTCCAGATCAAGGACGCCGAGGCTGCCGAGGAGGGGTTCGGGACCCTCCAGGAGTGTGGCGACCCGGATGAGGGCGGTTGGGTCATCGACGGCGAGTGGGCGGTGCTGGCCGAGACCCGGGCGCTCGCCGAGGAGGTCACCGCCGAGACCGAACAGGCCACGCTTGCCGACGACGAGACCTACCAGCGATGGACGGGCGAGGTCGGCGACGCGGGCGTCCTCAACGTCTACGCCGCCCCCGCGGCAGGTGACTACCTGGCCGACAACATCGACACACTCGGATTCCCGTTCGGCCCGATGATGGGCGCCGCGGGTGGTGCAGGTGTGTCCGCCGACGGCGGTCTCCAGGTCGGACCCGAGCAGCCGGCCGGACCGCAGCTTCCATACGAGATGATCGAAGGCCTGCGGGACTTCCGGGGCGTGGCAGCCACGCTGCGCTTCGACGACGGCGCTCTCGAGCTGGAGTCCGTGGGCGACGCGGCGACGATGCAGCAGAGCTACTCCGCCACCGACGCCGGCGACGACGTGCTGGCCTCCCTGCCCGCGGACACTGCCGCGGCGATCGGCATCGGTCTTCAGGACGGTTGGGCCCAGCGCATGCTCGACCAGTTCACGGGGGTGCTGAGCAGCGGGGAGGCCCCGGAGCGGATGATCGCGCAGGCCGAGAAGTGGACCGGCCTGGCGCTGCCGGAGGACCTCGAGACCTTGTTCGGTGACTCGACCGCGCTCGCGATCGGGAGCGACTTCGACCCCGAGGCCGTCTTCAACAGCCAGGACGGGAGCGGCATCCCCGTCGGCGTCAAGGTGAAGGGTGACGCGGAGGCGATCGAAAGCTGTGCTGGACAAGGTCAGGAACCGGGTCGGTGAGCCGATGAGCGAGCCGATCCGCAGCCGGTCCGAGGGTGACGTGGTCGTGATCGGCCCCGACGACGACTACCTGGCCGAGATCCTCGGCGATGGTGGGCTCGGCGACTCCGAGGCGTTCCGCAACGTCGTCCGCGAGGCGGAGCGGGCCGGCGCCGTCGTCTTCGTCAACTTCGACGCGGGCGACTGGCTCGGCGCCCTGGCCGAGGAAGACCCCGACGTCAAGGAGAACCTCGAGCCTCTCGAGGGCCTCGGGATCAGCAGCTGGCAGGACGGTGACACCGGCCACGGGATGATCCGGCTGACGACGGACTGACAGCTTGGTCCCGGTGGGTGAGCAGCGAGCGAAGCGAGCGTCGTCGAAACCCCGGAAGCGGGGCAGGGCGATGACCGCCGTGGTCACCGCCCTGCACCGGTGCGGGGGTTTCGACACGGCCGCCGCGACCTCGCGAGCTCGGTCGCGGGCCTCGCAAGCGAGTCCCGCGGCACCTCAGTTCGGCGACCAGCGGGTGCGCGCCACCTCGGTCGCGGGCAGCGACGGGATCACGTTCATCGCCCGCAGCTCGACCCGCAGCAGGTCGGTGACCATGCAGAGCCGGTCGGCGGGGTCCTCCGCCTCGAGCAGCGCCTGCCGCTCGTGCATCGGCAGCGGCGCGACCGCGGCGAGCGTCCAGGACAGCATGCCCGGGTCGCGGGGGAGCTCGGTGGGGTAGGGATCGGCGCGGATCGAGCCGACGGCGACGCGGTACGCCGCGAAGGTCGCCCGGGCGCGTTCGACCACCTCGGTCGCCACGTCGGCGTGCGGCTCGGGCCGAGCGACGACGTGCCCGACCGGAAAGGCACCGGTGGTGTCGAGCCGCTCCAGCTGGATCCGGTCCAGCCCGACCGCCATCACGTCGAAGGTCCCGTCGGGGTGCGACTCCACCTCGGCGAGCTTCACCCGGCAACCGACGCGGTACAACGACTGCGCCCCGTGGTCGCCCACCTCGTAGCCCTCCCGGATCCCGACCGAGCCGAACTGGCGCAGGGTCGGGTCCGGCTCCCGCAGCAGGTGGTGGACCATCGCGCGGTACCGGTCCTCGAAGACCTTGAGCGGGACGCTGACGCCCGGGAACAGCACCGCATTCAGGGGGAACATCGGCAGCCGGTCGCTCACGTTCCCGACTGTAATCTGCGCCCGGCGCGTCCCACGGGCGACACGACACCCGGTGCCGGGCCGCCTCCAAACTAGACTCTGGCGCATGATTCGCCGCATCGACCTGCGTGGCGCTGCCGCCTCGTTCGACTACCGCGCCGCGGTCCCGCGCGCGGCGTTCGACGTCGAGGCCGCCACCCATGCGGTGCGTCCCATCTGTGACGCGGTCCGCGACCGCGGCGTCGACGCGATCCGTGAGTTCTCCGCACGGTTCGACGGCGTCGAGCAGGACGACATCGTCGTCCCTCCCAGCGCGCTCGAGGAGGCGCTCGACCGCCTCGACCCGGCGGTGCGAGCCGGGCTGGAGGAGTCCGTGCGGAGGCTGCGGATCACCTGCGAGGCCGAGCTCGAGCGTGACGTCGTCACCGACCTGGCGCCCGGCGCCCGGGTGACCCACCGGATGGTGCCGGTGTCGCGAGTCGGCCTCTACGCGCCTGGCGGGGTGGCCCCGCTGGTGTCCAGCGTGGTCATGAACGTCGTGCCCGCGCAGGTGGCCGGCGTCGGGTCGATCGCACTCGCCTCGAGCCCGCGGCGGGAGCACGCCGGCCTGCCCCACCCGAACATCCTGGCCGCGTGCGCGCTGCTGGGCGTCGAGGAGGTCTACGCCGTCGGGGGCGCCCAGGCCATCGCCATGTTCGCCCACGGCGCCGGACCGTGCCGCCGGGTCGATCTGGTGACCGGTCCCGGCAACATCTACACGGTCTCCGCCAAGCGGCTGCTCAAGGGCGTCGTCGGGATCGACTCCGAGGCCGGGCCCACCGAGATCGCGATCCTCGCCGACGACACCGCCGACGCGGCGTACGTCGCCGCCGACCTGATCAGCCAGTCCGAGCACGACCCGCTGGCCGCCAGCGTGCTCGTGACGCCGTCGGAGTCGCTGGCCGACGAGGTCGAGGCCGAGCTGGACAAGCAGGTGTCGGTGACCCGGCACGCCGAGCGGATCCGGGCCTCGCTGGCCGGGCAGCAGTCCGGCATCGTGCTCGTCGACGGCCTCGAGCAGGGGCTCGATCTGGTCAACGGCTATGCCGCCGAGCACCTCGAGATCCACACCGAGGACGCCGTGGGTGTCGCGGCCCGGGTCCGGAACGCGGGCGCGGTCTTCGTCGGGCCGTTCGCGCCGGTCTCACTCGGCGATTACTGCGCGGGGTCCAACCACGTGCTCCCCACCGGGGGCTGCGCGTGCCACTCCTCCGGGCTCTCGGTGCGTACCTTCCAGCGGGCGATGCACGTCGTCGACTACACCCGCGAGGCACTGGCCGAGGTCGCCGACCAGGTCGTCGACCTGGCCGAGGCCGAGGACCTGCCCGCGCACGGGGCAGCCGTGCGCGCCCGACTCGACGAGGACTGATCGTGGTCTTTCCTCCGCTCCGCGAGGAGCTGCGCGGCATCGAGCCCTACGGCGCCCCGCAGCTCGACGTGCCGGTGCGCCTCAACGTCAACGAGAACCCCTACCCACCGTCGGACAAGGTCGTGGCCGACGTGGCGGCGGCGGTGGCGGCGACTGCGGCCCACCTGAACCGGTACCCCGACCGCGAGCTCACCGACCTGAGGGCGGCGCTGGCGGACTACCTCTCGTCCGACGGGAGCCCCGGCCTGCGACCCGAGCAGGTCTGGGCGGCCAACGGCTCCAACGAGGTGATGCTGCAGCTGCTGCAGGCCTTCGCCGGACCGGGACGCACGGCGCTCGGCTTCGCGCCGACGTACTCGATGTATCCGGAGTACGCCCGCGTCACGAACACCCGATGGGTGGTCGGCCACCGCGAGGACGACTTCTCGCTCGACCTCGACCACGCCCGGGCGCTGGTGGACGAGCACGGGCCGGCCGTCGTGCTCCTGCCCTCGCCCAACAACCCCACCGGGACGGCCCTGCCGCCGGACGCGGTGACGGCGCTCTGTGAGGCAGCCGGCGACGGCCTGGTCGTGGTCGACGAGGCGTACGGCGAGTTCCGCCGCGACGGAACCCCCAGCGCCCTCGGGCTGCTGCGGCGGCACCGCAACCTGGTCGTCACCCGCACCATGAGCAAGGCCTTCGCGCTCGCGGGCGCTCGGCTGGGCTACCTGGCGGCCGCGCCCGAGATCTGCGACGCGCTCCGGGTCGTCCGGCTGCCCTACCACCTGTCCGCGGTGACGCAGGCCGTGGCCCTCGCGGCGCTGCGGCACGCGCCCGAGCTGCTCGGCAGGGTCGCCGACCTCCGCGCCGAACGCGACGAGTGCGTCCTCTGGCTGCGCGCCCAAGGGCTGCAGGTCGCTGACAGCGACGCCAACTACGCGCTGTTCGGAACCTTCGCCGACCGGCACGCCGTCTGGCAGGCTCTGCTGGACCGCGGGGTGCTGATCCGAGAGACCGGCCCCGACGGCTGGCTGCGGGTCTCCATCGGAACCGCCGAGGAGATGGGAACATTCAGGAAGGCACTCACCGAGGTGCTGGCCACCATCGTGGTGGCAACGAGCGGGATGGAGGAGGAGAGATGAGCCGTACGGCGACGATCGACCGCACCACCAAGGAGTCGCAGGTCCACGTCGAGGTCGACCTCGACGGCACCGGCAAGGCCCAGGTCTCCACCGACATCGGGTTCTACGACCACATGCTGCAGTCCTTCGCCCGGCACGCGCTGATCGACCTCGCGGTCCACACCGTGGGCGACACCCAGGTCGACGCGCACCACACGGTCGAGGACACCGCGATCGTGCTCGGTGAGGCGTTGCGGGAGGCGCTCGGCAACAAGCGCGGCATCCGCCGGTTCGGCGACGCCACGGTTCCGCTGGACGAGGCGCTGGTCCAGGCCGTTGTCGACGTGTCCGGTCGCCCCTACTGCGTCCACGTGGGCGAGCCCGAGGGGCAGGAGTACGTCGTCATCGGCGGCGACTACTCCGGTTCACTGACCCGCCACGTCTTCGAGACCCTCGCCTTCCACGCCCAGATCGCCGTGCACGTCCGGGTCCTGTCGGGCCGCGACCCCCACCACGTGGTCGAGGCGCAGTTCAAGGCGTTCGCCCGTGCCCTTCGCGACGCGATTGCGATCGACCCGCGCGAGCTCGGCGTGCCCTCCACCAAGGGAACACTCTCCTAGGTGAGCTCCGTCGTCGTCCTCGACTACGGGTCGGGGAACCTCCGGTCGGCGGTCCGCGCCCTGGAGCGTGCGGGCGCCGAGGTCGAGCTCACCGCCGACCACGCGGCCGCCGCGGAGGCCGACGGCCTCGTCGTGCCCGGCGTCGGCGCCTTCGCCGCCTGCATGAGCGGGCTCCGCGCGGTGCGCGGCCACCGCACGATCGGGCGCCGGCTGGCCGGTGGCCGTCCGGTGCTGGGCATCTGCGTCGGCATGCAGGTGCTCTTCGAACGCGGTGTCGAGCACGGGGTCGAGACCGAGGGCTGCGACGAGTGGCCCGGGGTGGTGGAGCGGCTGCAGGCGCCGGTCGTGCCCCACATGGGCTGGAACACTGTCTCCGCGCCGGGAGACAGCACCCTCTTCGACGGGATCGCGGGGGAGCGGTTCTACTTCGTGCACTCGTACGGCGTGCGGGACTGGACGCTGCAGACGAACGACCGCACCCGGGCGCCGCTCGTGACCTGGACCGACCACGGGGGCGACCGGTTCGTCGCGGCCGTGGAGAACGGTCCCCTCAGCGCCACCCAGTTCCACCCCGAGAAGTCCGGCGACGCCGGGGCCCAGCTGCTCCGCAACTGGGTCCAGACCCTCTGATCCGGAAGATGACCATGACACGTCTCGAGCTCCTTCCCGCCGTCGACATCGCCGACGGCCAGGCCGTCCAGCTGGTCCAGGGCGTCGCCGGGTCGGAGAAGCGGTTCGGCGACCCCGTCGAGGCCGCCCTGCGCTGGCAGGAGGCGGGGGCGGAGTGGATCCATCTCGTCGACCTCGACGCGGCATTCGGCCGCGGTCACAACCGGGACCTCCAGGCAAAGATCGTGGGCACCCTCGACATCGCCGTCGAGATGAGCGGCGGGATCCGGGACGACGAGTCGCTCGCGGCCGCGATGGCGTCCGGCTGCCGGCGGGTCAACATCGGCACCGCCGCACTCGAGCAGCCGGAATGGTGTGCGGCCGCCATCGTGGAGTACGGCGACCGGGTCGCCGTCGGACTCGACGTACGCGGCCGGACGCTGGCGGCGCGCGGCTGGACTCGTGAGGGCGGGGACCTCTACGAGGTGCTGGCCCGGCTCGACTCCGAGGGCTGCGCGCGCTACGTCGTGACCGACGTCAACAAGGACGGCATGCTGCAGGGGCCGAACGTCGACCTGCTGCGCGACGTCTGCGCCGCGACCGATCGGCCGGTGGTGGCCTCGGGCGGTATCACCGAGCTCGCGGACCTGGAGGTGCTCCAGACACTGGTGCCGGACGGGGTCGAGGGAGCGATCATCGGGACTGCCCTCTACGAGGGCCGGTTCACCCTCGAGGATGCGCTCGCGCTGACCAAGGGCCTGCGATGAGCCTCGCCGTGCGGGTGATCCCCTGCCTCGACGTCGACGCCGGCCGGGTGGTCAAGGGCATCAACTTCGCCAACCTCCGCGACGCCGGCGACCCCGTCGAGCTGGCCCGGACCTACGACGCCGAAGGTGCCGACGAGCTCACGTTCCTCGACATCTCGGCCTCCCACGAAGGGCGTGCCACGACCTTGGAGATCGTCTCCAAGACCGCGGAGGAGGTGTTCATCCCACTGACGGTCGGTGGGGGAGTCTCGTCCGTCGAGGACGTCGACCGGCTGCTGCGGGCGGGCGCCGACAAGGTGGCCGTCAACACCGCCGCCATCGCCCGGCCCGACCTGGTGGCCGAGATCGCCGACCGGTTCGGCAGTCAGGTGCTGGTGCTCTCGGTGGACGCCCGCCGCGCCGACGGCACCGACTCCGGCTTCGAGGTGACCACCCACGGTGGCCGCCGGGCAGCCGGCCTGGACGCGATCGAGTGGGCGGCCCGCGGTGCGGAGCTCGGGGCGGGGGAGATCCTGCTCAACGGGATGGACGCCGACGGCACCCAGGACGGCTTCGACCTCGACCTGATCCGCGCCGTCCGCGACGAGGTGACCGTCCCGGTCATCGCCTCCGGCGGTGCCGGGCGCACCGACCATTTCCCACCGGCGGTCGAGGCCGGCGCGGACGCCGTTCTCGCGGCCACCGTCTTCCACTTCGGGACGCTGCGGATCGCCGAGGTCAAGGACGCCCTGTCAGCGTCCGGCCACCAAGTGCGCTGACCCG
Source organism: uncultured Actinomycetota bacterium (assembly GCA_963848795.1). Classification (GTDB taxonomy): domain Bacteria; phylum Actinomycetota; class Actinomycetes; order Propionibacteriales; family Nocardioidaceae; genus Nocardioides. The sequence continues at coordinate 276,131 of CAWKEX010000006.1, forward strand.
GCGTGAGTTACCGCAGGAACCCGCCGACCCGGCGCGAGTTACCGGCAGGAGTGGTAACTCACGACCGCTCGGCGGGGTGGGAGCGGTAACTCACGACCGTTCGGTCAGAGGCCGAGGCCGGCGGTGCGGAGGCTGTCGATGTGTGCGTCCGGGCCGGTGAACCCCAGGCCGCGGTGCTGGTCGCGTCCGTAGAGGAACATCACGATCTCCGACGGCATCCCGGCGAGCACGGCGGGGTCGGCACCGCGCCGAAGCGTCGCCTCGGCTCCGGTGTCGGTGCGCCGGATCCGTACCGGCACGCCCGCCGGTCGGACCAACCCACGGCCGAAGACCCGGATCGCTGACCACAGCGCCGACTCGTCGGCGCGGTCGAGCTCGCGGGGCGTCCACCCGGCCTGGGCCCGACGCAGGTCCTCGTGGTGCACGAAGTACTCCAGCGTGTTGACTGCTCGGTCAACGGCCGGGATGGCGTACGGCGTGAACCCATGCCCCCGCAGTCGCTCGACCAGCACCGTGAAGTCCTTCTTGCCGATCCGCGCCATCTCGAGATCGGTGAGGCGGGAGAGCGGGCGGATCAGCAGCCCGGGGGCGCCGACCAGGCTGTGCTCGCGCAGCAACAGGTGGGTGACCAGGTCCTTGGCGGTCCAGTCACCCGACAACGTGGGCGCGTCCTCGCCCAGGACGAGGGCGAGGTCGCACAGGTCGTGGCGTTCGCGTCGGGCCAGATGATCGTCATTCACTGGAGCGAGGTTACGGCGCCCGACGCCACGGAGTGGTAAGGGGTTGGGCAGGTGGAATACCCTCACAGTCGCGATGGCTGTGATAGCCAGAGGGGGCTAACGAACACGTGACGGACGAGCAGGCGAAGCCGCGCGGAGCAACGACGCGCGAGGGCTTCGCCGTACTCGGTCACGCCATCCGTCGCGAGCCCTGGATCTTCGTCCTCTCCACCGTCGGCAGCGTGCTCTTCGCCCTGCTGACCGTCGCCGACGCCTGGGTGCTCGGCTGGTCCACCAATCACGTGCTGATCCCTGCCTTCGAGAACGGCGAGATCGACCCGGCGCTGCTCTGGACCGTGCTCGCGTTGTTCCTCGGCGTGGCCATCTTGCGCGCGGTCGGCATCGTGGCCCGCCGCCTCGGCGCCGGGGTCATGCAGTTCCGGATGCAGGCCCACACCCGCCGGGCCGTGACCCGGCAGTACCTCTCCCTGCCCATGGAGTGGCACCAGCGCCACCCCACCGGGCAGCTGCTCTCCAACGCCTACTCCGACGTCGAGGCGGCCTGGGGCCCGATCGCTCCGCTGCCGATGGCGCTCGGCACCGTGGTGATGATGGCGATCGCCGTGGTCCAGATGCTGTTCGCGGACGTGGTGCTGGCCATCGTCGGACTGCTGGTCTTCCCCGCCGTCGTGGTCGCGAACCTCGCCTACCAGCGGCTCGCCTCACCGCTGATGACCCGGGCGCAGGGGCTGCGCGCCGAGGTCAGCGAGATCGCCCACGAGTCCTTCGACGGCGCGATGGTGGTCAAGACCCTGGGCCGGGAGGGTGAGGAGACCCAGCGGTTCAGCGCCCGCGCCCACGAGCTGCGCGACGTCAACACCCGGGCCGGCGCCATCCGTGCCGCCTTCGACCCGACCCTCGCCTCGCTGCCCAACATCGGCGTTCTCGTGGTCCTGGCCGTCGGCACCTCGCGGGTGCTCGCCGGTCACACCGACGCCGGCGACGTCGTCACCATCGCCTACCTGCTCACGATCGTCTCGTTCCCGATCCGGGCCATCGGGTGGCTGCTCGGCGAGTTCCCCCGCTCCGTCGTCGGCTTCCGGCGCACCCGCTCGGTGCTCCGCGCCACCGGCGCGATGGTGCACGGAGAGGCGACCCTGCGCGGTGCGCCCGTCCACGGCGCCCGGGTCGAGGTCGACGACCTCCACTACTCGTACGACGGCGACGTCGCACTGCTCGACGGTGTCTCGTTCGTCGTCGAGCCGGACGCACGGTCGCCCTC
>CAWKEX010000007.1:0-51192 GCA_963848795.1 uncultured Actinomycetota bacterium
CCGTCGCGCTGGTCGCCGCCGGGTGACGTGACCGCAGCTCGAGACGATCGCACGCATGCGACACTGACCCGATCCGACCCACGGAGACACATGCACGAGTACGACGTCGTCATCGTCGGTGCCAGGTGTGCCGGCTCCCCACTGGCGACCATGCTCGCGCGAGCCGGCGTGGACGTCTGCCTGGTCGACCAGGCCAGGTTTCCGAGCGACACGCTCTCCACCCATCTCGTCCAGTCCCATGGCGTGGACATCCTCGACCGCCTCGGGGTGCGCGACACCCTGCTCGGCCTGGGCGCGGCCGAGATCGACCGGTTCACCCTGGTCAACGACGACGTCCGGATCCGCGGAGAGGCCATTCCCGGCGACACCCGCGCACTCTGCGTGCGCCGGGTGACGCTCGACGAGGTGCTCGTCAACGCCGCGCAGACGCCGCGGGCGCGGAGCTCCGGACCAGGACCCGGGTCACGGGTGTGATGCATGACGACGGGTCGAGTCGTGGGAGTCGAGACCGGCGACGGGCCGATCCGGGCCCGGCTCGTCGTCGGCGCCGACGGCATGCGCTCGAGCATCGCCGCGTGGGTCGGCTCGCGTGAGTACCACGTCGAACCGGGTGGCCGGATGTTCGCGGTCGGCTACTTCGAGGGGCTGACCAACACCGACGGGCACCTGCGCATCGGTCGGGTCGGCGACAGCGCCTTCATCGCGGCTCCCGCCGATGGCGGCTTGTACATGGCCGGCGTCGGGACCTCGCTGAGCAACAGCGACGCGTTCAAGGCAGACCGCCAGGCGCACTTCGACCGGGGGCTGAGTGCCTGGCCGGAGCTCCGTGACCTGGTCGCGGGGTCGAGCCGGGTCGGTCCGATGCGGATGATCACCGAGTGGCACAGCTTCTTTCGCGAGGCCGCTGGGCCGGGCTGGGTCCTCGTGGGCGACGCAGGCCACTTCAAGGACTTCACGCCCGGACAGGGCATCTCGGATGCCCTGCGTCAGGTCGAGCAGCTCGTGCCCGCCGTGGTCACCGGCCTGGAGGCGGATCTCGAGGCCGAGCTGCGGCGCTGGTGGGCCTGGCGGGACGCCGACGCCTGGGACATGTACTGGTTTGCCGCCGACCTCGGCTCGGCCGGCTCCTCGACACCCCTGGAGACCCGGATCCTGCGCAACGTCTCCAGGCACCCCGACGGGGCCCGGGACCTGCTGAAGGTGTTCGACCACCAGATCCCGCCCTCTGGGCTGTTCACGAAGCCACGGCTCGCGCTCGCCGCGCTGCAGGCGCTGGTCGACCGACCGGCCAGGTTCGGCCCGACGCTGCGTGAGATCGTCGCGGCGGCCCGGGAACAGAGGCGGCGCGAACGCGTCTCCCCGGCAAACGCGCCTCGGGCAGACTGGTGAGGTGGAGCCGATCCGGACGACGTGCCTCCTCGGCTGCGCCCTGTTGCTCGCGTTGACCTCGTGCACAGCTCAGGAAGGGGCCGTCAGCTCCGCCCGAACGAGCACCGGCCGACACGGCCTCGCAGGCGCCGTCGACGGCAGCGACGAGGCCGAAGGCCCCGCCGCCCCTGACCACCCTGACCGTGGTCGGCGACATCATGCTGGGCCGGGGCGTGGCGGGTCAGCCGGGTGGTGCTCCGGCCCGGTTGCGGGCGCTGGCCCCGCACCTCCGGGCTTCCGACCTGACGGTCGGCAACCTCGAGAGCACGTTGTCCGACGACGGTCCGCCACAGCAGGGCACCGACTCCTTCTCCGCCGCCCCCGCCGTCCTCGACGCCCTCGCCGGGGCCGGTGTCGATGCGCTCTCGTTGGCGAACAACCACACCGGCGACTACGGCGACCCCGCCCTCCTCGAGACCGTCGCGGCGTTCCGGGGCCACCGGATCGAGTCGTTCGGCGCCGGGCGGGACCTGCGGGCGGCGACCCGGGCCGCAGTACTCACCCGGAACGGGATCCGGTTCGGGTTCCTCGGCTTCAACGCGATCGGCGAGACCCCGCGGGCGACCCCGCGGACCCCGGGCGCCTTGTCGGTGCGGATGCCGCCACGCACCGGGCCGCTCAACCGGGCCGACCTGGCTCACGTCGTCGACGCCACCCGGAGGCTCGCGGAGCGGGTCGACGTGGTCGTGGTGCTCCCCCACTGGGGCACTCAGTACACCCACGTCGCCGAACCGGTCCAGTCGCTCGTCGGGCGGCGGCTCGTCGACGCCGGCGCTGACCTGGTCGTCGGAGGGCACCCGCACTGGGTGCAGGGCCTGGAGAGGTACGACGACGCAGTCATCGCCCACTCACTCGGCAACTTCGTGTTCGACATGGACTTCATGGAGCAGACGATGGAGGGCGTGACCCTGACCGCCCGGTTCCGCGGTGACCGGCTGCGCGGGGTTGAGCTCACGCCCTACCGCCTCGACGCCACGTTCACCCCGCGCCGCGTCAGCGGCCCGGCGGCTCGGGCGATCCTCCGGGACGTGCACACCCACCCCGTCGGATCGGATCCCGGACGCTGATCAGCGCAGCCAGGCCAGCACCAGGCGCCCGCTACGGGCCAGCTGGGCCCGGCTGACGACGGGCGGCAGGTCGGCCGCGCTGTGGTAGGCGGCGTACGGCGTGCTGCCGATCCGGATGCCCGGCATCCCGGCCAGGACGAACTGCCAGTGGTCGCTGGTGCGATTGACCTGGGCGTCGGTGGGCACGCCCGCACGTCGCGCCGCGGCCAGCACGACGCCACGCTGTCGGTCGCCGGACGGATCGGCGGACGACACGGGGACCACCCTGCCGACGCCCACCCGGTCGAGGGACAGCATCCCGCGGACGGCGCGACGTTCGGCCGGGCCGAGCGAGGCGACGTACGCCCGGGAGCCGTAGTGGTGATCGGCGTCCGTGGGCCCGCGCGGCTCCTCGGCCCCGAACGCGACCAGCACGACCGGAAGCCGGGTCCGCCGCTCCGCGATGGCCTCGGCGGTCGCCAGCACCACCCCGACCCCCGACGCGTTGTCCTCGGCACCTGGCGCCTGCGGCACGGTGTCGAGGTGGGCGCCCAGCACCAGGTGCGGGCGGCGTGGGTCGAAGCGGCGCGGGGTCGCGATCACGTTCATGGACGTGCCGGCGTCGACGGGCACGCCCCACGAGATGCCCCCGGGTACGGCGACGCGCTGCCGGCGGACGTCGTACCCCATCGTCTCGAGCTCGCCCGCGACCCACGCAGCCGCCCGGTCGAAGGCGGGGCTGGTGGCATGGCGCGGGCCGATCCCGCCGGCCAGCCGCTGGACCGTGCGCACCGCGATCCCGACCTGGAGGTCGCCGGGACGCACGGGACGGACCGCTCTCGGCCTCTCGACGGTCGGGGAGGCGCTCGGCGCCTGCGTCCTGCCGGAGCCCTCGGCGGACGGACTGGCGGTGCCCTGGGCAGGAGCTCCCCGCGGCTCGCCCTCCGATGAACAGCCGGTCGCGGCCAGGCCGAGCGCGAGCAGGGCCGCCGCGAGTCGTGCGAAGGACACGCTGTCAGGCTATCCGGCGGGCCGCGCCGTCCTGACGCTCGACGAGGAGCAGGGCCACGTCGTCGTTGACCCGGGCACCGACGTGGTCGACGACCTGGCCGAGCAGATCGTCCAGCGCCGTCCCGAGATCGTCGATGCTCAGGGTCTCCGCACTCTCCTCGAGCGGGAAGAAGGTCCCGTCGCGGTTGCGGCTCTCCACCAGGCCATCGGTGTAGAACAGCAGCCGCTCACCCTCGGCCAGTTGACACGTGACCGGTCCGGGTTCGGGGCCCAGGCCGAGGGGCGGCTCGGGCGACCCCGTGTCCACGAGGCCGCGGGAATGGGCACCGTCGAGGAGCAGCGGTGGGTGGTGCCCGCAGTTGAGCAGGGTCACGCTCAGGTCCTCGTGGAACTCTGCCAGTAGGACGGTGACGAAGTCCTCGTCCCCGGCGACGGCGGTCACCACGTCGTCGAGGTCGGTGGCGACCGCGGCGAGGGTCGGCTCCCTGACCGCGGCGTGACGAAAAGCGGCGAGGACGGTCGCAGCCATCTGGACGGCGTCGAGCCCCTTTCCGCGCACGTCACCCATGACGAGACGGACTCCGTTTGGTGTGTCGGCGACTTCGTAGAGGTCACCCCCGACCAGGGCCTCCTCCGTCGCCGAGACGTAGCGGGCAGCGAACCCGAGTGAGCCGATCGATGAGGGCGTCGGGCGGAGAAGTGCACGCTGAGCGGCCTCGGCGATCGCGGTCATCTGCCGCAGTTCCTGGTCTTGCCGAATCCGGAGCTTAGCCAGCAGCAGCGCCAAGGTCGCCCCGATGACAACGAGGGCGATGCGGATCCACCACTCACCCGTCCCCAGGTTGTCGTTCCAGAGAGCCGAGAGCGCGGCCATCGCCGTACTGACGATCCCCACGACGGCCGTTCGTCTCACTGTGGTGATGGCGCTGGCCACGACGGGCGCAATCGCGAAGGAGCCCGTGACGATCAGCGTGGGTGGGAGCAATGCATCAGCGCAGACGAAGAGGCCGAGCACTCCGAGGGGGATCAGCAGATCGTGTGCCCGGGCCCACCGAATAGCCGTCACCGGGGGATCCTCCCACCTCGAGGAAACCTCGACAGGACTTTGCTCCCGCACGTGAAGAGGCAGCCTCCCGCTCGAGCGAGGGAGGTACGCCGGAGATCAGGAGCGGGTGCTACCGGGCGACGAACTCCGCCTCACAGGCGTGCCAGAACTCCTCGTAGGTCTCGTACCCGGCCTCGTTGACGAGGGTGTTGACGTCGTCGACGTCCTCGGCGTGCGCGAGGGCGGCGATCAGGGCGAGCTGGCGGCGGTGGCGCGGAGCGCGCGAGATGACCGTGTGACTCATGATGGTGTCTACTTCCGTCGTTGTGTCGCGGACCCGAGAGGGAGGCACCCTGTTTGGCCCGGAGGATCCGTCATCGAGCATCGGCCGAAGTGATGGTGGGAACCATCCGCCGATCTACCTGTTCGGTTACCTGTTGCTGGTACCCGGGCGCGGTGAGGGAATGCAGGACCACGCGCGTCCGGAGTCAAGAGGTTCAGTCCAGGTAGTCGCGCAAAACCTGCGAGCGGCTCGGGTGGCGCAGCTTCGACATCGTCTTCGACTCGATCTGTCGGATCCGCTCACGGGTCACGCCGTAGACCTTGCCGATCTCGTCGAGGGTCTTCGGCTGCCCATCGGTCAGGCCGAAGCGCATGCTGACCACGCCCGCCTCCCGCTCGGACAGGGTGTCGAGCACGGCGTGCAGCTGCTCCTGCAGGAGCGTGAAGGACACCGCGTCGGCCGGGACGATGGCTTCGGAGTCCTCGATCAGGTCGCCGAACTCTGAGTCGCCGTCCTCGCCCAGCGGGGTGTGCAGCGAGATGGGCTCGCGGCCGTACTTCTGGACCTCGATGACCTTCTCCGGGGTCATGTCGAGCTCCTTGGCCAGCTCCTCCGGCGTGGGCTCGCGGCCGAGGTCCTGCAGCATCTGGCGCTGGACCCGGGCGAGCTTGTTGATGACCTCGACCATGTGCACCGGGATCCGGATGGTGCGGGCCTGGTCGGCCATGGCGCGGGTGATCGCCTGGCGGATCCACCAGGTGGCGTAGGTCGAGAACTTGTAGCCCTTGGTGTAGTCGAACTTCTCGACCGCGCGGATCAGGCCGAGGTTGCCCTCCTGGATCAGGTCGAGGAAGAGCATGCCGCGGCCGGTGTAGCGCTTGGCCAGCGAGACGACCAGACGGAGGTTGGCCTCGAGGAGGTGGTTCTTGGCGCGCTTGCCGTCGTCGGAGATCCACTCGAGCTCCTCGTGCAGCTTCGCGCTGATCTTGCCGCCCTTGGCGAGCTTCTCCTCCGAGAACAGGCCGGCCTCGATCCGCTTGGCGAGCTCGACCTCCATCTCGGCGTTGAGCAGCGGGACCTTGCCGATCTGCTTGAGGTAGTCCTTGACCGGGTCGGCGGTGGCACCGGCCACCATGACCTGCTGCTCGGGCTCCCCGGACTCGTCGGCGTCGGAGACGATGAAGGTTGCCTGCTTCTCGTCCTCCACGATCGTCGGGTCGACCTTGACGTCCTTCTCGAACTGCTCGTCGGGGATGTCGGGGAGGATCTTCTTGCCATCCGGGCCGACAGCGGGAGGAACCATCTCCTCGACGACGGCGGCCGCCTTCGCGGCGGCCTTCTTGGCCGGTGTCTTCTTCGCTGCGGTCTTCGCCGTGCTCTTTGCCGCGGTCTTGGCCGCCGGCTTGGAGGTGGCCTTGGTGGCCGTCTTCTTGGCGGAAGTGGCCGCGGTGGCCCGCTTGGTCGCGGGCGCCTTCGCGGTGGTCTTCGCGGTCGTTGTCTTCTTCGCTGCCGGCTTGCGGGTCGTGCTGGCCGTGGCGGCACGACGCGTCGACTTGGCCGCGACCGCCCGGGGGCTGGTCGGCGGCAGGTCCACGGAGATCCCCAGGCCGCTCAGGTGGGCCATCAGGCCCTTGAGGTGGCGGGGCTGGACCGATGCTTCCTCACTGGCCTGGCGGACGGCCTCGGGGGTGACGGTGCCGGAGGGGCTTCCTCCCTCGATCAGGGCCACGACTGCTGGGTGTGACAGCACCTCGGCGGGAACTGGCTTGCGCGGGTTCGAAGACACGAACACCTCTCGTCAGGAGCATGGGGGCGCGGCTGGACCCGGTACCGTCAAGAGCCGCGTTGGTCATTCTGCCACGCAGCCAAGGCACAAACCGAACTCACCCCGCCCGGGAAGTTCCGGGCCGGTGACCAGCGGTGGACGTTGTGGGACGTCCTGCGGACTGACGATCCACCCTTGCGCCCAGCCCGGTGGTCGGGGAGCTCCGCAAGCCTTGATGACCGAATCATGACGGAAGCGTCATCCCGGCCACACGGGCGACTGTCCCGCCTAGCGTTTCTCTGGAGCATGGTCGACGACTCCCACCCCTCGAACCTGCTGCTCCAATCGTGGGGCTCGGACGACACGGCAGCGGCCTTGCCAAGTCCCTGGGGTCGCTGCCGTGTCCTCCGCGCTGTGTGGCCACGACCTGAGGTCAGCGACCTATGCCCGGGCCGCTGCCTTCTTCTGCTTCTTGTAGTCACGCACCTTCTGCAGCGATGCCGCGTCCACCACGTCGGCCACCGAGCGATAACCCTCGAGCGCATAGTCGCCGGCCACCTTCTCCCACCCCTCGGGACGGACACCGACCTGCTTGGCCACGAGTGCGGTGAAGATCTGGGCCTTTTGCTTCCCGAACCCGGGGAGTGCCTGCAGCCGCTTCATCAGGTCGGCTCCGCTCGCTGCCTCGGTCCAGATCCGCGAGGCGTCGCCGTCGTACTCGTCCGTCACGATGCGGGCGAGCTCCTGCAGCCGTGCCGCCATCGAGCCCGGGAACCGGTGGATGGCAGGCGGCGTGCTGCACAGCTCCTTGAAGTCCTCCGGATCCGCGGCTGCGATCGCAGCCGGCTCGAACGTCCCGAACCGGGACACCACCTTCGCCGGACCACGGAAAGCGTGCTCCATGGGGTACTGCTGGTCGAGCATCATCCCGGCGAGGAGCGCGAAAGCGGAGTCGTCGAGCACCTGGTCTGCAGCGGGGTCCTGTGCGATCTCGAAGGCCATGGACTCAGGCGTCGGCCTTGACCGCGAGCACCGGGCACTTGGCGTCCAGCAGGATCCGCTGCGCGTTGCTGCCGAGGATCAGCTTGCCGACGGGCGAGCGGCGGCGCAGGCCGATCACGATGAGCTCGGCGGACACCTCCGCGGCGATGCCGATCAGGTCCTCGGCGGGTTCGAACCCGCGCACCAGCTGCCGGATCTCGTGCTCCACCCCGGCCTCGTCCAGCTTGCTCTTCACCGTCTCCATCTCGCCCTCGACCTTGTCGGACGCGGCGCGGTCGAAGTCCTGGCCGCCCCGGTGCGAGTTGACGACGACGACCTTGGCACCGCGCAGCTTCGCCTCCGCGATGGCGCTGGTGAGGGCCGCCTGCCCCTCGGGCTTGGGCACGTAGCCCACGACGACGTTCCCCATTGCTGCCTCCTCGTGCTGGCGACTCGGGACCGGTCGGTCCTTCCGGCACGCTATCGAATCCCGGCCCGCGGCGGCAGCCTGTGGAGGAGTACGCCGCCCGGTCGCCCGAGTGGGAAGGCTGCACGTCGTGCCCGACCGCCCGGACCCGCACCCCGACCCCCCGCAGATCCACGCCCTGCTCCGCCGGGCCGTGCTGGACTTCCGGGTCTCGGAGCGGCGGAAGGTCTTCGCTCCGGTCCTCCACGTCGGAGTGCCGGGAGGGACCACGCTGACGTACGCACCTCGGCACGACGAGCCGATGGAGCACGGGCTGCGTGCCGATCTGGTCGCGGCGCTCCTGCGACGGACCCGCACCGGGCCGGTCGAGCCGCTCGTGTGGCTCACCCGGACCGGCGAGCTCGTGCTCGAGGACCTGGACGCGGCCTGGCTGGCGGCCGCCCGGTCCGCCTACGCCGAGGCGGGGGTGCCCCTGACCATGGTCGTGGTCACCCGGCGGGGCTGGTGGGACCCGCGCACGGGCCAGCGGCGGGAGTGGAAGCGGCTGCGCAGCCGGTGACGGCTGCGCCCTCAGGTCACTCCCAGGTGTGCACCGGCTCGTTGCTGTGCATGTTGCGTTGGTACTCGAGCAGCGTGGCCCGCAGCGCGTCGTACCGGTCGAGGTCCGACCGCTCGTGCATCCGGGTGGCGAACCACTCCGCGCCGTTGGTGCCCTGCAGGCAGCGCTGCTCGATGATGCCCAGCAGCCGGTCGCGAACGTCGGCCGAGACACCCCACGACGCCAGGCCTTCGTGCGCCATCGGGAGCAGCCGCCGGAGCACGAGCTCGGTGACCCGCACCTGCCCGATGGCCGGCCAGTAGATCTCGGCCTCGATCCCGTGCTCCGCGGCGACGTGGAAGTTCTCCTCGGCGGCGCTGAAGGACATCTGCGACCACAGCGGCCGCTGGCTCTCGACGAAGGCACGGACCAGGCCGAAGTAGAGGGCCGAGTTGGCCATCATGTCGGAGACCGTCGGGCCGGCGGCCAGAACGCGGTTCTCCACGCGCAGGTGCGGGATCCCCAACGCGATGTCGTAGACCGGTCGGTTCCAGCGGTAGATCGTCCCGTTGTGCAGCCGGAGCTCGGACAGCTGCGGCGTCCCGCCGGCCTCCAGCACCTCGAGCGGGTCCTCTTCGTCGGTGATCGGCAGCAGCGCCGGGAAGTAGCGGACGTTCTCCTCGAACAGGTCGAACACCGAGTTGATCCACCGCTCCCCGAACCACACCCGGGGCCGCACGCCCTGCGCCTTGAGCTCCTCGCTGCGCGTGTCGGTCGCCTGCTCGAACAGCGGGATCCGGGTCTCGCGCCACAGCTCCTTGCCGAGCAGGTAGGGCGAGTTGGCGCCCACGGCGAGCTGGATGGCCGCGACAGCCTGCGAGGCGTTCCAGTACGCCGCGAACTGGTCGGGCGCCGTCTGCACGTGGAGCTGCATGCTGGTGCATGCCGCCTCCGGCACGATCGAGTCGGCCGTCGTGACCAGCCGCTCGGGCCCGGCGATCGAGATGGCGATGTCCTCACCCCTGGCGGACATGATCTGCTCGCTCAGCAGGCTGTAGCGCGGGTTGGAGCTCAGCGTGCCGGGTGTCAGGTGGCCCTCGGCCAGGGTGGGGAGGACCCCGATGGTCACCATGTGGGCTCCCACCTTCGACGACTGCTTCTCGGCGTCGTTGAGGCTCTCCCGCAGCGTCTCCTCGAACGTGGTCAGCCCGCCCTCGCGCAGCTTGGCCGGGGGCACGTTGATCTCGATGTTGAACTGGCCGAGCTCGGTCACGAAGTTGGGATCGGCGATCGCCTCCAGCGCCTCCGCGTTCTTCAGCGCTGGGTCGCCGTGCTCGTCGACCAGGTTGAGCTCGACCTCCAGCCCGGTCATCGGGTCGTCGGTGTCGAACTGCTCGTCGCGCAGCATCCGGGCGAACACGTCGAGGCAGCGCCGCACCTTCTCGCGGTACCGCGTGCGGTCGGCTCGGGAGAACTCTTGTGCTTCGACCTCTTCGCCCATGGTCAGACACTAGGGATCATGAGGCGTCGCGGCGAGGGTTCGGTCCAGATCAGGACCCCGCAGTCACCCCCTCCCACATCGACGGTGGCACCGCCTCGGTGAGGACGTCGGGCCAGGTAGTGGCCGAGCCGGTGGTCGGGATCGGCGTCAAGGCAACGGTCGACGGCGCACCAGGCGAGAGCGCCGTTGCCCGCGAGCCACGCGGCGAAGCCGAGGACGGCGGCAGCCGGGGAGACGAGGTCCTCGGGAGCCCGGCGGACCAGGTCGCCCCAGAAGCGAGCGTGCGCCTCCGCGGTGTCGCGGCTCAGGAGGCCGAGAGCGGCATCGCGGACCTGCGCGTCGACGAGGCAGCTGAGCAGTCGCGCAGCCTCGTGGTCGTCGGGCACCGACCCGGCCGCGACGTGACCGGCCACGGTGTCCGGCATCCAGCCCGGTCCGGCCCGCGGACGTGTGGGGTCGCGCACCGCCGCGGCCACACGGGCCACCGCCATCGGGTCGGGCGCGACCGTCGCCTCCAGGTCTGCGCGGGATCCGTGGGTGACCCGGCCGTTGAGCACCGACTCGGCGGCGAACGGGTGCGCCGAGACGTCGTAGGGCACGCCCGAGGACGGGACCGAGCGCCGAGACCTCAGCATCGGGAACCACCGTCGGCCATCGGCCCGGAGCAGGTCGACCACCTCGATGCCCGCGGCACGGAAGGCCCGCACCAGGCGACGGGCCACCCGGTCGGCGGGCAGCGGGTCCTCGGAGTAGAGCAGGAACAGCACCCGCCCCACGTCGTGCCGGACGCTCGGGGACAGCAGGGCCTCGATGCACTCGTCGACCTCCTCGCCGACGCGCGGCAGGTCGACCCGGGCGTGGAAGCAGCTCGGCCCGTCGAACGTGAACATCACCGCGGAGTCGGTCGGCACGAAGCCGAGCACGACCGGCGCGGCGGCGAGCAGGTCCTCGGGTGAGCGGAGGTTCAAGGTCGTGGTCATGACCGGCACGGTTCCCGGTCGAACCGACGAACCGGCCCAGCGGCGGGACGGGCTGTGGAGAAGCCCCGCGGCAACCCGGCCTGTGGACCGTGGGTGGGCCGGTCCGGCGGGCCTGCGGGCTTCGCCGTAGACCAGGGCTTAGTTTGCCCACCATGCGTCCGGTCGCTTCGGTGCTCCACCTCGACCTGGACGCCTTCTTCGCCGCCGTCGAGCAGCGTGACAAGCCCTCGTTGCGCGGCAAGCCGGTCGTCGTCGGCGGCGTCGGCGGCCGCGGCGTGGTCTCGACCGCGTCCTACGAGGCGAGGCGGTACGGCGTCCGTTCGGCCATGTCGACCCGGGAGGCCCGGGCGCGGTGCCCGCACGCGGCCTTCCTCTCCGGGCGGTTCCACGCCTACCGGGAGGCGAGCCGGATCGTGATGGCTCTGCTGCGCGAGACCTCTCCCCTGGTCGAGCCGCTCTCGCTCGACGAGGCCTTCGTCGACCTCGAGCGGGCCGACCTTCCCGACCTCGAGGTGGAGACGGTCGGCGCCTTCGCCGAACAGCTGCGGACGAGAGTCACCGAGGCGACCGACGGCCTGACGGCGTCGGTGGGGATCGGCACCTCGAAGTTCATCGCCAAGGTCGCCAGCGACCTGGACAAGCCGGACGGCCTGGTCGTCGTACCGCCGGGCACCGAGCAGGACCTGCTCCGGCCGATGCACGTGACGGTGATCCCGGGCGTCGGGCCGGCCACCACCGAGCGGCTGCGGCGGGCCGGCATCCACAGCGTCGCCGACCTGGAGACGCTGAGCGTCGAAGAGCTGGTCCGGATGCTCGGCCGGGCCCACGGCACCGGGCTCTACGCCCTCGCCCGTGCCCAGGACGACCGGCCGGTGGTGGCCGAGCGGGAGACCAAGTCGATCAGCGTCGAGGGGACCTACGACACCGACCTCACCGACCGCAAGCTGATGGAGGGACTGCTCACCCGGCAGGCCGGCAGCGTCGCGGAGCGGCTACGCAAGAGCGGCATGTCTGGCCGCACCGTCACGATCAAGGTCCGGCTGCACGATTTCACCACGCTCAGCCGGTCTGCCACCCTGCCCTCCCCCGTCGACGACGCTGCCACCGTCGCCCGCCTCGCCCGGAGCCTGCTCACCGAGCTCGACACCTCCGGCGGGGTCCGCCTGCTCGGTGTGGGCGTCTCCGGGCTGGCCGACTGGATCCAGGACGACCTGTTCGGCGACGACCCCGACGAGGAGGCGGAGCCACCCGACGAGCCGCTCCCCAGCCCCCCACGACCGGCCTGGTCGCCGGGCATGGACGTGGTTCACGACGAGATGGGGCGAGGCTGGGTCTGGGGCTCGGGCCGGGGCGTGGTGACCGTGCGCTTCGAGACCGCGCAGACGCCGGCCGGGCCGGTGCGGTCCTACGCGATCGACGACCCGGCGCTCCGGGCGTGGCGCCCGGAGGATCCCGCCGACGATCCCATCGGGGATCAGGCGTGAACCGGACCTCGTCGGGGAAGGGTTGTCAGGGACTGGTCCACCGGGACAATCTGGACCGGGTCTCGGGAAAGGGTGAGGGGCCCTTCGATGGTATGAGCATCAAAGGGCCCCTCGCTTTGATCGGTGATGTGACGCCCGATCCACCGGACAGAGCCTCCGATCCCGCCGTCCCCGTCACCGGGCCGACGCGGCGAGTTGCCTCGCCGTGCGGATCTTCGTCTCCGTTCGATCCCCAACTTCCCCGCGAACGGTTCGGCTGGTAGGGAGAGTTCTACGGGGTCCGGGCCGCGGCGCGCAAGCGTTTCAGCGAACCGATTTCGACAAACTTCTGATCCCACAGGCTCCTCCACAGAAGTGCCGGGACGGTCCACAGAACGGGGCGATTCCTCCACAGTTTCAGCGCCGAGTTGTGGAGATCGTCCGAGCCGCACGATGCACCCACCGTCGACCTGTGATGGCGGCTCTATAGTCTCGGCGTCATGGAGCCACCAGTCGCCGCGCGTCGGCCGGTCACGACCACGCACCACGGCCGCACCCGCGTCGACGAGTACGAGTGGCTGCGCGCCAGCGACGACCCCGACGTGACGGCGTACCTCGAAGCCGAGAACGCCTACGCCCAGGAGCGGGTCGCACACCTCGCCGAGCTGCGGGAGGCCATCTTCGAGGAGATCAAGGCCCGCACCCGCGAGACCGACCTGTCGGTGCCGACGCGAAGCCGCGGCTACTGGTACTACGCGCGCTCCTTCGAGGGCAAGGAGTACGGCGCCACCTGCCGGGTCCCGATCCGCGGCGACGACGACTGGACTCCCCCGCAGCCCGACGAGGACTGTGTCCCGGACCAGCCCGCCCTGCCCGGCGAGCATCTGCTGCTCGACGTCAACGAGCTGGCCGAGGGTCACGAGTTCTTCGCCCTGGGCGGCTCCTCGGTCAGCCCGGACACCCACCTGCTGGCCTACTCCACCGACACGACCGGCGACGAGCGGTTCACCGTGAGGGTCAAGGACCTGCGGACCGGCCACCTGGCCGACGACGAGATCACCGGCGTGCTCGGCGGGGCGACCTGGAGCCGTGACGGCCGCGACCTCTACTACGCGACCGTCGACGAGTCGTGGCGGGCCGACAAGATCTGGCGGCACCGACTCGGCACCAGCCAGTCCGACGACGAGCTGGTCCACCACGAGCAGGACGGGCGATTCTGGGTCGGGGTGGGCCGCAGCCGCACTGACCGGTTCATCGTCATCGCCGCTGCGTCGAAGACCACGTCGGAGTACCGCTACCTCGACGCCGACGACCCCGACGAGGGGTTCCGGGTCTTCTCGCCCCGACGCGACGGCCTGGAGTACGGCCTCGAGCACGCCGTGATGGGCGGCGAGGACGTGTTCCTCGTCCTCCACAACCACACCGGCCCCGACTTCGAGCTGGCGGTTGCCCCGATTGTCCCCACCGAGCCCGAGGGCTGGCGTTCGCTCATTCCGCACGACCCGGCGGTCCGGCTCGAGGACGTCGACGCCCACGCCGGCCACCTCGTCGTGAACCAGCGCAGCGACGGCCTCACCCAGCTGCGCATCCTCGAGCTCGACACGGGTGCTGAATACGGGAGCGGCGTCCGCGACGACTACCTGATCGAGTTCGACCAGGAGATCTACACGGTCGGATCGGGAAGCAACCCAGCTTTCGACACCCCGGTCGTGCGGCTGGGCTACACCTCCATGACGGTTCCGTCCTCGGTCTACGACTACGACGTCCGCTCCCGGAAGCTGGCCCTGCTGCGGCGTTCGCCCGTGCTGGGCGGCTACGACCCGGACGACTACGAGGAGCATCGGCTGTGGGCCACCGCCGACGACGGCGAGCGGGTGCCGATCTCGGTCGTGTGCCGTCTGGGCGCGCGCGAGGACACAGGCGGCGGGACCGCGCCGGTCCCGCTCGTGCTCTACGGGTACGGCGCCTACGAGACGTCGTTCGACCCCTACTTCTCGATCGCCCGGCTGTCCCTGCTCGACCGGGGCGCGGCGTTCGCCATTGCCCACGTCCGGGGCGGCGGCGAGCTCGGTCGGCGGTGGTACGACGACGGGAAGCTCGACCGCAAGCCCAACACGTTCACCGACTTCATCGCCTGCGCGCGGCACCTGGTCGACAGCGGCTGGACCACCCCGGAGCTGACGATCGCGGAAGGGGCCAGCGCTGGCGGGCTGCTGATGGGCGCGGTCACCAACCTCGCACCGCAATCGTTCGGCGGGATCGTCGCCAACGTCGCATTCGTGGACATCCTCACGACCATGCTCGACTCCAGCCTGCCGCTGACCGTCACGGAGTACGACGAGTGGGGGAACCCGGAGGCGGACTCGGACGCGTTCGACCTGATCGCCGGCTACGCGCCGTACGACAACGTGGCCGCCATCGACTACCCGCCGATTCTGGCCGAGACCTCGCTTCACGACACCCGGGTGGCTTACGTGGAGCCGGCGAAGTGGATCGCGCGGCTGCGGGCGACCGCCACCGGGCGTCGCGACTTCCTGCTCAAGACGGAGATGGCGGCCGGTCACGGCGGCGTCTCGGGCCGCTACAAGGCCTGGCGTGACCGTGCGTTCTCGCTGGCCTGGATGCTGGACCGCATGGGCCTCGCCTGACGCCGCCGGTCTAGAGCGGCGGCCGCCCCTGAGAAGTCCCTGAGAGTTGCGAAAAAGGGCAACTCAAAGCCCCTCCCACACGTCTTTTCGACTGTAGGAGCACCACCACGACTCCGCCCGGCTGCCGGGAATCTCCGGGCGCACGGAGTCGTTGGAACGAATGAGGCGGCGCGGGGGCGTCGCCTCGTGCAGACGAAAGGGCACTTGAATGGCAACACGCAGCGCAACACTGGGGACGCGGGAAATCGAGGGCCGAGACAGTGTCGGCCTCTACCTCGACGAGATCGCGCGCAACCCCTTGCTCGACGCTGCGCAGGAAGTCGAGCTGTCCAAGACCATCGAGGCCGGCCTGATGGCCGAGTACCTCCTGGCCACCGGCCGGGTCGCACGCGCCAAGGGCGGCGCTCCGTTGCGGGCCTCCCGCGAGGAGCTCGAGTGGCTGGCCGAGCAGGGCCGCGAGGCAGTGGACACGTTCATCACCGCCAACCTGCGGCTCGTGGTGTCGATCGCCCGCAAGTACGGCCGGGCCCAGATGCCGATGCTCGACCTGATCCAGGAGGGCAACACCGGTCTGATCCGGGCGGTCGAGAAGTTCGACTACACCAAGGGCTACAAGTTCTCCACCTACGCCACGTGGTGGGTGCGCCAGGCCATCACCCGGGGCATCGCCCAGCAGGCCCGGGTCGTCCGGCTGCCGGTCCACGTCGTCGAGGAGCTCAACCAGGTCGGCGGAGCCCGCCGTACCCTCGAGCGCCAGCTGGGCCGCGAGCCCGAGCCGCAGGAGATCGCCGCCGAGCTCGACATGGACGTCGACCGGGTGCTCGACCTGATGGCGTGGGGCCGCGAGCACGTCAGCCTCGACACCCCTGTCGACGAGGACGGCGACACCTCGCTGGGCGACCTGATGGCCCAGGAGACGCTGCCCGGCCCGGACCTGACGGTCCTCGACACCGAGGCTCGTGACCGGCTCAACACCCTGGTCGAGCTGCTCGACGAGCGGTCCGCCGACATCATCCGGTCCCGCTACGGGCTGGTCGACGGGCGCCAGCACAAGCTGGCCGACATCGGCGCCAAGCACGGCATCTCGGCCGAGCGGGTGCGTCAGCTCGAGCGCGAGGCACTGCACAAGCTGCGTCGCCTCGGCGACCCCGACCTGGCCGCCTGACGTCCCTTCGGCTCGCGGCCTACGGGTCGAGGCGGTAGAACCGCCAGAAGTCGTGCTCGATCGGCAGCACGGTGCACGACCCGAAGCCGGCCTCCGTCGCGTAAGCCCGCACGGTCTCCTCGCGGATCACCGTGCCGGTGGCGGCGGAGTCGGTCTCGGTCATCGCGGCGGCGAGGCAGTGCAGCGCACTCCAGCCGTAGTTGAACCGCTCCATCTCGTCCCCGGGTGCGGCGAACCGGTCGGCCACCTTCTCGTCGCCGACGAGCACGGCACCCTCCGGCGTCAGCATCGACCGCGCCGCGGCGAGCGCCTGCACCGGGTGCGCCATGTCGTGCAGGGTCTCGAAGAGGGTCACCAGCTCGAACGAGCCGGCCAGCGCCGGGTCCGCGGCGTCGCGGCACTCGAAGGTCACCTCGACGTCGTCCGCCGCCGCCCGGGCCGCCTCGATCGAGGCGGGGTCGAGGTCGAGACCCAGGACCTCCGCCTGCGGGTAGGCGCGGGCCAGCGCCAGGGTCGAGGCGCCCTCCCCGCAGCCGAGATCGGCGACCCGGCCGCCGCTGCCCAGGCGTTCGTGCAGGTCCGGCAGCGCGGGGATCCACTCGGCGCCCAGCTGGTTCACGAACGACGGCCGGTTGATGTCGGCGATCCCGCGCCGGATGTCGTCGCCGTAGGCGTCGTACGGCACGCCGCCACCGGAGCGGAATGCCTCCAGCACGGCCGGGAGCGCCTTCGCGACGCCCACGACCATCGGCGCCAGGGGGGCGACCAGCGCCAGGCTGTCGGGCCGGCAGACCACCTCCGCGACCCCGTCGGGGAGCTGGAAGGTGCGGGTCGCGGCGTCGCCGGTCTCGTCGGCGACGTCGAGGATGCCCGCGGCGGCCTGCTGCTCGAGCCATTCCCGCGCGTAACGGGGATGGATGCCGGCCCGGCCCGCGAAGTCGTCTGCCGTCATCGCAGGGGCGCCGTCGAGTGCTTCGTAGAGGCCGAGCTCGCGACCGACGTACACGTGCAGGGTCTCCAGGGCACCGATGACCGAGGAGAACAGCTGTTCGGCGACCGCGTCCCGACGCGATTCTGCCTGGGGAGTCGATGTCATGAGGACCAGCATGTTCCTCAAACCGGGCGGGCGGCACCACCCGGTCGGGTCATTCGCCCGCTGCGTCGAGGGCCGCGGCGGCTGCCTGGGCGTGCCTGGCGACGACGGCGGGAGCCGGCAGGGGTACGGCGTCCGCCTGCCGCTGCTGCCACAGCTGGAGCGCCACCACCCGGGCGGCAGCCTCCTCGACCCGCTCGCGGGGGATCTCGCCGTTCTCGATCGCCTCGGTGACCACCGCGTGCGTGTTGCGGGTGTCGGGGGGCATCAGCAGCAGGTCGGCACCGGCGTTGATCGCGTCGACGGCGGGCTTCCCCGGACGCATCACCGGACCCATGCCCATGGAGTCGGTGATCGCCACGCCCTCGAAGCCGAGCTCGTCGCGCAGGAAGTCGTAGGTCTCCGGCGCCAGGCTGGTCGGGACGCCGGGGGCGAGCGCGCGGGCGTCGAGGTGGCCCACCATGATCGCCGGGGCCCCGGCGTCGACGGCCGCCTCGAAGGGCACCAGGTCCCGCTGGCGCAGGGTGTCGAGCGAGGCATCCAGCCTCGGCAGCACCTCGTGACTGTCCGCGGTCACCGAGCCGTGACCCGGGAAGTGCTTGGTGGTCGAGACCACGCCGGCCTCGTCGTAGCCGGGCACGGCGGCCCCGATCGCGGCGGCGGCCGTCTTCGGGTCCTGCGACGGCGACCGGGAACCGATCGTGGGGTCCGCCGCCCCGATCGTGACGTCGGCGACGGGGGCGAACACCCAGGTGAAGCCCAGCATCCGCAGCTCCATGGCCGTGGAGGCGGCGGCGTTCCGCACCACGGCGTTGCCCTGGCGAGGACCGGCGGCGATCGCGTCACCCGCCTCCTGGAAGGGCGGGAAGGTCGTGGTGACGCCGTCGAGGTGGGCGACCACGCCGCCCTCCTGGTCGACACCGATCACCGGGGGGAAGCTGCGCCCGTCCGCGGCGTGCGCCTTCGTCACGGCG
Source organism: uncultured Actinomycetota bacterium (assembly GCA_963848795.1). Lineage (GTDB taxonomy): Bacteria > Actinomycetota > Actinomycetes > Propionibacteriales > Nocardioidaceae > Nocardioides. The sequence goes on from CAWKEX010000007.1 coordinate 18,349, forward strand.
GCCGTCGTGGCCCGCACCTGGGCCGCGTCGACGATGTTGTCCCCGCCGACTGACACGCCCGCCAGGTGCAGGTCGCGGACGAGGTCCGCGGCCTCCTCCGGTGTGCTGCCGTAGTAGCGGCCGACGATGACCTGACCTGCCAGCTGCGCCGGCTCCCAGTCGGCGACGAGCTCCTGCGCCTCCTCGAGCTCGGCCTGGGTGGGGCCCCAGCTCAGCGGCTCGTCGGGCGCCGCGGACGGTGGGGCGGAAGCCGCGACCGGACTGCCCGTCCGATGACTCGGATCGAGGCTGCGGCGTCGACTGGCATCCGGCCACGAGGGCCAGCACCAACATCAACAGGAACGGGAGGATTCTGCGTCGCATCGCGGGCCACCGTACCGGGAGGTGGGCCGCGATCCGTCATCCGCAGAGCTCGCGATAGACGTCCGTCACACGACGTCGGAGGTCGTCGAGGGTGCCGGTGTTGTCGACCACATGGGTGGCGATCGCCAGCCGTTCCTCGCGGCTCGCCTGGGCAGCCACCCGCGCCTCGGCGTCCTCCCGTGTCATCCCGCGCAGCTCGACCATCCGCTCCACCTGGGTCTCCGTGGGGACGTCGACCACGATCACCGCGTCGAACCCGTCCGCCTGCCCGGTCTCCGCCAGCAGCGGGATGTCGTGCACCACCACGTCGTCCGGACCCGCCGTAGCCTCGATCTCGGCCCCGCGCGCCCGCACCCGCGGATGGATGATGGCCTCCAGGACCCGCCGCTTCTCGGCGTCGGCGAAGACGATCGCGCCCATCGCCGGTCGGTCCAGCTCCCCCTCGTCGGTCAGCACCTCCGGACCGAACGCCTCGACCACCTCTTGCAGCCCGTCGGTGCCGGGGGCGACGGCCTCGCGGGCCAGGACGTCGGCGTCGACCACGACGGCGCCAAGCTCGTCGAGGATGGCCGAGACCGCGCTCTTGCCGGACGCGACGCCACCGGTCAGGCCGACGCGCATCACGGGTTGATCAGTTCGCTGGTCTCGTGATTTCGCTGGGCCTGCCCTCGAGCGCTGCCCGGACGGCGAGAGCGATGCTGTCGCGCTGGGTCGTCGGCAGCCACCGGGCCTGGTCGTCAGCCAGGTAGGCAAAGACTTTCGGTCCGCGAGCGTCCTCGGGGTGGTTCGGCATCCGTGGAACCAGGTGGAGGTGCAGGTGCGAGAAGCCCTCGGCCTCGGAGAACTGCATGAGGTAGGTCTTCACGCAGCCGGTCGCGGTCTCCAGTGCTGCGCTGAGACGCCTCACCAGCCCGCCGAGCTCGTCGGCCGCCTCCGGCGCCAGCTGCGTGAACGACGTGACGTGACGCGTCGGCAGCAGGACGAGCCACCCCGGAAGCGTGCTGTTGAACGCGTGGGCCACTCGCCAGTACTGGGTGTGTACGACGTCCTCACGCGGCGGCAACGCGACCGCGCCCTGCTGCTCGCAGGCGAAGCATCCGGGCACGAAGTCGTCGGTCTCCACCCCGGCACTCTAGGACCGCGATTGGCCTCGCGATTGCATGACAACGAGCGATTCCTGGCCCGGAGTTTCTCCGTCCGGGCCTCGGAGGCGCATACTGGGGGTAATGACACCCGCGCCCGCACGTCGGCGACATCTCGCCAGCAGCCCCTTCCAGCCTCGCATCGAACCTGTGATCGAGCAGTTCGAGTGCGGTGACCTGGTCTCCCACGACTCCTATGGCATGGGTCGCGTCGTCACGGTTGAAGCGGACGCGGTGTCGGTCGACTTCGGCGCGCAGAAGCTGCGCATCACGAGCCCGTTCCACAAGATGTCGAAGATCTAGTTCGCCTCGACCTGCGGCTCGAGAGGATCACTGGCGCGTCCCGGCTCCGCCCCGTGGAGGGTCTCGCGGTCCCGCCCGTGATCGCCGTGCCAGTCCAGGCACAACACGGTGGCATCGTCCTTGAGTGCGTGACCGGTGGCCTCGAGAACGCGGTCGGCCAGGGCGCGGACGGCCTCGCGCGGGTGCAGCGACCTGGTCTCGGCGATCGCGTCGGCAAGGTCAACCCAGACGGCGCCGCGCTCGAGCATTCCGTCGGTGAGAAACAGGATCCGGTCGCCCGGTTCCAGGTCGAGACGGCTGCTGCGATAGCTGGTGTCGCGGAACAGGCCGAGTGGCAGATCCACCGGCAGGTCGACGAGCGTGGGCTGCCGCGCACCCCGGGCGAGATAGGGCGCGACGTGCCCGGCATTCACCAGCTCCATCGACCCGGTGCTCAGGTCGATGCGACCGACCAGGCCAGTGACAAAGTCCTCGAGCCCCGAGTTGGCCGCGTGATCGCCCAGCGCCTTGTTCGTCGAAGCCATCTGTTCCACCAGTGACGCACCCTCGTTGCGGGCATTCCGCAGGCCTCCGACGCACAACGTCGCGGCCAGGGCAGCCGCCACCCCGTGCCCCATGGCGTCGGTCAGGGACACGTGCAGGACGTCGCGCGCCAGACTGAAGTCGAACGTGTCTCCGGCGATGCCAGCAGCGGGCTCGAGCCAGCCCGCGAGCGTGAACGACCCAGCCTCACAGGTCTGGGGTCCCGGAAGCAGCCGGTGCTGGATCTCTGCGGACAAGCTCAACGGGCGGGTGCGCTGTCCCCACTCGTACAGGTCGGTGTGCCGCCTGTTGGCGATCACCACGAAGGCCAGCAGGTGTGCCAGCCGCGCGATCTCATCGGTCACTGCGGAGTCCGGCCGTCCGGGGAGGGCCAGCTCCAGGAGGCCGATGACCTCCCCTCGCTCCGTCACCGGCGCCAGCACCAGCCAGGGCGCGGAACCGCCGGATTCCGAGGCTCCCGCGTCGGGCTCCACGACCTGCACCACCTGGGTGCGCACCGCCTGCTCGACCGGTCCGCCGTCGAACGGGAGAACCGTGGCGGACTCCTCGATACTTCGCCGCTCGTCGCGCGCGAGCGGGGTGCTGACGTCGACGCCGTCGACGTTCTGGAGCTGGACGTGCGCAAGGCGGACCACGGCCCGCCCCGACAGGTCGGCGATGAGAAACGAGGCCCAGTTCGCGCCGAGCGCCAGGCCCAGCTCGCGGGTGACAGCCTCGACCGCCTGGACGGGCGAGGCCGCCTCCGCAGCGGCCAGGACACTGCCCACGGCCTCTGGGACCCTGATCGTTCTCCACCTTTCGGAGCATAGGGGCCCACGGCGCCGATGGCCCCGCAATCGGGAGTACCTCGCGCGGTAGCGTCGCGCAGGTGAGTGAGCATGTCGACCTGGCCCCCGGGGACCGGGTGGCTCTGCTCCAGCCCGGCTCACCGGCGTACGTCGACCTCGTCATCGCCCTGCTTGCCAACGGCATCTTCCCGGTGCCCCTCGACCCGCGGCTGACCGCTGCCGAGCGGGACCGGATCCTCGCCGACGTCGACCCGCGGCTCGTGGTCGACACCGCCGAGCAGCTCGACTCGTTGCTGGATGAGACTCCGGAGCAAGCACGCCGCGGGCTCCCCCTCGGCCGGCCGATGCACGTCACCAGCGGCACCACCGGCCGCCCGAAGCCGGTGGACTCCGGCACCCTGACCGGGGACGAGGCCGAGGCGCTGCTGGCCGAGGAGCGGGACCTGTGGGGCTTCGCCGAGGACGACGTCAACCTGGTGCTCAGCCCGCTCCACCACTCGGCGCCGCTGCGGTTCGCGATGGGCACGCTGCTCGCAGGAGGCCGGATCGTGGTGCCGGGCAGCCGTGTCGAGGTTCGACCCGGTCGCGATCACCGACGCTGATCGAGCGCGAGCGCCCGACGTCGATGTTCTGCGTCCCGACCCACCTGCAGCGGCTGTTCGCCCACTGGGACCAAGCCGGCGTGCCGGACCTGTCGAGCTTCCGCCTGGTCGCGCACGCCGGCGCGCCCTGCCCGCCCGCGGTCAAGCGGCGGCTGGTGGAGCTGTTCCCCGAGGGGTCCACGTGGGAGTTCTACGGCGCCACCGAGGGCCAGTTCACCGCCTGCCGCAGCGAGGAGTGGCTGGAGCGCCCCGGCACCGTCGGCCGCGCCCGGCCGGGTCGGTCGCTGTCCGTGGACGACGACGGCACGATCTGGTGCACCGTGCCCGACCACGCACGCTTCACCTACTTCGGCGACCCGGAGAAGACCGCGGCGGCCTGGCGCGACGCCCAGGAGGGGCGGCGGGCGTTCACGGTCGGCGACGTCGGGCGGATCGACGAGGACGGCTACCTCTACCTCGACGGCCGACGCACCGACCTGATCATCACCGGCGGGGTGAACGTCTACCCGCTCGAGGTGGAGAACGCGCTGCGCGAGCACCCGGGGGTCGAGGACGTCGCGGTGTTCGGCGTACCGGACGACGACTGGGGGCACCGGGTCTGCGCCGCGGTCGTCGGGTCGGCGGACGAGGCCGAGCTGGCGGCGTACGCCCGTGAGCGGCTCTCCCCGCCCAAGCGGCCCAAGACCTGGACCTTCCTCGACGACCTGCCGCGCACCCCGACCGGGAAGGTGCGGCGCGACGAGCTGGCCTAAGAGGCGCGCTCGCCGGTGAACGTGCGCCGGTACTGCTGCGGGCTGACCCCGCGGGCGCGGGAGAAGTGGTGGCGCATCGCGGCGGCGTTGCCGAAGCCGACCTCGCCAGCGATCCAGTCGACCGGGTGGTCGGTGAGCTCGAGCATACTCCTCGGCCGCCTGCACCCGCTGCGCGATCACCCAGCTGTGCGGCGTGGTGCCGGTCTCCGCGCGGAACCGGCGGGCGAAGGTGCGCGGCGACATGTGGCTGCGCCGGGCGAGCTCCTCGACGCTGAGGTCCTCGGCGAGGTTCTCGGTGATCCAGGTGAGCAGCGGGCCGAGCGTCTCGGCGTCGCAGTCGGGTACGGCGCGGGCGATGAACTGCGCCTGCCCACCCGAGCGGTGCGGCGGGACCACCATCCGGCGAGCGGCGGTCGCAGCCACCCGCGCGCCGAACTGCTGGCGCATCAGGTGCAGCGACGCGTCGAGCCCGGCCGCCGAGCCGGCGCCGGTCACGATCGTGCCGTCCTGGACGTAGAGCACGTCCCCGTCCACGAGCGCCTCCGGGAACCGCTTGGCGAACTCGTCGACGTGGCGCCAGTGGGTGGTGCACCGACGTCCGTCGAGCAGCCCGGCCTCGCCGAGGACGAAGGCCGCGGTGCAGTGGGCCAGGACGAAGGCGCCGCGGTCGTGGGCCGCCACCACCGCCGCCGCCACCTCGGGCGACGGCGCGAGGTAGTCGCGCTTGGGGGCGACGCAGACCAGGTCGGCGTCGGCGGCGGCGTCCAGCCCGTGCTCGACGTGGAGGTCGTAGCCCGACGGGCCGCGGACCCGGCCCGGGTGCGGCGTGGCGACCACGAAGTCGAAGACCGGGTTGTCGTCCTCGGGGTGGTAGGGCTCGGACCACACCTCACACATCGCGCCGAGGCCGAAGGGCTCGACGCCGTCCTGGACGAGTACAGCGACCTTGTGCATGGGACGATCCTCCCGCATATCTGGCAGAAAATCAACGAAGGATGTCATTCCTGCCACTCGTGGCGGGAACTCGACGGAGGCATGATTACTGCCATGACCTACTTGATCGTGTTCCTGCTGGTCGCGGCAGTGATGAGTGCCGAGACCATCCGCCTGCTCCTCCACGACGGCCGCGGTCCGCAGCGGCCGCCCGGCTCCCACTTCGAAGACCCGCGGTTCCGGTCCCCCGTGGCCCGCTGACCGCCGGACGATCCACCAGGAAATGACACCGACCCGCCTCCGAGGAGGCGGGTCGTGTCATGTGCCCTGGGTCAGCTGTCGCCGCCGGTGAGCTTCTCGCGGAGCGCCTGGAGCGCCTCGTCGGAGGCCAGCGAGCCGCCGTTGCCGGCGCCCTCAGCCCTGCTCGGGCTGCTCCTCGCCGCCGGAGGAGTACGACGTGGCCTCGCCGGCCTCGACCTCGGCCTTCGCCGCCTCGGCCTGCTGCTTGACGTGGGCCTCCCAGCGAGCGTGCGCCTTGGCGTACTGCTCCTCCCAGACCGCACGCTGCTCGTCGAAGCCCTCGAGCCACTCGCCGGTCTCGGGGTCGAAGCCCTCGGGGTAGACGTAGTTGCCCTGCTCGTCGTAGGTCGCCGCCATGCCGTACATGGTCGGGTCGAACTCCTCGACGTCGGCCGCGGTCGCGGTCTCGTTGGCCTGCTTGAGCGACAGCGAGATCCGGCGACGCTCGAGGTCGATGTCGATGATCTTGACCATGACGTCGTCGTTGACCTGGACGACCTGCTCGGGGATCTCCACGTGGCGCTCGGCCAGCTCGGAGATGTGCACCAGGCCCTCGATGCCCTCCTCGACCCGGACGAACGAGCCGAACGGCACCAGCTTGGTGACCTTGCCGGGCACGATCTGGCCGATCTGGTGGGTGCGGGCGAAGTGCTGCCAGGGGTCCTCCTGGGTCGCCTTCAGCGACAGGGAGACACGCTCGCGGTCCATGTCGACGTCGAGCACCTCGACGGTGACCTCGTCGCCGACGGTGACGACCTCGGACGGGTGGTCGATGTGCTTCCAGGACAGCTCGGAGACGTGGACGAGGCCGTCGACCCCGCCGAGGTCCACGAACGCACCGAAGTTGACGATCGAGGAGACGACACCCTTGCGGATCTGGCCCTTCTGGAGCTGGGTCAGGAAGCCGTGGCGCACCTCGGACTGGGTCTGCTCGAGCCAGGCGCGGCGCGACAGGACCACGTTGTTGCGGTTCTTGTCGAGCTCGATGATCTTGGCCTCGAGCGTCTGGCCGACGTACGGCTGCAGGTCGCGGACGCGACGCATCTCGACGAGCGAGGCGGGCAGGAAGCCGCGCAGGCCGATGTCGAGGATCAGGCCGCCCTTGACGACCTCGATGACGGTGCCCTCGACGACGCCGTCCTCTTCCTTGACCTGCTCGATGGTGCCCCAGGCGCGCTCGTACTGGGCGCGCTTCTTGGACAGGATCAGGCGGCCTTCCTTGTCCTCCTTCTGGAGGACGAGGGCCTCGACCTTGTCGCCGACGACGACGACCTCGTTGGGGTCGACGTCGTGCTTGATCGACAGCTCGCGCGAGGGGATGACGCCCTCGGTCTTGTAGCCGATGTCGAGCAGGACCTCGTCCCGGTCGACCTTGACGATGGTGCCCTCGACGATGTCACCGTCGTTGAAGTACTTGATGGTCTCGTCGATCGCGGCGAGGAAGTCCTCTTCCGAACCGATGTCGTTGACCGCCACCTGGGGCGCGTCGCCCTGTTCATCGGAATGGGCCGGAAGAGTGAAGGTGCTGCTCGTCATATGGGAAGTGGTTCCTTGGGTGGTCAGATGTCGTGCGGGCGCGCGTTGAAGCCGGTTTCACTACCGATGGTGATGTCCGCTGGTGCTCCGGACTGATAGCGAGCTCGGTGTCCGCTCCGTCCGGGACGCAGGCAGACTCCAAGCGCAGTCCACAAGGGTACGCCGGGGCGACTCGCCGCGTCCAACCGGCGGGGGTACGCCGCTCAGCGCGCGCCTCACCAGACCGTTCGCTCCGGCAAGGCCTCCCGCCCCGCAGCCGTGAGGTAGAGGTGGTCGCGACCCACCCGCCCGGACCGGGTGTACCCCAGGCTGCTCAACAGCTCCGCGCAATCGTCCCGGGCGTCCTCGAGCACGATCACTGGTTCATTCCGCGCGATGGTCTCGAGAGCACCCTCGATCACATGCCGCTCGTAGCCTTCGACGTCGAGCTGCAGGAGCGACAGGTCGTCGATGGCTAGGTGGTCGATCGGGATTAGGGAGACCCGCTGCGTCGCGTGGGTCGGTCGCAATGGGTCGGACACGACGAACGAGGTCCCGCCACGGTGCCGACGGGGGCTCCGGGTTTCGACCTGGCCGAGACGCGTGCGCTCGGCCAGGCCAGCATGGAACAGCAGGACGTTGTCTAGCTCGTTGCGCTCGGTCACGTGGCGCGCCAGCAGATAGTTCTCAAGCACCGGCTCGAAGGCGTAAACCAGGCCCGGGGTCTTGCGTGAGAACGACGGCAGCATGTCCCCGAAGAAAGCGCCCGCGTGCAACATGCTGCCCGGACGCCACTCCATCACCCGCTCGACGAGCGCGTGCAGCGGCGCGGCAGCGTACTCCTTGCGCAGGATCTTCCCCGCCACCGGCCGGTGCAAGGCGTACTTGGGCACGAAGTAGACCGCGTCGTCGAAGCTGACCACGGCGGCCTGGATGCCGTTGACGCGCTTCTGCCGGTACTTGGCATAGAGCGACTTGCTGCGGGCCTTGTCCATGCGTTCCTCGTCTCCCCGAGTGGCATCCGGAGGGCCCTTATCCGGTCACTCCCGGCCGAGGCGGACAGGCTAACAGTCGACATCGGCCGCCCTGGCGAGCCCCGCGCCCCGGGTGCCGGTGCTCTATTGCAGCTGAGGAGCGGCTGCGTGCAGATCGCCCGATTCGGCGATGGCGAGCAGTAGATCGTGGGCCCGGTCAGCGACCGGGTTCTGCCCACGCCGGGCCGCCAGGTCGACGAGGGCCCACAGGTCAGCGGCGCGGGCGAGGTCGAGCGCCTCACCGGGCGCACCACCGTGCCGGGCGACGTACGCATCCAGCACGGCCGCCACGAACGCGGGCTGCCGGTCGAAGCGCAGCAGGTTGCCGAGGTCGGTGTAAGGGTGCCCGGCGTGGGCGAACTCCCAGTCGAGGAGCCCGGTGACCTGCAGCGTCTCCGGGTCGACGAGCAGGTTCTTGGGGTTGACGTCGCTGTGGACCAGGCAGACGCGACCAACGGTGTCCAGCAGCGCCTGGGCGTCGACGGCAACCTCGCGCAACCCCTCCAGCTCAACCGGCGACCAGTGGGAGAGCGCCGCCTCGTGACCGGCCAGGAAGGCCGGCAGGCCGTCGATGCTCTGTCCATCCAGCGCGAACGAGCCGATCGTGAGGTTCCCGTCGACGAACGGTCCGGCCCGCAGCATCGGCATTCCGGCCAGGTCGGCGAGGATCCGGCCGAGTCGCGCTCCCAGCAGCGCCAACCGCTCGTCGTCCAGGTCTGGAAGCAGCAGGTCGGCGCGGACACCCGGCAGGAACGAGGTGACCAGCAGGGCGGGCATGTCGGTGGCCGGGTCGGCGCGGCGTACCTCCAGGACCTCGGGCACTGGGATCATGCCCCGGACCAGCCGCAGCAGCGCGGCGTCGACGTCGTGGGCGTTGTCTCCCCGGTGGGACGGGCCGGCGTAGATGCGGACGACGCTTCGCTCCCCCGCCACCTCGGCGACGAAGGTCTCCCCGGACCACCCTCCGTCGAGAGGGGTCAGCGCAGTCGGGTCCATGCCGGCATTCTGGGAGGTCGAGCCCGGCGTGGCCAGTAGTCTCCGCAGCGTGGACGGGGGCAGCATGGATAGAGATGGGGCCGGGGCACATCCACCGGTGCGCGTCGAGCGACGCCCAGTCGACGAGGCCGAGTCCCGGCGGGCCAACGGTCCCGACTGGGACCGCTACGCCGACGAGTACCAGGCGACGCACGGCGAGTTCCTCGGCGACGCAGGGTTCGTGTGGGGTCCGGAGGGGCTGACCGAGGACGAGGCCGGGATCCTCGGCGACATCGCGGACCGCGACGTGCTCGAGGTGGGCTCCGGCGCCGGTCAGTGCTCCCGGTGGATCCGCGAGCAGGGCGGCCGGCCGATCGGGCTGGACCTCTCCTACCGCCAGCTCCAGCACTCGCGCCGGCTCGACGAGGAGACCGGCGCCGCGGTCCCCTCGGTGTTGGGCACGGCAACGCACCTGCCGTTCGCCGACGACTCGTTCGACGTCGTCTTCTCGTCCTTCGGGGCCCTGCAGTTCGTCAGCGACCTCGACCGGGCGGTGGTGGAGACCGCCCGGGTGCTGCGACCCGGGGGACGGTTCGCCTTCTCGATCACCCACCCGACGCGGTGGATGTTCCCCGACGACCCGGGCGAGGGCGGGCTCGTGGCGAGCCAGTCCTACTGGGACCGGACGCCGTACGTCGAGGTGGACGACGCGACCGGCGAGGTGTCGTACGTCGAGCACCACCGCACCCTCGGCGACTGGGTGGGCCTGCTGGCCGGCAGTGGCTTCGTGATCACCGACCTGCAGGAGCCCGAGTGGCCCGAGGGCCACGAGCGGGTCTGGGGCGGCTGGTCGGCCGTACGTGGCCGGCTGACGCCGGGTACGGCGATCTTCGGCGCACGCCTCTCCCCCTGAATGCGAGAAGGGGCACCGAGCGCTCGGTGCCCCTTCCCGGGTCTTGCGGTGATGCTGGGTCAGACCAGGCGACGTCGCAGCAGGAAGCCGCCGCCAGCGAGCCCGAGCAGGGCCATACCGGCCAGACCACGCGACCAGTTGCGACCGGCCTCGCCGTCCTCGCCCTGGATCACGTAGCTGTACGCCGTCAGGCCGGCCGCGCCCTCAGGTGCGCCGTAGGCCATGTCCTCGGTCTGCGCCCGCTCGGCGCCGGCCTGCATCGTGGCGTACATCTGACCGTAGGTCTGGGTGGTGTCCTCGCCCGCCTCGACCAGCTTGCTCGTGCCCTTGTCGGAGAGCTCCTGGGCACCGTCGACCAGCTTGGGCGCACCGTCCGCGGCCTGGCCCAGACCGGCGGTCAGCCGGCCAGAACCCTCGGCCGCGTCCACCAGGCCCTCGGCCAGGCTGGCCGGCGCCGTCCGCGAGCTGACCCGAGCCGTCGGCAGCCTCAGCGGTGCCGTCGGCCAGCTTGCCCGCTCCGGCGTTCAGCTCGCCGGCACCGGCCGCAAGCCGGTTGGCCCCGGCGTCGAGCTGCGCTGTTCCGTCTGACAGGTCGCCAGCGCCGTCAGCGAGGTCACCCGCGCCGGCGTCGATCTGGCCCAGACCATCGGTCAGGTCGGAGCTGCCGGTGGCTGCCGCGTCCGCGCCGGAAGACAGCTTGATCACGCCGGCCACGGCCTTCGTGATGCCGCCGGAGAGCTGAGCCAGCCCGGGCTGGAGCTTCGTCTGGATGCCACCCTTGAGCTCGATCGCCCCGTCCTTGGCCTTGCCGGCGCCGTCGGTAACGGCGGTGGCACCGCACAGCAGGGTCGGGTTCGCCGCGTCGCAGCCCGCCGCCGGGATCGAGAGCGTCGCGATCGCGTTACTCAAGCCAGCCGCGACGTCCCCGAGCCCCACGGAGGCTGCGCCGAGGTTCGTGCGGCTCTGGTCGACACCAGTGATCAGCTTGTCGAGCAGGCCGTCACACTGGGCCTTCGCGGGGTGAGTGGCGCAGAAGTTCGCCTTGACGCCTTCCAGCCCCAGCCTCAGCTCGGCGAGGTCACCACCCGGCACGGTTTCGCCATTGGCAGGCGCGAGCGCTCCGTCGAGCCCAGCCTTGACCTGGTCGACTCCGCCCTTGGCGTCCACGAGACCAGGAGCCATCGGACCAGGACCGTCGCCCTTGAGCTGCGACAAGCCGCCCTGCACTCGCCCGGCGCCGGTCTCGAGGTCTGCGAGACCGCCGATCAGGGTGCCGTCGGTGTCGACATCTCCGAGCTTCAGCAGGATGAGGTCGACTCCGGCCTGGAGTTGCTTGACGCCGTTCTCTGCGGCCGGCAGACCCTCCTGGGCGTCGGCAAGCTGGCCGAGGCCACCGCTGATCTGCTGGAGCCCGTCGGTCAGCTCCTGACTGCCGGTGTACGCCTTGCCCGCGCCGTCGGAGAGTCGACCCGCGCCGTCGGAGAGCCGACCAGCGCCGTCGGCGAGCCGGCCGGTGCCGTCGGTGAGGTCACCGGTTCCGGCAACCAGCTGGCCGGTGCCGTCGAACAGCCGGTTGGCGCCGTCGGCGATCTGGCCAAGGCCGTCGTCCAGCTGGCCCGCGCCGTCCGCGAGCTTCTCGGCACCCGGCGCTGCCTCGTCGGCCAGGCCGGCCTGCAGCTGCTCGGAGCCGTTGCGGAGCTTGATCAGGCCGGCGAGGAGCTCGGATGCGCCGTCACGGAGCTTGAGCAGGTTGGAGTCGATGGTGGCCGCGCCCTCGGCGAGCTTGGCACCGGTCTCGGTGCCGCCCTGGTAGCTGTCGGCCGCCGCCGCGAAGGTCGGCGACTCCAGCGGGTTGACCGGAAGGGCGGAGACGTCCGACCGCGGCACGACACCGTCGACGATGTCGGCGGTGTAGCCGAACTCGGCGGTGTCGGACCCGATCGGCGGGAAGAGCGTCATCGTGAAGGACAACTTGGTTCCGCCCTTGCCGTCACCGGCCATGTTCGCCTGGTCGGAGTGCACGTTGGTGAAGCTGTCCGGGGCGACCGTGCTCAGTGAGCCAACCATCGGGATCGGGACGTCGACGGTCTCGGTGGTGGTGCCACCGCTGCCGTCGGGGAAAGAAACCTCTTGGGGCTGGGCGGTGATGTTCTTGACCGTGTAGAGCACCTCGAGCTCGCCGCTCTCGCCCACGATGTCGCCCGGTTCGACGGTCTCGCCGTCGAGCTTGTACTCCACCGAGACGTCGAGCGGCAGTTCACCGTCGAAGTCGCTGACCGAGCGCAGGTGCTCCTCGCCGTCGACCGTCATCTCGGTGACCTGCTCGCCACCCTCGACGTCGACGCCGCCGAAGCCCTCGAGGTTGCGGAGGCCGTCGGTCGAGACCGGGTTGGTGAGGTCGACCGAGCCGGTGCCGGTCAGGATCAGCTGCTCATAGACCCGCTGGGTCTCGATCTCGCCGGTCGGCGAGGTGTAGACCTGCACCGTCTCGGTGTTGACGACGTCGACGTCGCCGTCCGCGGCCACGGCCGGGGCCGCCGCCATTCCGCACAGCACGGCCGCCACGCCGGAGGTCGCTGCGACTCGCAGCACGGTGTTACGGGGGTTCACTTGGTCTTCTCCATCAGGTCGTCGAAGCGGGTGTTCTCGAGGTCCTCGTCGCTGGTCCCCGGACGGGGTGCGCCTGTCGGCGGGGCCACCGTTGCCGCGACCAGGTAGCCGACCGCGATGCAGAACAGCAGCGAGGTGGCCGCGCTCACCGAGGTGGTGGCGATCTCAGGAGGAGCGGCAGCGTAGGTGTACTCGTAGCCACCGGACAGGGTGGCAGCGCCGAGCAGCATGGACCACAGCGGCAGGCGTCCGGCGCTGAGCGCGACCACTGCGACGCAGAGCAGCAGGATCAGGCCCACAGCGACGGCGCGGCCGCCGGCGGTGTCGGGCAGCAAGGCCGCCCGAACGAAGAATCCGATCCAGGCCGCCACGAAACCGGCGGCGAAGCCGAGGAACCGGACCAATGGGGTGCGGTCGGGCACCAGCGCGACCGCGGCGCCGACAGCCGCGCCCAGCAGGACGAACGACTCGAGCTCGAGGTCAAAGACGGCACTGAGCCACATGACCAGGGCGGCCGCCAGGGCAAGGACCAGCCCGGCGAAAATAGTTTTGCGCATGCTTGCGCGCTCCCTCCGAAGAATGCGCCGAACCTCCCTCAGCTCGGCGGAGCATTTCCGTCTCTCGCGGGAAATGCCTTGAAAACCATAGCCATACGCGCCGGTAACCGACGATTTGGCGACCCCGTTTTCGGGGGTCGTAGCCTGTGATCTCCAACACCGCCCACCCGCACGAGCGACGAACAGAGGCCAATCGGGGTGACCCAGTCCCACTCGCCGGCCCCCGGCAGCCTCCGTGGACTGCTGCGCAGCCGCGTCGGCATCGCGGTGGCGACCGGCGTCATCGTCATGAACTTGGCGACCTACGCCTACACGATGGTCGCGGCGCGCGCGCTCGGTCCGCAGCCGTACGGCGCCTTCGCCGCAGTCGATGAACCTTCTCCTGGTGGTCGGCGTCGCCTCCCTGGCCCTGCAGGCCACGGCAGCCCGCCGGATCGCCGCCGAGCCGGCGCAGGTTGCCCAGATCGAGCGCGAGATCATGCGCGTCACCTACCGTGCCTCGCTCGGGCTCGGCGTCCTTCTCCTGGCGCTCACCCCCGTGATTGACACTGCTCTGCGGCTGAACAGCCTGCCGACCGCGGCCATGGTCGGCGTTGCCGCCATCCCGATCACGATCATGGGCGGCCAGGCCGGCATCCTGCAGGGCGAGCGGCGTTGGCGGCCGCTCGCGGCCGTCTACATCGCAGCCGGCGTCCCCCGCCTCGTCATCGGGACAGCCCTCATCGTCTGGCGGCCCGACGAGCTGATGGCGGTTCTCGGCGTGGCCCTCGGCGCGCTGGCACCGGTGCTCGTCGGTCTGGTCACGCTGCGAAGCCCGCGCGGCGATGCGGACGACACCGCGCACCACGGTGCGTCGATCCTGGTTGAGTCGCTTCGCAACTCCCAGGCGCTCCTTGCGTTCTTCGTCCTCTCGAACGTGGACCTGCTCGTCGCACGCAATGTCCTCCCCGCTCATGAGGCGGGTCTGTACGCAGGCGGGTTGATCCTGACCAAGGCGGTGCTCTTCCTGCCGCAGTTCGTGGTGGTGGCAGCGTTCCCATCCCTGACGACCGTGCTCGAGCGGCGTCGGGCCTTCCGCCAGAGCGTCGAGCTGGTGGCGGGGCTCGGCCTGGCCGCCGTGCTGGGTTCGTGGCTGCTGGCACCTGTGGCGCTGGAGTTCGTGGGCGGTGACGCATACGCCGAGATCGAGTCGCAGCTCTGGCTGTTCGCCATGCTGGGCACAGTGCTGGCGCTGCTGCAGCTGGTCGTCTACTCCGTGCTGGCACGGCAGGGCACGCGATCGACGTACCTCATCTGGGTCGGCGTGCTCGCGCTGTTGGCGGGCTGCTCCAGCGCCGACTCGGTGCGTGAACTGGTGATCACCGTGACCTTGATCGACGGCGTGCTGCTGGCGGTCCTGATGGTCGTCAGCGTGTGGCGGATGCGCGAGATCGAACCGGCACCGGCCGAAGCTCCGGGCGTGCCAGGTCTCCCCCCGGCTCAGTGAGCGGCTTCGTGCCAGCTGCGGCCGGTGCCGACGGAGACGTCGAGGGGTACGGCGAGCTCGGCGGCGCCGGCCATCTGCTCGCGGACCAGCTGCTCGAGGTCGTCGCGCTCCCCCGTCGCCACCTCGAAGACAAGCTCGTCGTGCACCTGGAGCAGCATCCGCGAGGCCAGCCCGGACTCGGTCAGCGCCCGGTCGACGTTCAGCATCGCGACCTTGATCAGGTCGGCCGCCGAGCCCTGGATGGGGGCGTTGAGCGCCATCCGCTCGGCCATCTCGCGCCGCTGCCGGTTGTCGCTGGTCAGGTCGGGCAGGTAGCGGCGTCGACCCCAGATGGTCTCGGTGAAGCCGGACTTGCGAGCCTCGTCGACGATCCCGCCGAGGTAGTCGCGCACCCCGCCGAAGGTCAGGAAGTATTCGTCCATCAGCTCGCGGGCCTCGCTCGGCTCGATGCGCAGCTGCTGGCCGAGTCCGAACGCGGACAGGCCGTAGGCGAGGCCGTAGTTCATCGCCTTGATCTTCGCCCGCATCGCCGGGGTGACCGCGTCGGCGTCGACGTCGAAGACCCGGGCGGCGGTGATCGAGTGGAAGTCGCGGCCGGACTTGAACGCCTCGATCAGCAGCTGGTCCTCGGACAGGTGGGCCATGATCCGCATCTCGATCTGGCTGTAGTCGGCCGTCATCAGTGACTCGAAGCCCTTGCCCACGACGAAGCCCTCGCGGATCCGGCGCCCCTCCTCGGTGCGGATCGGGATGTTCTGCAGGTTGGGGTCTGTGCTGGAGAGCCGGCCGGTCGCGGCGATGGTCTGGTTGAACGTGGTGTGGATCCGCCCGTCGGGGGCCACGGTCTTGAGCAGGCCCTCGATGGTCTGGCGGAGCCGCGAGACGTCCCGGTGTCGCAGCAGTGCGGTGAGGAAGGGGTGCTCGGTCTTGACGTAGAGCTGCTGGAGCGCGTCGGCGTCGGTGGTGTAGCCGGTCTTGGTGCGCTTGGTCTTCGGCATGTCGAGCTCGTCGAACAGCACCACCTGCAGCTGCTTGGGCGAGCCGAGGTTGATCTCCTTGCCGATGACCGAGAATGCCTCGTCGGCCGCCTGCTTCTGCTCGGTGGCGAAGTGGCTCTCCAGCGCCTCGAGATGGTCGGTGTCGACCGCCACGCCCACCTGCTCCATCGCGGCGAGCAGGTCGACGAGCGGCAGCTCCATCTCGGCCAGCAACCGTGCCCCGCCGTGCTCCTCGATCTCGTGGTCGAGCGCGTCGGCGAGGTCGAGGACCGCGCGCGCGTGGAGCATCGGGATCTCGGCTGACCCGGAGTCCTCGACGGCGTCGAGCGTGAGCTGGCCGGAGTCGCCGGTGTCCTGCTTCAGCTCGCGCTTGAGGTAGCGGACGGTGAGGTCGGCCAGGTCGTAGGAGCGCTGGTCCGGACGCACGAGATAGGCGGCGAGGGCGGTGTCGCTCACCAGCCCTCGCAGCGGCCAGCCGCGGGCGGCGAGGGCAAGCATCGGCCCCTTGGCGTCGTGGAGCACCTTGGGCAGATCGGGGTCGCCGAACCACGACACGAGGGCGGCATCGTCGTCGGGGGTCACCTCGGTGACGTCGAACCAACAGGCAGTGCCGTCCACGGCGGCCAGCGCCACCGACCACACCTCGCCGGTGCCGCCGCCCCAGGAGCCCTGCACCGCGACGCCGGTGCGCGGCCTGGCCCCGCCGGGCTCGGCCGACGCCCGTGCGTGCTCGTCGAGCCAGGCGACGACCTCGCCGGGGGCGAGCCGGGCACCGGTCATCTCGAAGCCCGAGTCGTCGATCTCCTCCTCCGACTCCAGCGTCTCGAACAGCCGGTCGCGGAGGACCCGGAACTCCAGCCCGTCGAACAAGGTGTGGACCTCGTGGCGGTCCCACGGCTTGACCGCAAGGTCGGCCGGGAGGAGGTCGAGGTCGAGGTCGCAGACGAGAGCGTTGAGGCGGCGGTTGCGGAGCACGTCGCCGAGGTGCTCGCGGAGGGCCTCGCCCTTCTTGCCGGTGATCTGGTCGGCGTGGGTGATGACGTTGTCGAGACCGTCGAACTGGTTGATCCACTTCGCGGCATAGCCCTGCCCGACCCCGGGCACGCCGGGCAGGTTGTCGGAGGTCTCTCCCACGATCGCGGCCAGCTCGGGGTAGCGCTGCGGGGGCACGCCGTACTTTGCCTCGACCGCGTCGGGAGTCATCCGGGCCAGCTCGGACACACCGCGCATCGGGTAGAGCACCGTGGCCCGGTCGGTGACCAGCTGGAAGGCGTCGCGGTCGCCGGTGAGGATCAGCACGTCGAGGTCCTCGGCGAGCGCCTGCGTCGTCAGGGTGGCGATGATGTCGTCGGCTTCGAAGCCGTCCTTCTTCAGGAACGCGATCCGCAACGCGTTGAGGACCTCCTCGATCAACGGGAGCTGGCTACGGAACTCGTCGGGGGTCTTGTTGCGCTTGGCCTTGTACTCGGCGTACTCGTCCATCCGGAACGTCTTGCGGGAGACGTCGAACGCCACGGCGACGTGGGTCGGCTGCTCGTCGCGAAGGACGTTGATGAGCATCGAGGTGAAGCCGTAGACGGCGTTGGTGTGCTGCCCGGTCGTCGTCGAGAAGTTCTCCACCGGCAACGCGAAGAACGCGCGGTAGGCCAGGGAATGACCGTCGAGGAGCAGCAGGCGCGGGCGGCCGGACGGATCTGTCTTGGTCTCTGTCACGGGCACGGCCCGAGCCTATCCGTCGCCGTGGACAGCCAACCGGGCCGCCAGCAGCAAGCCCTGCGTCAGCTCTGGGAGTCGGCGATCCGGTGGCGCTGGGCCCTCCGGGTGGAGCGCCGGGCCGCGAGGACGTGCGTGAGCTGGCGGGCCCCGGAGCGCCCGCTGGTGAGGCCGACGTCCGGTGCCTGGGCGTCAAGCTTCGCCTGGACCACGGCGGCCGGGGCCAGCCGCAGGATGGCGTGCGGGCCGAGCGCGAGCCGGGCCATGAACCGGTTGGCGTCCCGCGATCCGGAGACCGCGGCCGTGGCGATGTGGGCGATCCCGCGCTCCTCGGCGAACGCCACAGCTGCCCCCATCAGCGACCGCCCCACGCCGCGCCGACGGAAGTCCGGCAGCACGTGGGGCGAGATCGCCTGCACGACCGGCTCCAGGTTGATCGGCGTCAGGGTGGAGGCCCGCAGGTGCACGGCGCCCGCGACCTGGCCGTCGTACTCCGCGACCACGATCCGCTCCTCCTCGAGCGGCGTCACCCGGGCGATGACCGCCTCGACATCGGCGATCTGCTGGTCGTGATCGACCCGCCTCAGGACCTCCGACCAGACCTCGGCCAGCACCGGGGCGTCGTCGGGCGACGCCAGTCGTAGGGACACCAGGGTTCGCTTCACAGGGAACACGTATAGAACCTCTCCGCAGCTCCGTCCGCCTCACTTGGTCCCCCGGACGCGGCTCCACCGAGGAAGACTACGCTCAGACCTCGCGAGTCGACAGAGGAGGCTCTTGATCCCCGGCATCGGCACCCTGGTGAACGTGACCACGGTGCTGCTCGGAGCGGGCCTGGGCGTGCTGGTCGGGCATCGGCTGCCCGAGCGCACCCGCGACGTCGTCACCGACGCACTAGGACTCGTCACCCTGCTGATCGCAGCCACCAGTGCGGTCGCCGTCCGCGCCCCCGCGCTCACGTCGTACGTCGGCTCCAGCGCGCCGATGCTGATCGTGCTTGGGGCCATGGTGATCGGCGGCGTGGTCGGTTCGTTGCTGCGGCTCGAGGCGCGGGTCGAGGGGCTGGGGGGCTGGCTGCAGACCCGCCTGGCCGGCGATCGAGGCTCGGTGGAGCGGCACCGGTTCATCGAGGGCTTCGTGGTGTCGTCGCTGGTGTTCTGCATGGGCCCGCTGACGATCCTCGGCTCCCTGAACGACGGACTCGGGTTGGGTGCGGACCAGCTGTTCCTCAAGTCCGCGCTCGACGGATTCGCGGCGATCGCCTTCGCAGCCTCCTTCGGCTGGGGAGTGGCGGCCAGCGCCCTGACGGTGCTCGTGGTACAGGGTGGCCTGACGGTGGTGGGGCTGCTGCTGGGCAACGTCCTGCCCGACGCCCACGTCGCCGCCCTCACCGCGACCGGCGGACTGCTGCTGGTGGGGGTGGCTCTGCGGTTGCTCCGGATCCGCGAGATCCCGGTCGCCGATCTGCTCCCGGCCCTCCTGTTCGCGCCGCTCCTCGTCGCGTTGGCACACACCCTTCACTGACATCGGCCCCCGCCAATCGAGCCCCGCGTTCGGCCCCGGGTTCGGCGCCGCGCCGACGGAAAAGCCCTCAGACCTGCCCTTCCACCCCCCGGTGGCCCTAGGCTGCGGGAAGCGGATCGCGGCGCGGAGGTCAGGGGGTTCCGCACGAGGCCCGCTATAGTCCCGCCGAGTCGATGGCCACAGTCCGAAGGGACAGGAGCTCCGTTGCACGCCGCCAGCCCGAGGCGCCTAGCCGCGCTAGCGCTCATCATCGCCGCATTTTTCGTCGCCGGCGGGCCCTCCTTCGCCGCCTCGGCCGCACCTCCGTCCGAGGAGGGTGCGACCTGCGCTCTGGGCGAGCCGACGGATGACGACGTCATCTCCATTCTCGGGCGGATCTGTGACCGCCGCGAGACCCCGCAGGCGCCGGTCGAGGGGGTGACCGTCACCGTCGAGGACGACGCCGGCGAAGTCGTCGGTGAAGCGACGTCCGGTCCCGACGGCACCTTCGTGATCGACCTGCCTGGGGCCGCGATCGACAACCTGGGCAAGCAGTTCACGGTCAAGCTCGACGAGACGACGCTTCCGGAGGACACCCAGCCCGAGCTGACCCAACGCACCGTGACGATCAACCTCGACACCGACCAGTCCGTCACCTTCCCGATCGGGGCCGCTGGGCCCGAGGGCACGGGCTCTCTCACGCAGGCCCTCCAGCTGACCATCGGCGGGATCGTCTTCTCGGTCCTGCTCGCCATGTCGGCGCTCGGGCTGTCCATGATCTTCGGCACCACCGGCCTGACCAACTTCTCCCACGGCGAGCTGATCACCTTCGGCGCCCTGGTGGCCTTCGCCGTGGACCGGTTGCCCGGTGCGATCGAGATCGGCGGAGCCAACATCACCATCATCGTCGCGGTGATCGTGGCCTTCATCGCTTCGGCTGCCTTCGGCTGGCTCAACGACGCCACGCTCTGGGCGCCGTTGCGGCGCCGCGGCACCGGGCTGGTCGCGATGATGATCGTGAGCATCGGTCTCTCGATCTTCCTGCGCAACATCTTCCAGTACTTCGCCGGCGCCCAGGCCCAGAACTACTCGCAGTACTCCGCCGTCGTGCCGTGGGAGATCGGGCCCATCCTGGTGACGCCGAAGGAGCTGCTGGTGACGCTGGTCGGCGGCATGGTCCTGGTCGGGACCACCAGCCTGCTCCAGTTCACCAGGCTCGGGAAGGCCACCCGCGCGGTCGCCGACAACCCGGGCCTCGCGTCCGCCACCGGCATCAATGTGGAGCGGGTGATCCGGCTGGTCTGGATCGGCGGTGCCGCACTCGCGGGGCTGTCCGGGGCGCTGCTCGGACTCACCCAGGGCTTCGACTTCCAGATCGGGTTCAAGCTGCTGCTCCTGGTGTTCGCGGCAGTCGTGCTCGGCGGCCTGGGCACCATCTGGGGCGCCATTGTCGGCGCCTTCGTCATCGGTCTGTTCGTCGAGCTGTCGACCCTGTTCGTGCCGGCCGAGTTCAAGTTCGTGGGCGCGCTGCTCGTGCTCATCATCGTCCTGCTGATCAGACCCCAGGGTCTGCTCGGCCGGGCCCAGAGGGTCGGCTGAAAGGGGGATCGAGACATGGACTTCGGCAACATCATGAGCCTCTCGCTGCAGCAGGCGCTGGGACCCACCGCCATCATCTACTGCCTGGCCGCCATCGGCCTCAACGTGCATTTCGGCTACACCGGACTGCTGAACTTCGGCCAGGCGGCCTTCATGATGGTCGCCGGGTACTCGTTCGTGTCGGTCGCGACCATCTGGGACCTCAACCTCTGGCTCGGGATTCCGCTGGCCGTGGTCCTGACGATCCTCCTGGCGCTGCTGCTCGGTGTCCCCACCCTGCGGCTACGGGCCGACTACCTCGCGATCGTCACCATCGCGGCGGCGGAGGTCATCCGGCAGACCATCAGCGCCGCCAGCTTCTCGGAGACTTTCGGCGGACAGGACGGCGTCACCGGCTTCATCGGGCCGTTCCGCGCGCTGAACCCCTACTCCGGGGAGATCGGGATCCCCGGTGTCGTGGAGTGGAGCGCCTACGACTTCTGGGTGATCACCGTCGGCTGGCTGATCGTTGCGGCGTGCTGCACGATCGTCTGGCTCCTGATGCGCAGCCCCTGGGGTCGCGTGCTGAAGGGGATCCGCGAGGACGAAGATGCCGTTCGCTCGCTGGGCAAGAACGTGTACGCCTTCAAGATGCAGTCGCTGATCATCGGCGGCCTCTTCGGTGCCCTCGCCGGCATCATGACGGCGCTGCGTTCGGCCTCGATCGGGCCGTCGTTCTTCGCCACCGACGTGACGTTCTTCGCCTACACGGTGCTGCTCATCGGCGGAGCCGCGCGGGTATTCGGCCCAGTCGTCGGGTCAATCATCTTCTGGTTCCTGATCTCGGCCCTCGGCATCTTCTTCAGCCAGGCCACCAGCGGTCCAGACCCGCTCATTCCCGCGTCCATCATGACCCAGACGCAGGCCAGCCTGATGCGCTTCATCTTCGTCGGGTTGGGGCTGATGCTATTGATGATCTTCCGACCACAAGGGATCTTCGGGGATCGAAGGGAGCTGGCGATCGATGTCCGCTGAGACCACGCCCACGTCGACGAGCGCTCATCCGCTCGCGGGGATCGACAACGAGCCGGGCTCGGCCAAGCCCGACCCGATCCTGGTGGCGTCGAACATCAAGCGGACGTTCGGCGGCCTCACCGCCGTCGACGTCGCGCACGTGGAGATCCAGCGAGGTCTGATCACCGCACTGATCGGCCCCAACGGTGCGGGGAAGACCACGTTCTTCAACCTGCTCACCTGCTTCGACCGGCCCGACGAGGGCGAGTGGTCGTTCAACGGCAACAGCCTCGTGAAGATGTCGGCGTCCAAGGTGGCGCAGACCGGCATGATCCGCACCTTCCAGCTGACCAAGGTGCTGGCCAAGCTGACGGTGATCGAGAACATGCGGGTAGGTGCCAGCCGCCAGGACGGGGAGAAGCTCTGGAAGGCCATGTTCCCGGGTTTCTGGCGCAGCCAGGAGAAGGCCAACACCCAACGGGCTGACGAACTGCTCGAGCGCTTCCTGCTGATCAAGAAGCGCGAGGACTTCGCCGGTTCCCTCTCGGGCGGGCAACGCAAGCTCCTGGAAATGGCCCGCGCATTGATGGCCGACCCCGAGCTGGTGATGCTCGACGAGCCGATGGCCGGGGTCAACCCAGCCCTGAAGCAGTCCCTGCTGGGCCACGTGAAGCTGCTGCGCGACGAGGGCCGCACCGTGCTCTTCGTCGAGCACGACATGGACATGGTCCGCGACATCTCCGACTGGGTCATCGTGATGGCGCAGGGTCAGATCATCGCCGAGGGACCGCCCGACAGCGTCATGAACGACTCCCGGGTGATCGACGCCTACCTCGGTGCCCACCACGACGTGGCCCTCACGTTCGAGGAGGAGGAGAGGATCCTCGCCGAGGCCGAGGCCGAGCTCTCCGTCGCCCGTCAGGAGGACAATCGCGACGACCAGGAGGAACGCCCATGAGCGACGAATCCGCGTTCCAGCGGCCCGACGAAGGTGGTCCAGCCGCCGCACCGAGCGGCGCCGAGGAGGTTCGCCGGGCCCATCTCGCCGAGGCAGAGGGCGCCGTACTCCGCGCAGACAACCTGATCGCCGGCTACCTGCCCGGGGTCAACATCCTCAACGGGGCGGACCTCTACTGCACCGAGAACGAGCTGGTCGGCATCATCGGGCCCAACGGCGCCGGCAAGTCCACCCTGCTCAAGGCGCTCTTCGGCCTGGTCAAGGTCGCCTCGGGGAGCGTGAGGCTCAAGGATGTCGACATCACCAACGAGCGGGCCGACAGCCTGGTCTCCAGGGGCATCGGTTTCGTGCCGCAGTCCAGCAACGTGTTCCCGTCGCTCACCGTCCAGGAGAACCTGGAGATGGGGGTCTACCAGCGTCCCAAGTCGTTCCGGAAGCGCTTCGAGTTCGTCGGGGAGCTCTTCCCTGCGCTGCTCGACCGTCGCGCACAGCGCGCAGGATCCCTGTCCGGCGGCGAGCGCCAGATGGTGGCGATGGGCCGCGCACTGATGATGGAACCCTCGGTGCTGCTCCTCGACGAGCCCTCAGCCGGCCTGTCGCCCGTGCTCCAGGACGAGGTGTTTGTCCAGACGCGGCGGATCAACCGGGCCGGCGTCTCTGTGGTCATGGTCGAGCAGAACGCCAAGCGCTGCCTGCAGATCTGCGACCGCGGGTATGTGCTTGATCAGGGCCGCAACGCCTACTCCGGCACGGGCTCCGAGCTGGCCGACGACCCCAAGGTGGTCGAGCTCTACCTGGGGACCCTGGCCAAGGGCTGATCTCCTCGGCACGACGAAGGGCCCGGCCGTATCGGCCGGGCCCTCGTCGTACTAGTGGAACCGAGCGATCACTGAGTCTCCGGCACAACGCCGGAAACGGTGTCGATCCGCTCGTAGTTGTTGCCCGTGTACTCGTTGATGCCGTAGGTGCCGGCGATCAAGCTGCCCGAGTCGGTCATGTCGGTCGGACCACTCGTGCCCTGGTAGTCGATGTCCTCGCCATCCTCGAGAAGCGCCGCGCACTCCTCGAAGTCGGCACACTCGGTGCCGTCTCGGGTGACGTTGACGATCTCGCTTCCGATGGCCTCACCGGAGTCGGACTCGGCCGCGATCGCTGCAAGTGCAGTGATGATCGTGGCGTCGTAGCTCTCCGGACCATAGACCAGGTCGGTCTTGACGTCCGGCATGTCCTTGAGCCGTGTCTCGAACTCCGGGTCCACCTCGGCCGCCCCGGGCGCGGTGCCCTTGACGCCGGTCAGGTCGAAGCTCTCCTCGCTGTAGTCCGCGAGGTTGCCGTCCGTGAAGTAGATCTGGACGTCCTGCGGGCCGACCCCCTTGGCGATCAGCTGCGGGATGATCTTCGTCGTCTCGTCGAAGGCGACCAGCACGATGGCGTCGGGCTGCGCTGCCGCGATCTGGTTGACCTCAGCGGTGAAGTTCTGCGCGTCGGCGGCGTAGAGGACGAAGTCGGCGACCGTGGCGCCCTTCTCCCCGAGGACGTCCCGGACCCGCTCAGAGAGACCCTCACCGTAGAAGTCCTGACGACCCATGATCGCGACGTTCTCGTTGCCGTCCTCGACCACGAGGTTGGCCAGGATCTCGCCCTGCAGGTAGTCGGACGGAGCCGTGCGGAAGTAGAGGCCTTCCGTGTCGATCTCGTCGCTGTCGAAGCCCGCTGCCGTGTTGGCCGGCGAGAACTGGACCACACCGGCGCCCGTGATCTTGTCGATGACGGTGATGGACACACCGGACGCCGCGGCACCGATGATGGTGTCCGCCTCGGCGCTCAGGAGCTTGTCGACCTCGGCACCGGCGATGTCCGGCGTGCCGTCACCGGAGTCGGCCTTGACGCCGACGACGTCTTGGCCCAGCACGCCGCCAGCGGCGTTGATGTCTTCGATGGCCAGGTCCACGCCGGCGAACTCGGGCGGGCCGAGGAAGGCGAGGTCGCCCGTCTGCGGCAGGAGAGTGCCGATGGTCAGGGTGCCGTCACCCTGCGCGGCTGCGCTGTCCGACTCGGTCTCACTGGGGTCCGATGCGCCGGTATCGCCGTCCCCGCCGCCACAGGCAGACAGGACGAGCGCGGCGGCTGCAAGAGACACAGCCGTACGGCGGACAGGGATGGGGCGAATCATGGGGCCTCCGGCTCACTAGGCAAACTCCGGACACACGAGTCCGGAACTGGGAATACAGGGTGCAAAGTAGCGCTCATCCACAGGGAACAACAGCATTAAACGGGATCGCAAAGGGTCGTTGTCGATTCGTGACCTAGTGGCCGACTCAGGAGTCACTGAGTGGCGAGCCCGGGGCCGTGGGTGACGACCCCGTCCGCCACCTCGCGCATCGAGAGGCGCAGGTCCATCGCGGTCTTCTGAATCCAGCGGAACGCCTCCGGCTCGGAGAGTCCGAGCTCCTTCTGGAGGACGCCCTTGGCCCGGTCGACCGCCTTGCGGGTCTCCAGCCGATCGTTGAGATCGGCCACCTCGTGCTCGAGGGCGTCGAGCTCGGCGAACCGGCTCACGGCCATCTCGATGGCCGGCACCAGGTCACTCTTGCTGAAGGGCTTGACCAGGTAGGCCATGGCACCGGCATCCCGCGCCCGTTCGACCAGCTCGCGCTGCGAGAACGCCGTGAGGATCACCACCGGCGCGATCCGCTGCCCGGCGATCCGCTCGGCGGCCGCGATCCCGTCGAGGACCGGCATCTTCACGTCGACGATGACCAGGTCGGGACGCAGCTCCTCGGTCAGCTCGATGGCACGCGCCCCATCACCGGCCTGGCCGACGACGTCGTACCCCTCTTCGCCGAGCATCTCGGCCAGATCCATCCGGATCAGCGTCTCGTCCTCGGCGATGACGACCCTCCGGCCAGGGCTGGGCCGAGGAGAGGTCGCGGGCTGGTTCACGGCCGACAGGCTAGCGGCTGGGCGCCGCGACGGCTCCCGGGCGTGGCGTCAGGCGGGCTGGTCCGCCGCCTCGGCGGCGCGCTGTGCGACGTACAGCTCGATCTCCACCCGCTCGACCCGCATCCTGCTCAGCTCGGTCGCCGCGCCCCTCGCGTTGGCAACCGCCCCCTCATGGCTGAGCGATCCCACCAGCTGGGCGACTGCCCACGGCTTCCACATGACGACCTCCCGGACGGGCTGGACTCTAAGAACCGTAACTGTACTCAGTTACTAGTCTTTGGCAACCCGAATCGCCGGACAGCATCCGGTAGCGTTTGGCCCGCTCAGGCCCCGGTATTCCAATCGGCAGAGAATGCGGTCTCAAACACCGTCCAGTGTGGGTTCGAATCCCACCCGGGGCACCGTCATCCGTGACGTTCGGGTTGCGGGTCCGCGATATCCACAGCCCGATCGTCACGGACCGCGGAAGGTCAGCGGCGGCGGTAGGCCGGGGCGACCTCGTTGATCGCGTCGCCCATCCGGTGGATGCGCAGGGCGTTGGTGGAGCCCGGGATGCCCGGCGGGCTGCCGGCGATGATGACGACCAGGTCGCCCTCCTGCACTCGCCCGATCTCCAGGAGCGCCTCGTCGACCTGGCGGACCATCTCGTCGGTGTGCTCGACGGCGTCGGTCTGGAAGGTCTCGACCCCCCAGGTCATCGACAGCTGGGAGCGCACCTTCGCCTCGGGCGTGAAGGCCAGGATCGGCACCTTTCCGCGGTAGCGGGCGAGACGACGCGCGGAGTCGCCGGACTGGGTGAACGCGACGAGGAACTTCGCCTCGACCCGCTCCGCGACCTCGAGCGCAGCCTTGGTGATCACGCCACCCCGAGTCCGCGGAGCCCAGTCCAGGGCGGTCATGTGCGGCAGCCCGTGCCGCTCGGTGGCACCCACGATGCGCTCCATGGTGGCCACGGTCTCGATGGGGTACTCCCCCACGCTCGTCTCCCCGGAGAGCATCACGGCGTCGGCGCCGTCGAGTACGGCGTTCGCGACGTCGGAGGCCTCGGCGCGGGTGGGAGCCGGGCTGGTGATCATCGACTCGAGCATCTGGGTGGCCACGATGACCGGCTTGGCGTTGAGCCTCGCCCTGTTGATGACGTCCTTCTGCAGGAACGGCACCTCCTCGAGCGGACACTCCACGCCGAGGTCTCCCCGCGCCACCATGAACGCGTCGAAGGCCTCGATGATCGCGTCGAGGTTGTCGATCGCCTGCGGCTTCTCGATCTTCGCGATCACGGGGACGAGCACGCCCTCCTCACGCATCACCTGCCGGACCGGCTCGACGTCCTCGGCCGAGCGCACGAACGACAGTGCGACGAAGTCGACGGAGAGGTGGAGCGCGAATCTCAGGTCCTCGACGTCCTTCTCCGAAAGGGCCGGGACGCTGACCGGCACCCCGGGCAGGTTGAGGCCCTTGTGGTCGCTGACCCTTCCCCCCGTCCTCACCACGGTCACCACGTCCTTGCCGTCGACCTCGAGAACCTCGAGGCGGACCTTGCCGTCGTCGACGAGGATCGGGTCACCGGGGCCCACGTCCCCCGGGAGCCC
The DNA here is from genome assembly GCA_963848795.1 of uncultured Actinomycetota bacterium. Lineage (GTDB taxonomy): Bacteria > Actinomycetota > Actinomycetes > Propionibacteriales > Nocardioidaceae > Nocardioides. The sequence goes on from CAWKEX010000007.1 coordinate 45,461, forward strand.
GTCGTACGTCGTCCCGCAGACCGACCGGTCCCCGGGCACGTCGCGCGTGGTGATCGTGAACCGGTCGCCGTTGCGCAGCGCCACCGGCCCGTCGGCGAAGGTGTCCAGCCGGATCTTCGGACCCTGCAGGTCGGCGAGGATCCCCACGCCGTGCCCGGTCTCGTCGGCCGCCTCCCGCACCAGGCGGTAGGAGCGCTCGTGGTCGGCGTGGGTCCCGTGACTCATGTTGAGCCGGGCGACGTCCATGCCCGCCTCCACCAGCTCGCGGATCCGCTCCGGGCTGGAGGTCGCTGGGCCGAGGGTGCAAACGATCTTGGCTCTGTGCACGACTCGAAGCCTAGTCGCACTTAGATCGTTCCAAACAGACGAGCAGGAAACTTTCGCCGGCGAGCCTCAGACGACGAGGGGACGGGCGGTCGGGGGGATCGGGACCGGGAGGTTGGTGGAGCCCGTCAGGAACTCGTCGACGGCGGCGGCGGCCGCGCGGCCCTCCGCGATCGCCCACACGATCAGCGACTGGCCGCGGCCCGCGTCGCCGGCCACGAAGACGCCGTCCACGGAGGTGGCGTAGCTGTCGTCGCGGGCGACGTTGCCTCGGTCGTCGAGCTCGACTCCGAGCTGCTCGACCAGCCCAGGCTTCTCGGGGCCGGTGAAGCCCATCGCGAGCAGCACCAGCTCGGCCGGGATCTCGCGCTCGCTGCCCTCGACCTCGGAGAACTTGCCGTCCTCGAAGACCACGTCCACCAGCCGCAGGGTGCGGACGCGGCCGGAGTCGTCGCCCAGGAACTCCTGCGTCGAGACCGCGTAGACCCGCTCGCCCGCCTCCTCGTGGGCAGCGGAGACCCGGAAGATCATCGGGTAGGTGGGCCAGGGCTGGCCGTCGGGCCGGGACTCCGGCGGCTCGGGCATGATCTCCAGCTGGGTGATCGACGCGGCTCCCTGGCGGGTGGCCGTGCCGAGGCAGTCGGCCCCGGTGTCACCGCCGCCGATGATGACGACGTGCTTGCCCTCGGCGGTGATCTGGTCGGCCACCTCGTCGCCGAGCGAGGCGCGGTTCGACTGCGGCAGGTACTCCATCGCCTGGTGGATGCCGTCCAGATCCCGGCCGGTGACCTGAAGGTCGCGGGCCTCGGTCGCCCCCATCGCGAGTACGACGGCGTCGTACCGCTCGGTCAGCTGCGCCCCTGTCAGCTCGGCGCCGACGTCGACGCCGGCCCGGAAGACCGTGCCCTCCCTTCGCATCTGGTCCAGGCGCCGGTCGAGGTGCTTCTTCTCCATCTTGAACTCGGGGATGCCGTACCGCAGCAGCCCGCCGATCTTGTCGTCGCGCTCGTAGACCGCAACCGTGTGACCGGCGCGGGTGAGCTGCTGGGCCGCGGCCAGGCCGGCCGGTCCGGAGCCGACCACCGCAACGGTGCGGCCGGAGAGCCACTCGGGCGGCTGGGGCCGGACGTAGCCCGACTCCCACGCCCGGTCGATGATCGCGACCTCGACGTTCTTGATCGTGACCGGCTTCTGGTTGATGCCCAGCACGCACGCGGGCTCGCAGGGCGCGGGGCAGAGCCGGCCGGTGAACTCGGGGAAGTTGTTGGTCGCGTGGAGGCGCTCCATCGCGCCCTCCCAGTCGTCTCGCCAGACCAGGTCGTTCCACTCCGGGATCAGGTTGCCCAGCGGGCAGCCCTGGTGGCAGAACGGGATGCCGCAGTCCATGCAGCGCCCAGCCTGCTCGGTGATGATCGGCAGCAGCGCGCGGCCTGCGCCTCCGGGGTAGACCTCGTTCCAGTCCTGGACCCGCTCCTCGACGGGACGGCGGGTCGCGACCTCGCGGTCGTGCTTGAGGAAGCCCTTGGGGTCAGCCATGCAGCACCTCCATGATCCGGTGAGCAGCCTCTTCCTCGTCGAGACCCTCCTCGATCGCCTCCTCCCGGGCTTCGAGCACCCGCTTGAAGTCGCTGGGCATCACCTCGGTGAAGCGGGCCAGCGAGCTCTCCCAGTCGGCGAGCAGCGCCTCGGCGACCGCCGAGCCGGTCTCCTCGTGATGGCGGGTGACGAGATCCTGCAGCTCTTCGGCCGCCTCACCTTCCACCGGGTTCAGGTCGACCAGCTCGGGGTTGACCCGCCCCTCGTCGATGTCGAGCACGAAGGCGTAGCCGCCCGACATGCCGGCCGCGAAGTTGCGTCCGGTCGGGCCGAGGATCGCGACCTTTCCGCCGGTCATGTACTCGCAGCCGTGGTCACCCACGCCCTCCACGACCGCGGACACGCCGGAGTTGCGGACGCAGAACCGCTCGCCCACGACGCCGCGCAGGAAGATCTCGCCGCTGGTGGCGCCGTACCCGATCACGTTGCCGGCGATGATCTGCTCCTCGGCTGCGAACGTCGCCGACCGGTCCGGGCGGACGACGATCCGTCCGCCGGAGAGCCCCTTGCCGAGGTAGTCGTTGGCGTCGCCCTCCAGCCGGAGGGTGATCCCCTTCGGGACGAAGGCGCCGAAGGACTGGCCGGCGGAGCCGGTGAAGGTCAGGTCGATGGTGCCGTCGGGCAGGCCCTCGCCGCGGTACCGCTTGGTGACCTCGTGGCCGAGGATGGTGCCGACGGTCCGGTTGACGTTGCGGATCTCGAGCTGGGCGCGCACCGGCTCCCCACTGTCGAGGGCAGGAGCGGCAAGCTTCACCAGCTCGTTGTCCAGCGCCTTGTCGAGGCCGTGGTCCTGGCTGGTGGTCTGGTGCAGTGCCGCCCCCTCCGGGAGGTCAGGGACGTGCAGGATCGGCGACAGGTCGAGCCCGGCCGCCTTCCAGTGATCGACCGCCCGCTCGATGTCGAGCGCGTCGACCCGGCCGACGGCCTCGTCGAGGCTGCGGAAGCCGAGCTCTGCGAGCAGCTCGCGCACCTCCTGCGCGACGTACTCGAAGAAGGTGACCACGTGATCGGCCTGTCCGGTGTAGCGCTCCCGAAGGACGGGGTTCTGGGTCGCCACGCCGACGGGGCAGGTGTCGAGGTGGCAGACCCGCATCATGATGCAGCCCGACACCACGAGCGGCGCGGTGGAGAAGCCGAACTCCTCCGCTCCGAGGAGCGCGGCGACCATGACGTCGCGGCCAGTCTTGAGCTGGCCGTCGGTCTGCACCACGATCCGGTCGCGCAGCCCGTTGAGGAGCAGGGTCTGCTGGGTCTCGGCGAGGCCGAGCTCCCACGGCCCGCCGGCGTGCTTGAGCGAGGTCAGGGGTGCGGCGCCGGTGCCGCCGTCGTGGCCGGAGATGAGTACGACGTCCGCGTGCGCCTTCGACACCCCGGCGGCGACCGTGCCGACGCCGACCTCGGACACCAGCTTCACGTTGATGCGGGCCGCGGGGTTGGCGTTCTTGAGGTCGTGGATCAGCTGAGCGAGGTCCTCGATGGAGTAGATGTCGTGGTGGGGCGGCGGGCTGATCAACCCCACCCCGGGTGTGGAGTACCGGGTCTTGGCGATCCACGGGTAGACCTTCTGCCCCGGCAGCTGGCCGCCCTCGCCGGGCTTGGCGCCCTGGGCCATCTTGATCTGGATGTCGTCGGAGTTGGTGAGGAACTCAGCCGTCACGCCGAAGCGGCCGGAGGCGACCTGCTTGATCGCGCTGCGGCGCTCCGGGTCGTAGAGGCGCTCGGCGTCCTCGCCGCCCTCGCCGGTGTTGGACTTGGCGCCCAGCCGGTTCATCGCGATCGCCAGCGTCTGGTGGGCCTCCTGGCTGATCGACCCGTAGGACATGGCGCCGGTGGAGAACCGCTTGACGATCTCGGAGACCGGCTCGACCTCGTCGATCGGGACCGGTTGGCGCCCGGTGCCGTCGGCGTCCTTGAACCGGAACATCCCGCGCAGGGTCATCAGTCGCTCGGACTGCTCGTCGACGCGCTGGGTGTACTGCTTGAAGATGTCGTAGCGCCCGGTCCGGGTGGAGTGCTGGAGCCGGAACACCGTGTCGGGGTCGAAGAGGTGTGGCTCGCCCTCCCGGCGCCACTGGTACTCGCCACCGATGGCCAGCTCGCGGTGCGCCGCACCGATCCCGGCGGGCGGGTAGGCCACGGCGTGGCGTCGCGCCACCTCGTCGGCAATGATCTCGAGCTCGATGCCCCCGAGCTTCGAGGTGGTCCCGGTGAAGTACTTGTCGACCACTGTCTGGGACAGGCCGACCGCCTCGAAGATCTGGGCACCGGTGTACGACGCGACCGTGGAGACGCCCATCTTGGACATCACCTTCAGGACGCCCTTGCCGAGCGCCTTGATCAGGTTGGCGACCGCCTTCTCAGGCTCGGACTTCACGTAGTAGGCGTCGCGGGCGAGGTCCTCGACCGACTCCATGGCCAGGTAAGGATTGACCGCCGCGGCGCCGTAGCCGATCAGCAGCGCGACGTGGTGCACCTCGCGGACGTCGCCCGCCTCGACGAGCAGCCCGACCTGGGTGCGGGTCTTCTCGCGGACCAGGTGGTGGTGGACCGCACCGGTGAGCAGCAGCGATGGGATCGGCGCCGTCTCGGCGGTGGAGTGGCGGTCGGAGAGGACGATGATCCGGGCGCCGCCCGCGATGGCCTCGGACACCTCGGCGCAGATCTCGTCGATCCGCTCGGCCATGGCGGCGCCGCCGCCCTCGACGGGGTAGAGCCCGCGGGACACGTGGGTGATGAAGCCGGGCATGTCGCCGTCGCGGTTGATGTGCCGGATCTTGGCCAGGTCGTCGTTGGAGATGACCGGGAAGGGCAGCACCACCTGGCGGCAGGACGCGGGGGCCGGCTCGAGCAGGTTGGCTTCGGGCCCGATGGTGCCGGCGAGCGAGGTGACCAGCTCCTCGCGGATCGCGTCCAGCGGCGGGTTGGTCACCTGGGCGAACAGCTGGCTGAAGTAGTCGAACAGCAGCCGCGGCTTGTCGGAGAGCGCGGCGATCGGGCTGTCGGTGCCCATCGAGCCGATCGGCTCGGCACCGGTGTTGGCCATCGGCGTGAGCAGGATCCGCAGCTCCTCCTCGGTGTAGCCGAAGATCTGCTGGCGTCGGGTGACCGAGGCGTGGGTGTGGATGATGTGCTCGCGCTCGGGGATGTCGGCGAGGTGGATCTGGCCCGCGTGCAGCCACTCGTCGTAGGGGTTCTCGGCCGCGAGCTCGGCCTTGATCTCCTCGTCCTCGATGATCCGGTGCTCGTCGGTGTCGACGAGGAACATCCGGCCGGGCTGGAGCCGGCCCTTGCGGACGATGGAGGCGGGGTCGAGTTCGAGTACGCCGACCTCGGAGGCGAGGACCACCAGGCCGTCGTCGGTGACCCAGTAGCGCGAGGGCCGCAGCCCGTTGCGGTCGAGGACGGCCCCGATCTGCGAGCCGTCGGTGAACACCACACAGGCCGGGCCGTCCCACGGCTCCATGAGCGAGGCGTGGAACTCGTAGAACGCCCGGCGCTTCTCGTCCATCTCGGTGTGGTTCTCCCACGCCTCGGGGATCATCATCAGCACCGAGTGCGGGAGCGACCGGCCGCCGAGGTGGAGCAGCTCGAGCACCTCGTCGAACGACGCGGAGTCGGACGCGCCAGGACTGCAGATCGGGAAGATCCGGTCCAGGTCGCCGTTGAACAGGTCGGAGTCGAGCAGCGCCTCGCGGGCCCGCATCCAGTTCCGGTTGCCCATCACGGTGTTGATCTCGCCGTTGTGGGCGATGAACCGGAACGGGTGGGCCAGCGGCCAGCTCGGGAAGGTGTTGGTGGAGAACCGCGAGTGG